>MPNN01000014.1 GCA_002239045.1 SAR202 cluster bacterium bin127
AATGTTTTGGTACCCGTCCCGATAATCCCCGAACTCTGATCTACCACCCGCAGCTTCGCCCGGATCGAAATAACCCCAAGACGCGTAAGCCGACAAGGCCGAAAGGAAATTGTTTTCCGGCTTGTCGAAGTCGAAATGATCATCCTCGGTGAAAAGGATCGGCTTCGCCGTGAAACTCGGCAGAGCCCGAGTGTCCTCCACCATGCCCGCAATCCGCGCCGGCTCTCTAACCCCGTTCCCGTGCACCATGATGTAGTCCGAAATTCCCGCGACATCATCATCCGGCACACGTCCCCCTCCATACGAAGTACCGACCAGTAGCCGCCGGCCATGGATTCCGCCTTCCGTCGGAATGACGTGAGATTTGGCCCGTTCAATCAGCTCCGCAACCCGATGCGGTTGCAGAATCTCGTGCTCGTAACGCCGAATATTCGCTTCGTTGTTGATCTCGATCAGCACATTCCCATAACCAGTCTCCAGAACCCATCGCGTCGCATCGTCAACGGCCCGGCACACTGCGCGCTCATCCGCCAACCTCTCATCCTGCCCGAAGTAGAAGTAACCCAATATCACCACCATCCCCAGCCGGTCGCACGCTGCAATCAACCTCTCCGTTCGATCCAAAAACGCTGTCTTCAACGAACCATCGGGATTGAATGCCGAGTTGTGCCAAGGCTGTGAATCAGGGCTTGGTAAGCCTGCCCAGACGACCTCATCCGCTACGTGGATTCCGCGCTGCGCCATGTTCTCACGAAACATCGGCTCACGGTAGTAACCAGTCGGACTCCCACCCTGCAAATTGACCGTCACAGCCAACAACCCATGCGCCCGATATTCTGGCAACATCGCAATAAACTCGTCGGTATTGCGATCCGGGTCCCACTCACCGGTGTCCGGATACGCAAACAACCCTCTGGTAACCGGATTCTCATCGTCAAACACCGCATTCGTCATGCGGCTGTTCATCAACAATCCCTCGACATCCCAATCACGATACTTCCGCCCGGCGTACGTCGCCTGACCGTCAATCAGAAAAGCATCGCGTTCTATCGAAATGAGCGCCATTTCAGAGCCGCGCCAAACGATCAACGAAATCACTTACATGAACTGCGCTATCGCGGATTTCTGACTCGTCAAGCCAGTTCTCGTAGAAATTGGTATGGAGCTCACTCGCGAACGCGAATTGTTGTCTAAGTTCGGCGACATCCATCTCATTGCGAAGCCGCCTGATGATTCTGTAGAATTCACCGTGCGAGCCGTGCCGCCATCCTCTCCGCTCCGCGAGCGACTTCAACGCTTGCGCGCTCGCACCCCATAATTTTTCAGATGCTTGACGCATGTCGCCAGCATCCAACTCGAACATCGCTTGATCGTAAAGCTCTGCCGAAGCAGTTCGATATTCCTCTGCCGTAGTCATGGCTTGATTTTACCGTGACCCGAAACTGGACGTGTTCCAAACTCGTTAACTTAAACTTGAAAGTCGAATACTCATCATGAATCACTCTGGCCCAATGCCTGCAAACCAGAATACTTTCGACCCCGTACTACCTGAATCCGAAGTCGACTTCGTCGCGACTGAAAAGCAATGGCTCGAACGTTGGAACACGCCCAATGCAGACGGTCGAACTCTCATCGATCGCTACTTGGCGCGCAACAACGACGCCGAGAAAAACTACTCCTTCATCGACGGCCCGATTACTGCTAACAACCTGATGGGCGTCCACCATGCGTGGGGACGAACTTACAAAGACCTCTTCCTCCGCTTCCGGAACATGCAAGGTTACCGCCAGCGGTTTCAAAATGGCTATGACGGCCAAGGTCTGTGGATCGAGGTTGAAGTAGAAAAAGAAAAAGGCTTCAAATCCAAACAAGAAATCGAGACATACGGTGTCGGCAAGTTCGTCGAAGAGTGCAAGGCCCGCGTCGACCATTTCTCCGACATCATCACACGGCAATCCCAGCGTCTCGGCTATTTCATGCAGTGGGACGACTCGTACCACACCAAATCCGATGAGAACAACTACGCGATCTGGGCGTTCCTCAAGCGTTGCCACGACAACGGCTGGCTATACAAAGGCAAAGACGTCATGCCGTGGTGTCCTCGCTGCGGAACCGGAATGTCCCAGCACGAAATCGCCACCGAAGGTTACGCCGAGATTGTCCACCCAGGCTTTTTCATCCGTCTCCCGCTTTTAGACCGCGACGGCGAAGCTCTCCTTGTCTGGACGACCACGCCGTGGACGCTTGCTGCCAACGTGGCGGCAGCCGTTAATCCAGAAAACGATTACGTCAAGGTCCGCAACACCGTTGGTGATGTGGTTCAAACTTTGTGGTTGAGCGCCAACCGTCTCCACGTTCTCGAAGGCAAACACGAAATCATCGAGCGCGCAAAAGGCGTAGACCTGCTCGGATGGCGATATCGCGGCCCCTTTGACGACCTCGAAGCACAATCCGAAGCCCGAGACCAGCACCGGGTCATCGAATGGGAAGATGTCGGTGACGCAGAAGGTACGGGCATCGTCCACATTGCGCCCGGAGCTGGTTCCGAAGACTTCCAACTCGGCCGAGAAAACGGTTTGCCCGTTATCGCTCCGCTTGATGATGCTGGCGTTTACGTAGATGGCTTCGGTCGCTTAAGCGGCAATTCCGTCGACGAAGTAAACCCAATCATCTTCGACCTCCTCCGCGAAAGCGGCGTTTACTACAAAGTTGAAGACTATTCACACCGCTACCCGATCTGCTGGCGATGCAGTTCAGAACTCGTTTTTCGACTCGTCGACGAGTGGTTCATCTCGATGGACCAACTTCGCCACACGATGATGGAGGCAACAAAAACCATCAAATGGGTCCCCGCATTCGGCGAAGCCAGAGAACTCGACTGGCTCCGCAACATGCAAGACTGGATGATCTCCAAGAAGCGCTACTATGGCCTTGCACTTCCCATCTACGAATGCAGCGAATGCGAAAATTTCGACGTAATCGGCTCCCGAGACGAACTGCGAGCCCGCGCCATTGAAGGATGGGACGACTACGAAGGGCAATCACCCCATCGGCCGTGGATCGACGCAGTCAAGATAAATTGCTCGAAATGCGGCGCCGCGACGGCGCGCATCACCGATGTCGGCAACGCGTGGCTAGATGCCGGGATCGTGAGCTTCTCGACACTCCGCTACAACGATGACCGTGACTACTGGCGAGACTGGTTCCCCGCCGACTGGATCTCTGAATCCTTCCCCGGGCAGTTCCGCAACTGGTTCTACTCCCTCATCTGCATGGCCGCCGCTCTCGAAGGCGTTGCCCCGACCAAGGCTGTGTTCTCCTACGGACTCATGCGTGATGAAAACGGCGAGGAGATGCACAAATCCAAAGGCAACTCAATCCCGTTCGAGGATGCCGCCGACAGGATGGGCGCCGACGTCATGAGATGGGTCTTCGCCCGCCATATCCCGCAGAACAACCTCAATTTCGGTTACAGCGTGGGTGACGCAGCCCGAAGGCGATTTGTCCTGCCCCTGTGGAACATCTACTACTTCTTCACAACATACGCTCGACTCGATGGTTGGACGCCCCAAACGCAGAGCTCAGGTCATTCCAGCGAACCCGGCAATCCGAGGGTGGCGAACGAACTTGACCGATGGGCAATCTCAGAACTCAACGCGCTTGTCCGATCAGTCACCACTGACCTCGAAAATTGGCGGATCGAACGAGCGTCCGAAGCCATCGAGACTTACGTAGAGCGTCTATCGAACTGGTACGTCAGACGGTCGCGACGTCGTTTCTGGAAATCCGAAGACGACAACGACAAGCAGGACGCATACAACACGCTCTACACGTGCCTGACAACGCTTAGTCAACTGCTCGCGCCCATCATGCCTTTCATCTCTGAGGAGATCTACACCAATCTCGTAAGCCGACAATCCACTGACGCGCCCGACTCCGTTCACCTCGCCGATTGGCCGACCGCTGACGAATCAGTGATCGATGACGCGCTCGCCCTGCGCACCAATTTGGCGATGCGTCTCGCTTCGCTCGGTCGGTCGGCACGCTCCGCCGCCGGAATAAAGGTCCGGCAGCCTTTGAACGCGCTGATTGTCGAACTCAACTCGCCCGAAGAACGCGCGGCTTTAGAGATGATCGCCAACCAGCTAAAAGACGAACTTAACGTCAGGGATGTCCGAGACACATCAGAATCCGACAGCCTGATGGCCTATCGCCTGCGTCCGAACCTGCCCGCCTTGGGTCCGAAATACGGTCGACAGGTCAACGAAATCCGAAATCTGCTCGAAGATGCCGATGCCGCCGCAGTGGCGGCTGCGGTCAGAAATGGGGAAAACGCCCGACTCGCAGACTTCGAACTCGCTCCGGATGAAATTCTCGTCGACAACATCGCGGCCGAGGGATACGCCGTCGAATCCGACGGCACCTATACCGTCGGCATCTCCACCGAGATCACCGAGGAACTCCGCGCTGAAGGGTACGTCCGAGACATCGCTCACATCGTTCAGAACATGAGGAAAAACGCCGGTCTAGAAATCTCCGACCGTATTCACTTGAGCATCAACGCACCTGATGGCAGCGATATCGCAACCGCCATCGCCAACCACACCGACTACATCACCAATGAGACATTGGCGGTTGGGATAAACGGCGAGATTGCAGACGAAGTTGCGCGAGATCGGCACAATGTGGATGGGGTGGTGGTAGAGATCGGATTGGCGAAAACTACAAGTTAAAGTTTCGCCTCGGTGTTACCCAGACTTCGGCAACACCTGATACCAGCCTGAGCCGAAGATCAACCCGTCGCGTTTGACGACCCAAGAGTGTTTGTACTCTTGATTGCCGGTTGCAGGGTTCTCAAAGAGATAATCCACCCAATGCCCACGATCTGTCGCTTCGAGGATAGCCTCACCGAACCGATATCCGTCTGCGCCGACGAAGAGATCTCCTTTGAGGTCTTCCCCCAATAGATCCGGGGTGGCATGTGCAATGATTTCGTCGGACTCGTCGATTATGAAGACGTACCACTCGCCATTGGTGCTTTCCGGCGTGTTGTAAAAACGGATCGTCTCTTCCCGGCCCTCGTCCTCGTACAGCTCTAAAGCTTCCAATACCATTTCAACGGCGAATTCGCCGCGATCTACGATGTAACTCTGGCTTTCCTCGGCCTCGTCTTCGTCTGAAGCTATCGTGACCAATACAACCGCGGATAGAACAAGAGCAATAACCGACAGAATCGCTGCGAAACCGCTCAAAAACCACAAAATTCTCATCGCCGCTCCTTCGGGTTTTAATCGATGTAATGAAACTGCAAACCGCTAGATCAATGATACTGAGTATCGATTTAGTTTTCTCGGAGTTTCGATTAACCTCAGTCCCCTGGCTGCTCCACGTTCACGGTGATGATGTCCGTGCCGCGGAATTGCTGGTGGCGGACTGATGAGGCGTAGTTTTGGAGGAGTTGGAGGGAGAGTTCGTTTTCGATGATGCTCTCGTCTTCGAAATCTTGGAGCTGCCTGACGCGGTCTTCGATGTTTTGGCCACCTTCGCCACCGATGAATTCGAGTTCGGCAACGTCTCCTTCGCTCGAGGCGATAACGACTAGCGTACGCTCTTCTTCAGGTTCGTCTGGTTCGTCTGGTTCGTCAAGGGTCATCTCGAGATCTAAGGGAGACAAGGTGAGCAACGTCTCTTCCGCGACCGCCATCAACTTGTCGCGCATCGCGTCGCTCCACCTTCTGCTGTTTACGAATTTGGCGATGAATTCGTTGAGTTCCGGTAAGGAATCAATGTCGAGCTTCGATCTGAATCGCATCCGTCGCGGATTGGTCAATTCCAAGTAGAGAATCATCGCCACCGCTGCGAACCCGCCGGTAGTGATGCCACTCTTAAAAAGCCCGTTCAAAACCGGGTTGAGATCAGGAACGTTGAAAAGTCCGAACTGGAACGCGGCGCCGATCCAGAAGCACATTCCAGAGACGATAACTTTTTCCCGGTTCGGTTCAGATTGGATTACGGTTCTTGAGCCATCGACAAACAGCGTTCCGGTGATCAGTACCAGATACCCAGTCATTACGGGTCCCGGGATCGTGCTGAGAAGGCCGGACGCTTTAGGAACAAATGCCAAAAAGATGAAGATCAATCCGATGGCGTATCCGATGTGCCGTGACGCTACGCCCACGGTTTGCATAAATGCGGACCCGGCAGGATTGATGCCATTTGGCACCGTCCCCAGAAACCCAGCGAGCAGGTTGGAGACACCGGTACCGGAAAGGGCGCCTTGGATGCCACGGAAATCGACAGCTCGGTCGCCTCGGTAAGACACGTTCTGCGCCGCGATCGTCGCGCCGTTCGTCTGTATCGCGATAATGACGCCAAGGAAGAGATAAGACGGTAGCAACGTCCAGAACGCCACCCCAAATTCGAAGCCGATGCCGGGCCATTCGGATGGTAGACCGATCCACGGTGCTTCGACGATCCGATTCACGTCGTAGATACCGAATATCGCGGCGGTGATGCAACCGCCGACGATGCCGATTAGTGGACCCCACAGCCTCAACACGGGCGAACGGCGCAACGCCAGCGCAGCGACGATGACCAGAGTCACGAACGCCGTCAATGAACCGCCCACTGGTTCGGCAGCCGTCGCATCGTCCAACAACTTGAATACGACCGACGCCAAGGTGATCGACAAGATCATCATCACCGTCCCACCGACGATCGGCGTGACAATCCGCCTGAGCAAAAACAACCATTTCGAGACCGCGAGTTGGATCACCGCCGAAATGATCACCAGCGTTGTTAATGTGGCGGGACCCCCATCTACGACCGCGGTGATACAAAATGGGATCGCGAACGCCGCGGTGAACATCGGCAGGACGACACCGCCGCCAAGAGGGCCGATGCGACGCGCTTGGATCAGGGTCGAAATACCAACGACGACCAATGATGCGAACACCATCCAGTTGATGTACCAGTCGCCTAGGCCCGATGCCTGCGCGACGATCACCGGCGTAACCAACAATGTCGCCGAGGCTAAAAGACTGAACTGCAATCCAAGTCCGGCCGTCGTCAGAATCGGCGGATTTTCATCTACTTCCAAGCGGGGATTTTGCGTCGCTGTAGCCGTTGCTAGATCCTCCAGGTTGAATACGACTTACCCAACGAATCCGCATCTTACAAGATTTCGACATTTCAATTGGGCGACTTGTCGACCTTCACTCGACGCTACCGCCATTTCGGCGTCCGCAAACGGCTCTAACATAACGATCAGTGCCATGCCGCCGGGAGGCGCCCCCTCATGAAAATCACGAAAGTCACACCGCTATCTGCCGGTCACTCTGCACAACTGCAATAGCCCGTTGGCATCGATTATCAACGCCCACATCGCAATGACGCTACCGAACTTCCTGAACATGGAGTTTATGGACCCAGACGTGCCGTGGCGTGATGAGATCATCTCCCGAACCGCTACAGGTCCGAGACGGACACCTAATCGTCAACGACAAGCCGGGTTGGGGCGTTGACCTCGACGAGGATGCGTTGGCCAGATATCCCTACGATCGGACAGTGAGCACATACGAAGAGCGGGATCAACGTATACAGCGCGGCAACAAATCATTGATCTCTACGAGATATTGTGCTTGGCCCCCGGCAACCATCCTTGAAGCGGAATTTTGGTGGAATATCTCCGTTCCAAACTGGCTGATAGAAAGCCGCTATCCAACTGTAAATAATACGTCGACAATGATCGGAAACTGGCGCAACGCTAGTTCACGTTGCCGACAGGACCAATCTCGTCAGTGTCCACTTCGATGGCATCTCTGATATCGGACATTTTGAACGTCGTCCCAACGGGGAACATGTCGGGACCTGTACCTCTCGGGACAACGACAGTGCTGTCATCGACCCTGCCCACGGCTCCTACCTTGCCCGACGATGATACGTCGAAAACGGCGTTGTCAAAAGCCAAAGGTACATAAATAACATCTGTCACGTTTATCGTTGGCGCCAGTTTAGTCGATTTCTCGGCGAGGTACAAAACCGTCGTCTCACCTTTCTTCAGACTGGAAAGTTGCTCCCTTGGAAACAACTCAGGAGGTCTCCTAACCACGTAGATGTCGTCATCGACATCTCCCTTCAACACTTCCAGAACTTCAACCTCATAAACAACGTATGGAAGCGGAGTGCCGACGCCGTCGCGCCCGCGATCCATCCCAGTCTGTGCCACTCCCTTTACAGTTCCTACAATCGCAACATCGGAGTCGTCCGACAGATCGTCGATGGATGAGTAGAGCTTTATCACCAACGGCGAGCCTAGATTGACGGTCGTTGAGGGCGGAGATTCTTCGGTCATGATATTCCACGTGAACCATCCGATGGTCACGATAACGGCTCCAAGGACCGCGCTTCCCATCGGCAAGATCCATTTGCTTTGTCTCGCCATCACCTTACTCCTCGTCTCGATTTTTTGTCATGGGTAGATCGCAGCGACTCCCGCGATGTCGTCGGCGGTTGGCATCGTAGATCCGCAAGAGTTGTAGACATTCAAGTTCTGGCGCATCAGACGGCAACCAGTAGACACATGCCAAAGACCATAAGCATGACCTATCTCGTGTATCGCAACAAGAATTTTATCGCTGACTGAGAGATCATCCATCTCGGAAGTGTTGAACCGCAACTCGACTTCGTTTCCGCGATAATTTCCGAAGGTCGATCCGACTGGAATGACGCACTCGATTAGAACTACAGCGGCCCACTGGTCCATGAGCGCATCGTCAGTAACGTTGATTTCCGGGTCTAGGCTCGAAGGTTGTTCTGAGAAGTAGCCCGGTGCGGTGGTGTCGTCCCATTCCTCCTCTGCCTCTTGGAAGGCCGTTTCATAATCTGACCCTACGGAAAAGAAGCGATATGAGATTGGCTCGATCGAATTGGGATCGTATCTGCAACCGTGGAAAGCGTAAGCCGGACTTGTGCTACCGCGTATCGCGTCAGGGCCAAACACAAACGCCAAAATCACGTAAGCAAGGATGGCGGCTCCAGTTGCTGGGACGATTACTCGCCAAAAAGCAATTTTTCGATTAACGGTCTTCATCGGATTTCAACATGAATTCACAGGGTGAATATCTTACATTATGCACACTGTGTCAAATTACATTATGCACACTGTGTCAAACACGCTGGTGCATAGTCGCCTCTGAAGTTCACAGTCGAGCGATTCAGTTGGTATAATCCTGCGCAACTGGGCAAGCTTGGAATCAATCGGGGTAAGCGATGAGCACGAACGAATTGCAATTAATGGCACACCTGATGCGACGGGCTGGCTTCGGAGCGTCTCGAGAAGAACTCGAATCCCTCGTCGAACAGGGATACGACGAGACGGTCGAGAAGCTTCTCGATTCTGAAAACCCAAGCTCCATGGATATCGATCTGATCCGTCGTTACCATCCAGACCATATGGGGATGATGGGCAACAACATCGGCTCCCATTGGATGTATCGCATGATCTCGACTGATGCGCCATTGCGCGAGAAGACGGCGCTTTTCTGGCACGGCATCTTCGCCACTGGCTACGCCAAACTCGCTAACGGCAAGGTGTTGCACGACCAGATCAGGATGTTCGCCCGTCACGGAATGGGCAAATTCGATGACATGCTGGTGGAGCTTTCAAAAGACCCCGCAATGATCGTCTGGCTTGACAATTGCGAGAATCACAACGGCGCGATCAACGAAAACTATGGGCGCGAGTTGCTAGAACTATTCTCGATGGGCGTCGGTCACTACTCCGAACAGGACATCAAAGAAGCGGCCAGAGCGTTCACCGGTTGGACGATTGGCAACACCGACTACATGACCCTCAAGTCGATGCGTGACTCCATTTGGCCGTATGGGCGCCTCTCGTTCCATTTCGAGTTCAAGCCTGACGACCACGACTACGGTGAGAAAGAGTTCTTAGGCCGCAAAGGAAACTTCGACGGTCAAGACATTATTGACATCATCTGCGAGCAAGAAGCCACCGCGCGTTTCCTCGCGCGCCACATGTACAGCTTCTTTGTCGCAGACGAACCTCCGGTTCCCGAGTGGCCGTACAAACCGCCACGCGATCAGGAAGCGATTGACATTCTCGCCAAGGCGTATTTTGATAGCGGTTACAGCGTCAAGGAGATGCTGCGAGTGCTGTTCAAATCCGACTTCTTCAAATCCGAAGACGTCTGGTACCAGCGCGTCAAGAGCCCGGCCGAGTTGATGGTCGGCGTTCTCAAGTTGACCGGGGAGTTTCCGCGGCCTAAAGAGGAGATGATTCAGACTCACCTGCACACCGTCTTCATGGGGCAACACTTGATGAACCCACCGTCGGTGGAAGGATGGCATTGGGGCACAGAGTGGATCGATTCAGGTGCATTGGTAGAACGCGTCAACTTTGCGTCGGAGCGATTGGGCAATCTTGAAAGCCCAGGTGTCCAGAGCATGGTTGACAGCGTTGTAGAAGAAGCTGAGAACGGGGATCCAGCGGAACTCGTCGACCGGGCGCTCGAGCAACTTTCGCTGACGCACGTCACCGACATAACCCGCGAATCCTTGATCGAATTCGTTGAACAGAACGATGAGATGGCGGGTAACAATGGCGGTCAAACCCCACGCGAACGGGCAGCCAACGCCATCAAGATCGTGGCCGCCACCCCTGAGTTCCAAAGGGCCTGATCCGCTCGAGCAACCCTGATCGAAATCAAGACTCAAACTTCGCACCTAGCGGCGTATTGATAGAGACAAAACGATGGCCAATTCCCAAGAAAAGACCGGGCGGCTTGAATATAACCGCACCATCGGAGTCACCGCGATGTTCGGCCGTGGCTTCTACTATCCAGTCGACATCGTCGCCGATGAGGACGACCGTCTTTACGTGCTCAATCGTTCTTCTGACGGAGACAAACGAGGGGTTCGGGTCACCATAATGAACCTCGAAGAGGACTACTTCGGAATCTTCGGCGCTTGGGGTGCCGAGAATGGACAGTTCACTTGGCCCAACTCGATCACCATCGACGGTGAACGGCGGATCATCATCAGCGACGACTACCTCAACCGCATAACTGTGATGTCCACCGACGGAGACTTCATTGAAAAGTGGGGCGAACTCGGTTCCGAAGAAGGAAAACTCGACGGGCCAAGCGGTCTCACGTTCAACGACGATGAGCTTTTCATCGCCGACCATCGGAACAACCGCATACAACGGTTTACGTCCGACGGCGACTACAAAGGCACTTTCGGAAGACCCGGCTCCGATGTAGGCGAATTCAACATGCCGTGGGGGATCTCTTCCGGTCGGGACGGAAGCGTGCTGGTCGCCGATTGGGGCAACGACCGAATCCAAAAATTGACTCCCGACGGCGAAGTCGTGTCCTCGGTCGGAACATCTGGTGAAGGTGAAGGCGAACTCCACCGTCCGTCGAGCGCATGCGAAGACGATGACGGATATGTCTACGTTGCCGACTGGGGCAACCACCGGATTCAAGTCTTCGATCCCGACGGCGAATTCGTCCAAGCAAATCGCGGACAGGCCACGATCTCAAAGTGGTCGCAAGCATTCCTTGACACCAACAAAGAAGAGGCCGCCGCACGAGCAGAGGCGAACCTTGACCTCGATCCAGACCTATTCGAGAGAGATGCGAACGAAGAGTCTTCTCACATCGAGAAGTACTTCTGGGGACCGTCGTCGATCAGATTGATAGGCGACCACGTCTACGTCGTCGATACTGTTCGACACAGAATCCAAGTATTTGACATAGTCACAACCGATTAACGAGAGAAATCGCCCCTAACGCAATCGAAGCGGAGCCCGAACCCGGCCTGCTCTCAGGAGGAAACTAATGAATTCCCAACGCGACCCAGCCTTGGTCGTAATCCAGCTATCCGGCGGGAACGACGCATTGAACACCGTGGTGCCTTACACCAACGGCATTTATCAAGACTCTCGAAGGGCGATTCGACTGGAGGAAAACGAGGTCATCGATCTCGATGGCAAACTCGGCTTGCACCCGAGCATGGGTCCGATCAAGGATCTCTGGGACGACGGCAATGTGGCCATCGTAAACGGCATCGGATATCCCAAACCAAACCGGTCCCACTTCCGGTCAATGGACATCTGGCACACCGCAGAATCGGTAGACGTCGCACCCGACGGCTGGTTAGGACGCACGATCCGCGAAATCGACCCCAACCATCAAAACGTCGTTGCCGGTGTCAATTTCGGGCGTGGCCTACCTCGTGCTCTTCACTGCAAAGGCGTACCGGTCGCATCGGTGGGAAACCTGGCGACCTACGGGTTAATGCCAGACATCGAAGATACCGCCACCCGCGATCTGGCGCTAAATATCTTTACTCGAATGTACGGCCCCGCCGAAGGCAGGGACGCGATCCTAGATGCGATCGGCGAAACCGGAATGAGCGCCTACCTCGGCGCCGATATCCTCCGAGCAGCGCCTGCACAATACCACTCATCCATTGAGTACGCAGATAACCAGGTCGCCCAAGCGATGAGGGACATCGCACAGGTAATGTTCGCCGACGTTGGCACCCGCGTCTTCTATACGCAGCATGGTAGCTACGACACTCACTCCGGCGAACTGATAAATCACGCCAACCTTTGGAACGAACTGTCCATCGCCGTTGGCGATTTCTTCGCCGACCTGGAGGAGCACGGGCGCGGAGACGAAGCAATCGTGATGGTCTTCAGCGAGTTTGGCCGCAGGATCGACGACAACGGGTCCGGTACCGACCACGGTTCAGGCGGCGTAGCATTCGTGATGGGCTCGAACGTCAAAGGCGGCCTGTACGGCGAATATCCATCTCTCGAACCCATCGACCAAGTCGAAGGTGACATGGCCTACAACAACGACTTCCGGGGCCTTTACTCAACGCTTCTAGACGGATGGATGGGCGTCGACCCGCATCCCATCCTCGGCGGAACCTTCGAACAATTCGACATGATTGCGCGGTAGACAGCCCTCGCATCAGCGAACCTTGCGAAAATTCCTTGTGTGCGACGGATCAGAGCCTTCGCATGCGTGTTTAGTCGCTAACCACCTGACCTTATGCGAATCGTGTTGCACGCCGCGACCCTCAAATGTAGTTTCGCTAGCAATTTGCAGAGGCCGACGGTGATTTCAAGAAGATATGGGTGACGCGGAACGTTCGAACATACAACTTATGCGACGCATGGTAAACGTGTTCAGCACTGGCGATTTATCGAGTGTTAAATCTCTAGTCTCACTCAACTACGTTGATCATCAAGGGATCGGTGGTTCGAAATTATACGGTCCGAAAGGGTTTGCACACGTTGTCACGCTTTTTAGGCAAGCGCGTCCGCGACTCAGAGTAACCATTGAAACGCTAACCGCCAACGGCAATCATGTGGAGGCGAAGCTGATTTGGTGCGACCCAGGTCCAAAGGCTGGTCCGGATTCAAGGTGCGCGTATGAAAAACGGACAATCGAGATCGTCCGCTTCGCCAACGGGCAAGCTGTAGAGCATTGGGGCCGACAGGTGGACTGATCCGTCCAACATGCGTGCACACATCGGGCGTTCAGTATCAATCTGAACGATCGGGACGCGACCTTTCCAAACGGTCGCGTCGGTTTTGTCCTCACCAAAGCCGTTTCACACCGTAGCGATCAAACAGCGCCTCGTTGGAGACCAGCGCCAGATTCTCGGTCATCGCTTGAGCGATTAATATCCTGTCAAATGGATCGCGATGGGGACCCGCCAACGAACCTGCACGATCGCCATGTTTGACGGTAATCGGAAGTTGGCTGAACCCTTGAAGCGCGATCGTGCTAACCATGTCATATGCCATTGCATCTGCCTCGGGTAATTTGCCCAACCGATATTTGGTCGCGATCTCCCAAGCAGTCGCAGCACTTACGAAAACTGTATTGGAACTGTCGATAATAGCGGCGTACGCCGCACTTGAAAGACGTCTGCTGTCCGCTATCCACCAAAGGAACGCGTGCGTGTCCAACAGAACTCGCACGGTTAATCACCCTCCCACAACCGCAACTCATCCTCCGGCAGTGGGTCGAAAAAGCTGTCCGGTATCGTGATCTTGCCTTTTAAGATGTCTGGCTGTCGTTTGCCTTGCTGAATGACAGCAACTAGTTGAGCAACCGGTTTCCCATTGCGGGCGATGACGACCTCCTCCCCTGCTTCAACGTCAATTAGCAACCGTGAAAGATGTGTCTTCGCCTCATGTACGTTCACCGTGACCATCACCGACTCCTTTAGGATTCAATTAGCTAATTATATGACTAACTGCGATTCGGCGCAGAAACTTGGGGCAGTCGCCACCCATAACGTTAGCCTTAATCATCTTGTCATTCATTCAAGGTAGCGTGAAATGGTGGGCGATGGAGGACTCGAACCTCCGACCTCATGCGTGTGAAGCATGCGCTCTAACCAGCTGAGCTAACCGCCCGTCACCAGAATATGCGGCACGTTTGCCGATCCCCATCATCCAGAGGTCCGCTAGTCTGGAGGTGTGGTGGCGATGACAAGACTCGAACTTGTGACCTAGCGCTTATGAAGCGCTCGCTCTAACCTGCTGAGCTACATCGCCGCCGTTGAAACGACCCTCAAAACACCCTCGCACCGTACTCACTATGGTACCCACCCCAATCCGTTCGGTCAAGAATGGGAGTGTTATCGGCACGGCTTGTTTTCCCTGGGTTCCGGCCCTCGCCGGAATGACGCGTGGGTCTTATCCGGCCACGTAATCCCCGCTCTTGCCGCCACTCTTCCGCAACAACCGCAAATTCGTCACTCGAATGCCACGCTCAGCAGACTTGCACATATCGTAAACCGTCAATCCAGCAACCGAAGCGGCGGTCATTGCCTCCATCTCCACACCCGTTCGCCACGTCGCGCGCGCCGTAGCCTCGATCCGCAATCCGGAACCGTCGGCCAACTCCTCAATGTCAACCTCAATCTGAGATATTGGGATGTTGTGACACATCGGAATCAGTTCTGACGTTTGCTTCCCTCCTATCACTCCGGCAAGTTTCGCCGTCGTCACGACGTCACCTTTTCCGATCCCGCCAGACCGTATCAACGACAGCGTCTTTTTCGTCATCAACACTTCACACTCAGCGGTAGCGACACGCTCGGTAATCGCCTTGCCACCAACGTCTACCATGCGCGCCTCACCCGATTGATTCAAATGAGTCAGTTCCGGCTCCAACGCCAAATCGACATCTTGGATCTTCGAATCGACCGCTGCGACTAATCTCTCGAACGGTGTCGATTGTGCGGCCAACGCGTTTCCTTTTCGTTCGTAGCCGGTATCGACGAGCTGCTCGCGTTCCGACAACCTCGACACTTCACCCACCATCGCATCACATCGCTCGTTTTGACGATGGCCAGCGTGACCCTTGACCCACTGAAACACGACATCTCGACCTTCAACGGCGTCGAGCAATCGACCCCACAGATCAGGATTTAACGCCATTTCACCCTTCGCGTTCCGACGCCAACCGTTCGACCGCCATCTTCTCGCCCAACCCTTCGACATTCCGTCAACCACATATCGAGAGTCCGTTACGACCTCGGTGCAACGTCCAGCACCTAGGTCGGCGGTGCTCTCAAGCCCGGCGATGACTCCCATCAACTCCATCCGGTTATTCGTCGTCCGTCGATACCCCTTCGACAGATTCCAACTCCCGCCGTTGGCTTCTATCACGACACCAAATCCACCCGGACCGGGATTGCCGATCGCACCGCCGTCTGAGTAAATGAAGAGATCTGGTCGCGAACTCGAAGTCATCTTGGGCACAATTCTAGTGCGTCCTTCAAAGCGCGAGGCCGAATGCGCAAAATCGCCAAGATACTCAGTGGGACCGCATTGCCGACCATCTGCGCCCAGCTGAACTAGTCTTCGTACCCGTCGTCTGCCAGCAGCTTTTCCTCCGGCTGGCCGGCCGCTTCTTTGGCCAGACGGTCACACATTGCATTTTCCGACCCGAACGCTTCTCTGAATTTGGCATGGCCACGCATCCACCGGAACTCAACTCGTTTCAAGCGGTCGCTGGCAAGAAGGATGCGTTTCCACAGGTCGGTATTCTTGGCCTTCTCGCCATCCTGTTTGATCCACTGATTTTTCCGCCAACGCTTCGCCCAACCGCGCGTCATCGCGCTCACCAAATACTCGGAGTCGGTGATCAAGATCACCTTTTCAACGTCATCAATCTTTTCGTCCGATTGAAGTTTGACCAACAAATCCAAGGTTTCGGCCGCACCCATCAACTCCATGCGGTTGTTGGTGGTGTGTTTGTAGCCTTGTGACTGGCTCGCCTTTTTTCCCTTCACTTCCATGATCGCGGCCCAACCACCCGGTCCGGGGTTCTCTAACGCTGACCCATCGGTGAAAATACGGATCAACGTCCCGTCTTTGACCGCTGCTTCCTCTTGCTCCTTGAATGCCGTATCCTCCCGAACACGCTCGACCTCGCGCCTTGCCAGGCCCTCGGCTTGGCTTAACATGACATCCGAATTCGCCGAATCCATTGAGAGGCGAACTTCCACGTCGTGGCGTTGCATCAGACGTCGAAACTCTTGCCACAGATCGGCATTGCGCACACGATCGCCTTCGCGACGATTCCATTTGTTCTGTGCCCACGTATCCAACCAACCCCGGTTCACCGCGTTGGCCGTCAATTCGTGCGGAGTGTCCAGGACGATACGGAGGCCGTCCTTTCTCAACAATCGACGAGCTTCACGCATCGCATCGATGCATGCCGTAAGGTGCATACGGGCAAAATTGGTTGTCTGGAACTTGCTCGAGACTTTCTCAAGCCGTCCCGGGATGTCGAGCTCAATGTAGTACGCGCCAACACCAGAATTGCCAACCGTTGCGGCTGCGTACGAGATATGGCAATCAGGCGCGACTTGCGACCCGTCTTCGCCATTAGATTTGGCTTCTTGTTCTCCCTTACGACCTCGTCCACCGACGTCCTGGGCAAATCGCCACTTCACTTGTTCCTGCAAATCAATGCACGACGCTAAACGCTCGAGCAAATCGCGGTGCACAACCTCCTCACCGTCGTCTTTAACCCAATCATTGCTTCGCAGTTTCGCGAACTCGTCCGTGTTTCCTAGCGTTTCTGCGACCCAAGTCGATGGCGTGACCACTTCGACGTTCTCGCCACGCGCTTCAACAGCCTCGAAACCTTCAACCGCCGCGGTCAAGCAGCACCTGATGAAGGTCGCTCCATCGTCGACGACGCCGGCGATCGGGTCGAGTTGCTCGTCGCCAACCCGGACCATTGCGCTGTACGCGCCGAAGCCCTGCTGGGGTTGAAAATCGATGCCGCAATTGATGCGGACCGGAGCTGACGTTTCTGATTCTGTCGCTGTTTGCTGTGCCATAACTTCTGCGGGTTTCAATCCGTCTTAGTTTGAGAACCCGATTGAATCATCGTAAATCAAGATTCTCAACTTCGGGACACCGAAATCAACCTCCCAGCCTAAACATCTCGATCTTTTCCCTATTCGCACCGGTGACCGCTCCTTCGAGCGCAGTGTTGCTCGACCGCGTTTCAGAGTAGCGGTCGCGTCGATTCAACCAAACACCCTCAATGATTTCGTTAATTTCGTCGTCTGTAGCTCCGTCCCGCAAGGGACCCTTCAGATCGGTTCCGCGCGTCGCGAATAGACAGGTAACCAAGCGACCCTCAGTCGTCAGTCGAGCCCGCGTGCAATCTCCGCAGAACGGTTGGGTGACCGACGTGATCACGCCGATCTCGCCCTGTCCATCGACGTACCTGTACCGCGAAACCACCTCGCCTCGGTAGTTGGCAACCGCAGGCTCAAGCGGAAACTCGGCGTCAATGATCTCGACGATTTCCCGACCGGACACGACCTGAGAGAGGTCCCAATCGTTCAGATTTCCAACATCCATGAACTCGATGAAACGAACGATATCGCCGGTTTTGCGGAAATGCTCTGCGGTCTCCAGGATTGTCTGTTCGTTCACACCTCGTTGAACCACCGTATTGATCTTGAGCGGTGAAAATCCGGCCTCGCGCGCCGCATCCATTCCAGCCAGAACTTTTTCAGGTCCGTACGGGCGACCGCTCATGTGCGAAAAGACATCCTCATCCAACGCGTCCATGCTAACCGTCAATCGATTGAGACCTGCTTCCTTCAATTCGTGCGCGTAGCGCGGCAACAAGAAGCCGTTAGTGGTCATCGCCAAGTCGTCGACACCGTCAATCTCAGCAAGTCGCGCGATCAACTCGGTGACTTGGGCTCTTACCAGTGGTTCACCACCGGTGATCCTCACCTTCCGAACTCCGAATCCCACGAACAATCGGGCCAACCTAGCGATCTCCTCAAATGACAAAATCTCTTCGCGCTTAAGGAACTCGTACCGCTCACCGAATATCTCGGCTGGCATGCAATAAGGACATCGGAAATTGCATCGATCGGTTACTGAAATACGGAGGTCTCGGACGCTTCGACCGAGCGTGTCTTCGATCTTCTTGCTTGTCGCCACTGATTTCACGCACTTAGGCCCTTCACACTCCGTCAAATTACGATGCGAGGTGGTGTTTGAGATTGTACCTGCCTATCAGCGACTGAGACGACGCGCCAATCACCGGTCGCCAATGAGGCCGCTCAAAGCGGGCACAATCGCTTCGATGGCACGAGCTCGATGACTCAACGAGTCCTTTTCGTCGGCGCTCATCTCCGCGGTTGTTCGAGTCTCGCCGGTAGGCACGAAAATCGGATCGTAACCGAATCCATTGCGTCCCCGCGGTTCAAAGATGATCCGACCTTCAACTGTCCCTGTCGCATGCATGAATTCGCCGTGGCATTGAGGATTGGCTACCGCGATCGCGCACTCGAAACGAGCTGTCCGATGCTCTTTTGGAACGCCTTCCAAGTTTTTCAACAAAAGACGCAAGCGGTCCATGTCCGAAAGCCCGTCGCCGCCGTAGCGCGCCGAGTGGACTCCCGGTGCTCCGTCCAGCGCATCGACCACCAATCCAGAGTCATCGGCGAGCGCGATCTCTCCAAAATGTTGAGAGTAGTATCTCGCCTTGGTGATCGCGTTGGCCAAAAAAGTCGAGCCATCCTCATCTGGCGCCGTAATACGCGGCAATTCCTCCAAACCTACGAACATCGCTGGTACTTGAGCCAATAATCGACGAAATTCGCGCACTTTCCCAGCATTCTGCGTCGCTATCAATACGCGAACGGGCTGAGATTCAATCATGATTTTGGCCTCGAAGTAAAGCTATGACCGAAAATGTGTCACAACGGGAGCGGTAAACGATTGACGATCGTCTCAAGACTTGTTAACTTTGCGACTTGCGGCGCGGAATGATATTCTAATCACGAGATTTCGCTCGATGTCGATACTCTCGAGGGAAGCCAAGCCAAGGCTTGAAACTGAGCCGCAAAGAAACGCAGACAGGCCGTCCAAACCCGATTTAGACAAGACCGCATCTCGATGCAGAACTGGCTGACTTCCTCCAAATTGACTAAGCTCGCACTTCCCGTGCTGGCTCTCGCCGCCACACTGTTTATCGCGGCATGCTCCCCTGAACACCCGCAATCGACTTTCGGATATGCCGGTCCTGTCGCGCGTGATCAAGGCAATCTTTTCCTCCTGATCTTTTGGATCGCAGTCGCCGTGTTCATCATCGTCGAAGGCGGAATCATCTACATCGCGTTTCGATACCGACGCCGTGACGACAAGATCCCCAAGCAGGTCCATGGCAACACCAAGCTCGAAATCACCTGGACGATCATCCCGTCGCTGGTCGTCGCGGCTATCGCAGTACCAACGATCATCGGCATTTGGGAACAGCAACGTGGCGCGCCCACCGACATGGGCGATGTGCTCGAGGTCGAAGCCATCGGCCACCGATGGTGGTTTGAGTTCCGCTACCCCAATCAAGAGATCGTCACCGCCAACGAACTCCATGTCCCTACCGGCAGACCGGTGAACGTCAAACTGTCATCGCAAGACGTGATCCATAGCTTCTGGGTACCCAAACTCGCTGGCAAGGTCGACATGGTGCCATTGAACGACAACCTCGTTTGGTTCATCGCCGACGAGCCCGGGATCTACGACGGGCAATGCGCCGAATTCTGCGGGATTGCACACGCTCATATGCGTTTTCGTGTGATCGCGCACGAAGAGGACGGTTTCCAAGAATGGGTTGCGGGCATGCGCACCCCGCCGGTGCCGTTCGAAGCAGGCAGCGCAGAAGCCCAAGGCGAACTCCTATTCGCGACGAACTGCAAGACCTGCCACACCAACGACTCGTGGCGACAAGACGCCTACTCGCTCGAAATCCAACAACAAGAATCCCGATGGAATACTTGGTTGGATGACATCGAGAACTCCCGCCTCGTTTCAGCTCCTAACCTTACGCACTACAGTCAACGGCATTTCCTCGGCTCAGGCATCAAAGAAAACTCCCGCGAAAATCTCATCAAGTGGATCACCGACCCAGATTCGATAAAAATCGGGACTGCGATGCAAGCCCACGCCGCCGCCTATCAGGAACGCGAAGACAACAAGATCAACCTCTCGAACCAAGAGGTTGAAAATATCGCCGATTACCTACTCGCCCTCGAACCAGGCGATATTTCCCAACTCGTTGCACCCGCAATCACCGGCGGAACTCCCGAAGAACGAGGGGAACAACTCTTCGTATCCATCGGCTGCAACGCCTGCCACTCGCTCGATGCAGACACGACGATCGTGGGCCCGAGCCTCATCGGCATCGCCGGTCGCGCCGGCACCCGCACATCGCTGTCAGCTGACGAATACTTGCGGCAGTCCATAAACGATCCTGGCGCATTCATCGTCGATGGATTCACAAACGCCATGGTCGTGCCCAAAATCCCGCCGAATCAAGTCGATGACCTGATCGCCTACATCACAACACTCGAATAGCGAGCAACCAACTCGGATAAACTAAATACAGCGCCCCGCAACACTCGTTAATCCCCCACGCAATCAAGCAATGCAGACCACACATCCAGGACCAAGTCGCGAACCTATTTCGTTGAGCTTTCCGCGCATCATCCCGCGTCCG
This sequence comes from SAR202 cluster bacterium bin127, assembly GCA_002239045.1. Classification (GTDB taxonomy): domain Bacteria; phylum Chloroflexota; class Dehalococcoidia; order Lucifugimonadales; family Lucifugimonadaceae; genus Bin127. The sequence goes on from MPNN01000014.1 coordinate 21,099, forward strand.
AAGAGTGAATACGGTATTTGGAGCTGGATTTCTACCGTCGACCACAAACGGATCGGCACACTGTACGCCGTAACGTCTTTCTTTTGGTTCCTGGTCGGCGGCATTGAAGCTCTTTTAATGCGGGTGCAGCTTTCGCAAGCCGACAGCACGCTCATCGATCCCGAAATGTTCAACCAGCTCTTTACGATGCATGGCACCACTATGGTGTTCCTCGTCGTAATGCCCCTTTCCGCGGCTTTCTTCAACTGGTTGATTCCACTTCAGATTGGCGCCCGCGACGTCGCGTTCCCTCGCCTTAACGCGCTTAGCTTCTGGATATTCCTCTTCGGTAGCCTGTTCCTCAACTTCTCATGGCTAATTGGCGATGCGCCCAATGGCGGCTGGTTCGGTTACGCTCCCAACTCGCACGTCGCCTTCAACCCGACCAACGGAATGAACTTCTGGGTCATCGGCCTTAACATCCTTGGCGTCGCTTCCATCGCCGCAGGTCTAAACTTCATCGTCACCATCTTGAACATGCGCGCCCCGGGCATGTCGCTCACGAAGATGCCCGTCTTCACTTGGATGACCTTTGTGACGTCAGTCCTCATCGTCCTCGCCCTGCCGGTACTGACGGTAGCCCTCATCCAACTTCAGGTTGACCGCCTCTACGGAACCCACTTTTACAACACCGCCGCCGGTGGCGACCCCGTCCTCTGGCAGCACGTATTCTGGCTCTTCGGACACCCAGAGGTCTACATCCTCATTCTCCCCGCAATGGGCATCGTCTCCGAAATCCTTCCGGTGTTTTCGCGCAAGCCGCTGTTCGGCTACTCGTTCCTCGTCTTCGCCGGCGTAGCGATCGGTTTCATGGGCTGGTTCGTCTGGAGCCACCACATGTTCACCGTCGGTCTCGGGCCGGCCGCCAACTCGGCATTTGCCATCTCCACGATGGCCATCGCGATCCCAACTGGCATCAAGATCTTCAACTGGATCGGCACGATGTGGGGCGGGTCAATACGGTTCTCCACCGCGATGCTCTTCGCCATTTCATTCATCGCCATGTTCACTATTGGGGGTCTGTCTGGCGTCATGCACGCCTCCGTTCCTTCCGACGCCCAACAGCAAGACACGTATTTCGTCGTCGCACACTTCCACTATGTGCTCTTCGGCGGAGCCATCATGGCCATTTTCGGCGGCATCTACTTCTGGTGGCCAAAAACGACCGGATACATGCTGAGCGAGAAACTCGGCATAATCAACTGGCTCATCATGCTCATCGGCTTCAACCTTCAGTTCGCGCCACAACACTGGCTCGGCCTCGACGGAATGCCCCGCCGCATCTTTACCTACGCCGAAAACATGGGCTGGGAAAACACCAACATGATTGCCTCTGCCGGCGGCTTCCTAATGGCGTTCTCGGTCCTTTTGTTCATGATCAACGTCGTCTACAGTGCGCGTAAGCGGGTACCGGCCGGCGATGACCCTTGGGACGGCCGAACCCTCGAATGGTCGATCTCCTCGCCGCCGCCTCACTACAACTTCGAGAAGATCCCCAATGTCGAGCACCGCGACGACTTCTGGTTCACCAAACACCCGGAACTCATTGCCGAGTATTACCACGACGAGCACTCCGGCGAACTTACCGCACCCTCCGGTGCCCAGTTCGACGACGATGTGGCTGAAGAAGAGGACGAGCACTCGGAAGAACACCACGGTGACGACGAACACGGCCACGGCGGGATCCACCTTCCCGACATGTCCTACTATCCGATCATCCTGGCCGCCGGGCTAACCATAGTCGGTGCCGGACTAATGACCGCCGTCCCGGTGATTGTCATCGGTACAATTGTCCTGCTCTGGGGACTGTTAGGTTGGTCGTTCGAACCAGTCAACGACCCGGTCCCAGACTCACACTGATCTTTAGTAGATCCGATTCCCGAACGGAAAGCGACCTGAATTGGCAGCCGCAACCGGTACATACGAAATCAAGAACGAACACGGCGAAGTAATCAACACTTCGACCGGCCTGAGCAACAAAAAACTGCTCATGTGGTCGTTCCTCGGATCCGACGTTATGTTCTTCGGGTCCTTCATCGCCACTTACCTCGTATACCGCAACCGTAGCCTTGTCGGCCCCTACCCAGCAGACATCCTCGATATCCCAATCACGTCCGTCTCGACCTTCGTGTTGCTGATGAGCTCGCTAGCAATGGTGCTAGCCCTTTCCTACATTCAACAAGGTCGCCAGAAGATGGGCACCTTCTGGATCTTCTCGGTCGTCGTCCTCGGAGCGATCTTCCTGCTGTTCCAGGTCTACGAATTCAATCACTTCGGGCAAGTCGGCCTCACTCCGCGCACCAACCTGTTCGGGACGACATTCTTCATCCTCACTGGTCTGCATGGTGCCCATGTAACACTCGGAGTGCTCTGGCTCATCTTCCTCGGATTCGGAAGCATTAAAGGCTCACTACGCGCCGACAATGCCATTGACCTCGAGATCGCCGGCCTCTACTGGCACTTTGTCGACATCGTTTGGATCGTCATTTTCACCGTCATATACCTCATCTCCGCACGCGACGTTGGCCCCCCGGGCTAGCGTCCCTTGGGTCCACTGAGAGTAAACGAAAATGTCGAACTTCTGGAACAAACTCCTCTATCACGAAGGCCGAGGTTGGTGGGATCTTCCGCGCACCCAATGGCAGGATCCCAACCCACAGATGGAAGGCCCCTTTGGCCACGGTATCGCTCCGATAAAAAGAACCTGGGAAATCATCACCGCGGCCAACTACCATCACGGAACTCCTTGGTTCTATGTCCTCATTGGCGCCATCCTCAGCATCATCACCATCGTCGAGGTCTGGGCATTCACGTGGGAAACCCTCGGTGGACTCCTAATTCCACTGATGCTCGTCCTGTCCCTCGCCAAGTTCATTCTCGTCGTCGGTTTCTTCATGCACCTGAAGTTCGACCGCAAATATTATGCTTGGATATTCACCGCCTGTATGATCATCGGCATCGGGATCTTTGTCGCATTGCTGCTGCTTCTAGAGTACGGTAATCAAACCCAGCAATAGCCGTCTACGGGCACACCGAACGGGGCCGTCGTACATCGAAATCGTAGTACGAGGCATGAAAGGCCCCAAACAATGACCCCTTCCCCCGAAGTCGCTAACTCCATCGGCGATTTCTTTGCGTCTTGGTCATTCTCAGGCCCGCAGTTCATCATCGTCGCATTCCTCTCCATCACGTACATCGTGGGAATGCTCCGACTCCAGTTTCGGTCGCGGTGGCAGGCCATACCCGTCCGCAAGATGCTCTACGGCATCGGCGGTTACGCAATTCTCTTTTTCGCCGTGGCGGGGCCCCCGGAGGCGTTCTCCGACGACATGTTCTTCGCCCACATGACCCAGCACATCCTCATCGCCATGGTCGCGTCCGTCCTTCTCCTTGCCGCGTCGCCATTGGCCGCCTATCTGTGGGCGTTGCCCGAAACCATCCGTGCGGGAGTCGCACCATCCCTCGCCGAAACGGGTTGGTTAAGACGCATCACCGCAATTCTCACGAGCCCGAAATTCGCACTCCCAGCCTTTGTCCTCACTCTTTGGGGTTGGCACGTGCCAGAAGCCTACTCTCTGGCGCTCAACAACGACTACGCCCACCTCGCAATGCACCTTTCCATGTTCGCCACCTCGCTTCTCTTCTGGTGGCCCATAATCGGACCACCGCCCGTGCGATTCCAACTAACAGATCCCCAGCGCATCATCTATCTCATCCTCGTCGTCACCCCCACCGCCGTCCTCGCCGCCATCATCACGCTCTCCAACTCCGTCATCTACACCCCGTACATCGACACCCCCCATCACTTCACCCTCACACCGAACGAAGACCAACGCATCGGCGGACTCCTCATGTGGATACCCGGCAACATCGTCTACCTCGCAACCCTCACAACCCTCTTCCTCCGCTGGTTCTCGCGAGAAGACCGCAAAAACCGACAATACCAACTGAATCGCAGGCAGATCGAGGCGACGCGGAGGCGTATTCGAGAACTAGAAGAAAACGATAAGAATTAAGCCAGATCTTGCCGCTAGACCAGTCTAGAAACCCACACCTCGGCTCGTCGAATTCTCGATCCGCTCCAATATCTCGATCATGACGCGCTGATTCTCCTCCAACTTCCCCACCCGTTCGGTCAGACTAGTCATCACATTCAGCATCGATACAAACGAATTGCTGAGCTGCCCATAGTTCTGAGTATGTTTGTAGTCAGATTCGGCCAGTTTTTCCTCGAGCCGGTCAAAACGCTCATCGACGATGTCGAAGCGCGCATCCACATCCTTCTTAGTAGCCAGTTCCTCGTGAGTATGTGCCATGGTGGTCATGCCTTACTCCCCTATCAAAAAACAGTATCTAAGCACATAACCCCAGTCTACACAAACCTAACCCCCAAACCCAGCGCCACTCCCGCTGTTAAAATCCAATACACCGGGCGGTTAGCTCAGAGGCCCAGAGCGCTTGCCTTACAAGCAAGAAGTCGGAGGTTCGAATCCTCCACCGCCCACCAGGTGCTAATGCGGGTCAGACTGCACCCGCATCCCAAGCGGGATAGTCTGGTCGGTCGTATCGTAGACCGGTACTAGGAGGGAGAGACCAAGGTGCGCGACACAGACACTACGGCGTGGCCCCCCGCCGCCTCGGTGCTGGACTGGCTTCTTGACTCAGACCCCTCCATCCGCTGGCAAGTCCTCCAAGATCTAGTCGATGTCGATAACATCGCCGCCGAGCGTGCCCGCGTGGCAGATAAGGGATGGGGCCGACGACTGCTCGATGAGCAGCGCCCAGACGGGCAGTGGGGCGATGGAGAAACGCACCCGTTCTGGTGGACGAACCTGTACACCCTCCTCTACCTGCGTGATCTCGGCGTGGATCCTGAAAACGATCGCGTCCGACACTCGATCGAGCTAGTGCACTCGAGCGTGACCTGGGGTCCGTGGCACGGAGACTCTCCGTTCTTCAAGGGGGAGGAAGAGCCCTGCATCAACGGGCGCGTCGTGGCGCTCGGCGCCTACTTTGGGAAGCCGAGCCTCCGATTGGTGGACCTTCTGCTGAGCGAGCAGCTCAGGGATGGTGGGTGGAACTGCGAGGCGCCCCGCTGCTCCATGCGCTCCTCATTCCATACGACGATTTGCGTCTTGGAGGGCTTGCTCGCACACGAGCAGTTCTTCGGGGAAGACCCGGCCATCACGAAAGCCCGCGAGCGTGGTGAAGAGTATCTGCTAGAGCGGCACCTCCTCCGGCGGCTCTCCACGGGTGGTGTCATTGACGAAGGTTGGAGGCGCCTCGCCTTTCCTCCGTTGTGGCACTACGATGTCCTGCGCGGCCTTGAATACGCGGTGACTGCAGGCTTCAAGGACGATCCGCGCCTGGCAGAAGCCATCGAGACAGTTGAAAGCCGTCAGCTTCCCGATGGACGCTGGTGCCTAGACGCTCGGCACAAGGACACCCTCCACGAGGAGATCGCCGGTGCTCCCGGAGAACCAAACCGATGGATCACGCTCCGCGCACTCCGCGCGCTGAGGCGCTTGCGCCAATGACGGGCCCGTAGCGTCCAGCTTCTACGGCTTCGACATCTTGGAGGTGTGGTCCGCCTGCCTAGATTCGAAACTCCCAACGAAAAGTTCGCAATTCGGTACCGCCGTGCCGACCACCTCGCAGACCACCACAGAACCTTGAGTCACGCGCTGCCACAACGAGCTATTTCGCCCCTACCCGCCAAGACTCCACAACGCCGATCGCGATCCCACACAGACGATTGATCTCCTGCAGAGGTGCTCCTCCCTTGACCGTGACGTAAAATCCCATATAAAGAAGTCGGAGGTTCGAATCCTCCAAAACCCGACTTACTCTCTGAGTTACGGCCGCTAACACCTTGCCCTCCAATTACGAATATGAGCCAAATCGAACTGGTAAGGGATGATTCTCGCCTAACCGAAGTCGTCGAACACTTGTTGAGAACACCTAGAGTCGCTGTAGATATCGAGTCAAACGGGTTCTTCAGGTATCACGAGCGCGTCTGCTTAGTGCAACTCGCATCTGCAGAAACCGCTTTCCTCGTCGATCCCTTGCTGATAGACAATGTCCGACCGCTTGGCGGTCTTCTCGGCGACCGATCCGTGGAGAAGGTGTTCCATGCCGCCGACTATGACCTCCGCAGTTTCGACAGAGACTGGGGATTCCGCATTAACAATGTGTTTGACACCAAGATTGCCGCTGAATTTGTTGGTGCTGAGCGGGTAGGTTTGCAGGCAGTCGTGGAGGAGTACGCTGGTGTGGTGTTGGCCAAATCTCCAAAACTCCAGCGCTCAGACTGGACCATGCGACCCTTAAAACCTGAAAAGCTGCAATATGCAGCGAACGACGTGTTGCATCTCATACGCGTCCGTAAAGCAATATCGGCCAGATTAAAGAAACTATCACGGTATGCGTGGGTCCAAGAAGAGTTCGCACGCTTGGAGAGTGTTAAACATACTGCTCCTGATCGCGAGGCGGCATTTCTTTCGGTCAAAGGTAGCCGTGATCTAGACGGAAAGGGCTTGGCCGTTCTGCGCTCCCTATTCAAATTTCGCGAACGCGAAGCTAGACGTCGCGACCGACCAACCTTCAAGGTGATACCAGATTTTGCATTGATCACTCTATCGTCTGCCCCCTCGATCGACCTCTCGAGAGTCAAAGGCCTGGGATGGTACGGTCGCCATCCTGGCAGCAGAGGATTGAAAGACGCAATCCGCAAAGGACTCAGATCTAAACCAGTGTCTTTACCTCTGCGTAGGCGCAGTGAAGAGATTAGCAATCTAGAGAATAAAGAATTGTTCAAAACGCGCCTTAGTATCCTCAAGGCGTGGCGTAGCCAGTTAGGAAATGAACTGCGATTGAATCCGGGCCTGCTGTGGCCTACCAAGAGTCTGGAACGACTAGCTAGGAATCCCTGTAACCTGGAATTAGAAGCTACTAGCGCTGAAGTGCGAGATTGGCAGAAGCTCCAGTTCGGAGCTAATCTGCGGCATTCTCTCGAAAAGTTGAGCTGAGTGTCGTAAATCAGCATATCCAAACATTTCAACCAGCACCAAACACTTGCACATGGGTACATTCAACCCGCGTTTCCTCCAACCGGGTTATGCTCTGTTACCCGTGGCAACGCCAGCCTCAATCTCCCAAGACTCCACAATCTGGATCGCAATTCCACAGTTCAAACATCTCGGCATCAGAGAACACTCGTCCCGGATCGCCATTGATGGCTTCCAGCGTTCATTATGAGCGAGAACATCCCCAATTACAGACCACCGCCTTTGGAAGCGTACTCTAGAGTCACTAATCCCGAACGATTCCAAGCGCTCATCCCGGCGGTATTGACCATAGCCGATCAGCTCGAGCAGACTTACGACGTTCGACGCGTGGAGAAACTCGGCATTGATCCGCAGATAGAGCGTGAGCCCTTTGACGGGCAACAGTCCACAATCAGCCTCAAACCTCGCAACCGACGCGCGGCCCCTATAACCATCGCTTTTTCATCTTTCCCTGGAATCCACGCGCGCTTCGGTAAGTGGACAAGGGATGCGTACCCGGGATGCGGTTGCGATGCTTGTGACGAAACCGCCGAATCCGAGATCAAGCGACTTAAGGACATGATCCACAACGTGACGCGCGGACGATTTCGCGAGGCGAAAGGCGAACCACGCATTCCGCGCTATGGCAAAACATGGTACGCGCAAGAGAATTGGGCGCGTCCCATCCCGACAAGCTACAAAGCTTTATCGAGATACGTAAGTGGGGCAAGTAGCGCTTCGATACCCGCTACTAGAGGAATCACGAATTGGCGCATCTTCAGGAAAAAGGTACAAGAATTCAACTGGCAACCTTGGCCGCTACGTAGTTGAGCATTTGCCGAAACCCGGCGTCTCAACTCCCTCTACTACCCCAAGCACGCTCCAACACCCGCCCAAAAGCCTCCACAAACCCATCCAACTCCGCATACGAGTGCGCCGCCGAAACATTGCCCGCGCACTTGCTCGACAGCAAGTATCCCTCGTTCATCATCCCCATGAACACCATCTCCAGCAAATCGCTGTCATTCGTCGCGTACGACCGGTAGTCGCGAACCGCTTCAGGCGTCGCCTGAATGCCGAACAATGACGCCGCGCCTGTCACGCCCATCGGCGCCTCGATCTCCGCGATCACGTCTCGTAGTTTCTGCCTCAGGTAGTCGCCCTTCTTCCCCAAGTCTTCATACACATCCACCGACAACTCCCGCAACGTCGCAACCCCCGCCGCCGCCGTCATGGGATTACCGTTGAACGTCCCGGCGTGCGACACCTGCGGACCACCCGACTGGCTCGGGTCCCACATCGACATGACGTCTTGACGACCTCCGAACGCGCCGACAGGTAAGCCACCGCCGATCACTTTTCCGAAACACGTCAAGTCTGGCGTCACTCCGTAATACTCCTGCGCGCCGCCGCGCGATGCCCGAAACGCGATCACCTCGTCGAAAATTAGCAGGATCCCCAGATCCGACGTCAGCCGACGCAATCCCTCCAAAAATTCCGGCTCCGCTGGCACCATCCCGCACTGACCGTTGATCGGCTCCACAATTACCGCCGCCAACTCGTCGGCATGAGTCCGAATCACCTGCTCGGCATTCTCCAAATCGTTATACGGCATGATTACGATCTCATCCGCCGACCGCGGCGTCATCCCACGCGTCATCAATACCGCATCCGGCGACTCTCCATCACCGGCCAATCCCACATCCGGCGTCACGCTGATCTGAACCGCATCATGATTCCCGTGGTACGCACCCTCACACTTAGCCAACATGGTCTTGCCAGAAAACGCACGCGCCGCCCGGATCGCGTTCAGCGTCGCCTCTGTCCCCGAATTCACAAACCGCACCTTGTCCAACGATGGCACGCGCTCACACATCAATTCCCCCCACTCGACCACCAACGGCGTCGGCGCTGGATAAGAAACTCCTCGCTCCAATTGCTCCCGCAATGCATCGATCACCGCCGGATGCCGATGCCCCAGAATCAGCGTGGTCATATTGTTGATGAAATCGACCCGCTCATTCCCGTCCACATCAACGATCTTCGACCCTTCGGCCCTCGACACATAGATCGGGAACGGACCCCAGAAAATCGAGTTCCGAGTATCTCCACCCGGCAACCATCGCTTCGCTTCCTCATGCTTAGCCGACGACCCGCCGTTCAAACCAACGTAGCGCGCCCGCTCAGCCCGCAACGAATCAGAAATCTCTTGCTTTGCCATGCGCATATACTAACCTCGAACACCCTCAAGAGTTCCCCTCTTTTCGGAAGGGCTAGGGTGAGGCGAAACTACATCACGGGCGGATGCGGAAACTCCCTCATCCAGCTTTCACGACCGAATCCCGGATCCTGCGACATATCGCCATGCTGAGCCAACCGATCCTGCGAAGCTGCCTCGATCGATGTCATCACTTCCTCGAACAATTCGCCCTCCAACCGATGCCGAACATCCGCATAGGCCGGATCATCCAACAGATTCTTCTGCTCCTGAGGATCGTTCTCGATGTCGAACAGCAACGCCTCACCCGACTTATACCGATGCAACTTGAATCTGCCGTCGTAGTTCATCCATCCATCCGTCAGCATCCCGAAGATCCGGTCCCGACCAACATCCCCTGGCATCCCTTCGCCCGGCAACGGCTTGGCATCGTACCAGATCGGTAGATCGACACCAGCCCAGCTCAGCATTGACGCTGTAACATCTCGCAACTCAACCAAGTCCTCAACCACTTGGCCACCCTCAACACCCGGTCCCATCGCCACGAACGGTATACGAATCGCAGACTCGAAGAACGAAGCCTTACCGATCAGATTGTGGTCACCCAGATAGTCTCCATGGTCTGACGCCAACACGATATACGTGTTTTCCAACAGCCCCTGCCGCTCCAACGCCTCCAAAATCGACCCTACCTCGTAATCGATCTGTTGCACCAGACCCGAGTAGTGCCTCCGAATCGTTACCTTCGTCTCATCTGGAAACTCCTCGTAATCGACCCCGTTCCAAGGTCGCCGATTGCCCGAAACATTCGTCTCCCTCAAACTCGGATGGTGACCCTGAACCTCCGGTGCCGCCGCTGGCAACCGGCTTTCATCAACACCCTCCAAAAACCGATCATTCAGATCATACGGGCAGTGCGGCCCTGGAAATCCCACCATCATCGCAAACGGGCCCTCGCCACCGTACCGGTCGATGAACTTCACCGCTTCCGAACCCACGAAATGATCCCACGAATGCTCCCACGGAATGTCGTGAATCACCGCCCCCTTGTTCTCGTGATACCCGTCCATCTCATCGCCATGCAACTTCCGCAAACCGTGCTTCTTCAAATAGTGGTAGTAGTCGTCCCGCACGTGCAACCACCGTTTGTCCTCGCATATCACCCGATACTGGAAGCCTCGACGCTCGTCCCACGGGTAGAAATGCATCTTCCCGATGCCCGCAGTGTAGTAGCCCGCATCATTCAAGATCTCCGGCCAAGTCTGTATTCCGGCCTCCCGCCAATCACCGCGCAAGTTCTGCGTATTGTTGGTTACCCCGTTGCGGATGGCATTCGCACCCGTCAGCAACGCCGTCCGAGCCGGCACACAGACTGGCGATTGCGAAAACCCGTTCGCATACCGCACACCCTCACGCGCGATCCGATCGATGTTCGGCGTCTTCAACCAGTCCGCACCGTAGCATCCTGCGAAGTCCGCTCGGAACTGGTCAGGGAATAGAAAAACGATATTCGGCCGATCTCCGCTGCTCATCTCGATACTCCCATGTCAATCTAGCTCCGCGACCGCGGCCGTGAACGCCGGTAACACCTTCGCCCAATCGCCGACCACGCCATACCGAGCGTGCGAAAAGATGTTCGCCTCCCGGTCCTTGTCAATCGCCACGATGTTCCGAGCCGACGAGCATCCCGCCATGTGCTGACTCGCACCCGAGATGCCCACCGTGATATATGTCGTCGGACTAATACTCTTCCCGGTCAATCCGACCTGATGCGAATGATCGATCCACCCCGCATCACAAGCCGCGCGACTCGCACCCAACGCCGCATTCAACAATCCGCACAACTCCCGTAAATTCTCAAACGGCTCCGGACCACCAAGTCCCCGACCGCCGGAAACCACTACATCCGCCTGTTCCAACGGAATCCCTTCACCCGCCTCCGATACGGTCTCAACCAAAACCGGAACCGCGCCCGAAACACTGACCCCCGACACATCGACGCGCTCCACCTCTGGTATGCCATCCGCAACCTCCGCCTCGAACGCACCAGGGCGAACCGAGACTACCTGCAACCCATCACCTGGGAACTCATACACCGCCAACGCGTTACCGCCATGCACCGGACGCGTAACTGCAACCCGACCCGTACTCGGATTGACGGCCAGATCGATGCAATCCGCAGCCAGCCCAGCGCCAAACCGTGCCGCCACTCGTGCACTCACGACCGAACCAGCATCCGTCTTGGCCAACATGACTGAACTCGGTTCCAACTGCGCAACAGCCTCGCACACCAACTCCGACAACAACGAGTAGACACCGTCAACTCCGTCATCTGCCGCATCTGGGTGCTCCAACAGAATCACGTTCCCAACTCCCACATTCTCGAGCGCGCCAACGTCGAACGCGTCATCTACGGCCAAACACAGCGATGCATCCCGGTCGATCTGTCCGGCAGCATTCACCAATTGCCGAACCGTCGGATGCAATCCACCATCAATAACCTCCCCTACGATCAAAACGCCAGAGCTCATATCAACTTCGCCTCCCGCAATCGCAAAGCCAGCAACCGACCTGCATCAGCCTCATCTTCACCCTCGATAAATTCAACTGTCGACTCGGAAACCGGAACGAATAGCCGAGTCATCGCCAACCTGCCATCATTCGCTACATCGCCGATCCCGAGGTCGGCGATCGTTCGTGTCTCGGGTCGTTTCCTAGTGGCCGCCATGATGCCGCGAAGGTTGGCGTACCTGGCCTCGCCAAGCTCGTTCGTAACCGTCATTACCGCTGGCATCGGACATTCAATCCGTTGGCAACCGCCCTCGGCCACACGCTCGACTTCAAAAGAATCGCCATCTTCGCTCATCGTGAGGTTTCGGACCAATGTAACCAAGGGAACCGACATCAACTCGCTCAACATAATCGGAACATGCGCTTGGTCCCAATCTGACGCCTGCCTGCCTGCCAAAACCAAATCTGCACCGCCATCCTGTTCGATCGCCGCCGCCAACACTCGTGCCGTCCCAAGTGCATCCAGAGAATCTGACTCCTCATCATCCACCAAAACCAACCGGTCCGCACCGATCGCCAACGGCTTTTTCATCACATCTAAAGCAAACGCGTTACCCACTGAAAAGATCACGATCTCACACTCGACCCCAGCATCTCGCAACCGTAATGCCGCCTCCACCGCGTTCATATCGAATCCGTTGACGATCGGTGGCACTCCCGCGGGCGGAACCACCTGCAACCCATCCTCATCCACCTTGAATTGCGACGGCGGAATGTCCGTGTCGGGAACCTGCTTTGCGCAGACTGCTATCTTCAACATGCTTTACCTGTCAAAACCCCCTAGATGGACGTTCCGTCCGCTGAAGCGCCGGCTTTCGCCGGATTGACGGACTTCAATTCTAACCATTCGCCCCATAGGCTAAAACCGCTCTCGAATTCCTCACGTATGATTCAACGAATCTGCTTCCTGCAAACACACGTAGTCAAGGAGTGCAACCAATGAAAACTCGCTTTGTCGGAGTGGTCGCAGCCTTCGCCGCGATCGTAGTTGTATTCGCAGTCGTGGTCTTGACCATAGCGGCGATCCAAGATTACCAAGAGAACAAGGGCCAGTCTTTCATCGAGCGTGCTGCCGGCATCGTAGGCATTGGGACCTTGACGGAAGATGTTGCCCAAGTCACGGTAGAGGTCGACGATGGAGATGTTGACGAACTAGAGAAGAGATCATCCGATCCGCCCGACATTTTCCGCTTCTTCGGCCGGTCTGAGGACAACGAGGAATGGTTGGACGACCTGCTAGAACGCGAATGGCCCGACAGAGAGTACGAGTACAGGTTCGAAGACCGTCTAGATCGTTCAACGGAACGCTTGCCGTTCGAAAGTTTCGAGGAATTGCCGTTTAGCAGATTCGATTTCGAGGGGCCTTGGGGATCCGATTGGGTAGAGGAGTTTGTTGAGCGAGGGTGGATAACGGAGGAGGATGCCGACGAATTCAAGTCGTGGTTTGATGACCTGCCGGATTCATTCGATAGAGGGATGCCAAGTTTTTCCGGCGACCGCGAGTTTGAATTCGATAGCGATGATGGGCGTTTCCGTTTCCGATGGCGTTGGGACAAACCAGACGACGATTGGTTTTTTGAATCCGATCCGGAGTACGACAAGGATGCCGAGAACGGCATCTAGTCGTGAGCTATGTCCCGCCGTTCCCATCCTGACTTAAACATGCGCAGGAAGTTCGACTTGCCATAGGGATGCTTTGCGGCCTCCACCTCGTCCAACTCGACGCCGAAGCCCGGCGTGTCCGGGATCCGCAGTTGGCCATCTTGGACTCGTTCAAATCCGTGGAGAACGTCTGACACCCAAGGCTCCAAGAAGTCGTCAAAACACTCCTGGATGTAGATGTTTGGGGTGACGGCGTCGATGTGCAGGGCGATCATTGTCTTCAACGGGCTTTCTGCGTTGTGAGGGGCGAGTTGAGCGTGGTGGGCGCGAGCCATTCCGGCGATCTGGAGGGTCCGCCAAACACCGCCTACTCCGAGAGGTTCCGGGTTGATGATGTCGGTAACGTCCGCGTTTAGGAAGCGAGCGAAATCGTGTAACTCGTGCATCCGTTCGCCGGCGATGACACGGACAGGTACGCGCTTCGCAACCTCGATCAACGCATCGACATCGTTCGATAACACCGGCGTCTCGAACCACGTGACGTCGAACTCTTCGAGCCAGTTGCCGATCTCGATCGCCGCGCCAACGCTGAACCGATCGTGGGCCTCGATCATGATCTCGACGTCATCGCCGACGGCTTCTCTAACCGCTCTCAACAACGCCTGAACCTCGCGCGTCTCCGACTTGCTCAGCGCCAGATACGCGGTCCCGAACGGATCGAGCTTCAACGCGGTGTAACCCTTAGCCACAACTTGAGAGGCACTTTCTGCAAACCCCTCCGGCGTCCGTGGCCCCGAATACCATCCATTCGCGTAAACCCTGATGTCGTCGCGCACTTTGCCACCGAGCAAGCGATGAATAGGTTCGTTCAACGATTTACCGAGGATGTCCCAACACGCCATCTCGATCCCCGACATCTCACGGTTGATGTTCAGAAACCCGGCAAGATATAGCTCGTTCCAGATAGCGTGGATGTCGCGCGGGTCACGCCCGATCACTAGGTGCTTAACCTCTTCAACCGCCGCAACCGTCGGCTGTGTGCTCAAACCACCCGTCGCCTCGCCAAGTCCTCGGAAACCGTCATCGGTGTCTACAACTACGTAAATCCAGTTCTTCCACGGGTTGCCGACTACGACGGTTCGGATATCGGTGATCTTCATATCTCAGTTTTTCAGCCTTTCGTCGGTTCCAGCAGTGTAGCGGCCGTCAACGCCTGCACATCTTCAGCGCCCCAGCCCGGTGCACACTCGTTCAACATCAACCCGTCTTCAGTGACCGAAATGACCGCGATGTCAGTAACGATGTCTGTCACGCATTGCTGGGCCGTCAACGGAAAGCTACATTCTTGCAGAATTTTCGGCTCATTGCGTCTCGTGGTGTGCTCCATGGCCACGATTACCCGTTTGGTGTTCGCCGCCAAGTCCATCCCGCCGCCGATACTCCCGATCCCGCGCGACGGCAACATCCAGTTAGCCAGATCGCCCCACTCCGACACCTGCAACGCGCCTAGTACCGTGGCATCGATATGGCCGCCGCGGATCATGGCGAACGACTCGGCGGAGTCGAAAAACGCCATCCCCGGCGTCATCTTCGTGAACTGCCCGCTCGCATCAATGAGGTCGGGATCTCCATCCTCCGGCGCCAACAGTTCACCGTAGCCCAACACCCCGTTCTCCGCTTGGTACCGAATCTGCACTCCCTCTGGAACAAAATCTGCGCAAAGCGAAGGGATGCCGATACCGAGGTTTACCACCGCGCCATGCGGCAACATCCGAGCCGCGTGACGCGCGATGTCGGAGCGAGCCAGGCGCGGGGCGGGATCGGTGAAATCAATCGGCTCGTGGTTGTGTGGAAGGGACGCGGTCATCGCAGTTGGTCAGGTGAGATTTGATTATCGCGCTTCCGTCGATCATGTGTCACCAACGAAGAACGACGAAGCTATTTTCTGCAATCGGATTTTGATTTGCGCTCGATGTGTTACCGCGAGGTCCCTGAACCGATATTAGTGGCTACGAATTGTTGTCCCAATTTATGAAGCGCCGGTATTTTTTCCCATAACGGCTTCGCCATTCACCGATCTATGATCAGATCGGCGAAGGTGTCAAGCGGGATCTTTCACCTGGATGGACATTCCACCCGTCACAGCGACAGCAGTCGCCCCGACTTCCTGAAACGCACTTGCAGAGGCAATCGAACACAGCAGTAAGTACCGCATAACATAGGCCGCCGCCCCGCCGAACCTCGTTCCACAAACCGACTAGCAGTTGGAATCCTTAGCGAGGAAGAAGCGGGGCGGTGGCTTTTCACTTTTCACGACTCGGGGCAACGCCCTCGACGAGAATTTCATCGATCACGATTGCGCAATACTCATTGGTTGACATTACGACCTCTACGGGGCCTTCGTTGACGGACACGAATGCATTGATATCTATATCAGGGTTCGCGCATTCGCCGCTGGGAAGCCGCCTCCCGTAAAAGACTTCCATTCCTTTTGCCCAACGGTCGACCACTACCAGAAACACTTTCTCATAGTTAGGTTCGGCCGTGGGTTCTGGCATTAGCCGACCATCCTTCGGCACCACATCCCACCCTTCTAAGTACCTCCATATATCGTCAAGCGCGGTGAAGTACGCTTTGCACCACTCCCTGTTGTTCTGGTCGTTGAGGCAGACGTCGAAATCGTAGCTGCCGAATGGCGGCTCATATTCGCTGATTTCTCGGGTGATGGCGAAGGTCACGGCCGCGATCGTCGTCCATGAGAGCACAAGGATCAGAGCGCCTACGAATATCTGGGTGCGATTCATCGGGGCTCCTACGTTTCAGGGCCGAGCTAGAGCGACATCTGCGGAGGATAAAGCGCAGATGTGTCAAGCCCGGGTAATCACTCTAGGTTTGCGATTAACTCAACCGCTCCCTCGATATCCGGGAGCACTCCGCGCTGAGTCGATTCTTCGGCGTGAATTACCGTGCCGTCGGTATCGATGACAAACAGCGACCTCACCGACATGCCTCGCTCCTCGTTGAAGACGCCGTAGCTGCGGCTGACTTCGCCGTGCGGCCAGAAGTCGGAGAGGACTAGCGGGGCTTGTGAGACTTCATGCTGCTCGAAGTTGGCGGTCACCCATGCGAGTTGGACTGGCACGGAATCGCAACTGACCTCGAGGAGCTCAGCACCAACTTCGATTGCCTGTTCACGGATCCTACCGAGGATCCCAAGTTGGTTGGTTCACCCACCAGTGAATGAAGCAGGATGAAACGTCAAGATGACGCGCCGACCTGATTCGAGGATTTCATACAGATTGACGCGCGTCGAGTTATGCGCGGTCAATTCAAAATTAGGCGCTGTCTGACCTGTTTTAATCATCTTCGTCGCGGCAAATCTGTTTACAGTTTTCGCGTAATATCAACGCGCAATTTCGTGTGCGAACTCATCGATCCAAAATATACGGTCGGCCCAAGATTGCAATTCGGTCGCAACTCCAGCTCGGAAGACAGCCAACTCAATTTCTTTGCCTGAGTCGCTGACGAACTTCACCGCGTCGAGCAAGTCGCCGTCGCCAGACGACAACATCAAAGTGTCGTAAGAATCGAGGTGAGTGAGAGCGAGCGACGCGATCCCGACGTCGACGCCTTTCTGCGAACGACGAGTCAGTGGATGCGGGTCGGAGGAGTAACCTGCGGCCGGGCATTCGAGTTGAACCGTGGTAGCGCACTCGCGGCAGTATGCGTGGCTCGCATCCGAATCCCTCAGGTTGTACAACTTGGTGATGATTTTCGGACCGCTAGGAGGAGCTGACTGCAACCAAGAATGGAAGCGTTGCATTCCATCGTTACGATCGCTGTCGGGTTGGAGAGCGTTCAAGTAATACGTGCGCCAGAGGGGGCCAACCAGTGTTTCGAGTCTGTTTTTCAGCAAAAGATAATCGAAGTTGTAACCTTGGCCGATCGACGACTGCGTGCTGAAAAGGTAAGCACCGTCTATTAACCAAAGCCTTTTGGGTTCGTCGCCGGACCCGTAATCGGTCGCCGGATCAGCGAAACGGCTGGACGATCGATTCCGCATATCTTCCTCCACAATTCTTCATTGAATGTTGAACAGACTTTAGTCGTGCCCATTGCTCAGTGGCTACATGTAATTTCTATATTCATCGCGTTCGCGAAACAAGTTTCGAACCGATAAAATTACCTCACAGTTTTGCGTAATCAAGGATCAACGAGCACATCACAATGCGTTATCAATCGCCCCACGGAATCATCGGACAATCTTTCAGACCAGCTCGCATGGGGTCGAAAGGAGCCGTAGTCGCCAACCACACTCTCGCGACCCAGGCTGGCATCCGAATACTGCATCGCGGCGGAAACGCGGTAGATGCCGCCATCGCGGTTGCTTTCGCACTCGGAGTCGCAGAACCTTCCGGTTCCAGTATCGGCGGTGATGGTTTCGTAATGACGTTGATGGCGACCGAAAATTCGATCGAGGTCGCCAACGGCACCGGCGCTGCGCCTGCTTTGGCAGAACCGCATCGATACCCAAATGGGATCCCAATGACCGGGGTCTTGGGCACTTCGGTTCCAGGAATCTTGGATGCTCTGCTCGCTACTCACGAACGACACGGCACGTTACCGCTGAGCGTGTGTATCGAACCCGCTGTGGAACTGTGCGAAGAAGGTGTCCCGGTTTCGCATCAACAAGCCGTGTCGACAATGCAGTTCTCATTGCTGCGAGACGCGCCGACGTCTGGTGCAGTATTCGCTCCGAACGGCGAATGGCTGAAACCTGGCGAACTGCGTCGCAACCCTGACTTGGCCAAGACATATCGAACCATCGCTGACCAAGGCCGCGCAGCCTTTTACGAAGGAGACATTGCACGCGAGATTGCGAGGTTCAGTGAAGAGTGCGGCGGGTTATTGCGGTATGACGACCTCAAGAACCACAAAGTCCAATGGCAAACGCCGATCTCGACGACCTACCGGGGCAGGACAGTGTATGAAGCACCGCCAAACTCTTCGGGTCACGTATTGCTGCAAGAATTGAATCTATTCGAAAACTTCGACGCGCAAGGCCTCGGATATCTCACCGCGGATGCTGTCCACACTATGACCGAGTGCAAGAAATTGGCGTTTGCAGACCGCGAAGCCTATATGGCCGACCCTGATTTCGTCGATGTGCCGGTCGAAGGCATGCTAAACAAAGATTACGCGGCCGAGCGCGCTAGGCTGATCGACTTTGAACAAGCGCTGTCCGAAGCGGAGGCATGCGAAGGCGACGCCTGGGCATACATGGAGCGGGCCCCTGACCGCGCGAAGAAATACCGCCGCAACGGCAAAATCCATCACCCGAATGGACGAAGCGTACCGCACGACTCGTTCGCAGCGGCCGGGGCGGCCGGTTCCGACACGACACACTTCTGCGTCGTAGACCGTTGGGGCAACGCCGTCGGCGAGTTGCAAAGTATTCAAATGGGATACGGGTCGGGACTGATCGCCGGCAACACCGGGATACTGTTCAACAACCGAATGACGTACTGGCATCTCGACCCTGACCACATCGACTATCTGCGTCCTGGCCAACGTGTCAGGCACACTATGAACCCGGTGATGGTGACCGACGCACCAGTCGAGGATGGTGGCAAGCTCGAGCTAGTTTGCGGGACGCCAGGTGCTGACACGCAGGTTCAAACCAATTTCCAAGTGGTGACTGGCGTATTCGACCATGGGCTTACGGTTGCCGAGGCGATCGAGGGGCCGCGTTGGACGCACTATCAAGGCCGTACATCCTCGACCTACCCACATGCCGAAGCCAATCATCTCGACATCGAAGATCGGGTTGAAGACGGTGTGATCGAATCGTTGCGAGCAAGGGGTCACGAGGTTAGCGCCATTGCACCTTTTGACGGCGCTGGAAGCGAAGGTGCGATACAAGTGCACAACGAAGCCGGTACCTTGTCAGCAGCGTCGGATCCTCGGCGCGACGGCGATTCGGCAGTGTGGTAGCACGTTGGGGTTACTACCGTCATTCCCACGTACGCGGGAATCCAGAGGGGCAGGGCATCGGAGTGCAACGCGGAACGCGAAGTCTAAACCGCCTTCAATTCCCCCTTGGGCATTAAGGGGAAGGGGCAACCTACTCTTTGGCCCAGCGCGCTAGCGCCTTGTCGGGCGAAGTGATTTCGTCGAACGACGTGTAGTACCAGTCTTCCCATCCGTCCTGAGGTAGGCCGGTGAAGATCATGAGATTGAGCGGATACTCTTCGCACTCGGTCACCTTGCGATGGTCGTCTCGGAACAAGAAAGTTGGCTTGCCGAGCGCAATAGCAGCGCCTAACTCCACCATCACTCCTTCGTCCGGCGGTATGCCGTTGAGGATCGCGAATGTTGCGTCGGCATCGGCGACGTCGCGGATGTCGGCCTGTCCGATTCGATATGCCCAACCGGGAGCCAAAATCGATCCCTGATTATTCCGCTCGAAGGGCTCCCACACCTCCAAACCAAGGGATTCCAAGGCTTCAACGAAAAGCGGCAGCAGCTCGCGTTTCTGTTGCTCCGAGAATCCGTAGGGATTGGCGAGGTAAATGGTTTTCTTCACTTTTTGGTCGGCGTTGTTACTGGCTTCAGACATCTGCGTGATTGGTAACCGTGCCTCTAAGATTATCTTGTGTTGATCGGTTTAGATGCTGTCCAATTCTAAGTTCAATGGAGAGGTCCAGATAAACAAAGCCTGCCAGAGTTCGTTGGTGATAACATCATTTTCATCACAGCAACGTCGATTGATATTCGTAACCCGGCACTGAGTTTGTCTGTAGCGAACAAGATGGCTCGGCGCCAACGTTGACTCCCCCGTGGAAGAGGCTTACTATGCTCGTAATACGTAACTTTCATTTACATGAACCGAACACTCGAGGAGGGCGATATGAGTGACCGCGAGAAGGATACGCCCGAAAAATCCGAAGATGAACCCGAAGAGTTGAGTTTGGGAGAGTTGGGTGCCGTCTTCGGCGGTTGGCATCCTGCCCCGCCTCCACCCGATCCGCCTAGCGACTCCATCCCGCGCGGCGACGCGTAGGTGCCGGGTCAAAGCATTTAGGTGCTGGAACCGACGAACGAGATTCTCTGGGGGCAAAATCCGCGCGGAGAATTGGTGGAGCTGGGGGGATTCGAACCCCCGACCTCATCATTGCGAACGATGCGCTCTCCCAACTGAGCTACAGCCCCAATTACGCATTCTTAATCCTACAACCTTGGGACGGCGGGACAGGGACCCGCTCTATTCAAGAGCGTTTACCGATCGTCATTCGATAGCTCTCACTTAACCGACTCTT
Organism: SAR202 cluster bacterium bin127; assembly: GCA_002239045.1. Lineage (GTDB taxonomy): Bacteria > Chloroflexota > Dehalococcoidia > Lucifugimonadales > Lucifugimonadaceae > Bin127. Next base: position 41,894 of record MPNN01000014.1, read on the forward strand.
ATTCGTCTGGCGAAGACTCCGGGTCCTGCGACGCTTCTTCCGCAATCGCGGTGAAGGTTGCTTCGACCTCTTGAGAAACGGCTGTGATCGTCGCCGCTGCCGCTTCGTTTACGGCGGTGGCCGTTGCTTGGGCTTGCTCGGCGGTAAGACCACTTGTCAACGTGACGTCGAAGTAAAGGGTCGCGTTTGCTGGGATGCGAGGAGGTGAACCGGCTTGGCCGTAGCCTTGATCGGACGGGACGCGGATTCGACGGCGTTCACCCAACTGCATATCAAGGAGCGATTGTCGCCAACCGGGAATCACATAAGCGAGGAAAAAGCGGGCATCGCGTCCAGAACCGTAAGTTGTACCGAATACGCAACCGTCTTCTAGCCAACCGGTGTACTTTACTTCGATTTGCCAATCTGCTTGCGGTTTGTCACCGTCGCCCGGTTCAATCACCACGTAGTCGACACCGTTGGCGCCGGGAAGGTAATCGGATTCTGAAATTTCCTCGAATGTCGGGGAATCTGGTGGATAGACCTCGTTCAGGCAAGTTCGAGATGACTGCGTCGGTTCAACGAACGGTATCAGCAAATCTTCGTCACCGGGATTAGCTCCACCACCGCGGCAACCAATAGAAATCAAGGCGGCTGCAACGCCTGACGCGATGAGGATCGTCGTCAACACCGCGGTTCGAATCTGGAAGCGCGTATCGCTAGAGGTTCGCATAGTTTAACGCTAAATTAAGCGTCGGCAGCAACCCTTCGGATCGCCGTCAATTCGAGTGATTGTTGACGATATCCATGAAACTCGCCGCGCCTTCGTTGATCCATTCGGGGGTGTTGGTGAAGAGGAGTTTCACGCCGAGGTCGAGAAATCTCTCAGCATTGGGCTTGCCACAGATTGCGCCGGCGGTTCGTCCCGAAGCAACGATGCGTCGGTAGGCATCATTCATCGTCTCTGTGACATCGGGGTGCCCAACGTTGCCTTTGTGTCCCATCGATGCGGCGAAGTCACCGGGGGCGACGAAGAATACGTCGATATGGTCGACGGCGATGATTTCATCTAGCTTCTCGTAGGCAATAATGTCTTCGATGAGAATGATTAGCAACGAATTGTCGTCGGCAACATCCATGAAGTTTGGAACACCCAGCCCTTGTCGGCTGGTGTAGCTGCCACGCTTGCCGATCGGAGGGAATTTCCCGCCATCAACCACGTTCTGCGCCTCTGCTGCGTCGTTCACATGAGGCACCACGATGCCTTGTGCGCCGCGGTCCAGCGTTCGGTAGATCAACCCTTGGTTGTTGTCATTGACGCGGCAGACTGACGTCAGTCCCCAGAGGTCACAGGCGCGGGTCAAATTCCCAAGCTCGGATGCGTCTACCCAACCATGCTCGCCTTCGAGCCATATGCCATCCATGCCGTGGGCCGTTGCGATCGGGCCGAATGCGTCGATGTCGTCGGGGTGGGTCATGCCGCCGACGATTGTGGCGACTTCTCCAGCGGCGATCTTGTCTTTGATGCGATTGGGTCGGATATCCATTAAGGGTGGTGCCTTTCTTGAATGCGCTTTAAACTTTGGTGCTCATTATGGCACCGCTCAGGGCGATGTTAATTCGAGTGGGCTTTGACCGAGTTCATGAAATTCGTAGCGCCTTGGCTCAACCACGGTCCGACGCTCGTCAAAAGGAATTTGGCTCCCAAGCCTAGGTAGCGTGGGATTTCAGATTCTGCGCATGTGGCTCCGGAGTTGCGGCCTGCGGCCTCGATGCGGCGGAAGGCGTCGTTCATGGTCTCAACCACCTCGGGATGTCCAATGTCACCGGTGTGTCCCATTGAAGCGGCGAAGTCGCTCGGGGCAACGAAAAATACGTCGATGTTGTCGATCTCTAGGATCTCGTCGAGGTTTTGATAGGCGATGATGTCTTCGATGAGGATCACCAGCAGGGAATGGTCGTCGGCAACCTGCATGTAGTTCGCCACGCCGTGTCCTTGTCGACTGGTGTACGCCCCGCGCTTGCCGATGGGCGGGAACTTGCCGCCGTCGACGACGTTCCGCGCTTCGGCGGCTGTGTTGACATGCGGTACCACGATGCCTTGAGCGCCGCAGTCGAGTGTGCGGTAAATCAGGCCTTGCGAATTTTCGTTGATGCGGCAAACCGGCGTTAAGCCCCATAGGTCGCAGGCGCGGGTCAGGTTTCCCAAGGTGGACGCGTCGATTCCGCCGTGCTCGCCTTCCAACCAGACACCAGCGATGCCGTTTGCGTTAGCGGCAGGGCCGAATGCGTCGATGTCGTCAGGGCTGGTAAAACCTCCAACGACGATCGCCACTTCACCAGCGGCTAGTTGTTCTTTGGCGCGATTGGGTCTCAGGTTCATTTCTCGACTCTCTTTCCATCAATACATAGTGCCACAATGTTCGGCATTTCTGGTGTGGGGCAGCACACCTTCACATCGGACCCCCTCTTAGTCTCCCATTGAAAAGGGGAGGGATGTCGTGGATGGAGAGGGGATTTCAGTAGCGGTTGACGATGTTCATGAAACTGCCAGCACCTTCGTCCAACCACTCCGATGTGGTGGTCAAGAAAAACTTGGCGCCAAGGTCCAGGTAGCGTTGGAGGCCCGCCTTGCCACAGGTCGCACCGGCGATGCGACCGGCCGACTGGATGCGGCGGAAGGTATCTTCCATGGTTTCGGCAACCTCAGGGATGTTGGCTACCTGATCCCAGATGCCCTTGTGTCCCATCGATGCGGCGAAATCGCCTGGAGCGACGAAGAAGATGTCGATATTGTCGACCTCAAGGATTTCGTCGAGGTTTTGGTAGGCAATGATGTCTTCGATGAAAACGATCAGCAACGAGTGGTCGTCGGCCAGCTCCATGTAGTTTGGTACGCCGTGCCCTTGTCGACTGGCGTAGTTTCCTCGCCTGCCGATGGGAGGGAACTTCCCGCCGAGGACGACGTTTTGCGCTTCTGCGGCGGTATTGACGTGGGGGACGGCGATCGCCTGGGCTCCGCAATCGAGTGTGCGGTAGATCAATCCTTGCGAATTTTCATTGATCCGGACCACCGGAGTCAGACCCCAGAGGTCGCAGGCGCGCGTCAGGTTACCGAGATTGGCGTGATCGACGCCGGCATGCTCTCCCTCCAGCCATACCGCGTCGATACCGTTTGCGTTCGCGATCGGGCCAAAAGCGTCGATGTCGTCGGGGTGGGTGAAGCCGACTACTGATACAGCCACCTCGCCGGCGTATATTTTTTCTTTTACGCGATTAGGTCTTAGTTGCATGTCGCCCAACGCCCTCCATCTGTGCGTAGCGGTCGCTTGTCTGTTATGCGAGATCCGTCCCACGCGACTATGCGATTTTACTGGGATTCCCGGTTGTGCGGGAGGCTAACTAAGATCCAGAGGAAATGATGTGACCTTCAGCGATTTTTGGGGCGGTAGTCCGTTGGGTCAAAGCAGGAGTCGTAGGTGGATTGGTCTATTTGAACCCAGTTGGTATTGGGGACTCCTCTTTTAGAAGAACTGCCCGGCCCGAACGGGAATGCAGATTCGATCTCGATATTTCGTCCTTGGGTGTTGGCAATGGATTTCGCTAATCTGGCTGCCGGTCCAAAGTCCCAATCCTGACTTACGATGATTGCGCAATCGTACCTGGCCTCATGAGTCGCTTGGACTAAGTCGATTGCCAAGCTAACATCGACTCCCTTCTCCTGCAAACCACGACTTACGCGCCCCCGGTAAACGTAGATACCTTGTTGTCTAAGATTTCGCAGTTTGTTATTCCAAAATTCGTACCACCGTCGTTCCTTTCCTCCGAATCGAGGATTAGGGACGCCGGTGTAAAAACGTATCTCGACTAGCCGGCGATCCGGAAGCCTGTTGGTAAGCGCGTTGGCCAATTTTCGAACGTCGTAACTTGGCCAATCGTATGGGGTATGGACCCGTGCACCCTGCGTCGTCCAAGCAGATTTCGCCAGATGAAAGAGATTTTGACCGTCTATGAGGACTATGGCTCGCATCACAAAAAAACACCCGCCCAGGGAAGTAGCTATTAAGCTACAACGGCCGGGCGGGGACGAATTAACTACAGGATACCACGAAGGATGAGATGTTGCAACTGCTCGGGGCGTCTCGAATCGGGCACATGGGGGAAGTCGAACCGATGCAAATTCCGTTCCCGCGACCAACACCATCCGTCGATTTGCATGACTTAAACTACTACATCGAACGTTGCTGTTCGAAGCGAACCGATCCGAGAGGTAAAGCGAGATGCTAGAGCGATTCAAGGTACCAGAGGCTGACCGGGTGTATGTGATGCCGGAGAAGATGCATCGCGTTACCAAGGACATCTTCTTGAAGATCGGGTTGGATGATGACGGGGCGCAGGATTCGACTGACGTGTTGCTCGGGAATGACCTCAGAGGCAACGAGTCTCATGGCGTGTCGAATGGTTTGAGGGGGTATGTGCGGAGTTATGCGGAAGGTTCATTGAACCCGGCGACGGAGTGGGAAGTCGTGCGTGAGACTAGCACGACGGCGAACATTGACGCTAAACATGCTCTAGGGGTGCACGTCGGTCCGAAGGCGATGGATATGGCGATCGATAAGGCGCAGCAGCATGGCGTCGGTGTGGTGACGGTGTTCAATACTGGGCACTTGGCGGGTTGCAGCCACTATGTGTATCAGGCGATTGAGGCGGGGATGATCGGGCACACGATGACCGCTGGTGGGGCGGGCATCACGATCCCGACTTGGGGTTCGCGTCCGTTTTTGGGAACAAATCCCTTGGCGTATGGTGCTCCTGCACGGACGATGCCGCCGTACATGTTGGACGTTGCGACTACTCAGGTGGCGGCGAACAAGATTTGGTTGTTGCAACGGACTGGTGCGACGGTTTTGCCGGGTTGGATCACGGACGAGAACTACGAACCTGAGCTTGAAGAAACGCCGGCACCTGGTCCGGAGTCGCGAGGCAAGTATGGGATGTTGCCGATTGGTGGGACGCGTGAGAACGGTTCGCACAAAGGGTTTGGGCTTGGATTGATGAACGAGATCTTTTGCAACGAGTTGACGGGTCTCGGTCCGGGTCCGTTGAACCCGCATCAGGGCGGACACTTCTTCGTTGCGTATGACATCGAGGCGTTCACCGACAAAGAAAAGTTCCTTGACGATATGGATGAGTTGCTGAAGGCGGTGGCTGAGCATCCACCTGGGAAGGGGCACGACCGGGTTGTATATCCGGGGCTGTTGGAGGCCGAGGAGATTGAGAAGCGTCAGAAGTCGGGCATCCCGTACCACACCGAGGTAATCGAATGGTTCGAGGGACACTGCGCCGAAGTTGGGGTGGAGTGTGATTTGAGGTAGAGGTTTCGTCGACTTGCAAAATAGGATGTGAAGCCAATGCCCTCCCCCATCAAGTTTGTTTTTATGCCGCCGCAGGATGAGTTGACGCGGTGGTTTGCACGTCGCCTCGCCGATTCGATGGCGGAGTATGAGGTGGTGTTGCCGGCGAATGATGCGGAGGCGGCGCGAGAGATTGTTGATGCGGATGGGGCATTTGGTTGGGTTTCGCCGGAGATGTTGCCCTCGGCTCGGAAGTTGAGGTGGTTGCAGAATCCGGATGCGGGTCCGTTTTTCGGGTATTACTACGAGGAGTTGGTTAAGCATCCTTGTGTGATTTCGAATCCGAGGGGTATCTATTTCGACCACATCAGTCATCACATCATGATGTTCGTGCTGGCGTTGTCGAGGGGTTTGCCTTGGTATGTGGACGCGCAACGGGAAGGTCGGTGGGAGAAGGATGCTCGGATGTCGGAGTATGTGAGTTTGGGCGACGCGACGGCGTTGATCAATGGTGTTGGCGGGATCGGTGCGGAGGCGGCCCGGCTGTGCGGAGCTTTTGGGATGCGGGTGATCGGGTTGGAGCCGCGGGTTGAACGGGAGGTCTGGGGTGCTGAGATTCATCCGCCGGAGGAGATTGATCGTTGGCTGCCTGAGGCGGATTTTGTGATTTCGACGGTGCCGCACACTCCGGAGACGGAGGGTATGTTCAATGCGGAGCGGTTCGGGTTGATGAAGTCGACGGCGTACTTCATCAATGTGGGGCGAGGGATGGTTTGCAAGATCGATGATTTGGCAAACGCGATCGAGTCTGGGGAGATTGCGGGTTGCGGGTTGGACGTTTACGAGATCGAGCCGTTACCGTCGGAGCACAAGTTGTGGAGATTGCCGAATGTTTTGATGACACCGCATGTGGCGGTCCGGGATGCAGGCGATATTCCGGAGCGAAGGTTCCAAATCATTTTGGAAAATGCTCGGCGTTTCGCACGGGGTGAAGAGTTGATGAATGTGGTGGACAAGGAACGGTGGTACTAGGTCGGGCGCGGGGAGGTTCGATGGTTGGCTTATGGGTTGCTAATGCCCGCCCCCGTCATTCCGGCGAAAGCCGGAATCCAGAGGGGCGGCGCGGGAGGGGGTAATGGCGTGCTTTGTTTTTCTCTGGATACCCGCGTGCGCGGGTATGACGTAGGGCGCCGGGGCTCACTTGGTGGCGGTGCGGATGGGGGTTCGCTCGCCTTTGCCTTCTTCGTTGACGGCTCGGACCCAGATCAGGTACTCCGTCGCTCGGTTTAGTCGGCGGAACTTGACCGTCGTCTTGTTGGCGTTGGGGGTAAGGGTGTGTCCGTTGCCGCCGCCTACCGGCTTGATGTGGGCGATGTATCCCGTCGGGACTCCACCGTCGGTCGGGGCTTCCCACGAGACGGTGATGTTGGTGTTGCGAGGTTGGACGGTGAGGTTGGTCACGGCTCCGGGGAGCTGTGCCGCCTGCTGTTGCAGCTGGGGTTCCTGCTCGGTTTCGGATTCGATCTGCTGGGGGTCGACCGGCTCCGGCTGGGCGGGGGCGTTAACGGTTACGTCGAACGCGTCGGTCGCGGTGTTGCCGTCGGAGTCTTGTGCGGTGACGGTGATGGTCGCGGTGCCTTCGGACACCCCGGACACCGTGAGCGTGGATTGGTCGGCGGATACTGAGACGGTGGCTTTGCCCTCGTCGGACGATGCGGCGGTGATCGTCAGGCTGTCGCCGTCGCCGTCGTCGAACACTCCCGACAAGGAGATGATGCGGCTGTCTTCGGCTTCCAATCCAGTGATGTCGGCGATGGCCGAGGCTGACACCGGCGCGGCCTTGATGGTTACGTTGAAGGCGTCATCGACCGATCCGCCGTTGCCGTCGTTGGCGTTTACCGTAATGGTGGCGGTGCCGCGGCTCTTGGCCGTCACCGTGAACATCGAGTAGCCGGCAGCCACGGAGACGGTCGCCACGCTCTTGTCCGACGAGCTGGCCGTGACCCTCAGGTCGTCGCCGTCGGCGTCATCGAACACGCCGGACAGGGAGACCTGGCTCGTGCCGCTCTCATTCACGATGATCACATCGGCGATGGCGCTGGACACCGTGGGCATCTGGTTGGACGGCGCGGACACGGTTACGTCGAAGGCGTCGCTGACGGTGTTGCCGTCGGCGTCGCGGGCCGTAACCGTGATGGTCGCCGAGCCTTCCGCCACCGCTGACACCGTGAGCGCGGACTGGTCGGATGCCACCGACACCGTGGACTTGGCTTCGTCCGAAGATGACGCCGTGATGGTCAGGGCGTCGCCGTCGGCGTCACTGAAAACTCCGGAGAGCGAGATGCTGCGGCTCGTCCCCGCCTCAAGTTCGCTGACATCGGCGATCGGCGCAGCCACGGCCAGCTCCGGCCGCGCTTGGCGCGTCACTGTCACCGTGTAGGTCTTCCGCGCTCCCGATTGGGCAACCGCCGCCACGATGAGCGTGTTCTCGCCAGCCTCCAGCGCGACCGCCGGTCCCGTTTCGCCGCTCCTCACCGCCTCAAGATTCGAACCGGCGCCCGTCCTCATCGTCGTGCCGGGCTCCGCCGCCGTTGGCGCAAGCCGCGCGTGCGTCGTCGCGTAGGGCACGGTGACCGCATATTCCGTCGTCTCCGCCTCGAACTCGCCGATGCCCAACGCCGACCACGGCCCGCCGGCCCCTGCCGCGCCCTCGACCGTCAGCGCGCTCAAGTCCGCCTCGTCGTTCAGGATGACCACCGAAGCATCGCCGCCAAGATAAGCGATGCGCGCACCCGCCGACGGGTTCGAGATCTCGAAACGGAAGTTCTCGTCGCTGTCTTCCACGGTGTCGTTGACGATGGGCACGAACACGAGCTTCCGCGTCTCGCCCGGCGCGAAGGTCAGCGTGCCGGACGTCGTCGTGTAGTCCGCCGGCGCCGTCGCCGGTTGACTGTTGGGAATCTTGATCCATCTATCCAATCCGCCGCCGTTGGGCCTCCACCGCGGCTTGTACTGGGTCGATACCGTTCCGTCCTTCGTGGTGTAGTCCACCGTGAACGAGTGGGCCGCCGCCGCTGTGCCCAGATGCACCACGAATTGCGCTCCGCTGTCGCGGTCCTCGTGGACCACGAAGCTGGGGGGACCCATCG
>MPNN01000015.1 GCA_002239045.1 SAR202 cluster bacterium bin127
CCCGATTCTCTCGCGTATTTACGACCAGTACCTTGTAGTAGTTGCCCGCCCGCACTTCCACCGGAAACCTAATCTTGGCATTGCTGCCGGTGGCATCTACACCAACCCACCTGGTAACCGTTGCCGGGGCCTGCGCCTCGGCCGGCGCGCCTGCGGAGAACAGGACCGCGGTTGCGACGAGCGCGGCGGTCAGCAGGAGGAGCGGGGAGAGGCGGAGGAAATAGGAGGAGGCCCGCATCATCGAGGGCCTCTTGAAGAAACTAGAACATGCGTTGTTCTGGGGGGGGGGGTGTGAGGGTAGCGTGCATGGCGGGGATATCCTTGTCCTTAGTTATTGCTCTGCGTGACGCAACATCCCGCAGAGTGCAAGATTTCCCATATTATCACAAGGACTGGGGGGGGTGTTTTGAACTAGGATGCGAAGGATGGGGAAGGATTTTAAGGATGGGGGGTTGTGGTCGACTGCCGTCATTGCCGCGCCAAGCCCACGTCATTCCGGCGAGAACCCCCGCGTCATTGCGGCGCCAACCCCCGCGTCATTCCGGCGAAAGCCGGAATCCAGAGGGGGACGGCGGGGGATGGCGTGGTTTGTTTTTCTCTGGATACCCGCGTGCGCGGGTATGACGTAGGGCAACGCGGGTATGACGGGATCCGCGCGGTATGACGGGGGGCCGGGCAAGGGAGTGCAAAGCGGAATGCCGAATCTAAACCCCCTTTAATTCCCCCTTGGCATCAAAGGGGAGGGTTGTGCACAGCACCCGTGCGCGGGTATGGCGGGGGCGTATGATGTAGGGGGCGCGGGTGCGTCATTCTAGGAGGTTTGAAAATGTCAGAGTCGATGGATCCGATCGGGTTGGCTGAGCGGGAAAGCGAAAGTGTCGGAGGTGCTCGGTTGTTGGATGCGGAGGATGCGGTTGCGGGAGAATTTGGTTGTTGGCGGTTGGTTTTTGTCGTGGGAGAGGTCGGTTTGGAGTCTGGTGGCATCGTTCGGATCGGGACGGATTCGGACACGGATTGGGAATTGCCGCAGGTTCATGATGCGGGTGGGGCGGATTATTTGAGTGTTCGGGGACCGGATGGCGCAGAGTTAGCGACTCAGGTTGTGGATTTGACAGCCGTGAATTTGGTGAACACCGGTCGAGCTTTGGTTGAGGGGGAAGAGGTCTTGGTTACTTTTGGGGATACGTCTGGTGGCGGTCCGGGTGCCCGGAGTCAGACGTTTATTGAGCCTCGACGGTATTTCTGGATCGAGGTCGACGTTGATGGTTCGGGGGATTTCGTTCCGATCTCCGCACGGCCTGAATTGTCAGTTGTCGGCGGTGATGCGGTGCGTTTGGTGGTGGTTGCGCCCTCGGACGCGGCTGCCGACGAGGATTTTCGGATCAGTGTCAAGGCGGAAGATCGTTGGGGTAATCCAGCGAACGCTTATCGCGGGACCGTCTCGATTAGTGGTGCTGGTATCGCGGTTGGGACCGACGAGATTGAGTTTGACGATGAGTGCGGGGGTGTGGTTTGGATCGACGGATGTCGGATCACTGAGACGGGTGAGCATCGGGTTGTGGCTCGCGATGCGGATGCGGGATTGGAGGGTGTGAGCAATCCAATCGTCGCAACTGAGACTCAGTCCCAGTTACACCTTTATTGGGGAGACCCGCATGGTGGTCAGGTAGTGGATCCCTACAAGATCGGCGACTTTTTCCAGTATGCGAGGGATGTGGCAGGCATACACTTCGCCGGTTTCCAACGCAATGATCCGGCGATCTCGACGGGTGCGTACGATGTGCAGCAGAAGGCAGAGCGGGAACACTACGAACCTGGTAGATTCGTGTCGCTGCCGGGTTACGAGTGGTCGGCGACAACGGACCGGGGCGGCCATCATAACGTATATTTCCGTCGGTTTGATCAGGAGTTGCGACGTTCGGCACACGCCGATCACATCGATGATTGGGATCTTGAGACCGATCTGCCGCACGTACGAGAGATGCATGCGGAGTTCCGATACTCGGATGTTGTCGTGACGCCTCATGTCGGTGGCATTGCCGCGGACCTCCAGTACCATGAACCGGCGATCGAGCCGGCACTGGAGATCACGTCGACGCACGGTCAGTTCGAATGGTTTCTGAGGGAGTCGATCGAGCGGAACTACAAGATGGGATTCATCGGCGGCAGCGATTGCTACACGGGTCGGCCTGGCGATGATCAGCCGGGTCATCAGTTGAGGCGGTATCAGAAGGCCGGGTTGACGGGCGTGTATGCGACGGAGTTGACGCTAGACGCGGTATTAGCAGGGATGAAGGCACGGCGGGTGTATGCGACTTCTGGCGTTCGGATCGTGGCTGCTGTCTCGGCAGATGGTCATATGATGGGATCGGAGTTCTCGACGGCGGCATCACCCGAGATCTCGGTGAAGATCCTGGGCGCGGGTCCGTTGGAACGGGTGGAGTTGTTCCGAGGACTGGAATTGATTCACTGCGAAGAGATGTCGCCTGGTAGGTCGGAGAATCGTGTCCGGGTTACGTGGGAAGGAGCGAGTCGTGAGACGAGTTATTCGGGCGTCGTTTGGGATGGTTCGGTTACGACATCTGGTGGTTCGATCAAGAATGTCGAGAAGATTCGTTTTGATAGTCCGAGGTCGGAGGTTACGGAATCGTCGGATTCGGGTGTGAGCTGGTCGTATTGGGGTTGCGGGTATACGAGTGGGTTGTTGCTTGATATTGATGGGACGGATGAGACGGGCATCGAGGTTGCGCTGACGAGTGATGTGATTGCAAGTTCGCAGTATGGCGATCACGGTAAAGATGGTGCGCGTCGGATCACGTTTGCGGCGGCGGACCGGGTGCGGATACCGACGACGCTCGGTTCGCTGGTCAACGGACCGCGGCGCGTCGAACTGGGTCAGCTAGACCGTGCGGTCGCGGTTGAGATGGCGCCGGAGCCGGGACCGCAGCGAGTTGAGTTTTCGGTGGCAGACGATTCACCGAGACCTGGTATCAATCCGTATTGGGTTCGGGTTACGCAGTCGGATATGGAGAAGGCTTGGACGAGTCCGGTGTTCGTGGACTACGTGGCACCGGTCTGAGGGTGATGTCGGTAGGCGCGCTGACGCGTGCATCGCAAAGGTAGTTAAAGGCGGATTTTGTAGAATTGAGCGATTGCGCGTTCGCGGCTTGGCGCTGATTCGATCCGCTACACAGTCCGTCAATCGATCCCAATTTCCGAGCCGTCCCAAATTGTCTAGTACCGAGTTATCGCGCGCTGCAAAGTTCTCACTGCCCGTTCGATTGTTGCTCCCCGGGCGTATCGGCCTTACGGTCGCCGCATTGGCTCTAGCCTCGATCTTGGTCTTGGCCGTAGGTTGTTCCAGTGAAAAAGAACCGACTGCCGCGTTGCCTTCGCCGACGACTGCTCCCACGCCCGAACCGACAGAACCGGCGGCGATGCCAGAGCCAACGATCGATATGGCCAACGAAACGTCGGCAAGTAACGGCGAGATAACAAAAGATGACGTGCTCGCGACGGCGTTCGACGAGTGGGGCTCGACCTGCTTGAACAACGCATATCCGACTCAAGCGCCGCAATTTGACGAGGTCGTTGAAAGCGACTACTCGACGGACGCTAACGGTCTGCAATTCATCACCTTAAAGGAGGGCGAAGGCGCTACGCCGATGCTGACGTGGGAGGTTGATGTTCAGTACACGGGTTGGCTCGACGATGGGTGCATCTTCGACAGCTCATATACGCGGTCGGAGCCGGCCGTTTTCCCCGTCAACGCGGTAATCCCGGGTTGGCAGATGACGATTACGCAGATGAAGGTGGGGGAACGACGGCGCGTTGTGATACCGCCGGATTTGGCATACGGCGCGGCGGGTTCACCACCGGTCATTCCGGCCAACGCGACTCTGACATTCGACGTCATCTTGATTAACGGAACCGATCCCGAAGCAGCTAATATCGCGGCGACTCAGGTAGCCGACAATTTGTTGGCCCAAGCGACTGTGGAAGCGCGAGAATTCGACGCTGACGCGGTGGGTTTCGATCCGGTCCTAGTTGACTATGTGAACGATGTGGAGGGCTTTTTGCGAGCGCTCCCGGTGGGAGAAGTGACATGTATGACGGCCTTTGCCGGCGGTCCCGAGCGCCTTGCGCAGTTCTTCACGGTGGGCTCGCAACCGTCAATCAGTCTCCTCCTGCAGTTCGATGAGTGTCTCAGTGACACCACGACGCGCAATATCGCTGCCGGTAGGATCAACATCATTGGTGCCGACTTGTCATCGGACACCTTGTCATGCATCGGGGAAACTTTGGAAGATCCGACCCTCAAACCCTTATTCGGCATCTTCGACGCTACTGAGGTGTCCGAACAGTGGATCACAGCTCATTTCTGCCTCGACCAGGAGGAGCGAGACGAGTTCGAGAGGGCTTTGTACGCCAATCAACCGAACCGAACTCCGATCGGTTCTGGCAAGACGTTCATCGATGTCCAAGAATGCATGGTTGATGAGCTTGGTGCCGCGAGCTATTTCGCACCGGTTGTGCAGCCCGACACCGCCGACAGCGCGGCTATGGATTCGTTCTTCACCAATTTCACGCCATTCATGATTGCTGACATCAAATGCCGCCAAGGCGAGGTTGGACATCAGATGGAGGATGGCTCCAAGATGACGGAAAATGCCGCTCGTTGTGCGGTCGACGCGTTGGGCGTGGTTAGGTTTGGCGAAGTGTTCCTCGATCGAATTTGGGTACCGACCAACGAGGAGCATTTTGAGGTCGCCTCAACATTCAATGATTGCGGCACGCCCACCGATTTCCTCAACTTGCCGACGAGCCTTGGCAATGTTGAAAACGCTGACCTGTCGTGTCTGCTCGAAGAACTCGACAATGCCGACGAACCATCCCAGACATCAATTCGGGCGTTCACTCAGATCGGTTCGCGTAACTCCGCGAAGGCTGGCGACTTTGTCTCACTGCTCTTCGGATCGCAAACGTGCGGGATCGAGTTGTCGGGCATTCCTGACGGCGCTGAGATTACCGACTCATCGGCGATGTGCATTCTCGACAAGGTTGACCAGTCGCTGTACGCGTCGGGACTGGCTGCGGTGAATCCCGCATTCGATGAGGCGGTGGCTAACTCCGCGGATTGTTTCGCTGGGCAGTAGCACGTAAATTCACCTTGACGTCAACATTGCTAAACTGTAGCGATGCAAAATGACGTCCTTAATGTCGGAGACATCGCGATCACCTCGCTGAGCGATGGGCGAGTGGTGTTTGATCCTCGGATTACGTTTCCAGAAACGCCTCTGGAGCATTGGGAGCAGTATTACGACATCTTCCCGGAGTATTTCTCGAAGCCGTACTTTCTACTCAATCTGGGCGTGTTTGTGATGCGTTCAGCGGGCAAAACTCTGGTTGCTGACACGGGTTTCGGGCCACATGGTCAGATGCTGGGCGCGGATACACCGGCGGATTTGATGAATGATTTCGAACGTAAGGGGATCGGGACGGATGAGGTCGACACGGTGTTCCTGACGCATCTGCATGGGGACCATGTGGGTTGGAACACTCGGCCCGAGGATCTGTCAGAACCGACGTTTGAGAATGCTCGTTATAGGGTTCATCGTGCGGATTGGGAGCACTTTACTTCTAAGGAGGTTCTTGCGGATTTTCGTGGCGATGCGGTGAAGCGGAGCGCGATTCCGTTGGATGAGGCGGGGGTGTTGGATCTGATGGAGGGCGAGACTGAACTGGCGCCGGGGATAACGGCGATTCACACGCCGGGACATACTCCGGGGCATATGAGCCTCTTGATTTCGTCGGGGCGCGAGCGTGCGTTGATGATCGGAGATGTTCTGGGTTCTCCGATGCATGCGACGGATACGGAGCTGACGTATTGGCCGGACACGGACAAGGAGCAAGGTATTAAGACGCGTCACCATCTGTTGGATATGGCTGAGCGCGAAGAGATGATCGTCCTGGGCAGCCATCTCAGTCCTCCGGGTTGGGGGATGATGGTGCGATGGCAAGGCAAGCGCTATTGGAAGGGGCTTTGATCTCATGGCAGATTCGGTTCTGTACGTTGGAGACATTCGGGTTACGTCGCTTAGCGACGGGAGCGTGCAGTTCGACCCTAGGTTGATGTTTCCGGATACTCCTTTGGAGCATTGGTCGCACTACTACGAGATGTTTCCGGAGTGTTTTTCGGGTCAGCACTTCTTGATGAATCTAGGTGTGTTTGTGATGGGTTCTGGAGGAAAGAATGTGATCGCGGACACGGGGTTTGGTCCGCATGGGAAGATGCTGGGCTCCGCGACGGCGGCGGAGTTGATGGATGATTTCGTGCGCAAGGGTGTGAAGACTGACGAGATCGATACGGTATTTATGTCGCATCTTCATGCAGACCATGTGGGTTGGAACATCGATCCGGCGACCAAGGATGTGCCGGTGTTTCCGAATGCGCGGTATACGGTTCATCGTGCGGATTGGGATCACTTCACGGTTCCGTACGACGACAGCGAGTTTGGTATGGAGCCGATCGAGCGGAGCGTGATTCCGCTGGAGGAGATCGGGGTTTTGGATCTGATGGACGGCGAGACGGAGCTCGCGCCAGGGGTGACGGCCGTACCGACGCCGGGTCATACGCCGGGGCACATGGCGTTAATGTTGGCCTCGGGCAAGGAGCGCGCGCTATTCGTGGGTGATATTTTGATCAACCCGATGCATGCCACGGACACCGATTTGCCGTTTGCGCTGGACACTGATCCGGCGGCAGCGATGAAGTTACGGCATGAAGTGTTGGATCGAGCGGAACGCGAGGGGATTACGGTATTGGGCAGCCATTTGAGTCCGCCGGGTTGGGGGACGATGGTTCGTTGGGAAGGTCGGAGGTATTGGCGGGGGTTTGGTTAGATGTAAGTCGGATATTCTTAGGTATTTCGAACGCACTAATGAAAGCTGTTTTGAGGAATGAAGAATGAAAAGATATGACGTAGCAGAAGTCGAACAGAAGTGTTTTGAGATCATCGACGAGATCGAAAAGACAGGCGACCCCGTGTTGGTGACGAAAAACGGCGCACCATACGTTGAAATGAGACGTATCGAAGACCCAATCGGGATTGATGATCTTAGTTGAAGCGCATTCCAAGACTCAATTGACATGATCTAGCCAATATTGATTGGCTGGCAATTCCTGTGGAGTTGAAAACTCGATTCGCTCAGGAATCCGATCAACGCTCTCGCTATCTAATCGAAGAAGCTCTTATCCTCATCGGAAAGATATTTCTTTGCGGCTGGGATGTTGAATTCGACGCCTAGGCCGGGGGTGTCCCAGACTTTGATGTGGCTGTTTTCGACTATCGGGTCGGGTAGGCCGTCCATGATGTCGTACCACCATTCGGGTTTGCCGGCGGGGTACTCGAAGGCGATGTAGTTGCGTGGGAGGGTTGCGGCGAGGTGGACGTGTGCGGCGATTCCGATGATGCCGTCGGCGACGCCGTGTGGTGCCATCATGATGCCGTGCATGTCGGCGAACTCGGCGATCCACTTGAGTTCGGCGATGCCGCCAACGTCGAGCGGGTCGGGGCCGATGACTCGGACGGCCTTGGATTCGATGAGGTCTTTGAAGTTCTGACGAAGGTAGATCTGCTCGCCGGTGTGGATCGGTGTGGAGGTCTGCATCTGCACCTCGCGGAAAAGCTCGGGCAGGACATACGGCGTGTAATCGCCGGTGATGGTGTCTTCGAGCCACATTATGTTGAGCGGTTCGAGGGCTTTGGCTAGACGGAGAGTGTCATGGACGGTCATTCCGGGGCCGCAGTCGAGGGCTAGTCCGACCTCGTCTCCGAGGACGTCTTTCATCGCTTCGACGCAGGCGATCGTGTGTTTCAGACCTTGTTCAGTCAGCGGTCCGCCGACTGGTGGACGTACGCCGCCGCGCGGCGGGCCGTCGTATTTGGGCAACTCGCCGTAGAAATAGTTAGGGACTTCGGCAGCCATTTGGGAGTGGAACGAGATGCCCTGCTTAATGATGGAGAAGCCCTCTTTGAACTCCTTCATCTCGGCCATGTTTTCGGCGAAGTGTTCCGGATCGTTGCCTTTGAGAGGAACGCGGATGCCGCCGTTGTAGACGCGGACTTTGTCACGGACTTTTCCGCCGAGGAGTTTGTAGACGGGTACTCCGGCTGCTTTACCGGCGATGTCCCAGAGCGCGACCTCAATGGCGCTGACCGCAGCGCCCCACGGCTTGAAGCTGCCCAGCCTGCGGATACGGCTTATGACACGCTCGACGTCGGTAGGGTCTTGGCCAAGGATGGCATCACGGTAGTAGAGAACGAAGGGTTTGAGATAGGGCTTCGTCCACTCGGCTTGACCGAGGCCTTCGATGCCGGCGTCGGTAGTGATGCGGACGATAGGGTTATCGCCGATGATGGCGCACTTGAGATCGGTGATTTTCATTTGGTGGTTTCCTCGGGGGACTCCTTACATTCTTGAGGGAATGATACGGGAGTCTTCGCTGAGGTGGGTGGGCGTTAGTCGAGGGTGATGAAGTCGTTGACGTGGATGGCGTGGATGGCGGTTTTATGGCTTCTTTGGCGTATGGATTTACGGGGTAGGCTTGGTTACGAATGTGCCTCCGTTTTTGAGCGCGCGCAGAAACTGTAGTTCGTGAACGATTTTCAGTGGTTCGGGATGCGAATACATCCACAGTCGTGGTTCTCGCACGACGATGACTCCGTCAACGGACCACTTTTCATCTTGCGACAAGCATGACTCATGCTTCAATCCATTGATCCTATTGGCGAACCACTCGGTTTGCTTAGTTAAGCCGACCTGAAATTTCACAAAGCGGTCGCGGTCTTCCTGCATTTTCTTGGGAACTGACCCTTCGTCAGCAACGTCTTTGACTTCAACCAAGACGAACCGTTTGTGATTGCGATCGACGACGAAAACATCAATGGGACCGAACCCTTCCCCTTGCGGTGTAGATTCGTTGCCAACCTGGCCTTTCTCCAATTGGACTTCGAAGTTGCTTTCTCGGCAAAGATTCGCAATGTAGTCTCTGAATTCGTTTCCTAAGGTTTGCTGTAGTCGACCTATTGCGGTGACTAGTGGGCCGCCTTCAGTGTTGCCGGGCAATAATTGTTGCCGACGGAAAATTGTGCGGAATACCATCTTTATTCCGATTGAGACAGTTTCCAAACCATATAAATAAAGCGTCCTGTTCCTGTGATCCAAACTGATAACGGGACGCCGCAAAAGTCTCGAATCGCGCCGAGCGTTCGCGACGGGTTCAAGGTCTTTAGCACTGAGATTGGCTACCGTTGCCCTTGACATCGCGTGATCGATCAAGATTCGCTGCAATCGGTCAGGGGGCAATTGCCATTTGCGCGACAGAAAATTACTGAGTTTTTTTGAACCGCATGTCTTGAAATATTGAGGGGCCTCAAATGAATCGATCAAACCATAGGCGAACCTCAACCAATCACTCAACTTGTATCCACGTTCATGTTGTAACGGTTCTTCTAAGATCTGAAACTCCGGCAAGTTGATGACTTTTTCCATCGAGGATTCTGGGCTTGGTAGTCGCATTGAATTCGCGAGATGTTTGTCGGAACGTTGTATGTACTTTAAGCGCTCAGCATCGATTCGACGCCATGTTAGTCGTGTGTGATCAGTTGCGTAGAAAGTGATGGCGAACTTGGATGAGACGTGAGTTTCGTAACTGAAAACATTGCGGGTAATGTTCTCCCACATCAAATCCCATTCGAAACAGACCCCCGCAACTGCAATGAGCCTTTCTATTTTTGACCCTCCTATCTTTCTGCCAGTCGGGGAAGCTGTTTTGACGCAGTACTCGATCAACCAACGCAGCGTTTCAGTGTACGGAGCGACCCTAGACCAATGTTGTTCGGCCTCGATTGAAGGGCTCGTATCCCGCCCAGTCATTTGTTCAATGACTGATCCGTGCTTGAGACGGATCATATGTCCAGTGATTTCCTCGTGACGTCTATAAAGCGTTTCGCATAGGTCCAGGGCGTTCGCACCGACAATAATGGCGTCGATCTCACAAATTAGACCGTCGTATACCGCTTGGATCTGTTGAAACGGTGGGAGGTTGTTCGAGGAGTATGTGCCCGGTGAAAAACCGGCTAGTTTCGCTAGTGAACCTGCGAGGTCACGGGCTTCGGACATAAACCGTTTCTGCGGGAATTTCGGCGGCGGCAGTCGCGATAGGCTGCTTGGCACGCGTAGTAACGTTGGAACGAGTTGTTCAGATTCGAAAGGATGATCATCAAATGCCATGATTTTGCGTTGCAGCAATCCTAGACACTATCGCACACTTTTCGGTGCGGTTGGTTTTCCGCCGTGGACGCTGGGTTCGGAGCACCATTTTAGGCGTAGTAGGTCTAGGGGTTCGAGGATGGATTCGGGGAGGTTTAGGAGGTCGATGAGGACGCGGCGGTCTAGTAGTTTGCGGGTGTCGATGATGTGGGCGGTTTGGATGGCGGTGGGGGTGATGCGCTTGATCGTGGGAACGAAATATGACAGCATTGCTAACGTTTATGAGACAAGGCAACTGTCAATGGATTCAACACTTCATTGGCTATCCATGAAATCACGGGGACGCATACGGCATCACCAAATGCGCTGAGCGATTGACGTTCGGAATTTGCGACAATTGGATACTCATCGGGCACGCCCTGTAATCGTGCATATTCTCTCGTCGTCAACGTCCTCATGCGGGTCGAGCCTTGCCCAACCGAAACCATGAATTGTTTTCCACTTCCGCCGACCGCAGTTCTCAAGCACCCGGCAATATCATCTGACCGGACTTCGGCACGCTGGCCTACAACACGACGTCGACGGAAAAATGTTCTATGGCTGATTTCGTCACGATTTGTCAAGTAATTCACGAATTCCAAGTGCGCGGGTGACATCATTCGCAGATGTTTCTCGACTTTTTCCTGTGGCCACCATAGGCTGCTGTCGTCGGGAATCTCCTCAACGATTTCGGATGAAAAACCTTCACTTCTGAAGGGAGGGGGTTCCGGAACATCTAGTTGCATCCAATCAATCGCCGAGTTCGCATCGACCAGTTTTTTCAGTTTCGCAGGCATGAGTCTCGTGCTACGTGGATTCGTGAAACCTGTGCTTGCGGTGGCACCCTTAACTCCCACCATGAAAACACGCGACCTGCTCTGGGGAACGAATGATCTCGCGTTTACCACAAAGACATCACAAGCGTAGTCTAGGTCGTTCAAAGCCGTGGCTGTTGCGTAGAAATCATCTCCCCCGTTGGAGGACAGCCATCCAGGAACGTTTTCTAACAACACAATGGGCGGTGAGTTTGAACCTTGACACTTCAACAATTCGTGAAATCCCCAGAATGCTCCCGTATGCTGCCCATGGATTCCTTGCCGTTTTCCAGCCAACGAAAGGTCGATGCATGGAAAAGAACAGGTGGCCAATGTCGCGTGAGGTATCTGTTCGTGCGACACGGAAAAAATGTCCCGGATTTCGTATTTGTCCCCAAAAAAACCCTCGTAAATCTGCGCGCGTTCACCATCCCAGTCGTTCGCGAATTCAACGCTCCAGCCGGCGCGTTCCAGTCCCATTCGGAACAATCCCACGCCCGCAAAGTACTCGATGGCCGTCAGAGGTATCTCAGAGGTATCGGTAGTTGACGTCGCGAACGGCACCTCTCGTGAAGCGATCACCATTTTAGGACTCCAGGCCCGCCGGAATGTTGATCTGCAAGGACAAATCCGTATCTACCGCGGCGACCCTCTCGTTGTATTTTTCGATCAGGGCCTTTAGGTTTTGGGGGATCCGCATTCCGGCGAAGTGCGCTAATTCTTCGATATTCTGCGAAACGAATGACTCGATCGATTCCACGGATGCTTGGGCGTCGGTCAACTGGCGAATAATTCGGCGCGTGCTTTCCAACATGTCATCTCGCACCAGAAGGAATACTCGGAAACCGTCGGAGATGTTACGTAGACATTTGTCGTAATGTCCATTGTTTGGGGACACTGTCACATGGATCACGCAATCATTTACTTGAAAGTCGCCTTGGTTCGCTCCTTGGTCGTCTGCTGCGCTGACAGCAGAATTTCTAATGTCGTACTCGGGAAAGCGCAACGCGAGCTTTGCCCCGACCAAATACTCGGCGACATCGCCAGCCTTTCCTCGTTCATGGGCAGCATCCAAAATGACTCGGATAACTTCACGCGAAGCGGTACGATGTCGGAATTCGAACGAGAGTCTCTCCCCGTCGAACACTTTCCTCGCCTTACCAACGAGGATGGTTTGCATTCTATCGAACTCTGCTTCTCGCTCATCTGCGGTCAGGAGTTCCAAGCCAGCGCCTGATAAATCTCTTAGAAATGGCGTCAGACTACGCACCAGTCCACGGCTGGTACGCCCGCCTTCTTTCAGCAATACTCGTTCCTCTCCGAAACGAGCCAAGATACTTTGCACTTTCGCGCGGGTTGCATTTCTGAGCTGGTCGCTACGACCAGCCTTATGGGCATCGAGATCAAAATCAAGTTCGTCGCCCATGTCTCGCAGGTTCTCCACAAGAACTAATCCACCCGCTATGTGACCTCGCGTTTGGGTTCCGAGGGCTCGCCACCAACGCTCAATGATTGATTCGCACGGAGTTCTGTTCGTCACCCCGACTCCCCTGTTTGACTATCGATGGCTATGTTCGTTCGGTATTTTGAAGGGCGTTTCCAGCATCTTAATGCTTGACCGTGCAGGGCGTCAACACAATCACTTTCCGGGACCAGTTTGAGGTTTTCGTGGTGATCAGAGTGATATTCGGACAGGCAGATCTGAAACACTCTGTGGATGTTCGATTCGTTGTCCGCGCCGCCGAACTCGAAGAGTTCTTGGTATTCTGCGACGCCTATGCTATGAACTCTTCCTGCAGTTCCCACCATGACGTCCAAAACACGATCTGCATGCTCGATTGAGGCAATGCCTTGAAGCAATTTGACAGCGATTTTGAACCTCGAACTGCATTTGACGTCCAAAATCTGGTTCCACTGTTCTTGCATCAGACCAGAAACGGGTATGCCTTTACGACAAGTGTCATTGAAGTTAGGCATCCCATGCCTGCCAGACAGGCTCAAGTGAAAGACCAAGGCGTTGATCATGATCGTTGCGGCCGTGCGCAAGGTTTGATCGCTATAGTCCTGTTTGAGGATGTCGGTGATGGCTTCTTTGGTGCTTTCGCTCACCTCGCACGCTTCGCGGAGGATGGTTGCGGATGCGCCGATGCCTCTGATGAGGGTGTCGATGGCGGTTTGGATGGCGTCTTCGGGGACGGCTGCGTAGCTGATGAATGCGGCGAGGTCTTTCAGGTTGCCGGGGATGAATCCTTGTTGGGGGAATCGGTTGAAATCTTCGTTGGTCTTGCCGGTGTAGAGGGCGTATTCGAGTTGGATGCCGCCGCGCAGAAGGTTGTCAACTTGGTCGTGGCTGCGGCAGTCGTGGAGGTCGCGCGGCGAGCGAAGTGCGACGACAGCGTTGATGTTGCCAGATGTTCCGACGATGTTGGTGTCTAGATTCTCGCCGAGCCTTGAAGTCGCTACTGGTTCAACGGTGTTTGCGGGAAGGTATTCGTTTTCGATGACGACGGGGCGAAGGCCTTGCTGGTGGACGAGGATGTCGGGTTGTCGCTGGTTGCCTCCGAAGGCACCATGGGCTTCTCCGTATGCGCTCCAACGCGCATTCATGCGGTCCAACAGAGTCGCGATGCGTCCGTTGAGTTGGGTTTCGTTGATGGGCATTGATTGGGGTTTTAATCGGTGGTGTTTAAGCGCATTTCGGTCAGAATAGCAGAGGTGGTGCTTAACCTCATTGTTGCATGGCGAAAGGGCAAGAGGCTTTAGGCTCGACGCGACGAATTGCGGTCGCGGATGAGCGATTTCGCGAATTCGTTGCCGCGCACTGAAAATCAGTCAATGGTTTGGTGGAAGTAGTAGCAGAGACCGTCGGGAGCGACTACGAAGAAGACTTGGAGTTTCTGGCCGTCGCGTTCGTCGACTCGCCAGTTGCCGGTTTCTACGCCGTTGGCTTCGAATTCGTCTTTGGCACGTTGGGCATCGGTAACTCGGATCGCGGCACCGTCTTGGGTTGGGTCACCGCCGTTGACGGCGAAGCCGATCCGCGTACCGTCTCGCTCCATGATGACGGTTGGGACGGGGTTTTCGTGTCGTTCGATTTCGGTGAGGCCGAAGGCTTTGGCGTAGTATTCGGCGGCATTGTCGATGTCTGCGACAGGCAACGCGAGCACGTCATCGGCGAATGGGAATGCTGCTTCGAATAGTTTCATGAGATGAGGTCCGAGGCGGAGTGGAATCAGTCGCGACGCTACGAATTGTAGCTTTGGTGGCGAATGCAGGGAAGAGTGGCGACCCCGAGCAGATTTGAACTGCCGATCTCCTCCTTGACAGGGAGGCGTGTTAGACCACTACACCACGGGGCCACTTAATCGGATGGCGATAAAGCCGAAAATGCTTGAGCGCCAGTCCTTTTAGATTAACTCATATGCGTTTTAGCGTCAATCGAGTCGGTAGCCGCGAATCGAGAGGTTCAATACCGCTTGAACAACTCCCCCCAAGGCGTCTTCAGTGCGTCTGAAACGCGTTTTCGCCCGATGAAGCGGAGCCAGAATTCGTTGTGGTAGAGGTTGGAGGCGACAAAGGCCCAGGGGGTGATGGGTGAGCGTAGGAGCATGCCTTCCAATGGTTTTAGCGGGCCCCAGTAGATGAGTTTCTGGCCGCGGGAGGCGAAGGTGTTTTCGTTTGGGGAGAAGTCCCATTTGACGTTGGCGATGTCGTCGCCTTTGAGGTCGATTTGGGTTGGGTTGCCGATGCCTAGACCCATTTCGTGGGCGATGCGGATTTTGGGTATGGACATGGGGTCGAAGCCCATGAGTTTTGCGGCGACGGCGTCGATGGCCACTTGGTCGGCGGAGGCGAGGATGATGTTTTTGTTGTGGATGCGCATGGCGCGGGGGCCGGGGCCATCGCCGGCAAAGGTGCCGTCCATGACGGCGAAGAGGCCGCTGTGGATTTCGCGTTGGATTTGGAGGAGGTCGACGAGGGTTTCGTGGATCTGGGCGTGCGTCCAATGGCGGTAGCGATGCAGGAGGCCGCCAAAGGCGTTCTTCATCGCGCCCGTCATCTGGGTAAAGACGTGGGTTTTGACGGTTGGGAGTTGGATGATGTTGGTGCCGAGGAGCATCTCGGGGATGTAGATGCCGTCTTTGTAGATGTCGTTGAGGACGAGCATCTCAGCTTGGGGTCGGTAGCGCACCCATTGCATTTCGGGCGTGTCGAGGATGACGTGGGGAATGTCTAGTCGGTCTTCAACCGCGGCGTGTTTGTTCTTGATGCGGCCTTCGATCGGATCGACAACGACGGTGCCGTTGTGTGCGGCGGTTAAATCGTCGAACCCGTCGGCGCGGAGTTTGTTGGCGACACCTTCGATCTGCCAAGGGGCCGTCGAGCATGCCGGATAGTAGTGCTGCCAGGAGATGTTGACCTTGAGCAGTGTCTCGATGTCCGGCGTCAGGGCGTCTTGGTACCCGGCCAAATCCATGAGGTCGGCATAGTCGGAGAGCACAGTTTCCGGTTTGGTGTATAGTACTGCGACGGTTCCGAGTTGCGGCTCGACGTGCGGGATGTCTGGTGCGGTAACCAGACGTTCCTCGGATGTGGTGCTGATTGGGGCTCTCATGGGTTTTGTTTGCCCTTAGTCGTGGCGGGCAAGGTGGTTGCGTAACCTCGTTTGTAATGAATTCTGGGCCAGTTCGCTGGCGCGTCCCCGCTGCCCTTCCCCTCTGGATTCCGGCTTTCGCCGGAATGACGGCGGTTACGGACAGTAGGGGCAGTTCGCGAACTGCCCCTACGCTGCTTCGTAGTGGTGCTCGCCGGCGAGGACGTAGCCATACGCCGAGAGTGCGGCGATTGCACCTTGGGAGGCCGCGGTTACCGTCTGCTTGAGTGATGTTCCGTCGGTGAGGTCGCCGGCGGCGTATATACCGGGCATGCTGGTGCGCTGGCCGCGGTCGACGTGGACTTCGTCGGTCTCCTCGTTGATGTCGAGTCCGAGCATGTTGGGTATTTCCAGTCGCGGGTCGGCACCGGCCTCGATGAAGATGCCGTCGAGATTGATGACGTCTTTCCCGTGGTCGTCTTCGCGGGACTTGTTCATCGGTTCGGTCTGTTCTGCGTGGATCTCGATCTTCTCGTCGTCGTCCATCGGTCGTGAGATGCGGATGCCGGTCAGGCCCGCGAGGTCCGTTCCTATTAGTTCAGTGACGTTGGTGTTCAACAGAACGCGGATGTTCGGGATCTGAGACAGGACTTTTAGCTGTATCGGCTCCGGTCGCCAGAGTTCATCGCCTCGGTAGATGAGGTAAACGTGTTTTGCGTAGCGGGCGAGTAGGATTGCGCCTTCGGTTGCGGCGTTGCCTCCACCGACGACTGCTGCGGCCTCTTTGTTGCGGTAGAGGGGGGCGTCGCATGTCGAGCAGTATGAGACACCCTTGCCGGTCCACTCGGATTCCATGGGCAGTCCGAGGGTGCGGCGTTCGCGTCCGACGCAGAGGATTACGGATCCGGCGTCGACGATATCGCCGCCTTCAAGCGTGCAGAGGAAACGATCACCATTTGGCTCGACCGCTTCAAGGTTGCGCGAGATTGTGGGGACTTCGAGCTTGTCGACCTGCTCTTTGAATTTCAGCATCAGATCGAAGCCGTCGATGTCGGGCGTTCCGGGGTAGTTCTCGATCAAACCACCGATTGCGGTTTCACCGCCGAACGACTCTGAGGCGATGACGGTGCTGAGTTGGTATCTTGCGGCGTAGAGTGCGGCGGCGAAGGCGGCTGCACCTTGACCTGCAACAAGAACATCTGCGTTGTGAGTTTGGAGCATTTCGACGATCCCGACCAGAAAAATACAGTGCCAATTCAGACGATGGCTTCTCTCTTATAAAGTCTATTTCATGGGCAATTCGAGCCTTTGAAGAGTAACCAATCCAAGGCCGACCGCGCATTTTGCGTCGGTTGAGATGTGAGCAATGTCTAACGATAAAGATCTGACGATGGTCGAAGGCGGCGGAGTCGCCTCGGCACAGGGATTCCAAGCCGGTGGTGTATTCGCCGGAATTAAGACCCCTGGCGAAGATAAATACGACCTCGGACTGCTCTACTCGGATCGAGATTGCACCGTCGCCGGCACATTTACTCAGAACAGCGTCGTTTCGCCCTCGGTCACCGTCTCCAAAGACGTGGTTGCTAGAGGTTCAGCCCGCGCGGTCATTGCCAACAGCGGTTGCGCCAATTGCTCGGTCGGCGAACAGGGGCTAGTTGACGCTCGGGACGTGGCTTCGATCGCGGCTGGCCAACTCGGGGTCGATGCCGACGAAGTTCTCGTTGCCTCCACTGGTGTCATCGGAGTGGAGCTTCCGATGAATATCATCCGGGACTTTACGCCGCAGATAGATGTTCGGAGTGGCGACGACGCGGGTTTGGAGTTCGCCAAGGCGATAATGACCACCGACACCCACGCCAAGCAGATCGCGGTGCAGTATCAGGCCAGCGATGGATCGACGGTAACGGTCGGCGGTTGTGCCAAAGGCGCGGGGATGATTCACCCCAACATGGCGACGATGCTTTGCTTCATCTCGACCGACGCCGATGTCGATCAAGCCTTCCTGCAGTCGACGCTCTCCAAGGCTGTCACCTTGAGTTTCAACCAGATCGATATCGACGGCGATCAGAGCACGAACGACACCGTGGCGATTCTCGCCAACGGCGCGTCTGGCAGCCCTCGTGTTTCTGGCGGCGACGACGATTCGGCGAAGTTCTCGAGCGCAGTCGAATTGGTGAACCGCCACCTCGCGATAGAGTTGGCGCGCGATGGTGAAGGGGCCCGACATCTGATAACTGCCGTGGTTGAGGGCGCCGAATCCGACGCCGATGCCCGCAAAGCTGCGCGCTCGGTGGCCGCTTCACTGCTCGTCCGAACCGCGGTCTACGGTCGCGACCCCAACTGGGGACGAATCATGATGGCCGTCGGCAAGACCGGCATCCCGCTAGTCGAATCGCAGATCGACATCTATGTCAACGGTATTCAGATCGTGGCCGAGGGCAAGGCCATCGCGTACAACCCCCAGAGCGTGATTGCGGCCCTCGACCAACCCGAGGTTGAACTACGTACCAATCTGAATTGCGGCGAAGGTTTCGGCGAAGCATGGGGTTGCGATCTTACCGAGGAGTACGTAGTCTTCAACTCGGCGTACACCACGTGATGCAAGACCAAGATTGCATCGTAGTCAAGATCGGCGGCTCGACGCTAGGCGAAGGCGACTCGACGATCGACGACGTCGTCGAGCTGTGGAAGCGTGGGATGCGGCCAGTCGTTGTCCACGGCGGCGGTAAGACGATTTCTGAATGGGTAGCCAAGCAGGGAGTTCGTTCGCAATTCGTGCGCGGGCTGCGGGTGACCGACTTGGCGACGCTCGAGGTGGCGGTTGCGGTGCTTACGGGTCTCGTCAACTCCAACCTGGTGGCCGAGATTGTTCGCGCCGGTGCACCTGCGGTCAGCGTGTCAGGAGTCTCCGATGGGATGTTCAGCGCCGTCGTTCAAGATGCTGAACTGGGTTACGTTGGGAGGATCGAAACGACGAATCCGGTTCCGGTTCAGGTGATCGTCGATTCGGGCCGAATTCCCGTGGTTGGACCGGCCGCGCTCAATCTGGAAGCCACGTCGTTGAGCGATCAAATACTCAACATCAATGCCGATACTGCGGCCGGACATTTGGCCCGCGCTTTAGAAGCCAAAGCGTTGATTTTTCAGACCGATGTTGAAGGGGTGTTGGATATGCGCGGTCGGATCGTTCCGCAGATGACCAAGCGCCAAGCTACCGAATTGATCAATAGCGGCGTTGCTGGCGGTGGCATGATACCGAAGCTGGAGGCCTGCATCGAGTCACTGGGTGGGACTAAGTCGGCGCACATCATTGATGGGCGAGTTCGTGGGTCCCTGGTGAAGTGTGCGGAGGGGGAACCTATTGGGACGCGGATCGTTTAGGAGGTGGCTCAGGTTGCAGCGGTTTGGAGAGGGTTGTGCCATCGGAGGCCGGGGAAGCGGCGGAAGCCAAAGTCGTTGGTGTGGACTTCGGCGTCATTCTCCAACGCAATTGCGGCGATGTGAGCATCGGGCACGGTGTTCCCTCCCCTCTGCACAGCCTGGAGCAAATCTACTAGGTAACCTAAGTGATCAGGACGCGGTGCCAGTATCACGACATGCGAATGTTCGAACCACGATTGTACGCTGTCAATCACGTCGGATAAAGCTGTGGGAGGAGCCATCACGCGTCGATTGGTCATTAGGCGTAGGAAGGAGACGACGACACTCCAAGGTATGCCGACTTCCTCGTCGCCATTTAAAAGACCAGTCCACCATTGCCGAGCGGCTTCGTGATCAGGCAATTCACGACGATAGGCGTAAAGCAAAAGGTTTACGTCGGGAACGATCATTGTGGCTTTTTCTGTTCGTTGTATGCGTCAGTACCGCCAGCCAACTTTTTGGCGTAGTACTCGTCGTCTAGCTTGTTAAGGATCTCCTTGGGAGTCATTCCCTCAAATTCCGGTTTGAAACCGCCTTCAAAAGGCTCGACGCGATATGGCTTGCGGTCATTTGCGCTTGCGTCCACGGGTGGTATTTGCTGGCGTACGACTTCGTTAACTACCTGCCCGATGGGCTTGTTTTGGCGTCGACATTCTTCATCGAGGAAATCAGCAACGTCTTTGTCGAATTCAACTGTGGCTTTCGTTGTCATAGCTGGTGCATCCTGTGTTTCAATGCCCGTTAATGTCAACGCTATCACCACGTCCAACCGTCTTGCGGTACGTAGCCGATCAGCTTGGTCGTGTGCTCCAAATCTCTGAAGCGGGTGCGGTTGTTGGAAACGCCGTAGACGATGCCGTAGCGGACGTCGGTCGGTGCTTCGACGCATCGCCAGACGATCTGCGCGGCATCTCGGTGGCTGAGATAGACGGCGGCGTTGCGCGGCGAATCGGGTTCGTTTTCCGCGGTGACCCTCCCCAACCTGATGCAGATAACCGACATTCCGTGCGTCTCCGAGTAGTAGCGGCCCATCGCCTCTCCTGCGAGCTTGGCGACACCGTACATGTTGCCTGGCCTCGGCGGTGACGAGTGATAGACGCGCGGTGTCGGCTCGGGGATATCGTCGTAACGGGCCTCAATCATGGACAGAAATGGCTCGTCAACCTCGTATCGCATCTGCGTGGCGCCGGAACTGCCAAAGACGAAGCGTTTTACGCCGGCGTATTTCGCCGCTTCGTAGACGTTGTAGGTGCCTTCGATGTTGACCGAGAGTTGGGACGCATCGGCAGGGCCGAGATATGCCGCCATGTGAACTACGCAGTCGATACCTTCAAATGCGGGACGGATCGCGTCAGCATCGGTGATACTCGCACGCGTCGTCGGGTAGCCGGAAACGTCCTGACGGTTTAGCGCCGACACCTCGTACCCCCGCTGTGATAGCTCGCGGCCAACAACACCGCCGATCAGTCCGCTCATGCCCGTGACTAGTACTTTGGTAATGGGAATCGTGTTCTCGTTGTTCATGCGCCCATGATACGGCGTTGTTGCGCGTTTTACCATTGCCGAGATTCCGGCAGGTTTATACTTTCAACTAAGCGCAAACTCAGCGATTGAAACGTTCATGATGTCGGAAAAAAGTATCACTCGTCTGGAGGTTCGTTGATGCCGGAAGCTTCACCCGCATCAACGCAAGAGTTGGAGCGCGCGGCCTTAGATTCGCTGGCCGCGGCGAAGTCCGAATCTGAGATCGAAGAATGGCGTATCGAGTATCTCGGACGCCGTGGAGTCCTATCGACGCGGCTCCGTTCCATCGGTACTTTGCCACCCGAGGTCCGACGCGAGGCTGGCGCCGACCTTAATCGCCTCAAAAACCGCCTCTGCAATGCATTTGACGAGGCCGCTCAACACGTTTCGGAGTCGAAACGCGATTTCGCGCCTGGCGATGCCATCGACATCACTTTGCCCGGCAGACGATCAAACCTTGGCGGCCTTCATCCCTCCGAGATGATGATGCGCGAAATCCTCGATGTCTTCAACGACATGGGATTTCAGACTGTTGAAGGGCCGATTGTAGAACTCGAAAAATACAACTTCGACATGTTGAACGTACCAGCCGATCATCCGGCACGCGACCTCCAAGACACTCTATGGATCGACCGCAACTCCGACGAACGCGTCCTGTTGCGAACTCAGACGTCCCCCATGCAGATTCGAACGATGGAAAAGCAGAAACCTCCGGTCCGCATCGTGTCGCCGGGCTTGTGCTTCCGTCATGAAGCCACAGACGCCACGCATGAGTGGCAGTTCCACCAAATCGAAGGGTTGGCGGTAGACGAGGGCGTGACGATGGCCGACCTAAAAGGCACGCTCTACGAGTTTGCCCGTCGCATATTCGGTACCCAACGCAAGATCCGATTCCGTTGTGATTACTTTCCATTCGTCGAGCCGGGCGTTGACGTTTCCGTGGATTGGGACGGCCGATGGGTCGAGATCATGGGCGCAGGTATGGTGCATCCCAAAGTTCTAGAAGGGGTCGGATACGATCCCGCAAAATACACCGGATTCGCTTTCGGGATGGGACCCGAACGCATCGCGATGTTGCGCTACAACATCGAAGACATCCGACATTTCTTCTCGAACGATCTGCGCTTCCTGAGCCAGTTCTAGCCGATACGACAGCAC
This sequence comes from SAR202 cluster bacterium bin127, assembly GCA_002239045.1. GTDB lineage: Bacteria > Chloroflexota > Dehalococcoidia > Lucifugimonadales > Lucifugimonadaceae > Bin127. The sequence continues at coordinate 21,826 of MPNN01000015.1, forward strand.
CTCCTGATGAAAGTCCCTCTCTCATGGCTCCGCGGTTACGTCGATATCGACATCGACGTTGACGAACTCGCCCATCGCCTCACGATGGCCGGCAACGAAGTCGATTCGGTAAAGCGGTTCCGTCATATCGAAAACGTCGTAGTTGGCGAAGTCCTTAACGTTGCTCCACACCCTAACGCGGATCGCCTCAGATTAGTTCACGTCGACGATGGAGAGGGTGTCCACGAGGTGGTTTGCGGCGCCCCAAACGTCGCCAAGGGTCAGAAGATCGCGTACGCGTCGATCGGCGCCGAACTATTCGATGCCTACAGCGAAGAGCCAGGAAAAACCCGACGTCTGCGGCGATCGAAGATCCGGGGCGTTGAATCATCCGGCATGGTCTGTTCCGAGAAGGAACTCGGCATCGGCGAAAACCACGACGGCATACTCGTGCTTCCCGAAAACTCATGTATCGGTACTCCTATCGGCGATGTAATCGGAGATACCGTCCTGGACATCGAGCTGACACCGAATCGGCCGGACTGCCTAGGAGTGGTCGGAGTTGCTCGCGATGTCGCGGCGCTTACCGGCAAGACGCTCCGAATGCCGTCACTCAATTATCCGACTACGGGACCCAACGTCGATGCTCTCGCCAAGGTAACCGTCGCCGATAGCGACCTATCCCCGCGCTACGTTGGTGCCGTCATCAGAAGGGTCAATATAGGCCCGTCACCTCCGTGGCTTCAAGAACGCCTTAATGCCATTGGCGAACGCCCGATCAATAATGTCGTGGATGCCACCAATTTCGTGATGTTCGAACTCGGGCAACCGCTACACGCCTTTGACTACGACAAAGTAACTGATCATCATGTAATCGTCCGCCGCGCCGTTGAAGGTGAAGTCCTTACCACTCTCGACGGTGTCGACCGCAAACTCGACAGCGAATCGCTGCTCATCGCCGATCCTGGCGGTGGCATCGGATTGGCCGGCATCATGGGCGGCGAGAATTCCGAGATCACCGAAACAACCGTCAATATATTCCTCGAATCCGCCAACTTCAATCCGCAAAACAACCGGCGAACGGCCGGCCTTCTGGGCATGCGAAGCGAGGCAACTTTGCGGTTCGAAAAGGGGCTGCGAGCAGGTCTTGCCGAAGTCGGCATCAAACGTTGCCTCCGGATCATCCAAGAGGTCGCCGGTGGAGAGATCGCCCCGGGGCTTATCGACACGTGGCCGGGCGAGGGATCTGAGCAAGAATACGTCGACTTGACGAACGATCACATCGTCCGGGTCATGGGTGTGGAATACCCGGTCCAACAGATTGAGACGACACTAAAGTCGCTAGGTTTTGAGATTGAACCATTACCGGAAGATAGTCCAAACGGTTGGCGCGTTACGATCCCCTATTGGCGTCCTGATATCGCGATACCTGAAGACCTCGTCGAAGAGCTGGCGCGCATCATCGGCTACGACGATCTACCTGCCACCGGAGTCGCCGGGCGGGTCCCGCGCTGGGAACCGGGCGCGACCCACGTATTCCGCCACCGCGTCGTCGACGCATTGACCGCGTACGGCATGCGCCAGACCTTCACCTATGCCGCGATCTCAGACGAACTCGAAGACAAAGCCCCACCTCCAGCGAGGCGATCGTCAATTGACGGGGTTTCCGAAGGTGTGAAACTGGAGAACCCCGTCTCCGGCCACCACGCAACGTTGCGTCGATCGTTACGTGCCCCAACTCTGGAATCCGCGGCCCGCAATACACGGACTTGGCGTGGACCAGTGGCACTGTTCGAAACCGGATTAGTCTTCGAAACTGACCCGAATCCCAACGCGCCTCTTCCCCGACAATCCGAGCAACTAACGGGTGTCCTTACTGGACCACGAGGCGATACCCTCTGGGACCGCGTCGACAACGATTTCGACTTCTACGACGCGAAAGGCGCGATTGAACAGGTTCTGGAAACGCTGGGGGTCGATGCCAGATTCATACCTTTGGAAGACACAACTTATGCCCAAGGCAAGGCCGCAGAAGTCGTTACCGCCGATCGGAAAGGAACCCCAATCGGCACCGTCGGAATTGTCGATACGGCTGTGTGGGAACGGTTTGAAGCCGAAAGCCCAGGCGCGGTCATGTTCGAACTTGACATGGAAGCTCTCCGCGTAATCGTCGGCGACAAGACCCGAGCCGACAGCTACACTCCGTACCCTCGATACCCCGGTTCTCAACGCGACTTGGCGTTGGTCGCCGACAGCAGTGTCCGCGTTGGGGATGCCCTGCAGATCTGCCAACAGAACCGACTGGTCAAGTCGGCATCAGTCTTCGACGTTTACGAAGGCGGCGGTGTGGACGAAGGTCAGAAATCGATCGGCATCCGAGTCATATACCAATCTGACACTCGAACTCTGACGTCTGAGCAAATAGCTCGGGCCGAAGAACAGATCGTCCGAAGATTAGAACACGAGCTAGGGGTTTCGCTCCGAAGCTAAACTCTGCACGTCACCCTCACTAGGGGAAGGATCGGGGACAACCCCCACTCAATGACCACACAATCTCATCATTCGTTCACCGTTGAACGGCCTCATCGCCATCACTACGATGCCGAAATGCTCAGCGTGGAAGATGCGCGCGACCGCATCCTCTCGTACTTCCAGCCATTGGCATCGGTAGATGTACCGCTCCTTGAAGCGCTGGGCCTCACGCTTGACGAAGACCTAGTCGCCGATTTCGACATTCCGCCGTTGGCCAACTCGGCGATGGACGGATATGCACTTCGCTCTGTCGACATCACCGCGGCTTCAAAATACAACCCCGTTAGTTTGCCGGTCAACGGCTACATCGCGGCGGGTGATGTTCCTACCAAACCAGTTGCGCCCGGCGCAGCGGTGAGGATCATGACCGGGGCTCCGGTTCCTGAAGGTGCGGACGCGGTCGTCCCGTTTGAAGACACCGACGAAGATGCCCGACGGGTAATCAGCGACACCATTTCCGAAATCAGCATCAACCTCTGCGCCGAACCGGGGGAAAACATCCGACCGGCGGGTGAGGACATCCAACGTGGGACGACGGTGGTCACCAAAGGCACCGAACTTACCCCAGGTGTCATCGGTGTCGCGGCGTCCTTAGGCAGAACGTCAGTACTAGCTATCCGACGGCCGATCATCGCCATCGTTTCCACTGGCGACGAGTTGGTGGACCCCGGCGACGAACTCGGTCCGGGGAAGATCTACAACTCCAACGCCTTTAGCATCGCATCAATGTCGGAGAAATATGGAGCGGTTGCAGAGATTGTCGGCATCGCACGAGATAGTATCGAATCTCTTGAAGAGTTATTAGAAGAAGCCGTCAAGTATGACATGGTTGTGACCTCGGCCGGAGTATCCAAGGGCGATTACGACGTTGTCAAAGACGTCCTCGCGAAGGGCGGAGAAATCGCCCTCTGGTCAGTCCGTATGCGCCCAGCTAAACCTTTGGCTTTCGGCGCGTTAAACGCTCCCGATGGTCGCAAGGTTCCCCATCTCGGGCTACCTGGCAACCCGGTCAGCGCGATGGTCGCGTTCGAACAATTTGGTCGTCCGGCGATCCGTGTCATGCTCGGCAAGAAACCGCTGCCAAAGCCATCGATTATCGCAACTCTCGACGACCCCGTCCACAATCACGACGGCCGACGCGTGTATGCTCGTGTTGAGGTCTATCGCGACGACGATGGCAACTTCCGCGCCCGATCGACCGGCAATCAAAGTTCGGGCGCTTTGCACTCGATGGCATACGCCCGCGGATTAGCGATCTGTCCGGACGACGTCGCAACGGTTGCCGCGGGATCGGAAATAAAGGTTGAGATACTAGATTGGCCGGACGACGAATTGTTGAGCGGGGCGATCGACGATAAAGATTGAGATTGTGACGTTCATCCTCCAAGCAATGTACATTAGTTAATCGCTAAAGATGAATCAGGACGAGTCGAATGACCTCTGGTGCCGAAACCACTCAAGAAACCACGGTAAGCAATTCATTTGCCGACGTTCTTTACGCGGTGAACGAACAAGCCAATGAGGATGCTGGCGAATCCTACATCTTCAAGGTGTGGCAACGATTATGCTGGTCCGGGCAGTGCCGTCTGTGCAGGCGTTATCCGGAAGGTAAACCTGTCGTCCCTGGAACCACCAACGTGACGAGCATCTACAACGCTGCTCGTTCCTGTTCCGGAAAAGTGGAGTTTGTTACACCCACGTTGTCCGTTTTGGAAGCAGTGTTCCGCATCCTGATCGTGAACGGCAACCAGCCGATGAGATTCAGCGCCGTCGTTGACAAACTCAAAGAGCATTGGGGCACAGAGTTTCCTCAACGAGTCGAATCGCTTGAACTTTTGCAACGTGTCCTCGATAGTGCCAACGAGTACCACATCGGCCGCGCTCCGGAAACCGAGTAACACCGCAGTCGATCGTCCTTAACGCACTCACGACGCCGTCGCGCGTAACATTGCGAGCATGTTTGAAGTCGCGGGACGCACCGATTTCTGGAACATCGGATACCCTCTCCTCGGCGCGATCGTCTACCTGATCGCCCCGATATCCATCGCGTTTATCGCTTACGGCCTGTATCGCCGGATCCAATTCTGGCGACTGGGCGCCGAGTACGACGAACTTGGTTCCCACGGCGAACGCGTTCGTGAATTCCTCCGCACCGGTGCGTTCGGATTCGGCGGACACGGCAAGTTCCACCCGCGCCGAGAACGCTACGCCAGCATCATGCACTTCGCCATATTCTGGGGATTTGCTGTGCTCCTGCTGGCTACAACCATCGCCGCGATCGAGTTCAACTTCGAAGAATACCTTGGCGTCAACTTTCCCACCGCGTATTTCCGACTTCAGACCAGCTTCATTTGGGACGTCTTCGGAGGTGTGTTGGCGCTCATCGGAATCGCAATGGCGTACTGGCGCCGGTACGTCGTCAAACCGGATCGGATCAACTCATTCGCCGATGATTCGGTGATCCTTGCTTACCTTCTTCTGCTTGTCATCACCGGTTTCGCGCTTGAAGGCCTGCGTATTGGAGCAACCGAACTTAACCCGAACTCCGACCTTTACGCACCGACTGATGCGCTTTGGTCACCGGTCGGATGGATATTCGCGAAGCTGTTCAGTGCCATGGGAATATCGCCCGACGCGATGACCTCGTTGCACAAAGCTCTGTGGTGGTCCCACGCGGCCATCTTCGCCGTCGGTCTTGCATACGCCGCCATCAGCTTCAGCAAGCTGTCTCACATCATCGTTTCATCCCTAAACATCTATCTCCGGCCCTTACGACCGCGCGGTGCGCTGAAACCGATGGGTGACTTCGAAACCCTAGAGTCGTTCGGCGCGTCCGATCTCAAAGACCTTACATGGCAGCAGATGCTCAGCTACGACGCCTGCACCAACTGCGGTCGATGCCAAGACAACTGTCCAGCGTGGGCCTCCGGCAAACCGCTCTCCCCCCGCAAAGTCATCCAAGACATGCGCGGTTACATGGAACAGCGAGCTCCGGAAGTGTTCGGAGCTCACGCGCTTGGCGAACCGGCGCCGTCTCCGTCAACATCGATGGTCAGCGAAGCGATCGGAGAAGAGGTCCTCTGGTCATGCACTACCTGTGCCGCCTGCGTGGAGGCCTGCCCGGTCGGGATCTCACACATCGACTCCATCGTCGACATGCGGAGGTACCTGATGCTCGAACAGGCATCAGCGCCCGACACCGCGATGTCAGCTCTCCAGTCCATGGAGCAACGTGGTCATCCATGGAGCGGCACTGCCCTGACCAGAGAATCTTGGCTCGAAGATATGGACGACGTCCCTACCATCGACGTAAATCCGAATCCGGATGTCTTGTTCTGGGTCGGATGTTCTGGCGCGTTAGTGGAACGCGGCGTCAGCGTCACGCGCGCCATGGCATCCGTCTTGAAGAAAGCCAACGTCAACTTCGCCGTGCTCGCATCGCAAGAAACATGCACCGGAGATCCCGCACGACGCATGGGTAACGAGTACCTGTTCCAGATCCTCGCCGGTCAGAACATCGAAACCGTCAACGGCTACGGCATCAAGACGATCTTGACTACCTGCCCCCACTGCTTCAACACCATGCGCAATGAATACTCCCAAGTCGCAGAGTCCCTCGCGACCGATTGGAACGTCGAAGTCTTGCACTACACAGAGTTCGTCGACCGATTGATCTCCGAAGGGCGGCTAAAGATGTCAGACAAAGAATCCGTGACTCAACGGAGTGCGAACGGCGGCGGTGGTTGCGGCAGCGTGACCTATCACGACTCGTGCTACCTAGGTCGTCACAACGACATCTACGACGAACCTCGAAACATCGCCAACGCCGTCGCCGGTATTGAACTGAGCGAGATGTCGCAATGTCGTTCGCGCGGCTTCTGCTGCGGCGCTGGAGGTGGGCGAATGTGGATGGAAGAATCCGGCACCCGCGTCAATCACATCCGCACCGACCATTTTCTCGAGACCGACGCCGAAACCGTCGCCGTCTCATGCCCCTTCTGCCTCCAAATGTTCGAAGAGGGCATCGCCGCCAAAGGCCAGCAAGACAACAAACGGGCCCGCGATCTCATCGAGCTCGTAGACGAAGCAAGTTGAAGCCATCGTTGATCTCCTGACGTGTTTCGCGTCGTCGGAGCATTTCCGAATTCGCTTAAACTTAAGAGATTGCCCTAGAAATCAATGGAGAAACAGCACATGCCATTCTTGGTCAACCACATCCACCTGAAGTCATCCGACCCCAAGCAGACGGCCGACTGGTTCGTCGAAGCCTTCAAAGTCCAAATCATGTCCGACACGGTGCGAGATTTTGGCGACCGCTTCATCGTCACCCAGACTGAAGGTGGACTAGCGATCAACATCTCCAGCGAGCGCACCGGCGAGACGCTTGGCCCAGCCGACGCCAACGCCCATTACGGCCTTGAGCACTTTGGCTTCGACACCGACGACATGGATGCCGACATAGCTCGCCTACAGGCACTCGGCGCCGAACTCAAAGAGGGTCCCATCGCTCTTCCCGATGGCCGAAAGATCGGCTTCATCGCCGCGCCGGGCGACATTCGGATCGAGCTGATTCAGCAGGTGAGTTAGGGAATCCTGATTATTGCTACCTCCCCGCGATAAAGGGGAGATGGCAACTCCGTTACTCTTTCAAAATCGAGTTCGTCAACGCTCGCTCAAACCAACTCCAACTCCGCCGTAATCCCGATACTTCCCGAGATGCTCCGATAAACGGGACACGAGTTGGGGTGGACCCTCATCACTCGGTCGATCGCGTCTCGCTTTTCTTCCAGCAGATCCGGATCGATCTTGAGTTTGTAAGTGATATGGATGCGCTTGATGACTAGGACGTTACCTTCCTTCTCGATCTCGCCGATGGTGTCGGATTCGAGGTAGCCTTCGCCAGCCGGGATACCGCGCGCCTCAAGGGCGCCGCCAAACGTTCCCGTCATTCAACCGCTTGTCGCAGCCACGATGTAGTCCAACGTCGTGGCGTGTGGCTCTGAAATGTCCGGGCTGACTCCGTAGTGCTCGGCGACTTCGGAATGAACGCCGAACTTCACCGGGCCGTCGATCGGCAGGTGCGCAATCCGGAACGGACCTTTAATCCTCTCCAACTTCACACGGGAACGGTAGGCTACAGCGTCGTTTGTGGACATCCCCAACTCTTTCTGGATACATTCGGGTGGTAGATTCGTTTAGCATACCGCACGATAACAACCGCGCACCACAGGATCCAAAATCACGAACCAATGAAACGATTTCTCCGACTGCCACCAGTAATTCCCGCACTCTGCACCATCTTCGCCGGCGTCGTACACAACACTGTGTGGGCGTTCGAACCGCTGCAAGAACCGTGGAACAACATCAGCGGCGGCATCATCCTCGCCATCGCAGTTCTCATGTTCACCGTCTCGATCCTCGCCTTTCGTCGTCGAGGCGAGAGCTTTAACGTCGGCAAACCAACCGCGAACCTCGTCACGGGTGGAATCTACGCTACATCTCGAAATCCGGCTTATCTGGCGATGCTGATCGCGATTTTCGGGATCGGGTGTGTCGCCAACTCGCTCGCGATAATTCTAGCCACCATCCCGTCGTTTGTGGTCTTCAACTGGTACACGATACCGAGGGAAGAGCGCTACCTTATGGGGAAACTCGGCTTTGTTTACGATCAGTACCGAAATCGGGTTAGACGGTGGATCTGAAAGCCGTCTTTAATGAACCTTGGCGGACAGCGGATACGAACCGAGTACCTTGACCATCGGCGCCACCTCTCGTAGCCCGTTCAACGTCTCAACGATCTCAGGGTCCATTCGATGCCCCAGGAAATCCAATAGGAATACGTAGTTACCGAGTTCTTCACCTGTAGGTCGCGATTCGATCTTCGTCAGGTTGATGTTCCGACGCGCAAACGGCTCCAATGCTTTGTACAGCTGACCCGGCGTGTCTCGATTCATGAAACTGAACGCGATACTCGTCTTGTCCGCGCCGGTCGGTTCATGGTCGGTTGATGCGAGCATCACGAACCTGGTCACGTTGTTTTGACCGTCTTGGATGCCGGATCTGATCACCGGCAACCCGGCTAAGTCTGCCGCCCGGTGTGGGCCTACAGCCGATACCTCACGCGTCCCGCTCTTCACCATGTACACGGCCTCGACCGTGCTCGCTGTGGCCACTCGAACGGCGTCGGGGAGATGAGTATCCAAGTACTTACGGCATTGGGCCAGCGCTTCGGGCTTCGATCTGACCACTTTGATTTCAGATGGATCAACGCCGCGATGTGCGATCAAACATTGCTCGATACCCAACAACAATTCACCCTTGATCTGGACGTTCGAAGTCCCGACCAAGAAGTCCACAACGTCGATCACCGCGCCGCCGACACTGTTCTCGATGGGAACTATCGCCTCATCGACTTCGCCGTCGACGAGCGCGCCCACCACTTGATGCATCTCTGGATAAGCGACACGCTCCCAATCCGAAGGTGCGTAGACATGGCACGCTTGATCGGTGAAGGTCCCCTCCGGGCCGAGGTGCGAGATACGTTTAGGTGACAATCGACGAGAACCTCTGTCCGGTCAATACGTACGCCAACTCGTCCAATGCCTCTAGTGGGCAGGACGCAATCACTTCCTCGCCACCAAGAATCACCGTGTCTTCGTTCGGAACAAATGGCGATCCCACGCTCGAAACGATCAACGCGATGATGATCCCATAAGGCAGTGCCAGATCTCGGAAGCGATTGCCCACCGACCGGGCAGTCGCGGGGATCCTCATCGAAACTAACTTCTCGTTGCGATCGTTCAGCGTCATCAACTCGACCATCGGATGGTCAAGCAGCGTCCCGGCGAGGTTCGCCAAGACGACGTCCGTGCGGCTTACGATCGAGTCCACGCCCGCGGCAAGGAAAAGGTTGGTATCCGTGCTGTCGTTCACAATCGACACCACGGTTTTGACCTCGAACGTAAACTTCGCCAACTGGCACGACGCCAAGTTCACCGCATCATCGCCAGTCGTCGCGATGAACGCGTCGCACCGATCGACTCCGGCGTTGTACAACGTGAACTCTTCAGTGGCATCGCCGGGAATCGCCACATTGCCCAGGGACTTATGAATCATCGAAACGCGACTCTCATCGGTGTCGAGCATCAACACCTCGTTGCCAGCATGAACCTGGGAATATGCGATGCGCGTGCCCAATGCACCGCATCCGACGATCATGACATACATTGAAGTCCGTCCATCGATTCGTGCGATATCAACGCGGCGTGACCGAGCCAATCCGGCCATCGCCGTCGACTTCCATGTTAAGCGTGTCATGTAAATCAGACAGCGCTAACGTGTACGGGTTCACCGTTCGAATGCCGAATCGCTTGTATATCGTGCTTAATGCCTCGTGCGTCACCACGGCGACAACTTGGTCGACACCGTACGTGATCTTGGCCTTAAGCGCCGCCAAACCATTTTCCGCCGGGGTGCGAAGAGCGGCCACGAAAAGGTCTGCACCTCGAATATCCATCGCCACCATTGTTTCGTCCTGCGTCGGTTTGGCTTCAAGCACGTCCACGTTCGGGCGCGCCAATAGGTGGCTCGGAAACGAACGGATGCGTCTTCCGTCCTCTTCCACGATCAACACGTCATGGCCGGCCTCGCTGAGGAGGTCGGCCGTCACAATCCCTAATCGATCATGTCCTGCGATTACAACTCTCATGTGTAAATTCTCAAGTTAGGAAAACCTCTCGCGATTCCAAATCACGCACCCATCCCGTTCAAGATCCCTGAACAAAGACGCTCTCCGGATACCTGTCCGGATGACCGTTCGACGCATCATATTCCTCCAACGCATCCCGGACCAAAATTAACGCACAAGGTGCATTCACGAGTAGGTACTCAGAATCTGAATCGATCTTTCTCGAGTTGATCGTCGAGACGATGCGCGCCGATAAGACCAACGCTTCGGCACCGAAATCCAACGCCTCGCGCACCAGCACCTGACCGATGGAACGCGCCTGCAAGATTGAACCCCGGGTTTCGTTCCGCAGCCCGGACGCTTGTTCCGCCCTCAGTAAGACCCGCTCCCCTTCGGCATAATTCGCAAGATTTGGCGAATCTAATGCGTACCTGCGATCAACAACTATGACGTAGACGAAATGGATTCTCCGATGGTTGCCATTCGAGAGATTCACCGCGGTCGCGATGACATCAGTGTCGCTATCATCGCCTCTGACCAGACACATTACGCGCGAGTAGCTCATGCCGCCAACTCGTCAACTAACTCTTTGCCGCCCGAAATAACGATCTCGTCCGCGGTTCGCAAACGCTCGTCAAGGTCGGGGATCATCCGCGCGTTTTGATCCCTGATCAACGCCATGACGGAGAGATGGCTTTGATCGTTGAACGCTGTAAATCCGGCTTCCCTCAATGTCATCCCCGCGAAGCGCTCGGGAACGCGTAATCTGCTGATGCCTTGGTCGCTGCCCAACGAAAGGTAGTCGGCAACATTCGGTGAAAACAGCGTCTCGGCCAATCGCATCCCGGCCTCCTCCTCCGCATTGATTACTCGTTGGCAACCGATACGCTGCAATGTCTCCGCGTGAAGGCGGTTTCGAGCGCGCGCCACGACCATCGGGATTTCAAATGAACGTAGGAGCACCGCGGTCATGATGCTGGATTCGACATTCCGGCCAATCGCAACAATCGCCACGTCGAAGTTCTCGACCCCGAGATCCCGCATCAAAATCTCATCGGTCGCATCGCCAGAAACTGAATACGTCACCCGCCCGATCAAGTCTTGAATCCTCGATTGGTCGTTATCGATAGCAAGCACGTCGTGCCCATGCTGAAAAAGACCGGTAGCCAATTGTGCGCCGAATCGTCCAATGCCGGCGACGACTATGTTTTGAGGTGCCATCTCAAGTCTCCAGATATCTGATCGTCTGGAAGTTCAGAATTCGAGATCAACCGATTCTAACCTCTTCTGTCGGGAACGAATATCGCTGCTCAATCTGGCGACCCGCCATCAACAGCGCCAACGACAACGGACCAAACCTGCCTAGGAACATCGCGAAGATTACCAAACCTTGCGTCGGGGCGTTCAATTTTGAGGTTATTCCGGTGTCCAATCCTACCGTCGCCGCCGCTGAAACCACTTGGAACAACACATCTCTCGTTGGCAGATCCGATTGCAGCTGCAAGGCCACATATGCGATGATCACTACGATCGCCGCGGACACACCGCCCAGCACCAACGCGCGCTGAACCGTCGACGACCGAATGTGACTCCTGAAGATGTTGATGCTGTTCCGACCGGACATCGTGGCGATCGCCGCAACCACCATCACCATGAACGTGTTTACTTTGATGCCGCCAGCAGTGGTTCCCGAAACCCCTCCGATGAACATCAACACCTCCGTCGCGGTATCGGTCGCACTCGATGCTTGACCGTAGTCGATGATCGAGAACCCGGCGGTACGCGCCGAAAACGAGTGGAAAAAGGCGTCGGCGATCTTTTGCACCACGCTGCTGCTCCCAGAGGTCCCGGGATTGCTCCACTCGCCGATCGCGAATGTGATGAATCCCGTCATCAACAGTCCCGCGGTTCCGATCAGTATCAACTTGCTCTCCAACCGCAACCATCGGAAACTCTTGTTCCGCCAAACATCGCTCCACAACACGTACCCGGTTCCTCCGATTAAGATCAACGACGCGAATACGAACAAAGTGAAATAGTCCGCCGCGAATCCGTGCAAACTGTCGCCACCTACAACGTCGTTTGGCAAAATTTCGATTCCGGCATTGTTAAATGCAGAAATCCCGTGGAAAAACGCGAGCCAGACCGTGTGCCAGAAATCGAACCCCTCCCACAAATTTCGGATCAATGTCCAGTACACCCAAAGCACAACGACGCCGATCAACTGCGCGATCACCGCGAACAGAACGATATTCCGCACCAATGTCGTGATCCCGCCAAGCTCCCCCCAACCGAGTCCTTCACGCACAATCAATCGGTTCTGCAACCTGAGCTCCTGACCAACGATGATGATCAGAAACGCCGCACCAGTCATAAATCCCAATCCGCCGATGAATATCAAACTCAGGATCACGGTCTGACCAAAAACCGTCCAATGCTCAAGCGTATCCACCGTCACCAATCCAGTTACCGTCACCGAAGTTGTGGCGGTGAAAAGACAGGTTAACGGGTTTGCAAATCCCGGAGCCTTGCTCGACATAGGCAGCAACAGTAATCCGGTGCCGATCAGGTCGATGATGAAGAACCCGTAGATCAGCGACATCGGCGACGCAATACCACGCGTTGAAACCGAGCGCGGTGTTACCGGAACGTCCACTGGGGCTGTTTGGGCCGCTCGGGGAACGCGAACCACTTGGTCCCCGATCCTTGGCCCGCTGTTACGACGACGCATATCCGAAGTTTCGCCCATCATCATCTGGGCAACAGCCAACATTCTAGGTTAATCAGAAAATCTCAACTCGATGGCGTCGATCTCAACTCAGTGTTAGGAGTCGCCAGAACGGATTGCGTGCTCGGCTTTGACCAATATCGAATCATGGTCGTAGCTATCAATGTCACGCTGCAACGTCGACTCATCCGAACTGCCACCGAGCTCCGCGACACGTGCGATCATGCGCGGAACCGCGCGCACCACGTTGTCGACGATGGTTATCGACGCGTCGCGGGAGGTGCGTGACATCGGATTAAGATCAACCGCGATCACCGACTTACCAGCTGCGCGCAACGCGCCGCACCTGTCGCCGTCTTCAAGCGGCACAAACACCACATCAGCCCGAGCGATTCCGTCAGGATTCACATATCGTCGATCGCTGCTCAGCGTGACGATCACCGCTTCAGCGGTTGGTTCCAACACATCTACCGCGCCGTATTCCCGCAAATGCTCCGCTATCGCGGCAATGCGTTCTCCGCTGGGGTGAAAGAGGTTGATCTCCAATGGTGCGCCCGTCATCTCTGACAACCTCACCAGATCGCCGGGCACCAAAGCCGCCGTATTACCGTTAACTGAAATCACCGGACGATCCGCTTGAAGCATCATCGCCACGGCCGCGCGTATCGCAGTCTCAGCAAAATCTCGCGTCCGTTCGCCGATCAAGTAATCGAACGCTTCGCCGCGACCGTGGGCTATCAGACCGTGCTGGGAAGTAATCCCTTTGTCTACTCCCTCAACTAATCGCTCGCGAATCAGCAGCGACTGCCGCCTGGGATGCGATGCTAACGCCGCTTCCAGACCCTGACTCCGCTCCTGCGGGGGATGGCTAGGGTTGTGCCCCACGCCTATATCTCTTTCGTGAACACCTTGAAATGCGCCCCGGAAAAGCCGTTGCGCTCCAAGAACGATGCATCACGCTCGTCTTCATCCAACAGCACAGAGAACATGTTGTTCAAACCATCGGCTTTGGCTTTCTGCGTCAACGCATCGATCAGTCGCGATCCGAGGCCCTGCCGCCGATGATCCGGGTGGACCGCCATTGCAACTACCCGCACGCCCGGCGGAAGTCCATAAGACGCAGTTTGTCGCTCGGACATCAGAAACGCCACGATCTCGTCGCCTTGATCCTCATCGACAGCCACAAAACATCCCCAAGGCGCGTACTCCAACGAGTCCAACGCGATTATCTCCAAAACTCGACCCACGTACTGGTCCCACGTTGCCGATCGATCCGGCCCACGGATCTCCTGATCCAACGCCAATACTCTCTCCGCGTCTCCTTGATGCAGTTCGCGTATCGAAATCACTTCAATGACTCCTCGGATTCAGTTGACCACGTTAATCGGCGATCCATTTAAGTACGCCAAGGTGTTCTCGACAACGCCTTGATTGAGCAGATCCAAACCCTCCGGCGTCATATCCGCAATATGAGGCGTCAAGATCACCTGCTCGCACTCCGTGATCGGACTACCTTCGGGTAGCGGCTCGTTCTCGAAAACATCCAACGCCGCACCGCTTATTCGACCCGCATTCAGCGCCTCGACCAACGCCGCCTCATCGACAATGGGACCACGAGCCACGTTCACCAGTATCGCTTCCGGTTTCATCAGACCAATCTCATGGGCCCCGATCATCTTCTCCGAATCGGGCGTCAGTTTCGTGTGGATCGTAATTACATCTGACGTGGCCATAAGCTCATCAAGCCCCACAAACCTAACTCCCAGTCTCTCTGCGCGCTCATCTGACGGATTGAAGGTATGCGCGATTACGTTCATCCCGAACGCGTTGCAGATCCGCGCCATCTCCGCACCGATATTGCCTGTGCCGACGATTCCGACCGTTTTGTCGCCCAGGAACACGCCATCCTGCTTCACCCAATGACCCTGCCTCGTCATCTCCGTATACCACGCTGCCCGTTTCGCGGCCGCAAACATCAGCCCGAACGCATGCTCGGCTACCACCGGGGCCGTCTTGCCGGGGATGTTCGACACCGTGATGCCGCGCGCTCTGGCCGCCTCCAAATCGATTGAATCGGTGCCGATGCCGCAGACCGAGATGAATCGCAACTCCGGCAACAAGTCAAACATTTCCGAACGCCACTCGAGATAGCTTCGGGAGTTGATGATCGTCGTCGCTCCTTGCGAGCGCTCAATCTGCAAGTCGAAACTGTCGCAGCGGGTCGGAAATATCCTTACATCCGCAACCGCACTGAGCTCAGCCATACGAGGCGACCTTTGGCATTGAGCCGGGTCGTCAGATGGCACCACTACGAGTGCTCGCTCTCCGTTGGACATTACGTTTCCAACCTATTTGGTACAGGTAACAGCAAGCTCTTCACGATGCGTCTTGACTGACGCATCGACCAGAACCTGCCGACCATGATTTCTTAACTGTTAGACGCGGTCTTGTTCGTCGGACTGCGGCGCCGACTCGAATTCGGCCATCACCGGCATGCTGTCAGCATCCGACGACGAGTTTCTGCTGACGCGTTGGCGAAGCGTCGAAGCTACATTCGCCGCCTCGGCGCGTATCTCCTCGAGACGCTGACTCGTGGAGTCCAACAACTCTTCCATCTGATCGCGGGCGGCACCGGATCGATCCATGAACTGCTCGCGAGCCGAGCCGGTACGGTCCCAAATCTGTTCGCGGGCGGCATCGCTGCGGTCCATCAGGTCAGCACGCATCTCCGCGCCCGATTTCGGTGCCAGCAAAATACCGACCGCGAAACCCGCGATGCCACCTAGGATCGCACCTGCCAGAAAACTATCTCCACCGTTTGCCATGATTAATCTCCATTTCTTTAATCTCAGTTTCGACAAGGATCACATCCTCGCCGGTTTGTATCGCCTCAGTCACCAGATCGTTCGTCGGAACGTGCCCGAGATCGTTCGTGCATTCGGCGTTTGAGCACGTAGCCCAACGGTGACAGCAGCCACGAAACTACATTGAAGCCGCCGCCGGAATCCTGCGAATCCATGCCAGCCCGACTCCGCACACGATCTCGCAACTCCGAAATCGTGTCACGAGCCGCAGCCACCGAGTCAATCAGGTTGTCGACGCGGTCCATCGCCTCGTTCAATCGCTGCACGGCCTTTCGCACGGCACCAAGGGTCACCAATGCTACGACCGTCACCACTACGCAGACGACAACGAACGCTATGTCGCGCAGGATGCCGCTGTATTGAGAGATGTCGTTAAGTTCGAACAAACCTGTTCCGATTCAATGCGATTGGACGAGCCAAAACTTGGATTTCATGCCCAAATTCGCTTTACGCGAGATTCTACAAAATCACAACCTGCCCAATTCACCATCCACGTTCAATCAAACATGCTACCGGGCTGACATTTTCGGCAAAAGTTCGTGTCTCGTTGCCGAGATTTCACCGAGCTAATCGTCGAGCCACAACGCGGGCAATCCGAACCCGGTTTACCATGAACGCTTAAGAATTTCCGATCCTTCCGTGGATGACGTTGGCCGAATATCCCACGCAACGTCGCGACAGCTTGACTTGGCACGCCGTAGACCGCTTCGTGCAAGCGGTTTACATCATCAACGGTGAACCGCGAGACCTTTCTAAACGGAAAGATTCCGGCTGCCCACAGCACCTCATCAGCGTACGCGTTGCCAATACCCGCTACCAATTCACCACGGGTCAAAACACCTTTAACCTCGCCTCGAAAACGTTTCAGCGCCAAACGAAAATCCGCCAAGCTCAGCGGATCGTCCAATACATCCGGACCCTGATCCGCGACCCGCGTTATCTCGCTAACATTGTCCGATCCAACGTAGTAGATCTGACCCATCCGCTTCGCATCCGAGTATCTCAGCTGCATACCGCCACCTAAATTCATCGTCAAAATCGTCGACTTCAACGGCTTCTTGCTCGCTTCAACCAACGACAGATCGCCTGTCAGCATCGGACTGACCACCATCGAAATACCACCAGATAGCGACATCAACAACAGTTTGCCCTTGCGATCCAATCCCTCGATCTTCCGACCGCAAACGTGCTCCACCAGCGGCTCGCCAACCAAGTTCCTCACCACCAAAGGCCGCAACTCCCGGGCCGACTCGATTACCTCGCCTTCCATACGCGGCGCAAGGTACTCTCGCAGAACATAAAGGTCAGGTGCTTCCGGCATATCGCCATTATCGTCCAATACATCCCGCCATCCAACGCATCCTCGTCTTACTCGCGGACGGGTGCTTTACACTCCTTTGCGCTGCCCCTCGCGACTCGTCGATGCACGCATATCATGAATACGTAATCCGAATGCCTATTCTCACCCCACCATGAGCACCGTCTTTTATCGAAAGTGGCGACCAACCCGCTTCAGCGACGTCGTCGGACAAGAACACATCACCGACACGCTCCGCCGTGCCGTGATGTCTAACCGGGTCGCCCACGCATACCTCTTTACAGGTCCGCGCGGCGTCGGCAAGACTTCGACCGCCCGCATCCTGGCCAAAGCCATCAACGCTGAACTCGATCAATACGGCGATCCGCTGCCCGACACCGATGCCGCGATCGCCATCGACGAGGGACGATACATGGACCTCATCGAGATCGACGCCGCCTCAAATCGGGGTGTCGGCGACATCCGTGACCTGCGCGAGCGAGTACTGCTACGTCCGACCGTCGGCCAGTTTAAGGTCTACATCATCGACGAAGTCCACATGCTTACCACTGAGGCCTTTAACGCCTTGTTGAAGACCCTCGAAGAGCCGCCGCCGCAGGTCGTCATGATCCTCGCTACGACGGACATCCACCGCGTCCCGGCGACCATAATCTCCCGGTGCCAACGGTTCGACTTCCGACGTCTCACTCCCGACGACGTCATCGGACGCCTGATCCTGATTTGCGACGAAGAGGGGATCGAATGCGAACCTGCCGTCCTAGAACTCGTCGCCCGATCCGCGTGGGGATCCCTTCGCGACGCCGAGAATCTCCTCGAACAGCTTGCCGTCTCATGCGGCACTGGCGAAATCACCGAAGAACAAGCCCGCGAGCTACTCGGAATCGGCGACACATCCTCCGCCCGCAATCTCGCCAGCGCAGTCCTCGCACAAGACACGAAACGCGCTCTTGAAATCATCGAAGAAGAAGCCGGGCGCGGTGCCGAACTCAAAGGTCTGCGCGACAGCACGATCTCCGCGCTCCGCGGCGCGCTCCTCGCGAAACACGGCATCACCACACTTTACGGACAACTCGGCGACGCACCCGAACTCGAACCCGAAGCCATGCAGGCCTCCTCCGAGCAGATGCTCCACGCCATCACCATCTTCGGACACAACGAGCGCTTCGGCGAAGCATCATCGCCATTGTCGCTCGAAATCTCCGCCCTCCGAGCCATAGCCGCACCCCCTGCGCCACAACCAGCCGCAACTCCAGCGACTGCACAGCAACCACGCCGGCAACCCGCCCGCGCACCGGCGACAGCACAACAACAGAACCGACAACCTGCGCCTCATTCGGCCCCACGACCGGAATCTGGGCCAGATGCCACCACCGGCTCGCCAATCCTCGACGAAATCGAAAAGGCCGCTGGGAGACCTATCCGTACCGCGTTCGCACAAGCCAACTTCGTCGGACCGAACGACGACGGCGTCCTCATCCTCCAACCCAAATACGCCAGTGCAACTAAACGCCTCCGCGACATGTGGATGAACGACGAAACCAGAGCCAAACTTCGCCCCGCCTTCCAAAACGTCTACGGCCCGAACATCCGCGTCCAACTCCAACAGTCATCCCCCTCACCATCTGCCGGTTCAACATCCACACCTGCTCCTACCACCAACGCTCCGACGCCAGCTGCACCCCGTCCAGCCCCGGCACCCACCCAATTCACCCAACCGACTCCAACCTCGCCAAACCAATCAAACCAACTAGCCGACACTCCCCAACCCTACGGCATCCCAGAAGCGATCGACACCAACCCCACAGTCAATCGTTTCCGCAACGTGGGTGGCCGCATCCTCGGCATCGACGGGAATTAGCTCCCCAATCCCAAAACCGCCAACCAATCCCGCTGACGCGCCAACCTCCCCTTCGCTCCGCGAAGGGGACGCGTGCGAAGCACGCAGGGGATGCTCGAAATGCCACACGATTGCCCCATTCGAAACGACGACCGCAGATCCAACGTCATCCCCGCGAGCCTTAGGGCGGGAAGCCATTAGTGGCAATGCGAAAAACCCTGCCCTGCTATCATTACATCATTACATCAGTAACTAGGAAGCGACCATGGTACGCACCCAAATCCAACTGAACGAGACGACCCATAGGCTTTTGAAAAACAGAGCTCATTCCGAAAACCGGTCGATGTCGGCGCTCGTCCGAGACGCCGTCAACCAGTATCTCCAAAACCCTCCCCGGCTCCAAAATCCTCCCCGGCGCAAGTTGACTTTGAAAGACTTCACATTCATCGGGTCGGGACGATCGGACTCAAACGGCCCCCGTCCATTGTCCACGAGACATGACGATGCACTCGCGGAGATCTACAACGAGTGATCTTCTTCGACACGTCCGCAGCCTTAGCGCTAACGGACGACGACGATCCTTACCATCAACAGTCAATTCGTACGCTCGACGAAATCATGTCGGCCGGCGAAACGATATTCACGCACAACTACATCTTGTCTGAATCAATGGCGTTGATCCAAAGGAGGATCGGCTTGGCTCAAGCTCTCGACTTCCACGCGACAACACACAGACTGTTAACTGTTCATTGGATTACCGATGTTGAACACGACATCGCTGTGGAACTGCTCACTCGACGCAATCGACGACGACTCAGTCTCGTCGATTGTGTCAGCTTTGTGCTGATGGAAACCTACGGCTCAACCACCGCATTCGCTTACGACTCCGACTTCCAATCCGAAGGTTTCGAACTCATCGGATGACCCCGATCCGGCCTCGGGTTACCCCGTAAACCGAATGATCAACGGCACCACGATCGCCGTCAGCCCCAACAGCCCGATCACCGCCGCGAAGAGCAGGTAGCGGACGCCGTAGTTCGACATCAGCGACGGATCGTAATACTTCGCCACCTCGTTGTCGCGATACATCGCCACCAACCCGGCGAGCAAGGTCCGACGCGTTCGACGCCCGATGACCAGAGCCACTAGTGCCACCGCATTCAGCAAGACCGACATCGCGATGAACACGCCCAATATGATGTCGTAACTCGCATCGGCATCCTCCAACTTCGCCTCCGTCGACACCCCCGAATTCACCGCCAGCACAATCAGGTTGAACACAATCGCAGTCAACACGAAGATCGTGTCGGTGCGACTGCTCTCCCCCAACTCCCTAACGATGTGTTCGTGGACTTGACCTAGCATTCCGTTCCTTCCGTTGGTCATGGCGACGGCAACTCCCGTTTCGGCGCCGTATCGTCGAGCCAGACCTTGTGGAATATGCTACCCGGATACTTTGGCGGGTTCAGGTCGTGGACTCAGAGATGTGATCGGTAATGTACTGGCGTAGGCATTTTAACGCTTCAATGCGTATCTCCTCATTCGAATTCTTTGGTTTTAGATAATCATCAACAGGTGACTCATCATAACAGCGCTGTTTAAATTCATCTACTTCCGATTGCTTGATGCGTTTTTCCAATGTATCAAGCAAGGCATCAAACCCACAACGTACGTTCAGAATACTTCCGCGACTATGTTCATTGATTGTCCGATAACAATTCCATTCTAGACTACGTGAGTCTAGATAGAACTTGAAGTTTTCTATCTGGAGAATCCAATCTCCATGCGCCGAGAGGTTTTGCTCCCAATTAAACGCGCCGTAATGGGTTCCAACTACCAATTCAGCCAGAACGTGTTCGGTTGTGACGGTCATTCCTTACTCCATCGGTCAGTGAATTCATTGAATCACGAGTAATCGCAATCCGACTCATCAAAGAGTATCATTTGCCGTGAAATGGGTGCTATTACAGTAGCAAGAAGTCGCCACATCCTGCCGATCTACTCCCAAGGCAACTCTCGCTTCGGAGCCGTATCATCAAACCACACATCCTTGAACCTAGAACCATAAAACGCCGGCTCCCTGTATCCATGCACCCAAGGTTGAAGACTGATGCCTGATCCTGCTGTAGAAGGCCATTCGAACGGCATTACCAGTGCCTGTTCCAAAACAAAACGCTGTATCTCGTTGTACGTATCCAACCTTGCAACCGCATCCGACTCCGCTTTCGCAGACTGAATCATACGGTCCAGCTCGGCGTGTTCATCCGAAGAATTACCTGGACCGAACGCGTGAAACAACTCCGACAACACCGCTAACCCGTCGGGATACCTAGCATTCACGTCCTTGAACACCATCTCCAGCTTCCCATTTTCTAACAACTCCTCGTAGCGATCAGAAAATGCATATTGATATCTAGCTTTGCCCAAGCCGATGCCATCCTGCCATGCTTGGGACAGAAACTCAAACTCGTCCTCGAAGTGACCGTCAATTTCGGTGTGAAATGTAGGTCTGATTGCAGAAAGCTCGTCCGAATATCCGGACTTTTCTACATTAGTGATTGCTTCCCCCAGATCGTATCGAATACCCGAGAGTTCCGGATCATGCCCGGGTAGAAATGGAGGTATCAATGAACCGGGAATCTCATGCGCTCCTTCATCTTCATGATGGGTCTCTACTTGTACAGAACCGATGAGCGCACGGCGCAAGTACAAATCATCGTATGGCGGCAATCCGCTGTTGAATATCAGGAAATCTGATCTTGTGCCAGATAGAACCGGTACTATGTCGCCACCAAGTTCGTTCTTATCGCTTTTTGTGCTACCGAGAATCCAGTCTATACGGCCTTCTTCGAAGGCCCGATCGAAGTTGGCGACCATTCGACCGTTCCTCTCTTCGAAAAGATCTGTCACGAACTCTATCCCGTCAAGATACGGGGGGGCCTCATGATAGTGATCGTTGCGCGTCAATACCAGCTCTGCGCGTTCAAAATCGAATAGAGCAACCTTGAACGGACCTGATCCCACCGGCAACTCCCCAAATTCTGTCGCCAGTGGTTCAGAAGAGGAGCGCAGGCGAAATTGATCCGCAAAATTGATGTCCCAATTCTGTACATTCTCACGTTTCAGCACTGCGGCGACCGGATCTGCAATTAAATACGGAAAAACTGTTGAAGGCTCGGATAACGTCACCAAAAGCGTCCGATCATCTACCGCATCTACACCTGTGAGCTCTTCAGTTTCACCAGACAAAACCTCGGAAGCCCCTACAATCAATCCAAAAACTTCTGCCGCATGTTGCGAACCTGTAGAGGGTTTCAAAGCTCGTTCCCAGCTCCATTTGAAGTCCGATGCCGTCAGTGGACTTCCGTCGCTGAACTTCAAATCGCGCTTCAACACGAACTCATACTTCACACCGTCACGGACCGTATACCGTTCCGCCAGATCCGTTCTCAATGCGTCATTCGGGTCATCCGTCAGCTGCATGAGGCCTGAGTAGATCTCTCCCAATAAAGGCTCGATACGGCCCGATGGTGAGAACAACGCCGGATCAGGTATCAGCAGATTCCCTGACGGAGTGCGAAAGACTCCGCCACGCCGCGGCCCACCGCTACTCTTCGAAACTTCGTCATCAATCTCAACATCCGCGGTTTCTTGGGGAGTCTCAACTATCTCGACACCCTCCAACAACGAAGCGGTTGGTTCAGCATCCTCATCTACGCTGCTACCGCCACAAGCCACGAAAATCAAACAAATCAACACCGAAATCGTCGATATCACCCCCCTATATCGCAATATCTGCATCACTTCTTCAAGTGCGTTACTATTTTCGTAATTTTTCATAAACATAACGACTCCTTTCGCTAATTGTCTGTTATGGTACATGAAAGTGGCATCTGGATGGAGGATGCCATCGCCTTAAATTAAGGAGGTCAATAATGACCAGATACAAGGCTCTGATTTCCATCATGGTGATTGCGGTGGTAGCTGTAGCTACGATCACATGGTCGCCAATCGTCGCGGATGCTCGGTGGGCGATGCAGGAAGGAGATTCCGCCACACTCCCTGCCACAACTCCAGCGGCATATGTAGATGTCTCTGGCGCGGATGAATGCGTGGCAGTCCCAGCGACTCTTTCGATTTCGGTCGGTTCGCTCGGAGGTGATTCCAATACCGTCGTCGGAAAGGTGGATGTCCAGGATGTAGATGATGCCGAAACGCTGGAATTCCACGACGTTTGGGTATGGTGCTGGACAACCGTATGCAAATGGATCTACACGCCAGACGACGGTTGGCAAAAAGTGTGCTACGACAAAAAGATCAAGTGTTACATGCATCACGACCACTAAGTCTGCGAAGTGCATTCCACAGTGCATTAATGCCGATGCCCAAAAGCCCCACCCTTGCTCGAGGGTGGGGCTTTTTCACCTCCCTCAAACATCCAACTCCCGCCGCGCCTCATCCACGCTCATGATTCCCGCGCCGACGAGCGTTGCCAGGCGGTCCGCCCGATCCGACTGCGACTCCTGCACCGCTTCGACGTCCGAGAGGTTGAAGCGGACGTTTAGCTCGTTCGGGAAGCTCGCGAAGTAGGGCGTCAGTCGATGATTGATGCCGTCCTCGAGCGACTTCAACTCGGGGATGATGGTGTTGCGCCACAGGAACTGTTCCATCGTCCGCACGTTGGCGAGCGTCGCATCTTCGAACTCGCTCAGGAAGACTTTTGGAACACCGAACGCCCGGGAAACCTCTTCGACCGACCACTGCAACGCGGCGATGAACTCCATCTCCGACTGGTTCGAGCCCAACCGCTTCATGTCCACTCCGCCGCTCAACACGACCGGCCGGTGCGCCTTATCGGGATCAGCCAGGCGCGCGTCCCAGATCTCCTTCAGCCGTTCGATCTCGTACGAGTTCGCGTTATTGTCCGCCGTTATCACCACGTCCGACGGCATCGCTGAGTGCACGTAGAAACGACGATTGAACCGCAACGCCTCCGCACCCATATCGACCGCCGCCCGCGCCGGTGCCATCGACGAGAATCCCGACAGCCCGCGCATCGGATTGAACCGCCGGTACCACAGCATCTCCTCCGGCAGATAGGCCACGCGCCCGTCCGCCGTCTGATGGATGAAGCCGCGGACGGTGCGATCATCCTCGCTACCGACCACGTGCACCTCGTCGGGTCGCAATGGCCACATCTCGTACGGCACACCGTCGCCGTCTCGAGCCAGCGCCAAATATGCCGAACCCCAAAGCGCCAACCGGCTCTCGGTCACTCGCAGTAGCTGTCCACCGTCCCATACAGGGTTTGGACGCTCCAACAACCGCTGCAACGGATGCCCCGCGCCGGCAAGCTCCAACTCCGCGCCCGGACTTCGTCGTTGCCAGACCTCCAACGGAGGTCGACTCACCGCCTCCGCTAACACTCGCACCGCAGCATGAACCGCCGTGGACCGCGCGTAGTACTCCCCGTATCGCGCCGGCGTCCAATCGACATCATCCCGGCTGACTAGCGGGATGCCGATCCGGTCGACGACCCGGCGCGAGGAATACCCGCGCCGCTCGACACCGTCTGGTTCATCACCTGCACCGCCACGCCCGAAAGGCGCAACAACAACGCGTCCGATCCGTTTCAACACGCCGTTACCTTCTCGTTCTCTCTGCTTCATCAACTTCGCTCCTCTACCTAGACACCGGCAGTTGAACTGATCGCAAATCCCACGATCGCCAACACCTCGCCGCCTACCAGCACCATCAACCAACGGATGTTGATCTCGATGCCGCGCAACCGCGCATCGTGATCTCCCTCAACCGTCGACCTCAGGCGCTTCACTTGCGCCAGAAGATCCGACTCTTCTGGCTTGTCACCATCTCTCGAAGACCTCCTCTGAACCGGCGACCTGCCTCGCCCAGCCAGATCCTCAAGATCCATCTCCAGCAATACTTCGCGTGGATCCATATGTCGTACACCTCCGTTCCTGACATCTCAGATCGACACCTTTCGATACGGTGCCAGTAACCGCTTCACGTCGCCCGTCGGGTCGTAGAGCGATCGCGACGCGCCAGCGGCAACATCGTCCGTTCTCGCCACTCCGTCCCGTCGACGCCATCGATCCACTGCCGTCAACACCGTGGCCTCGACAACCTCCGCCGGGAACTGCACGGACTTGATGAGCGATCCGTCCGGATGCTCCGCCGCCGTGCTTCCATTGACACCGCGCTCGACGTTCAACACCGAAGCGCCGACCTGCCGAACAAACATCTGCTCGTGGTCGATGATGATCGTGTGACCCGCAACGATGTTCTGAGCATCGTCAACTTTGATGGACTTCGATGCCTTGCTCACTGGCGAACCACTATCGTCGGTGTATGCATCCAACGAGACAACGTGCGACCGGTATCCCCACCGACCCGTAACCGAAACCCGGGCACGACCCAGTGGAAAACACGAGCTCGACCGCTTCGGACTCACTCGCACCGTGTGAAACGGGACCCCATGCGGCGACCGCGGGTTCGTATCCAGTGGATACAGAAGCAGTTCCGACCGATGCCGCGTCCGTTCGTAAATCCCGTCGCCGTCCCAGTCCTCGACCATCTGCGATACCTCGATCAGATCGTCTACATGCACTCGCAACCGGTCCGACACATCGAACCGCTTCGACTCCGAGCTTACGTAGAAGTTACGACCACAGTGACCGTCAACCACTCGACTCGCCACATGCAGCAGATGCCACAACACCACGTCGTGACTATTGTCAGCAATCCCTAACCGACCCTTCAATTCCGTCGGCTTCGCATACAGATTAAGCACCCCAACCGGCGCTTCAGAATCCGTCATTGTCTATTTCTCCTCTTTTGGATTTAGTAACCTCCCCTTCGCGGAGCGAAGGGGACGCGTGCAAGCGAAGCGCCGCACGCAGGGGATGCACGAGTTTCACCACAACACCCCCTTTCCATCGACGCTAAACCCCCTTTAATTCCCCCTTGGGCATCAAGGGGGAGGTTAGCGAGACCGCAGGGGATGCCCGGGCGACGTGGTGCGCCGCCCGTAGGGGCGGTTCGCGAACCGCCCCTACGAATCGTCACCATCAGTGCGAGATGTTGTAAGTCAACGCCGTGTGCGTCGCGGTCGATCGGTTGCCCGAACGTTCCGCGAAACCAAGTCGCATGCTCACCACCATCACGTTTTGCCGCTTCTGGATGTTGCGCTCCGTCTCGATCATCAGATTCCGACGGAAACCCACGCGCCACTGACCGGTGTTCACCGCCAAGAGTCGACCGCGGTCATACGTGTTCCCGCCGCTCGTGACCTTGCCGTCCGCGTCCGCAAGACGCATCTGACCACTCACGACCAAGGGATGACCGTAGATCGACGCGAGTTGACCGCTAAGGATCGTTGCCTTTGGCCCGAGCTTGTCGACCGTCTCAACCGCGGCCAAACCTAGGCTCGACGTGAACGTGGCCACATCGGTCACGAACACCGTCTCCGACTGGCTCAACCCGTACTTGCCCAGCTTCTTCAGCAGGTTCAGGTACGCCGCGCTCGAAATCTCATCGGCCTGCGAGACGCCCTGCCCCGTGTTGTCTACCAACGGCAGATGCAGCAACCCATCGAAACCGATCAGGAAGTGCGCCTTCCCGGCCGTCGAAGTCTGCAACGTCCCGCCGTCTGCATTGATGCCGTTCGCGGCTGTCCGGTCAGCATTCAGCAACACGTCGTCGATGACCTCAGCCGCGTTCCGCACCAAGGTCCGTCGCACCTCTGGAAGCACCGCGAAGACCGCATCTTCGTCCAACGTGAGCGACCACGGAACCTCCGCAACCAGCTCATACGCCGTCAAAGTCTGCTTCGCTGTCTTCGTCGTGCTCTCGGCTGTCGCCGTGTTCTCCGTCCCCGGATACCAGTTCACATCGCCCAGCTGCAACGGAATGTCGAACGGATTCGTCGGCATGTCGATCCGATTGAACAGACTCGCCACCCGCGTCTCCTGATGCACGTCATCCCACAGTCGCGACGCCATCCCGGTCGGCACGATCTCATCGCCCCGGCCAGCCGACACGCTATCCATCGCTGCCTTGAGCCGCACATCCCAATCGCGTACCGACTCCGCGCCCAGCTGCGTCTCCGCCGCTCGTTGCACGCTCCGCAGGATCGCCAGGTCCAACTCATCGCAACCCGCATAAGGCCCCGACTTCACTACGGTATCGCTGCCGGGACCAGCTTGACCGGCCAGCAACGCATCTCGACGAGCGCCCTGCTGCTCCGTAGTCAGAGCCTCGATCGCCTTTCTCAGCCGAACCCGCTCATCGTGAACCGGTTCGACTCGTTCCTTGACAAACGTCGAAACGTCCGCCAACTCCTTCCTCAGGAGTTCCATCTCTTGTGTAGTTTCAGGCATCTAAGCCATTCTCCTTTTGTCTGTCAACCCTCTCCATCTAGGAGAGATCAAATACTGTTTCCCCTCACCGCCAGGAATAGGTCACACTCGGTAATCCCCTCTCCCTCTGGGAGAGGGTTAGGGTGA
>MPNN01000021.1 GCA_002239045.1 SAR202 cluster bacterium bin127
CCGCGCCATGGCTTCCGTGAACCCCAAGATCATGGTGGAGTCGAACACCGCCGCACTGATCTCGCCGATGTTCATGGAAGACGCCAGCCCGGTCAGCGTGTCCGCGGAAGCAGGAAACATGCCGTTCACCTTTGTGGACTGGCAGCTCCTGCAGACCGACGTGATCGACAGCGGCGCGACCTTCAAGATCCAACGGGTCACGGTTGGCGCTAACCAGGAGATGGAGCCGACCGGCGACGTGGTCCACGTGACCTGCGGTCCGTTCGCCTGTGTGGACGGAATGGACGCTCCAGAGATTTCCGTGGCCGATTCGCCGAAGTGCCAGAGCTGGGCTCCCACGATGACGCTCGAAGTCGGCTACGTGGACAACAGCCTGGATGACTCGGGAACAGCGCGAAATCGCACTAGTACCACCCCCGCCTGGGAGGCCGCCGGTGACGAAAGCAGGTTCGACGGCATTGATGCCGGCTGGGTCTATAAGTCCAGCCTCGGCGCAACGGTGATCCATCACCTCGGGACCACGAAGGTGACGGGAGCAAGCATGGCGAAGACATCAGTCCCTACGCCGCTCAAGATGATGAACAACACGACCGACGACACTGACTTCAGTGGCCGCCTGCTGGTGGGTCGCGGAGCGGATACCGACATCGTGCTGCCGTGCGGTATTGACGATCTCGACGGCAACGCGCCACACCTCCCTACTGACGTCAGCGCTACCTACACCGGCGTTGGTCGTCCGTCGCAGCCCGGGGAGTGCTTCCGCATCGTTGATTCGAGCCTGGACGGATACAGCGTGGAACTCATTCCGAGTGGCGCGAGTGTGAGTTGGGGCACGATCGCGTGGAAGACCTATCGTCTGGACAATCCCTTTGCGGGGCTCACATGTGACAGCAAGATGTTTGCTGCCGCCGACCAGGTGAACGTCTGCGACCTCTTCGACACCGAGCTCGACTACAACCTTCAGAAGCTGTTCGGCGATCCCACCAAGTTCGCGGCCAACTCCACCTTTACTGTTACCGACAGAACCCCGTCGTCGAATGTCGCGGTCGACGGAGTCTATGACGGTCGCATTAGCGGATGGAGTATCAGCGGCGGGCTACCGATGGCTCGCCAGTTCGATACCGTGTGGTACGACCACGATCGCTTGGCGTCCACGGACATGATTGATCTGTACGCCCCTGATGTCGACGGCGACGGCACCACCGACGCCATGAACACACTTGTTCTCAACCACCTCGTGGCCGACCTGGGCGCGGACGGGGACTTCGGCAAGTTTGATATTCGTAAGCCCGCGTCGACCGGACTCAAGAATGGCACCTTTGGTCAAGACAACAAGGCTGACAACTATGACGGAGCCGCCGAGGCTTGCACCGATGACGACCGCAAAGCTGGCTGCGACGCCACGTTCACGAAGAGTGTGGAGATCATGTTCGCCTCGGGCACAGACTTCCGCTGCGAATCGACACGCACGGTGACCATCACGTGCGATTGGGATGCTCAGGGCACGCAGGCCGGGAAAACTCCGGCAACTGGTGATGCTCCGCAGATTGCGACTGGTGCGCTCGACAGCTATGTCAAGTGCAAGGTATCCGATCCGAGTTGATCCGTTCCACCCGAATCGCTGGCGGGTAGCGCGAACCCACCGGTGAACCGGAGCCCCGGGGCCATCCGGCCCCGGGGTTCTTCCTTGTACGGCGCGCCTCGGAGCGCCGGCTTCCAGCCGGCATCGCGGCCCGAGAGGGTCGCGAAACCAGATCCCGCTACCCCGCGCCACAGTCCGAAGCCAAAGGGACCGCCGGCCTTCAGGCCGGCACCCGCGGCGCCACAGCGCCGCGGAACGGCACCACGTCCAACGTCCTCCACAGCCCACCCGCCCGGGAACCCCACCCTCCGGCCCCGCCCACACGGACAGCCACCGAGGTCTCGGGCTCGAGATCCATGGCGGTGTAGGTGGTCATCGTCGTGAACGGAACGCCGTCGAACGTCACCGTGTCGGTGTCGTCCCACACTTCGTCCATGCTGGCCTGCACCACGTAGCCGAGAGCGCCTTCAACGGCGTTCCAGTGCCAAGTGATGGAAGTCTCGGTCGTATCGTCAACGTGACCGCCCGCATTCGGCCCTTGCGGGAACCCGCGCGAACGGGAATCAACACCCGCGCAACAGATATCCGGGTGTCAAGCGCTTCCGCCGTGGTGGAGGAAGGCGTCGGGAACCGGGATGGCGTCCCGGTAACGGACCGGAGCGGGCGGCTTCGGTCGATTTTGCCGGGCAATCGGGGCCCTTTTCGGGAAAAAGCGGGCAGAAACCGGCTTCGGCGCACCCGGGCACGACGAAGACGCCGCGGATTCGCGGGCTACGGACGAGCCGTTATCCCTGGGGCGGAAGCGGGACCGGGGCAATTCGGCGCCTTCCTGCTGGACGCGGTGGACCGCGTACCGCAAGAGTGATACGGACCGTGATACAGCGAGTTCGGCGGTGTGCGGTAATGCACGAGGGGTCATCGGTTTATCGATGCGTTGAGGCGGCTCCTCCGGAAGACGCGGGGAGGTTCTTGTGCTCCTCCCGCGAATTCGAGACCCGCTGGCAGGCTTTGTTATCCTGAGCGTCGCAGGGACAGCATGAGCGACGGGAACGGTTGGCGGAACCTCTGGGCCGGACTCATGGTTGCCCTGATGGTTGTGCTTGTCGGGGCCGTCATCCAGCTGCATGTCACGGTGGCCGATTTCCGCGTCCAGATAGAGCGTCGGTTCGGAGAGGTGAATGAGCGTCTCGCTCGGATTGAAACCCTCATCCAGCGCCTCGACCCGGATCCCGCACCACCGGCTGATTGAACCCTCTCCAAGGAGGCGTAGAGGACACGCCCCGCTCCACTGGATTGAGGGGGAGAAGCGCTCTGCGGCCGTAATCGCGAATGCGGTGCACGTCGCCCGAATCGCTACCGGCGAGCTGTAGGAAAGCCGCGGCCAAGCCCGTGGTGATCCGCGCTGGATCGTCGATCGAATCCAGGTGACGGGCCTCAGCGGCCCGGACTGTAGTCCCGGTCCTGCGCCGGGCTCTGCCCGACCGCCAGCGGGGCAGCGTCTCGGCGGGCGTCGATATCCGGCGACGCACGGCCCGGTGGTAACGCCCACCCCCGGCGAGCCAGAGGTCCACCGGATTCCGCAGCGACTCGTGATCCACGCACGGGCGCCGGT
>MPNN01000002.1 GCA_002239045.1 SAR202 cluster bacterium bin127
CGTGCGTTGCGCTCTCGTTGGACAGCGCCGCGTCGGACAGGCCGGACGCCACCGTGGGCGGCCGGTTGCGCTGCTCGCGGGTTATCGTGACCGTGTAGGTTCTCCGCACTCCGCTCTCGGCGGTCACCAATACCTCGACCACGTTCTCGCCGACGTTCAGGGTGACCGGGGTGGACGGGCTGTTGCCGTTGACCGTGGCGCTCGCCTTGGGATGGGAAATCCCGAGATTGACGATCACCGACGATACCTCGTAGGGCACGGTTGCCGTGTATTCGTGGACCTCGGGATCGAACGCCGGCGTGAGGGTGATGCTCGAGGGGTTCTGCTGGGTTTGCGGGGTTTCCTCGAACGGCGTGAAGGGGTCCAGCGCCCGTGCGTAGACGGACGACGCCATCGGCAGCGCCGGCCAGGGAAGGTCGGTCTGTTTGGCGAATGTCGGAGCCGCACCGTCGCCGGCGCTCCAGTCGCTGAGGAGCACGTTGAAGTAGCCGGAAGAACCTGTGCCGTTGAGCCACGAGGTCGGACGGGCGTTGGGATTGGGACTCAGTCCCATGTAGTTCAGGTAGTTGTCGGCGTTGGCCGCGTTCAGCTGTCGCGTCACATACTTGCTGGGGTATTCGACGGTGTCGCTGCCCTCGGTGACGGAGATGTTGAGCTTGGTGCCGCCGAAGCTCGAAATCGTGAGGTATTCGCTCTCCGCTCCGCTGGTGGTCACGGTGGCGGTGGAATAGGTTCTGTCCTTGTAGGTCATGTCCGTGGTGGACACTGCCACGCTCATCGTGGATCCCGCCGGCCAGCTGGGCTTTATCTTTATCCTGCGGATGCCGGGGGCGACTAAGACCACTTGGGTCTGCTCGGGCCATGATCCATAGAACTTATCCGGCCGCATGACCAGAGACCCGTACTCGTCCAGCACTTCCAGATCGCTGAGCGTGGCGGTGGGCAGCTTCGCGACGTGCAACTTGTAGTCCCGGGTCGTGGTGCCGTCGGAGCCGGTGACCTGTATGTTGATCGTGTCGGTGGTCGGTATTTCGGAGAGGGCGATGTCGGTGGTCGCGTCGTTTTCGACGGCAACGCCGTTGACCGTGATTGTGGCTTCGAAACTCACGAGCGACGGCTCTACTCTCACGTGGGTGACGGAGCCGCCCACCGAGGCTGAGAATTCCGTGTGGTCATTGTTGACGCTAAAGGCCGGCGAGAGCGTCAGGGATGATGAGCTGAAGTTCGTTCCGTCGGTGCTGGTCTTCACACCCAGGCCGTTCAGTCTGGCGTCGACCTCCGCGTCGATGATCTCGATGCGGGCCCGGGCGCTGCCCTGTCCGTCCGCCCGCCAGAGGTTGGCGCCCGTCCCCGTCGGCAGGCACTCCACCTCGAAATACTCGGTCGGCTCCGAGATGTTCTTTACGTTCGCGGACTTGTCCTGCTCCACTCTGGTGGTTACCGGAAGGTTTACCGTGTAATCGGTTCCGGCCGTGAATGATGACCCTTGAACCGGAAATCCGTTCGTGCCCGAGGTCACATAGTCATCGACATCGTTGGCGGTGCCGTCATACGTGGTGCACGTGAAATCGGGGTAGCCGGATTCGGCGCCGCCGACCATAACAACCTCTACAAGGTCGCCCTCGTAGACGGAGCCGGTTTGTGCAACCCGATTCTCTCGCGTATTTACGACCAGTACCTTGTAGTAGTTGCCCGCCCGCACTTCCACCGGAAACCTAATCTTGGCATTGCTGCCGGTGGCATCTACACCAACCCACCTGGTAACCGTTGCCGGCGCCTGCGCCTCGGCCGGCGCGCCTCCGGAGAACAGGACCGTCGCCGCGACGAGGACGGCGGTCAGCAGGAGAAGGGGGGAGAGGCGGAGGAGGGAGGAGGCCCGCATCATCGGGGGCCGCCTGAAGAAACTAGAACATGCGTTGTTCTGGGGGGGGGGGGAGGGGGGCGGGGATGGGGGGGGGGGGCGGGTCGAGGGCCGGGCTGATGGGGGGCCGCCTGAAGAAACTAGAACATGGGTTGTTCTGGGGGGGGGGTGAGAGTAGCGGGCATGGCGGGGATATCCTTGTCCTTAGTTATTGCTCTGCGTGACGCAACATCTCGCAGAGTGCAAGATTTCCCATATTATCACAAGGACTGGGGGGGTGTTTTGAACTAGGATGCGAAGGATGGGGAAGGATTTTAAGGATGGGGGGTTGTGGTCGACTGCCGTCATTGCCGCGCCAAACCCTCGTCATTCCCGCACCATCCCACCGTCATTCCGGCGAAAGCCGGAATCCAGAGGGGCGCGGCGGGGAGGGAGATGGCGTGCTTTGCCTTTCTCTGGATACCCGCGTGCGCGGGTATGACGTAGGGCAACGCGGGTATGACGGGGCTGTTCGTCATTCCGGCGAAAGCCGGCGCTTCAGCGGGCGGAACGCCCATCCAGAGGGGTGCGGCGGGGAGGGTAGAGTTGAGAGGGTCGGAGGTGCCTTAGTCAAGCCAACGGGCGGCTCACCATAGCCAAATTACGTGAGTCGCCGCCTCCGACCAGTCGAGGCGGCATGTCTAGCCAGCCTCATTCGTTAGGGTACATCATTCGCGGGTGTGACGTGGGGGGTGAACTAGGATGCGAAGGATGGGGAAGGATTTTAAGGATGGGGGGTTGTGGTCAACTGCCGTCATTCCCGCGCCAACCTCCACGTCATTGCCGCGAAAGCCCCCACGTCATTGCGGCGCCAACCCCACGTCATTCCGGCGAAAGCCGGCGCTTCAGCGGACGGAACGACCATCCAGAGGGGCGGCGCGGGGGAATGGCGTGCTTTGTTTTTCTCTGGATACCCGCGTGCGCGGGTATGACGTAGGGCAGCGCGGGTATGACGTAGGACACTCGGCAACACCCCCTCCCACAACAACCCATCCTTCCTATCCTTCCCCATCCTTCGCATCCTAGTTCAAACCCGGACAACACTATAATCACCTTTATGACGCGCGTTCCCACTCCAACACATCGAGATTCGGGCGCGATCAAACGTGCTGTTTTCAAGTTGGGGACGAATATCGTCACGCGGGATTCGGGGGAGTTGGATGTTGATACGATCACGGATTTGGTGGGGCAGATAGCGGCGGCACACAGTTCAGGTTTGGAGGTGGTTATCGCGTCTTCGGGTGCGGTCGGTGCTGGAATGGACACGCTGATCAAGCTCAGTCCCCAGAGTCGGGCGCGGCTGCGCAGGCGAAACGTTACGGCGCGGCAGGCGGCGGCGGCGATCGGGCAGGTGGATGTCATCGCGCTTTACAAGAATCTATTCGGTGCGCTAGGGATCGATGTGGCCCAGACGTTGTTGTCGCGCAGCGTGTTGAACCAGCGAGAGGGTTATTTGAATGTGCGGGGC
The DNA here is from genome assembly GCA_002239045.1 of SAR202 cluster bacterium bin127. Classification (GTDB taxonomy): domain Bacteria; phylum Chloroflexota; class Dehalococcoidia; order Lucifugimonadales; family Lucifugimonadaceae; genus Bin127. The sequence continues at coordinate 3,369 of MPNN01000002.1, forward strand.
ACGATGGAGACGCTGCTTGAGGCCGGGATCGTGCCGATAGTCAATGAGAACGATGTCGTTGCGGTGGAGGAGATCGTCGGTGTGACCTACGGCGACAACGACCGACTGTCGGCGATGTTGGCCAACGTTTTGGATGCCGATCTGTTGGTGCTGTTGGGGGAGATGGATGGTCTGCACACCGCTGACCCACACAATGACCCGAATGCGGAGTTGATACCAGACGTCTACGAGATCACCGACGAGATCCGCGGCTTTGCGGGCGGTCCGAGCGATGATCGCGGGAGCGGAGGGATGCGGAGCAAGCTCGAGGCGGCTGAGGTGGCTACGCTGTCTGGGGTTGACGTAGTGATCGCGGACGGACACATAGAAAGAGTCGTCGAGAGGGTATTGGATGGAGAGAAGATCGGGACGCGATTTCATTCATTGGTGCCACCTGCGGAGAGTCGGAAACGGTGGTTGCTCACGGGCGGCACTGAGGCTAAAGGGGCAGTGACGATTGACGATGGGGCGGTGCGCGCGTTGACCAAGCAAGGGAACAGCCTGTTGCCGGTGGGTGTTACGGACGTGGAAGGGGATTTCGTACGCGGGGATATCATTAGCGTTAGGACGTTGTCGGGGGCGAATGTTGCTTGGGGTATCAGCAACTACTCGGCATCGGATACGCGGTTGGTGATGGGCCAAAAATCGGGGATGCTCTCCGACATCTTGGACTCTTATTTTGGTCGAGAAATCGTCCACCGAAACAATATGGTGCTCGGGTCCAGCGATGCTCGAGACTCAGTTCCAAACGCGGTAGCAGAAGATAAGGAATAGCAATGGTCGTAATCGAAACCGCCCAATCCGTCGCCAGTATGACGTCCGACGGTTCGATGCCGACCGACCAGGCGGTGGACGTGAGCATGCGGTCGATGGGCGAGGCCGCGCGAACGGCCGCGTCGGATCTCGGGCGATGCACCGCTGAGCAACGGGACGCGGCGTTGCGGAAGTTGGCATCGTTGTTGATTGAGAAAAGTGACGAGGTATTGGCGGCGAACGGCGCAGATCTCACGGCGGCGAGGGCTGACGGGGTGGATGAGCACGTAGCCGAGCGGATGCTGTTGAAAGAGGCGAGCATCGAAGACATGGCGAAGGCGGTGGTGAATATCGCAGACCTGGAGGACCCGGTTGGCGAGGTGTTAGAAGATCGGACGGCGTACAACGGAATGTCGTTGAAGCGGGTGCGGGTGCCGTTGGGCGTGATAGGTGTGATCTACGAGAGTCGTCCCAACGTAACGATCGACATCGCGGCGTTGTGTCTGAAGGCCGGAAACGCGGTCATTTTGCGCGGCGGCAAGGAGGCGATTCGAACCAACTCGTCCTTGGCGTCGTTGGTGCGCGCCGCGGTGGTAGCTGCGGATTTGCCAAAGGATGCGGTTCAGTTTGTTGAATCAACGGATCGTGCGCTGGTGGGTGAGATGCTGGAGATGGAGGACTGCATCGATCTTTTGGTTCCGCGCGGGAGTGCCGAGTTAGTGCACATGGTGGCGGCGAAGGCCAAGATGCCGGCAGTTACCGGTGGGATCGGGGTTTGCCACGCGTACGTAGATCGCTCCGCGGACCTGGGCAAGGCAGTAGACGTGGTCTTCAACGCCAAGGCGCAGCGGCACACCGTCTGCAACGCCCTTGATACCATGCTGGTTCACGAGAGCGTGGCCAAAGAGGTGCTCGATGGCTTGTCAGGTAGGTTTGCGGATGCCGGAGTCGAGATCCGGGCCGACAACCGAGCTTGGTCGCTGCTCGGTCCGAAGCGTCGGACCTTGAAGGTTATGCCGGCGAGCGAGGATGATTTCGGCACGGAGTTTTTGGCGCTGATACTTTCCGTGAAGGTTGTTCGGGACTTCGAAGAGGCGCTTGCTCACATCCGAGAGTACGGTTCGGGTCACTCGGAGGCGGTGATCGCTGAGGATAGCGAAGTGGTCGAGCGGTTCCTGAACGAAGTGGATGCGGCGGCGGTGTTCGCGAACGCGTCTACGCGCTTCAACGATGGTGGCGAGTTCGGGCTCGGAGCTGAGGTTGCGATCTCGACCAACAAGCTGCATGCACGCGGTCCGATGGGCATCCGTGAGATCATGTCGTACAAGTGGGTAGTCACCGGCGACGGCCACGTGCGAGAGTGATCGATTCAACGACGGCAGATTGCTTAACGGCACGATCCATCCTCATGGATCGCCAGAGAGATTCAAGCAGGAGATTATGACGACCTACACGCTTCAACGAGAGGTTAGGACTGCGCATTCGGAGTCGTATTTCGTAGTGGACGCTGAAGATCGGGACGTCGGGCGTCTAGATGTTCACTTTCCGCAAGGGATGGTTCACGCGACCCTGATCGTGCGTGAGAACCTGACGGAAGAAGAGCTGCGAGAGATCGTCAATCGGTTCATCCAGGAGATGAATCAGCTGGTCGGCGTCGATGGGATCGAGGTGGCGGTGCACGCATTTCAAGGCGAAGAGCGCGGCGTCTTTCACAACGACGACCTTAACGGCCGCCGAAATGGGAACGGGCACTCGAACAATTGAGCGGGTGCGTCAACTCACGACGACGTTGAAGAGCCGACCGGGGACATATATGGTGCGTCGGACCGTTTTGTCTTGCGTGTGACGCACGGCGCCCGGGGCGGCCAAGGCCGCGAGTTCAATTTCCTTCTCGCCGGCATCGGTCGGAACCGTAATAGTGTCGCGCACCCGTCCATTCACTTGAACCACGATCTTGACGGTGTCGACCGTGAGTTTCGACTCGTCCCATTCAGGCAGCAGGTGCTGGTGGACGGAGAATTCCCATCCGTTGCGGAGCCAGAGCTCTTCGGCGATGTGGGGTGCGAGCGGCGCGAGGTGCAGGATCAGGCGCTGGATGCTTGCACGCCATAGACCCGCGGAGACGCCACCGTTGTCCCAGGCGTCGTTCAGCTGGTTGACGTAGGTCATTAACGCCGCGATTGCGGTGTTGTATTTGTAGGCACGCATATCTTCGATTACGCGCTTGGTCAACGCGTTCGAAGCCACGTCTAGAGTCAGCTCTGCGGTTTGGTCGTTGCCGGCCAACTCGTTTGGATCGCGCGTACCGATGTCCCAGACTCGGTGCAACCAACGTCGAATACCGTTGATTCCCGAATCGTTCCAAGTGCCGCCCTTATCCCAAGGGCCGAGGAACATCAGGTAACAGCGAAGGGTGTCGGCTCCGTACTTACGCACCAGCGGGTCCGGCGTGACCGGGTTGGAACGTTTCGAAATTCTGCCGTCGATGGTTGTCATGACCCCGTGACTGAAGAGGTGGATGTACGGCTCGGAGAATTTGACGAACCCGGTGTCGCGCAGCGCGCGGTTGAAGAACCGAGCGTATAGCAGATGCATGACCGCGTGTTCCATGCCGCCGGTGTACTGATCGACTGGCGCCCAATCGTTGGCGACTTCGCTATTGAACGGGTTTTCGGCATCTTGGGGGCTGAGGTAGCGCATGTGGTACCAGGACGAATCCATGAAGGTGTCCATAGTGTCGGTCTCGCGCTTTCCGGGTCCGCCGCAGTTAGGACACGGGGCGTTGAGGAACTTCTCGTGTTCGATGAGTGGCGACCGACCGGAAGGTTGGAACTCGGCGTCGGACGGCAACTCGACGGGAAGGTCTTCGTACGGAACGGGGACGGCGCCGCAGTCGTCACAGTAGATGATCGGGATCGGGGTTCCCCAATAGCGCTGGCGCGAAATCAACCAGTCGCGGAGGTGATAGGTGACGACCCGTTCGCCCCATGCCTTGTTTTCGATTTCGTCGGCGATGGCTTCTTTGCCTTGTTCGCTCGGGAGGCCGTCGAACTCGCCGGAGTTAACTTGGACGCCGGGGGCGATATAGGCCGCGTCGAGATCGTCGCCGTCCCATCCGTCGGGTGCGACGACCACTCGGATCGGGAGGTCGTACTTCTTGGCGAATTCGAAGTCGCGCTCGTCATGCGCCGGGACGCCCATAACGGCTCCGGTCCCGTAGGTCGCGAGCACGTAGTCGCCAACTAGTATCGGAACGCGTTCACCGTTGAGTGGGTTAATGCAATATGAGCCGGTAGGAACGCCGGTCTTCTCACGCACCGCAGAGGTGCGTTCGATCTCGGTCTCACGCGCCGCGGCGGCGACGTATCCTTCGACCGTTGCTTTGAATTCAGGTTGGGTCAACTCCGAGACCAAGGCGTGCTCGGGGGAGAGAACGACGAAAGTGACGCCGAAGATCGTGTCGATACGGGTGGTGAAGGTTGCGATCGACTTCGTTTCAAGGTTGTATTCGGAGATGTCGAAGCGGATGTTGACGCCTTCGGATCGGCCGATCCAGTTCTCTTGACTGACGAGGACTTTGTCGGGCCACTCGATCCCGGACATGTCGAGCATCTCGTCGGCGTATTTGGTGATGGCGAAGTACCACTGGGGCATGTTGCGCTTGACGACGAGCGCCTCGCAGCGTTCGCACTTGCCGTCTTTGACCTGTTCGTTGGCGAGAGTCGTTTGGTCCGCGGGGCACCAGTTGACGGCTCCGTCGGATCGGTATGCGAGCCCGTTCTCCAGAAACTTCAGGAAGAAATATTGGTTCCACTTGTAGTATTCAGGGTCGCACGTGATGATCTGACGGGACCAATCGTAGGAGTTGCCCATGAGCTCGAACTGGCGGCGCATATTGGCGATGTTGTCGTAGGTCCAGATCTGGGGGTGGACCTTGCCGCGGATGGCGGCGTTCTCGGCGGGAAGGCCGAAGGCGTCGAAACCTTGGGGATGCAGGACGTTGTACCCCTCCATCCGCTTGAATCGAGCCGCGGCGTCCCCGCCGCTAAACGCGAACCAGTGGCCGATGTGGAGGTCGCCGGATGGATAGGGGAACATCGACTGCACGAACCACTTCGGGCGGTCGGTGTCGTCGGGGTCCCATCGGTAGACATCGGCTTCGTTCCAGAGCTGGCGGATGCGCGGTTCGATCGCTCCGTGATCGTACTTGCCGTCCGAGGAGTTGACGGAATCGTCGAGGTCGTCGGAGCTATGCTGCGGGTTGATGGATGAAATTTTGGATGGGATGTCGGATGCCGTAGCCATCAACGCTACTCCGTGCGGGGTGAATGCCGCGCCAATCGTGGAAAGACTCGAATGTTTCGATTTTATCGCAATGCGGTTTCGACTCGTCGTACATTCGATGCATCGGAGAGCTCGCGGGTGAACTCAGTCAGCAGAATCGGGACGGAATCTCGAAAAATCGCTGAAAAACACTTGACAACGTTACACAAATGTGCGATATATAACAACAGTATCATACGCAATTGCAAGCAATTGGAGGAACAACCCAACCATGCCAAAGCCAAGAGCCAAGACCCGCGAAGTTCGCCGCAGAATATGGGAGTTCATTCGGGATTACCGGCGCGAGAACCTTTATGGGCCAAATCTACGCGAGATCGCCCAAGCGGTGGGCATCAGCTCCGCCTCTAATGTGAATTATCACGTCAAGCCCATGATCGAGCTGGGGCAGCTGAGCGGGGACAGTAACGCGCGGTCGTTGAATGTCCCGGCAGGCATCCCGATTGTTGGTACCGTGGCTGCCAGTTCCATTGATACCATTGCTGCCGAGGTCGCCACTCATGACTTGGCAGGGGTCGCGTGGGACCAAGTAAGCGAATTCGACACCATCGATTTTCCGGATTGGCTCGTCGGAAACGCGCGCGATCCCTTTGCACTCCAAGTTATTGGCGACTCGATGATCGATGACGGCATCAGAGACCACGACATCATCATCATGGAGAAGACCAACCGTGCTACGCGCGGAGATATGGTGATCGCGTACGTCTCCAGCCGAGAAGAGCACACCGTGAAACGATACTACCCGAACGGCCCCACCGTCACTCTCCAGCCTGATAACAAGAACCACGATCCGTTGATCGAGGATGCGAAAGATGTCAGCATCGAAGGCAAAGTCATCGGTGTCGTAAGGCGTTACTGAGAACGCCACGAACCACCGGATTCTTCGTCAACCCATGACTGGCGCGGGGGTTCACCGTCGTTGCGAGGTTAGGAGCGTGCGATTTAGCGCGTCGGTTACAATCAAGCATGATGTTCTGTCATTGACAGCGACCATCCCGCCACAAACCGCCGTACGGCGAGGTTCAGACCGACATGTTTGGTAGAGGCATCGGCCCACTCGAGATATTCCTGATCGTCGTGGTGGTGCTCATCATCTTCGGAGCGGGCAGACTGCCCGAAGTCGGCCGGGGAATAGGAACCGCGATCAAAGAGTTCCGCGGCACCATCGGCAATAAAGACAACGCCGAGACGACCGACGAAGAAAAGACCGACACCGCGGACGATAAGAAGTCCGACTAACCTCCGGCGTCGGCGACCTCTCGATCCGCCGCGTTCTCGGATTTCGGCGCGCGCACCGCAAATTTGGTCAAGAGCAGGCCGAGTTCGAAAAGCACGATTATCGGTCCAGCTACGAGTGCTTGAGTCACGGGGTCGACGGTTGGCGTGACGATTGCGGCGATGACGAAGGCGAATAGGATCACCCATCGGCGCTGCTTCGACAGCGCTTGGGGCCGCAAAATGCCCAATTTCGCCAAGAGGTACATCGCAATCGGAATTTCGAAGATTAACCCCATCCAGATCATCAGAGTCGAGACCAAGCTGACGTAGGACGACAGCCTCGGCGTTACCAGGGCAATCTCGCCGCCGAACTGTAGAAGAAAATGTATCGCGGGCGGTATCGCTACGTAGTAAGCGAAGGCGGCGCCGGCGACGAATAGGATCGTTCCGCCGGGGATCAGCAAGTAGAGAGTGCGCCGTTCGTTGCCCTTTAATCCCGGACGGACGAATGCGATCACTTGATAGAGGACGATCGGGAACGCGGCGGCGAATCCGACGAGCACCGAGACCTTTGCTGTAACGGTCCAACCCTCGGTGATGTCGAGCTGCACCAGGCGCGCCGGGTCGTCCGGGCGGACGGATTCCAAGGCCACAATAGCGGGTTGTTGCACGAAGTCCTGGATCGGTTTATAGAAGGCGAATGCGAGGATGGTGGAGATCAGGATAGCCGCTGCGGCGACGTACAACCGCTTTTTGAGTTCGGCGAAGTGAGACATCAGCTGAGCGGGACGATCGTTCACGACGCGGCCTCAGGTCGTTGAGATGAAGTCTCGATTGAGTTGGAATCCGATGCTTCTGCTGCCGGTTCGGTCATGTTTTCGCTCGGTTGCTGCTCGGTCTCGGAGCCGGGAGTCTTTGGACTCGGCGCATTTCTTGAATAACCAGTCGGCCTAACGACGGAGCGAGCCAACGATTTGAAATCCGCGGCGTCAGTCGTGATACCGCGGGCGTCTTCCCGTATCTCGTTTAGTTCCGAGGAGAGGTCGCGGACGTCGTCGAGGATGCCGTCTTGGTCGAGCCGTTCACGGATGCCCTCCATGTCTACCGCTTCTTCGACCATCTGCGTCAGCTCCTCGCGCTGCCGGCGCAGCTCGGTCATGTATTTCCGAGCCAAACGGGCACCTTCGACCAGCCTGACCGGGCCGACTACCAAGAGCGCGACGAGAAATACGACGATCAGTTCGAGGCCGCCGATACCGAAGAAATTCACGATGTATCTCCACCCTCGTGCGCGGCGCAGGTGGTGTAGACGTGGGCGTGAGCAAAGGTACAGGCTTCGGGTGGGAGCAGGCCGCGGACGGCGCAAAGGGGGAGTCCGACGACGTTGAGGTAGCAGCCGTGCACCGAACGTGCCGGATTGAAATCGGAGTCTTGGACGCCGTATGCGCCGGCACGATCGTACGGGACTTCGGTCGCGATGTAACGATCGATCTCGTCATCTCCGTAGTCGCGCATCGTCACCTGTGAGACGACTGAGTGGGAGAGTATTTCGCCTCGTTGCCTTAGAGGAGCGTAGCTCATGGCGACAGAAGTGATGACGTCGTGTTGGCGGCCACGCAACTCGTGAAGCATCGCCTTGGCCTCCGATGTGTCCGTCGGCTTGTCCAGCGAATGACCATCGATGGCGACCGTGGTGTCGGCGGCGATAATCACGACGTTCCACGGCACGCGGTCGCGGTTCGCCGCGATGGCGGCCTTCAGCTTTATCTCAGCGTTCCGAACGGTGAGTTGTCGGGCATCGGGTTCATCGTTGGGACCGATCTCCGCCTCGCCGCCGGGACCGTTCTGCACGATGAAGGTCAATCCAGCAAGGCCCATGATGTCGCGACGACGTTGCGATCCGGAAGCCAAAATGAACCGGAGATGTTGACCCGTCGCCGATACCGAGGGATGCAAGAGTTCGGTTATTGGGGTTGGTGACATGGCGACTTGGATTTTGCGTCCGTATCAGGCTGTTCGTTTTTGGGCGTCCTTATTGGGGACTACGACTCCAGTTGGGCGAGCGATTCGACATGTTTGGTCTGCGGAAACATGTCGACCGGGCGGACTGATACCAGTTTAAACCCGCTTTGGCAGAGCGCATCGAGATCACGTGCCATGGTAATCGGGTTGCACGAGACCATCATGATCCGCCGGGGCGACAGGGTTTTCAGGGCGTCCAACGCTTCTGGATGGCAACCTTTTCTCGGTGGGTCGATGATTGCCAAGTCGATCTTGAGGCCCGACCCCGAGAGATCCGCCGCGGCTTGCTCGGCCTTGGCTTCGATGAACTCGACGTTGGCCACGTCGGAGCAGTTGAAGCGGGCGTCTTCCACCGCAGACGCCGATTCTTCGATACCGATCACCCTCTTCACATGCGGCGAAAGGAGACGGGCAAAGGTTCCGACGCCGCAATATAGATCGACGAGAACGTCGTTGCCATCGAGTTCCAACATTCCGACGATTTCCTCAACAATCGCGGACAACTGGGCGGTATTCACTTGGAAAAAGGAAGACGCTGCGACCTGAAACTCGGCTCCGTTCACCTCTTCAACATACTTTTGTCGTCCCGATGGAACGTCTTGGATTTCGGCCGGTAGAAGGGGTTGGACGATCGTGTCGCCGGTATTGGCACCCACGCGAATCGAGAACTGCGTCATGCTTTGAAGCCGACCTTGCAGTTGTGAAAGCGTTGCATTGATGCGGTCATCCATGATCATGCACTCGTCGATACGGACGAAGCGCCTGCTGTCGGCGTTCATGTAGCCGGCGAAGCCGTTTTCCTCGCGACGCCCGACGGTGAAACGGGCGTGGTTGCGATATCGGAATTGGGTGGGCGAGGGCTTCGTCTCATCGACCTGAATCCCATTCAACGTTTCATACGGAGCCAACGCTGATTCAACGAGGGAGCGTTTTGTTTTGAGTTGTTGGTCGTAGCTGATGTGTTGCCACTGGCAGCCGGAGCACGCTCCGAAGTATCGGCATTTGGGCGTGACGCGGTGTTCGGATGCAGCGTCGACACTTTCGACGAGGGTGGCGATGCGGTCTCGGTAGACCTTCACGATGCTGGCGGTGACCGATTCGCCAGGGACGGCGCCGGCGATGGTTACTGGCGCGCCTTGGTAGTCTGCGATCGCGAGGCCGCGTTCGTCGAATTCGCCAGCATCGAGGGTCAATGTTTCGCCGACTCCGAGGTCTAGATGAGTCGTGACATCGGGGCCTTGATATCGTTTCCTGTTCTTCCGTTTGGCCATGTTGCGTTAGCTAGAGACCCACCAATGCCCACTTGCCGCCAATCCGTCACCACGCCTAGCCCGGCCACGCCTTCGAGGGTCGAGTCTCAATATACAACCGCGGGTTTTGATACCCTGAAGCTATGTATTTGGTGACTCCTCACCGCATGTTGGACTCTTGATATGACGTTAGACCTCAAAGAGCTAACGATCATTCCTGCTCACGAATCGCAGAACGGAGCGAAACCGCGCGTTCGACGGCGGTTGCCGGAGTGGTTCAAGGTGCGTGCGCCGGGCGGCGAAAACTATACGGACCTCAAGAAGCGATTCCGCGGATCGGCGCTGCACACGGTCTGCGAAGAGGCGGCATGCCCCAACATCGGGGACTGCTGGGAACGACGGACCGCGACCTTCATGATCTTGGGCGATACGTGCACGCGGGCATGTTCATACTGCAACGTCAAGACCGGATGGCCGGGTGAGCAGAACGTTGATTGGGTCGAGCCGTTCAGATTGGCACAGACGGTGCGGGCCATGGATCTGAGGTACACAGTGGTCACTTCGGTGGACCGGGATGACCTGCCCGATTTTGGCTCCTCGATATTTGCCATGACGATATCGCAGATCCATCGATTGTCGCCGGATTGCAAGGTGGAGGTCTTGATACCCGACTTCGGGGGCGATCGAGACGCGTTGAAGAAGGTCGTGGATGCCGATCCTCAAGTCTTGAACCACAACATCGAAGCGCCTCGTCGAATCTTCAGCAAAGTCCGACCCAAGGGCGACTACGATCTATCGCTGGAACTGATACGTCGTGTCAAGGAGATCGATCCGAGTATGCCGACCAAGTCCGGCATGATGGTTGGGCTGGGTGAAACGAAGGACGAGATCTATCAAACGATGCGCGATCTTCGTGAGGCGGATTGCGACTTGTTGACGATTGGGCAATACTTGCGCCCTTCCGAGCGACACCATCCATTGATACGCTTTTACCATCCCAGCGAGTTCGGTGAGTTTGCCCGCATCGGAATGGAGATGGGTTTCAAACATGTCGCATCTGGGCCGTTAGTGCGATCTTCGTATCACGCCGACGAGCAGCACGAATCGGCGATCGACGCGCTCTTGGCGAAACGATAGCCGGCCATTGACCGTAGTTCATTTCCTGGGAGCATGCAGGAGATGGTGTCAAAACGCAGTAAATCCATGATTGGTGGAATCGCTTTCGCTGCGGTTCTATCGGTTACCGTGATCGGTATCGCAACCTTGATATCGCCGGCCGTTGCCGAGAATCATCGCCACAGCTCCGTGACTGGCTTTTTCGGACTGGACGACGACGGACTTCCGATTGTCGATCGCCACGGCATCATGCTCGTTTTCGATGGATCGATTGCGCCCGAGACGGTTTCGGTCAACACATTCGAAGTTTCGCTCAACGACGGTTCATTCGCCGAGGTTATTGAAACCCGGGTTGATGGCGCCTACGTGTTTATGAGGCTTGAAGACGAGTTGGCTTCCGATGCGACGCCGATAGTGGCCATCGCAGAGGGAGAAGAAATTGAGGACTTGGCCGGCAATTCGACCAACAAACGGAAGCTGGGTTTCGTGCAAATCAAGGACGGTATTGCGCCGCGACTGACCGTTACGTTGAGCGGTGGTTCGGGTACCGGCACGGGTGACGAAGGACCCGACAGGTTGACTAATGGCTCGATCGACGTTCATCTCGTCTCTGACGAACCACTGCAAGGCGCCCCAAGGATTGTCGTTGTATGTGCGGGATTGAGGTGGGTCGAGATGGATGGTTCGAGAAAGATCGAACGGGAAATCGATGACTTCATGGCGAATCGTCACGGCCCTCATCCGCGCGCTCCAGGTGAACCCACCGAAACTAACTACACCTGCGGATACGACGCGGACGGTGACGGGGAAGACGATCCGTTCGAATTGACGCAAGACTACGGGCAGTTCCGACCAGTCGCGAACTGGCGATCGACTTGGCAAAACCCTCAAGGCGAAGCAACAAGGTTGCGCGACGGAAAGTTGATCGTAGTTGTATACGCCAGAGATCGATCTGAGTATGAACGATTCGGCGAGACGGTATCAAACTGGTCTACAGCGACTGCTGGTTTTGGATTGGACACATCGTTCGATGGGGATCCTTCGGCCGAAGGAGTGCGCGTGCACCCTCCTGACGGATCCGTGGTCCGGGAAAAACGTCCATTCGTTCTGCTGGAATTCCCTGAAGAGACCAATGTCGATCTAGCATCGGCGGAATTTGACGGCGAGAATGTCTTGGACGCGTTTGAAGTTGTCGATGGCAACAAGTTCGTCTATTGGCCATTGAGCATGAACCAAGGCGAACACGATGTTGAAGTCGACGTTGTCGATGCGGCCGGAAACGAAATTAGTTTTGATTTTGAATTCGAGACGACACAGCGCGGCGATTTCGTGCTCCCGCTGGTGGCCGGTTGGAACGCGGTGTCTGTGCCAGCCGATCCAATCGATCCGAAGATCGAGAACGTCTTCACCGATCCGGCGATCGAAACCGTGATCTCGTGGGATCGGTATGGCCTCTACACACCGTGGGCCGTGTCGCTGCGCAATGCCGACATTTGGGGATCGCTGGAAGGTTTTGGGGCGGTTTCAGAGATCCGGGCGGGGCGAGGATATATTGTGAGGGCTACCAAATTCACTGAGCAGCCCATCGCGTTACGTCGCGATGTGGTGACACTACCGAAGGGTGGTTGCCAGGACTATGGGGCTTGGGATCTCGTTGGCGTATACGACGAAGACGGGGATCAAACCGAGAACCACTATGGTGAGATGCTCCGGGGCAATGATGGTGCCGAGGTGACTGCTAGGGAGTATTTGGGTTATTACACACGCGCATTTACGTGGGATCCAATAGGCAATCAATACGAAAAATTGAACCCGTCCGATGCGATGACCATCGGTGAAGGGGTTTGGGTGTACGGCGGTGGGCTCGCAATGTGCCCATGACTGAATTTAAGTTGTGTCATCGCCGCTACAGTCGGCAATTTCAGAGATTGAGAATTCGCCGGATTGTTGATGGCAGTTCAGGTTTACTGCCTTAGCGGATCGACCACCTTCAAGAACGGAAAGCGGTAGAAATCGGCGTCGCGGGTGCAGATTTGGCTGATGCCGTGTTCACGCATCAGGACGGCGGTATGGACATCGTGGATGATGCTACCCCGCAATTGGGGATATTCGTTCAGGGTTTGCGACAAAACATCGGCGTGCCTTTGGGTGGCGGACAGAACGGTGAAGTTTGCTGATTCAAGCAAGGTTTGAACAAAATTCAACGCGTTTTTTGTAGACCACGGACGACGGGAAAAATTGGGATGGGTTACGACTCTGATGAACTCGTAACAAATCCCCCAAGTGAGGAAAGCAGGATCAGGTCCCCGGCGGCATTGATCGAGTTGCTGCAAACAGTCGGCGTGGAATTCTGAACGGTTGTCCGCAGCGTAGACCAAGACGTTGGTATCGACTACCAAGGCGGTTTTTCTTCATCGAAAATCCGGTACATTTCTTCCCGGTTGGACACATCCACAAGCATGCCCCCACTGTTCCAAGTCGGCAATGGGCGCAACTTCGTTTTGAATTCAGGCGCGTCTTCACCGCTGGCGACCATGTGCCTGATGCCAGATTCGACGATCTGGGTCATGGTGACCCCACGCCGGGCCGCCTCAACACGCAGTTGCTGCATCAACGTATCGTTAATGTTGAATGTCGTCTTCATATGGCTAACCATATCACTGATATGGGTATATGGGTGTCGTCGTTTTTCGACGATACTAGACTCCAACTCACATGTCTACCCTGTTCATAACAGCCACACCGATCGGCAACCTCGACGACCTTACTCTCCGTGCGGTGCGGGTCCTGCGCGAGGTGCCGGTGCTCGTGGCGGAGGACACGCGAGTGACGCGGCGGATTTTGGTGCACATCGACGCCGAGCCGAGAGTGTTGAGTTTTCATCGTCGGTCATCGGCTAGAGAAATCAAAAAGGTAATCGCATACCTAGGAGAGGGAGATGTGGCACTGGTATCCGATGCGGGGACGCCGGGTGTTAACGACCCCGGGCAAGCGATCGTTGCGGCGGCTATCGAGCACGGTCATGATGTAGTTCCGTTGCCGGGTGCGTCGTCGATCATGGCCGCGTTGTCGGTCAGCGGTTATTACGCCGACCAATTTGTGTCATACGGTTTTCTTCCCGCGGGCAGCGGGAAGCGTCGTCGGCTCTTGGCACAAATCGCAGAACAGCCGATGGCTGCGGTGTTGTTCGAGTCGCCGCATCGATTGCGTAAAGCGCTCGCCGATATGGCGACAGCATTGGGCGATCGCGGATTGGTTGTGTGCCGAGAGATGACAAAGCTGCATGAGGAGATATGGCGCGGGACCGCGACTGAAGCGCTTGAGTATTTCGCCTCACCTCGTGGCGAGTTTGTGATCGTGGTTGCGCCGCTTGAACGGACCGACAAGCCTTCCGAATCCGAAAACGTCGAAGATGCGGAACTGCGTATTTTGGCAGCGGCTGACGAAATGGCGGAGGCGCACGCCTCGAGGAGAGATCTGGTTGCGGCGGTCGCGGAGATTACGGCGTTGCCGAGACGTCAGGTCTATCAAGTGTTGCATCGCGATACGTGACGCACCAAGTGGGTGTGCTTCAGAGATTGCGAAGTAGAATCTAAGGGGAGTGCCGCGCTGCTTTCCCGTACCCCAATGGCCACCAGGCCAAGCGCCGAGCGCAAGCGGCTTGAAGCGAGTCTCTTAGCTTGTCAAGAAACATCCTCGTCTGCGTAGCCTGGCCCTACGTCAATAGCGAACCGCATCTCGGGCATATCGCGGGGATGAACGTCCCTGCCGACATCTTCGCCCGATACCACCGCCTCGCCGGCAATCGCGTCGCCATGGTTTCGGGTAGCGACATGCATGGCACGCCCACGGCTTTGCGGGCGGTTGATGAAGGTGTGAAACCAGAGGACATCGCGTTTCGATATCACGACGTCTGGTCGGACTGCATGCAACGGATGGGGTTCGCTTACGACCTCTACACGCACACGCACACGAAGATCCACGAAGAGGTCGCGCAAGACGTGATGCTGACGCTCGACAAGCACGGCTTTATCTACGAAGACACCCAGCTGATGCCGTATTCCGAGACCGAGGATCGGTTTCTGTCGGATCGTTTCGTCGAAGGAATCTGCCCGGCGTGCGATTTTGATGGTGCTCGCGGCGATCAATGCGACGGCTGCGGCAGGACGCTCGATCCTTCGGACTTGATCAATATCCGCAGCATCCGCGACGGTTCAACGCCGGTATTCCGAGAGACGACGCACTTGATGATCAAGTTGAGCGCGTTTCAAGAGCAACTAGAGAAGTGGGTTCGGACCAAGAACGACTGGCGTCCGAACGTGCGGAATCAGACGCTCGGGTTTCTGAACGAAGGTCTTCATGATCGTGCGATGACGCGCGACATCGAGTGGGGTGTTCCAATCCCGTTCGATGGCTACGACAAGAAGCGAATCTATGTCTGGTTCGAGGCGGTGATTGGATATTTCTCGGCAACGAAGGCATGGGCTATCGAATCGGGTAGTGAGGATGATTGGAAAGAGTTTTGGCACAATCCTGACGCCGAGTCCTACTACTTCCAAGGGAAGGACAACATTCCCTTCCATACGGTGTTGTGGCCGGCGATGTTGATGGGTTACGGGGGACTCAACCTCCCAACAGACGTAGTCGCCAACGAATATCTGAACCTCGACGGGCAAGGCTTTTCCAGCAGTCGCAACTGGGCGGTCTGGCTTCCCGACTACCTCGAGCGCTACGATGTCGATCCGCTCCGTTACTATTTGGCATCGATAATGCCGGAATCCTCCGATTCGGACTTCACTTGGGAGGGCTATCTGGCGGCCAACAACAACGTGTTGGTCGCAACCCTCGGCAACTTTGTGCATCGAACCTTGACGATCACCACTCGCAATTTTGATCACAAAGTCCCGGAGCCCGGCGAGTTAGCGCCGCAGGACCAATCGGTGTTGGATGCGTGCGAACAAACGCTGGATGATGTAGCCAATTCAATCGAGACGCGCCATTTCAGGCGCGCGTTGTACGAAGCTATGGAATTGGCGCGAGTGGGGAATCGCTATCTGGATGCCGAGGAACCTTGGCGGACCGTTAAATCGGACCCTGACAAGGCGGCGAAGACGCTCTGGACGGCGCTCAACGTAATCTCGACGTTGCGGACGGTGTTCTATCCCTTCATCCCGTTTTCATGCGACAAGATCCACGATCTGCTAGGGTTTGACGGGGCAACGGCAACCGATGGTTGGCAGAAACGACCCGTCGAACCAGGCTCGTCGTTGCCGAGTCCGAAACCGCTGTTTCGAAAACTGGACCCGGAAATCGTCGAACAGGAACAAGAGCGTCTTCTTGCGCAACAATCTGATAACTAACGTAGTAGATCCAGATTCTATGAGACCCTTGACCGCGCGAATCCAATGACTGAAACGCCATGACGACTGTTCAAACCACAGCCCAACAGGACATTTTCGCTCCCATTTCCGCAGATCTCGATCGCGTTGTTGAAGTCATCACTCAATTGAGCATCGAAGAGATCGAACGATGTCCCGCGGGTATAGATGCCCTCGATACACTCGATCAACGGTTGGCGCACGTTATGGAGACGCCGGGCAAAAAGATGCGGCCGGCGATGACGTTGCTCGCATCGAAATTGTGGGGTGTAGAGCCGGATGACAAGGTGATCAGCATGGCGGTGGCGGTCGAGTTGTTGCATGTCGCCGCGTTGATACACGATGACACGGTCGATGATGCCGATGTACGGCGGGGCAAGGCGACGGCGGGATTTCTATGGGGCAACAACTTTGCCGTGCTGTTGGGCGACTATGTTTTTGCCACATCCGCGAAATTCGTCTGCGATACTGGATCGGTGCGACTAATCAGCCGCTTCGCCGAGACTATCGCCGAGTTAGCCCGTGGCGAACTGCATGAAATGGTTAGCAACTGGAACTTGCCGGTCACCGTCGATGAATATTTCGCCCGCATCTATGACAAGACGGCATCGCTATTCTCGACTTCCGCGGAGAGCGGCGCGGTTCTCGGTGGAGCGAACGAGGATTCGGTCGTTGCATTGCGGGAATACGGATACAACTTGGGCATGGCGTACCAAGTGCGGGATGACGTTCTCGACTACGAGTCGACTACCGACGAACTTGGCAAACCGGCGAATCAAGACATATTGAGCGGCAAGTTGACGTTGCCGGCGATCTACGCGTCGGAGATTCCCGAATGCGCGTTGGCGATTGAAACGTTTTTCGGATTGCCAGAACATGAGCGTGAAACCGCGCTTGGCGAACTGATGGATCTGATCCGCCACAATGGGGGAGTCGAACGCGCCGAGAAAACGACGGCCGATTTCATCGAGGCGGCTCTCCGCAGTCTTGAGGTCGCACCGCCATCGGTCAGCCGGGATTCATTGGCTTCCATCGCGTCGAGCGTCAACTCCCATTAAAACCTAGAACGATGGATCTGGCTTCGAGTACGATGCCGATCTCGCCCTGAACATCAACCCGGTCAAGCTTCATCAGTGACGAAGAGCCGATTATCACCGGAACGAATCGTTGACGAACTGAGCGCGAATTATGGTCGATTCGTGCAGGAGCCCCGATACAACGCTCTTGATGAGTTGATATTCACCGTCTTGACGCAGCATACCTC
This sequence comes from SAR202 cluster bacterium bin127, assembly GCA_002239045.1. GTDB lineage: Bacteria > Chloroflexota > Dehalococcoidia > Lucifugimonadales > Lucifugimonadaceae > Bin127. The sequence goes on from MPNN01000002.1 coordinate 20,750, forward strand.
TGACCTGAACGCGGAGCGCGCGTTTGATCAACTGCGCATCGCAATACCTTCGTGGGAAGCGGTCATGGTGGCGGACCAAGACGACATTGCCAAAGCAATTTTCCATGGCGGCATGTCGAACCAGAAATCGAAGCGGATCAAGGACATCCTCGCGGCGATACTGGAACGTCATGGAGCGCTGGAGATCGACTTCCTCCGAGATTACGAGCTAGACGATGCCCGACAATGGCTGATGGAGCTGCCCGGCGTCGGTCCTAAGACCGCGGCAGTCGTAATGTCATTCGCTTTAGGTATGCCGGCGTTTCCTGTCGATACGCATATCCATCGCGTTTCTAGACGTCTTGGATTGATCGGTGAAAAAACAACGGCAGATGCCGCGCACGAGATCATGGAAGGCAAGGTTCGGCCGGAACTAAGGTTTCAGCTTCACATGCAGCTGATTACCCATGGTCGTCAGATATGCAAGGCCCGAAGGCCGCTTTGTGGAGAGTGTCGATTGTCAATGGATTGTCCTTCGAGTACGGTTTAGTCGCCGACGCGCTGGATTCGGGCCTGCGCTGGAATGACGGATCGCTTGGTAGGATATGGGCGACGAGGTGAAAACATGAAGATTGTCTCCGTACAAGCCACCAAGGTCGGTTACCCAAGGCTAAAGCCGATGACGGTCCCCCGCGTGGGTCCATCGCGCAGCAGCATGAACGCGCAGGCGACACCGTTGCGTCGATATACGAAGGACCCCGATTTCGCGTTCGCCCGGCGGGTGCCGGGAGGTGACCGCGATGTCGGTTGCGTTGTGACGCTTGAAGACGGAACTTGGGGTTTTGGTTTCACCGACCACGGTCGGACAACCGCGTCAATCATCGAAGACTATCTCTCGCCGGCGATTGAGGGACGGGACGTGATGTCGACGGAGACGCTCTACGATCTGATGATCCGTGTCACTTCCGGCTTCGGTACTAACGCCCTCGTCGCGTACGCAATCGCAGCTGTAGACCTCGCTCTCTGGGACGCCAAGGGCAAAGTGCTCGAAAAACCCGTCTACAGCCTTTTGGGTGGGAGCACCGAAATTCTCAAACCGCTCTACTCGACGGGCAACGATACATGGTGGCAGAAAGAGCTGGGCTTCAAGAACTTCAAACGCTTCAGTCCGTACGGTCCGCCGGATGGAATTGAGGGCATCAACCGGCTTGAAGAGGAGATCGCCGAGGCGCGAGAGCTGGTCGGTCCGGACGCCGAGTTGATGCTTGATTTCTGGATGGGGCTAGACGTCGAGACGGCGGTCCGCACTGCGGAACGACTTCGACCATACAACCTCAAATGGCTCGAGGATTCCTTCTTGCCCGACACTTTGGACGAGTACGAGCGGTTCCGTGAACGTGTGCCATGGCAGACGATGGCCACTGGCGAACACTGGTACGGCATCTACCCTTTCTTCCATGCCGCGAAAGAGGGACTCGTCGACATCCTCCAACCCGACATCATCTGGTGCGGGGGTTTGACGCCGTTGATCAAGATTTGTCACGTCGCCGAATCGGCTGGACTATCGGTCATACCGCACGGCAGCGGCGGCACCGCGTATGGTCAACACGCCTGCTATGGCCTTACAGCAGTGCCAATGATCGAATGTAGTGGCCCGGTGATGACCGAACCGGGTGTGCCGCTTCACGAAAAGGATCGATTGCCGGGGACGGTAGCACCGTTCGACGGCAAGCTGAAACCCAGTGATGAGCCGGGGTTTGGGCTCAACTTGAGGCGCGAGTGGTTCCCGCCGTTTTTCGACTGAGACACGTCATTCCAGCGTAGGTCGGAACTCACACCATTATCCCGACTTAGCCGTCGCCTCCAACGACTGAATTATCCCGCGCATGTGCCCGACGCAGTACGCGATGTATTCGCGGCCTGCGGGCCCATCGGTCGTCAAGCGCATGATGTGGTCGTAGTCGATGCAGCCTTCGTAGTCGACGTCGTGTAGGGCCTTGGCGACTTCGTACATGTTCAGGTCGCCCGAATCGGGTATCACCTCTTCGTAGCCTTGATTCTCTGGAATCGTTCCCCGCACGTTGCGGAAGTGAACGTGGAAGAGTCGGTTCTGCTCGCCGAAATGTCGGATGCCTTCGAAGATGTTTTGCCCTGACTCGTATCGCGTGCCGACGCAGAATGTGACGCCGTTGGCGGGCGACGGGACTTCGCTGAAGAGGCGGTCGTACGACTCGAAGCTATGGATCAGCTGTGGATACCCATGGAGCGAAGGGACTGGCGGATCGGCACCGTGGGTAGCGACCTTAACACCGGCATCTTCAGCTACCTCGCAGATCGCGGTGTAGTGAGTTATGTGCCGTTGCCATAGCTCTTCGCGGTCGGGTGCATCGGCGCGCGTCGCTTGCGCAATCGCGTCCGCCAACTCGAACTTTAGGTGCTGGTACCCACCCCGGCCTTCGACCCAACGGTTCAATTGAGGCAAATTGGGGTTGCTGCCAGCGGGCCCGTACGGCTGCACGCCCAACACCGGGATGTTGAACTCGCCACAGATCTCGGCGTTGATGCAGCCATTGCGAGTTTCTTGCTCAGCGTTGGGCCCGCCGATATACGCTTCGTCGAAGTATTGTCTCAAGCAATTCGCGCGTTCGATTACCAGGCCAGCGTCGCCCAGCTTATCGACCACCATCGCCATGCCTTCCCGATTCACCGCGCCGCCCGATTCGACGTATCCCGGCACCATGTCCATGGTGATATCAACGGCGTCTACGCCGATCTGCGTCAAAAATCGCAAGTCTTCTGGACGATCCAGCCAATCTGGACTAATGCGGGTACCGATTCTCATCATCGCTGTAACCTCCAACTTCAAACATGCATCCATTGATATCACACGCCCTCGAAATCCCTCCGAAACCAAGAACCCAAGGATGGCGAGATGGGGAGGGCGACTATCTCGCCATCCCAGTCCCAAAGAGACCTTTGCCAAACTCCGTTATTCCTGCGAAAACCGAAATCCAGAGGTGTGGTGCAATCGGGGGCTGGTCGCCGAAACGGTCGTTACTCGACCCCGATCACCAGATTTGCATAGGTCTTTTTCCAAAGGAAGATACACAGGAGTTTCCTAGTGTCATGCCCACGGCGGCGCAGCCGCCCACGTAAAACCGTGAACCCTACTACGTAACACCCATACCCGCTGCCCGTCGGAGCGCATCCCTCCCAAAACGACGAACATGTCGCGTCGTCATTCGGACCTTGTGACACCCGGCCCAAACACATACCACATCACAGCCAGCATGAATGACAAAACAATACTCGTCTCGAACCATGCGTGAGCAGAGATTGGTAACACATTTCCTAATTTCCAACTCGTGAAACCGAAATTGTTTGCAATCGCCGGGAAATCCCACCACTTCAAATATCCTAACATCGGTATCGTTAAAGTAGCAAAAAACGGTCTCAGGTAATTCCACTCTTCCTTAAATAACGCAAACACTAGCCCTGAGCACCCAACAATTGCCATTAATACTGTCTGAGAGCCAAGCAACAACCATCCATCGAAATCGGGGTGTGCGATTTTCGAAGGTATCCAGCTACCGTTAATCAACAATGAAACGACAATGAGAGAGACGATCGCGTTAGTTACTGCGATATTCACTGTATCAAATCGTCGATTCATCAACCGTATTGCTATTAATGTGGAAACACACACAAGCAATGTCGTTGTAATCACTATGACGGATGAGCCAATCGAAGTCGACCCAATACCAAAGTATATTGCAACAACTCCTATGACTGTTGAAAACACTAGACCCAAAAAAACAATTCTGATTGCTACATATTTAGGCATCGATACATTCCGACAACGAGAGTCTTCGCTTTCAGATTCGCGAATTGAAGCGGACCTTCTGTATAGCACGAATTTGGATGCAACATATCCGAATAATGCTAAGGACAAAATACCATCCAGCAATGCAATCAGCTCACCAGCCATCCAATACTGCACAATCGCAGGTAACGCCAAAACTGGAACGGTACGCGACAACCAAACAGGGACGGTTGATTTAGCAAGAAAGGTCGCCACTATCAATGCGACTACAGCTAAAACAATCGATATCTCGATTGTAGATGGTCCTGTAACGAACACTTGACGCCAATCGTCGCCGAGTTGAGATGATCGCAACCAAGTGATCGATTGCAACCAACTTATGCGCATCAAAACCCAAGCCGCAAATGCATAGATGACGCCGTTTTTGACTCCGGCATGAAGCAATCGATCGAGATAAACGATGGACAACCAAGCGGAAGCCAACAAAATTACTGCACCGGGAATCGACCATATCTCCGAATTGCCCCACACGCGTTCGAGACCCTCTGGCAACGGGTGGTGGGCGACCTCGTATCGGTTGCCCGCCACCAAGGCGAAGACGGCGAATATCGGCGCTCCCCAAGAAACGGCAGACCAAAAAGTTATGTTGGTCAAATCAGGAACTTGGTGGGCTTCGCTGGATCGCCCGCTCGCCAATTTCAATCGGTGTCGGATCAACAGAAAACCTACCGCAAACGAATTCAGTAGCGGTGCTACTAAACCCCAAAGCAATAACAGTATTCCGATGACCAATACCGGCATTGTTTCTCAACGATTGGAAACTGATCGCCGAACTTCCGAGTTAGTCACGCTCAATAGACGTTCGACACATAACTGCACGTAGCCGCCAACTCGTGATAGCTCACAACTCCCAGAGGCCAGTGAACCCTTATGTGATAATCGTTTATTGACGACGGATCAAAAATGCAACTGAATTCTTCGTCATCCGCCGTTCCGTTTAGAACCACTTTGATGTCATGGTCTGACGGACCCAACAAATCAGCGTCGAACCCCTCGTCGTCGGTCTCTTCAGCGTGAAACCATCCGTGGTTCCATGCGCGATTGTAACCGAATCCCGTACTGTTCCCTCCGAGACACGCATCTTCAAACCAATCGATTTCGACAAGTGGCACATTGGTCGTATCACACCGTGCAGAGTAACCCCCTGCCGGAGTCACCAAAGAGTCAACGTTGTACCGCCTGTTAAGATGCACCTCAGTAACAGATATCGATAATCCGTCGCTTGTTTCGCCTGAGATTGAGCTCCATCGGTAACCGCTAAATTGCGGTTCGGGTTGTGAATCCCCGACCGGCCAAGTACGATCCCAGACTTGCTTCATCGCCGGTTCCGCATCTTCCTGATATTTATGCGACGCAACTTCATTGAACAGATTCTCATCGGCGACTATGCCTCCTGCGGAACCAATATCGCCGGATCCTGGCGAAATCGTAGCACCTCCGCCTGAAGGAGCCAAAGCTCCAGTCGTGGATTCGTATACATTGCTCAACTTAATTGTGCAGTCCGAATAATCCAAGAGAAGTGTCACCTCCGTCGTTTCATCCGGACCGATTGAGGCAGAATTCCTTTTCACCTCTATCTCGGGGAATCCCTCACAAATTTGCTCCGTTCTCACGACACCATCCGGTTCGATGACTGTTTGATCAATCATTTCGCCAATAAAGAGTGTCTCATTCAAATTCGACGCGTCAAGTCCTCCAATTTCGTTGTCATCCACGACAGCTACCCAACGATTCTCCGATTCTGAATCATCATCGTTTTGCCCGGGAGCTGGTTGACTAGTTTCAGGTGGAGCGTCTCCATCTGCCGATTGTCGCGTATCTAAGACTAATGCCATCGTGAATATTGCTACGAATAACATCAGCAATACCCCAACAATTGTATTTTTGTCGTTCAAAGTGCTATGTCTCCTCGCACTTGTTGTAAGCATCTGCCGCAATGTGGCATGAGCGGTACCATGGTAAAACATATCTCGCTACCAGCACATCAACCAGTTCATGAATTCGAGAGTTCTTCAAGGGCGGAGCGGATGTCTTAGCCCATTTCATGCAACCGAAAATTACAACGAGCACTTACGCAACGCAACGCCAAAACCACTACCCGTTCGCACACCTCCTTCCGCAAGCCAGGACCCCGAATCGCTACGAACAAACCCTCTCTCCCCAATGGCCGTAAAAACACGCCCACAAAATTCCCAATTCCGCTGCGTCGGTTAACCTCATTGATGTCGAAAACCCACAACCCACAACCCGACATGCCCGAAATCAACTCCCCTAACCGCCCCAACATCATCCTGATCCTCGCCGACGATATGGGGTACTCCGATATCGGATGCTATGGAGGCGAGATTTCGACGCCGAATCTCGATCGCTTGGCGGGGGAAGGAATGCGTTTCTCGCAGATGTACAACACCGCGCGTTGCTGTCCGTCGCGGGCGTCACTTCTCACCGGTCTGAATCCCCATCAAACGGGCGTCGGCCACATGGGCAACAATATCGAGGGCGAACCGTCCTACCAGGGTTATCTCAACAACCGATGCGTAACCGTCGCCGAAGTGCTCCGTGATGCCGGCTACCGCACCGGCATCTCTGGCAAGTGGCACTGCGGCGCAGATCCCGAACGCGAGGAGGAAGGGCACCCTCAGTTGCAGCGCGGCTTCGAGCAGATGTTTTACTTCGAGGGCGGCAACGGCTACTTTAATCACACGCGTTTCTTCATCGACCGGACCGCGATCGAGGCGTCGGGCACCGACTATCTGACCGACATGATCACCGATCACGCCGTCAGGATGGTCGACGATGTCCAAAACGATGACCGTCCGTTTTTCTTGCACGTTGCGTATACCTCGCCTCACTGGCCGTTGCAGGCGCTCAAAGAGAACATCGAGAACTACCGCGGCAAATACTCCGACGGTTGGGATGAAACTCGCACTGCTCGGCACGAACGCTTGAAGGCGATGGGGATGCTGGATGAGAAGTGGGAGATATCGCCGCGCGATGAGACCGTGGAGGCATGGAAGGACGCCGCTGACAAGGAGTGGGAGGACATGCGCATGGCCGTCTACTCCGCACAGGTCGAGCGCATGGACCAGGGTATCGGCCAGATCTGCGACGCCCTGAAATCAAACGGCGTCGATCGCGACACGGTCGTGATCTTCCTGTCTGATAACGGCGGATGCGCCGAGTTCTTGTGCGAAGACCGTGACAACTCTGGTGTCGACGAATCCCGCGTGCTGCCCCTCACCCGCGATGGTCGGGAAGTCCGCGTCGGCAACACGCCTGACATCGTCCCAGGTGGCGATGATACCTACATGAGCTACGACACCCAGTGGGCGAACGTCAGCAACACACCGTTCCGACGCTTCAAACGATGGACGCACGAAGGTGGCATCGCAACCCCGCTCGTCATCAACTGGCCCGCTGGCATCGCCGCGCACGGGCGATCAGGCAAGATTTCGCACACGCCAGTCCAGCTCATGGACCTCAACGCACTATGTATCGACCTCGGCGAAGGTTCATACCCGTCCGAGTTCCGCGGTCATGAAATCACCCCGCACGAGGGTGAGAGTTTCCGGCCCGTCTTGGAAGGCAACGAAAACTGGTCCAAGCAACGACCTCTGGCGTGGGAGCACGAAGGCAATCAAGCGGTCCGCGTGGGCGATTGGAAACTAGTCCGTGAACACGGCAAACCGTGGGAACTCTACAACTTGGAGCAGGACCGAACCGAGATGAACAACCTAGCCAAAGGCGATGCCGACCGCGTCTCCGAACTTGCCGCACAGTACACCGAATGGGCAGAACGCGCTGGCGCCGGAAACTGGCCACCCGGTCCCAAGGGCAGCTGGTATTTCCCTGGTATGGGAGGCGACGGAATCTTCACAATGCGCGGTCACGGCCACGTAATCCCACGAGGTTTTGTAAGGTCCGCCGCGGACGCCAAAAGCTAGGTCAAAAGCAAAGCGAAACGCCACGTCTAAACCCCCTTAAATTCCCCCTTGGGCATCAAGGGGGAGGGTTGTGCAAAGAACCCGAAGGAGGAGCATCTAACTGATGGACTTGTTGACGAAGAACGCCCAAAGAGTGGTCGCAAGCTCGTACTTTGAGTACTTCATCATCGCCCTTATCCTTGTGAGCGCGGCGATCCTCGGTCTCAGAACCGAACCGGCAATCGCCGAAGAGTATGACGGTCTTCTCACGCTTGGTAACCGCATCATCCTCGCGATTTTCATCATCGAAGCCCTGTTGAAGATGATCGCTCTCTGGCCCCGCCCACTCGACTACTTCAAAGACGGATGGAACATCTTCGACTTTACCGTCATCGTCTTCTCGTTAGTCCCGGCGACTGGCACATTTGCGCTGATCGCACGCCTCGGCCGTCTCCTCCGCGTCCTCCGCCTGATCTCGACTATCGAGGATCTCCGACTTATCGTCGCCGCACTCGTCCGGTCAATCCCCAGTGTCGGCCACGTCATGATGTTGATGAGCATCATTGTCTACATCTACGCCATCGTCGGAATCCAGCTATTCCAGGAAAGCCACCCCGAAAAATGGGGCAACATCGGGCTAGCCGTCCTGACCCTATTCGAGATCATCACTCTCGAAGGCTGGGTCGAAGTCAACGCCGCGGCGATGGAGACGCATCCATACGCTTGGATATATTTCGTCAGCTTCGTAATCGTCGGCACCTTCGTAGTCGTTAACCTCTTCATTGCCGTCGTGATAAACAACCTAGACCGGGCCAAGGAGGAGAGACTCCGCGAGCTGCAGCCTCCGGTCTCTCGTGAGGAACTCCTGCGAGAGCTTCGCGCTACCCAAGACAGTCTGAGACGTCTGGAGACGCGGATCTCAGGCCTAGGAGAGGATTCGCAATCCGGAAAATGAATCTGTTAGTTATTATTCGCGATTCATACAAACGCATCGGTTCGCTTCACATTTCATCGCTGCTGTAGAATCGCACCTAATCGAGTTTGAGTTTTGATATGTCCATTTCCGAGCGATATCGATCCGCGGCACACCACCTGTACGATCAAGCCGTGGTCGAACTTGAGGCAGGTGACCTGCGTCAAGCATCTGAAAAGTTCTGGGGTGCTGCGGCGCAATCGATGAAGGCGTTATCCGAACGCAGAGGATGGCGTCACAGGTCTCATCGTCATTTTCACCAAACTCTGGATTTGATCAACGATGAAGACGACCACGAAGACATAGTTCGATGGTTTGGGTTGGCTGAGAGTCTGCACATCAATTTCTACGAAGACCGAGCCAGCTACGACACGATCCGCATCATCTCCGCAGACGTACGCAAACTGGTTGATCGTCTCGATCTCATTGATTGACGCGTAGCAACGAAGGTGTTTCGTATACGCCGCCTGCTTGACTACTGATCTCGCGCCGGCGGCGGCCCCTCCACGAAGTCGCCACCTGATCCGTCTTCCGGCGCAAACCCCAGTTCGGCCTTGGCGCGGCTAATGTCGAAGATTTTCCATTTGTTGTCGGAGGTGGCGTAGTAGATGCCGTAGCGGAGGGTTTCGGGTGCGTCGATGCACAGTCTGACGATCTGCGCCGTGTCGCGGTGGCTGAGCCATAGGGAGAGGGCGAAGGGTGAGAAGGTCGGGTCGTCGGTGGAGATTACCCAGCCGATGCGGAGGTGGATGGAGGATACGCCGTGGTAGTCGTTGTAGTAGCTGCCGATGGCTTCGCCGAATGCTTTCGAGACGCCGTAGAAGCCGTCTGGTCGGATCATGGTGTCCTCGCCGACCAAGGGATAGGCGCCGGCTTCCAGCTTGTCGAATTGCCCGGAGCCGACGAGGCTCCAGGGTTCATCGAGGTAGTTGCCCCCGGTCGCGTGGTTTGACGATGCGAAGATTACTCGTTTGACTCCTTCGCGGCGGCTGGCCTCGAAGACGTTGTAGGTCCCGACAAGATTGTTCGGCAGCACGGAATCCCACTCGGCGTAGGCTGCTCGGTCGGCGGCCAGATGGACGACGGCATCAACTCCGGCAAATGCGGGTTGCATGGCGTCTAAGTCATCCAACGATGCCACATGGGAGGTTACTCCCTCCGCTTCCTTTAGGTCCAGCGAAGACAACTCGTATCGATCGCCCAACCGATCGATCAAGATCCCGCCGATCAACCCGGCTCCGCCAGTGATTAGAACCTTTTGCTTGCCCCTATTTGCGCCATTAGAGTCGGCCATTGATTTCGCCTTCCGAATTGATGCGTCCCGCGGCTGTTTCGCCGCAACTCATTAGAAGGATAAATCCGCGGAATGGAACTTATCCCAGTCGTCCAACGTCTAGATAATAGTGAGCAACCAACCAAAGGAAAAATCATGTCGATGTTACACATAGCGATTCTCGTCGCAATAGCAACCCTCTTTGCGCTCGCGATCGCCTGCGCCGGAGGGGGCGAATCCGACGATTACTACAGCCAAACGAGTGAATTTGGGCTAGATGCGGCTCTCGTCACCAAAGGCGAATCGGACGGAGGTTTCGCAATCGCAACCGTCGTTGTCGAAAGGGAGGTCATGGTGGCTTTCGAAGCTGAGGAAGCCATGATGGATTTCCCCACGCCTGAGCCCGCTGCCGCTGCCGCGAAGGCGATGTCAGATGAGCAATCGGCCCAGAACGTCAACATCTCGATCCAGCCCACGAACCGGATAATCGTCCGGAACGCCGATATGATCGTCGAGTCGAACGATCCCGGTGCGACGATTGACGCCATTGGAGACCTCGCCGTTTCGCGCGGCGGATGGGTTGTCAATAGCAACACTATCGAGGCAGGATCGTTCTACCAGATCACCGTGCGGATCCCTGCCGACACCCTCGACTCCACTATTGAGCAGATATCCGCGAGCGTAGTGAAGGTCGTTTCTTCTCAATCAGACAGCACCGACTTTACCGAGGAATTCATCGACCTCGGCGCACGCCGGTCCACCGTTCAAGAGACCGTCGACGCTCTCACTGAGTTGCTGCGCAACGAAAACTACGACAGCGTTCAAGAGCTTCTCGAGGTGCAACGCGAAATCACCAACTGGCAGGCCGAGCTGGAACGCATCGACGGACGCTTGGCATTCATCAGCGAATCGGCCGCCTATTCTCGCCTATCCGTAACCGTCAACCGCTCGCCAATCCCGATGCGCGTCGACGTTGGAGAAGATGTCCACGTGGGCATCGGCGTCGGACGCAAATATACCGCACGATTCTTCCCGCCCGAGGGCTATGGCGGTTACGAGGTCACTTGGAACTTCGGTGACGGATCATCGACCCAAACCGTCTACAACGGTCTTCGCACTCAGGGCGAAGACGGACTCCTCAGCGTTCCTGTCCAACACACCTACCTGTCTGACGAACTTGCCCCGCATGTCGTAACCGCGACGGTCCGGGCATTCTCGGACCGCGGCTTGGCAGAAGGCGAAGACCAACTGTGGGCGAACGTTTCCGAGCTGCCCCGCATCGACGCATTCGTGACAACGTCGGAGTTCGACGTCGAACAAGGTCAGCCGGCAACTCTGACCGCGTCCTTCAATCACCCTGACTCCCTGCGAAACCTTCGATACTCCTGGGACTTCCGAGACGGTTCTCCCGTCGTCGAAGGGACGGTTGAGTCCGGCGACACTGGCGTCGAAATCGAGCACGTCTTCAATCGGCACCGTCCAGAGTCATACCAGATCGTCTTCGAGATCCGGGGCGACAGCGACGCTGGCGAGGTTGAAGAGACGCACTATGCCCACGTTTACGTCTATCCCGGGCCAGAGATCGAATCATCCGATTTTGCCCCCGGCAATACCGCAACAAACGCCGTGAACGTCCTCATCAGCGTTTTCACATTTGCCGGGACCGCTGGCATTTGGCTCGCCATCACGTCGCCGATCTGGATCATTCTGGGCGTGATCATCTTCTTCATCGTCCGCTTCATCATTCGTCGGCAACGTAACGTCCAAAGAGTGGTCTTTGTGCCTTCATCAACGGACGATGAGCCGGATGCCGGTGATACCGATGATGCTCGGGCACCAGCATAGGTTTCCTGCACAAAAACTAACGGGGCTCGGGACCGCAATCGGTCCCGAGCCTTTTTCTTTTTGACGACTTCGAGATCTGCGGGAACAAAAACTCCCCCACCGTCGTCTGTTCTTCAGTGACCCAAAACAACGTCACGGAGAACAGGAAATGATGATCAACAAAACAGAGCAACTCAAAACTCTCATAACTAAACCAATGACGACGATCGCACTCGTGATCGCCGCCACGGTCGTCGCCGCGACTATCGCATGTGGCGGAAGCGAAACCGTGGTGCAAACGGTAGTGGTCGAAAAATCAGTGCCGGGACAACCGGTGCTCCAAACCGTAATCGTCGAGAGGGAAGTGTCGGTGCCTGGTGAAACGGTGGTTCAGACGGTAGTGGTGGAAAAAGAAGTGAAAGTGCCCGCTGAAACGGTGATTCAGACGGTATTGGTGGAAAAAGAAGTGATGGTGGCCGGTGAAACGGTGGTCCAGACGGTAATCGTAGAAAAGGAATTCGTCGTCGAGGTTGAGGTCGAGAAGGTTGTAGAAGTCGAAGCGATGACCGCCGCGCCAGCAGCAACAGCGGCATCGCATAGCGCACCGACACCCGTCGTTAAGGCATCGCCGCCGAGTTCGCCAAGCCAATCCTCCCAACCAGGAGCGACGACTTTCCAGAACACAACTCGTAGCAACTTCGCTTTAACGTCGCAGGACGACACATCGACCTTTAGCCTCGACACCGATCGCACTTCGTTCCAACTCGCCCTCAACTGGACGCGTTCGGGCTACGAAGTCGACCCGGCTTCAGTTCGAGCGGAAGAGTGGATCAATGCCTTCAACTACGGCTACGAAATGCCTCGTCACGACGATTCCTTCAACATCCAGACCGACATCATCGCCCATCCGCTCGATAATGGCCTTCACTTGGCTCGCGTCGCGTTCCAAGCGCCGGACGTAGTGGTTGACCTGCCGTTGAATGTAACGCTGGTGCTCGATGGTTCGGGGTCGATGTCCGACGGAAATCGGGTCGAGATAGCTCGCGAAGCCGCCGAGACTATCCGGTCGAGCCTAGGTCGAGATGATCGAATGTCGATCGTTCACTTCGACAACAACGTCAAGCGTGGCTTGACAGTCAGAGACGACGACCCCGGAAGCACGGCGCTCCGTAACTCCATCCGCGACCTCTACCCAGGTGGAGGAACCAACGTTCAAGCTGGATTGAACCAGGGCGTGCAACTGGCAGACGAGATGCGCAGGCAGCGACCTAACGCGTATAACTACGTGATCCTCATGTCTGATGGCGTAGCCAACGTAGACGCGACCAACCCCTTCGCGATCCTCGAAACAGCTCGTGATGATAACCCCAGCAACCCGATCCGATTGATCACCATCGGCGTCGGCATTGCTAACTACAACGATGTCCTCCTTGAGCAACTTGCCCAACACGGCAACGGTTGGTACCGGTACCTCAGTTCGCCTGACGAGGGACGCATGCTCTTTGACCGCGATAACTGGCTCGCTCTGTCCGTGCCATTTGCCGACCAGACACGCGCCCAAGTTGTCTGGGACGAGGAACATGTTCGCAGCTGGCGAATGATCGGATACGAAAACCGCGTCACCTCTGACGAGTCGTTCACTCGTGCGGAGAAAAAGTTCGCCGAGCTTCCTGCTGGTGCCGCAACTACGGTCTTCTTCGAGCTAGAGCTGGTGGACCCGTACGTGCTTCGCAACGGAAACGAACCACTCGGCAATGTCGAGGTCCGGTGGGTCACCCCCAGCACGGGTGAAGGAAATCGCCAACACCGCGAGATCGATGCCGCCCTGTCAAACAGCGATTCGACAACCGACTTCGGTGCGATCGTCGCGCTTGCAGCCGATCGCTACAGCGGCCGGCACGAATACGGCAGCGACCACCCCGGATCGATCCACAACGATCTCTCCGACCTCCAAGCGCTGCTTCGATCGCTAGGCTCCCCGATCTCGGGCACCGACGCCTACAACGACTTCGAATTCGTGCTCGACTCGCTGGTCGGAAGCGTCCAACCAGTTCCACGCACCGGTTACAGCAGGTAATCAGCAGACCTCTGAAGGCTCATTGCCTTCGATATCGCTCACCGTCGCGAGTTGGACGGTGAACAGCGAAGAAGACGCCCTCGTACCATAGCGCGAGGGCGTCTTCGTTATTGGACACACGCGCTCAGAACACCTGCGTTTCAGCGGGAACAAATTAGCATCCGCCAGCGTCAACTCCTATATGAACCCAATCCACACGAAGGAGAATTCATCATGACATACGCAATAGACATGGTCGCTCAGCGGCCGAAAATCTTCCTCAGCCTATTCAGCTTTATCTTCGCAGCATTGATGGTTGTCAATTGCGGTGGATCTAGCGACGGGGAATCTGGATTCCCGGGCGCACTAGGGGCTCCGGGGGAGCCGGGAGCACCAGGCGCACCGGGAGAACCAGGAGCACCGGGATCGCCAGGCGGAGCCATCATCCAGACCGTAGTCGTTGAGAAAGAGGTGATGGTTTTAGGCGAAACCGTAGTTCAAACCGTCGTTGTCGAGCGCGCAGTTGAAGTCATGAAGGAGGTCGAAGTTGAGCGCGTTGTTGAGGTCGTGAAGGAGGTTGAGGTCGCTGGTGAGAGTGTGGTCCAACCGGTAAGTCCCGTCGCGGCGTCTGACGTAGCCCAATCCAGCTCAGAAGATACTGCGCAAAACGACGAAATCTCGTTCCAACCACAGGCACGAGTGATCGTCCGAAATGCAGAAATGACGGTGCAATCCGATGACCCGAGCGCAACCGTCGATGCAATCGGCGACCTTGCCAATGACCGCGGAGGTTGGATCGTCGACAGCACCGCCAATGATCGAGGTTCGTACAGCATCACGATCCGAGTGCCCGCCGAAATCTTGGATGCCGTCATCGACGAGATCTCAAGTTCCGTGGCGAAGGTAGAAAAAGTCAATTCAACGAGCGCGGACTTCACCGAGGAGTTCATCGATCTAAGCGCCCGACAAACGACGGTTCAAGAAACCGTCAACGCTTTGACGGAGCTACTGAAAACCGCCGAGTACGACAGCGTCGAAGAACTGCTGGAAGTGCAAAAAGAGATAACCAGCTGGCAGACGGAGCTCGAAAGCATCGACGGAAGATTGCGGTTCATCAGCCAATCCGCCAACTTCTCTAAATTGCAGGTAACCGTAAACCTCTCGCCAATCCCGATGCAGGTTGACGCGGGTTCAGATATCCGCGTGGGCCTATCGACTCAGCGACAATACACTGCGCGTTTCAATCCGCCCGAAGGATACGACCGTTTCGAGATCGTCTGGGATTTCGGCGACGGAACACCACCTAGGTCCGCCAAGTCTGCCCTCAGGACTCAAAACGAAGAAGGATTGTTGAGCGTCCCGGTGGTTCACAGCTACAGCAGCGACGGCTTCTCTCCTTATGTCGTAACGGTCAGCATCAAGGCCTACTCGGAAAACGGCGTGGCACAAGGTGAAGACAAAATCTGGGCCCACGTCGCGCCGGTCTCGTTCAACGTCGATGCTGGTGGCGATATCGATGTCGGTGTCCACGAACAGAACCAGTACACGGCGCGATTCAATCCGCCGGAGGGGTACGACAACTTCGAGATCACCTGGGATTTCGGCAACGCTTCCGGACAGAAGATCGTGCGATCAGCGCTGCGTACTCGAGACAACCAAGGTTTCCTTAGCGTTCCCGTAGTTCACGCTTACGATACCGACAGGTTCTCGCCGTACGTCGTGTCGGTCAACGTCAAAGCGTCTTCTGACCAAGGCGTGGCATACGGGAGAGACAAGTTCTGGGTCAACGTCGCTCCCATAGCGGTTGAAGTAGACGCTGGAGAAGACATCGGCGTTGGTACGAACGTGCAACGGCAATACACTGCGCGCTTCATTCCGCCCGAAGGATACGATCGTTTCGAGATCACTTGGGATTTCGGCGACGGAACCGGATCTCAGACGGTCTATTCGGCGTTGAAGACTCAGGACGCATCGAGCTACTTGAGCGCCCCGGTTGTCCACACCTATTACGACGACGCGTTCTCGCCATACGTCGTGACGGTAAAAATCAAGGCATCGTCTGACAGAGGGGTTTCCGAAGGCGGTGACCAGCTGTGGGCACATGTCTCGGAACTGCCCCAGATCGAAGCATACCTGTCGGCCTCTCAACACACCGTAGAAGAGAACCAACAGGTCAGATTCACCGCGACCTTCAACCACCCGGAGACGGTACGGAACTTGATGCACCGATGGGACTTCCGGGACGGTTCGAAGATCACCGAAGAACCGATCGGCCCCGACGTTACTCGCGTCGAGATCGAGCATGCATTCGACCGGTTTAGGCCTCAGTCGTATCCCGTCAAGTTCGAAATTTGGGGAGAAAGCGACGCCGGAGAAGTGCTTGAAACGCATTTCATCGACATATACGTCACGGCATCGCCAACAGTGAACTCATCCGAATTCGAACCCGGAGAGACCGCCACACAAGGCATCAACGTTCTGGTCGCGTTCTTCACCTTCGCGGGAACAGCGGCGATCTGGATCGCGACAACCTCGCCGATCTGGCTCATCTTCGGCGCGGGCATCTACTTCGCGGTACGTTTCGCGATCCGTCGGCGACGCCGGTTGGCGAGCGTGATGGAAGCGCCAGACACAGAACCTGGGGATCCCGACGAATCATCCTCGTCGGTCTAGCCTCCGCCAAGGCAATTATTCACTTGACACACCCGGCGTGAGTCGTTTTCGCCTCTTGTGCCGCCGCCATTCCCGCCTCCTGTGCGGGTAATGGCGGAGAGTGTTGGTACGGCTCTCCGTCAAGAGAGGGTCAGAGTATGTCAAAGACATGCATTGCTGTCCCACGGGGCCAGTTTCGACGCATCCCAAGCTCTGATACCGGTTCTGCCCAAGAATTGATGATGATGTCATGTATATGACAGGTATAAATACATAAATATCACGCTATTATCACACAAATATCCTGTAAGATTTAACTTGTATGTCCGAATTCAGCGTGGAGATCGCGCAGTTTCGCGATTTTCCTCAATTTACAGGGAACAAATCCCCAACGTGCAGCGTCTCTACTTCAGTGCCCCAAAACAATGTCACGGAGAAAAATCGATGAACCTCTCAACTATCGCACCAACCAAACACCTCAGATCCAATCCCGTCACCGCGATCGCACTTTTGATCGTTGGTATAATCACTGCCGCAACGATCGCTTGTAGCAGTGACGAGGTTGTCGTGGAATATCAAGCCCAACCAGGCTTGGCGGGCGACCCAGGTCAACCAGGCTCGCCGGGCGACCCGGGTCAACCAGGCTCGCCGGGCGACCCGGGTCAACCAGGCTCGCCGGGCGCCCCAGGTCAACCGGGCTTGGCGGGCGCCTCAGGTCAATCTGGACCCCCGGTCCACGTCGAAGTCGCGAAAGAGGTCATCGTCGAGGGCGAATCACCAGTGTTCGGTTCGCCGCCACGTCGCCAACCTTACCAACCGTCCCAACCTGGCGCCACAACCTTTCAAAACACGAGCCGTGCCAACTTCGCCCTGACATCCCAGGACGACACCTCGACTTTCAGCCTCGACACGGATCGCACTTCATTCCAACTCGCACTCAATTGGACGCGCTCGGGCTACGAGGTAGATCCGGCGTCCGTCCGCGCGGAAGAGTGGGTTAACGCATTCAACTACGGCTATGAGTTGCCTCGTCATGACGATTCCTTCAACATCCAGACCGACGTGATCGAACACCCACTAGACGAGAATCTCCACTTGGCACGCGTCGCATTTCAAGCTCCCGACATCGCTGTTGACCTACCTCTGAACGTTACTTTGGTGCTCGACGGTTCGGGATCAATGTCCAACGGCAACCGAGTCCAGATCGCGCGCGATGCGGCCGAAACGATCCGGACGAGCCTCGGGAGGGACGACCGAATGTCGATCGTGCACTTTGACGACCGCGTGAAGCGTGGACTGACCGTGGAAGACGACAATCCCGGAAGCCGATCGATCCGCAACTCAATCCGCGACCTCAGGCCTGATGGCGGAACCAATGTCCAAGCTGGTCTGGACCTCGGCGTTGAGTTGGCGCATCGCATGAGAAGGGAGCGACCAGATTCGTTCAACTACGTCATCCTCATGTCCGACGGCGTTGCGAACGTCAACGCTACGAACCCATTCGCAATACTCGAATCAGCGTCTGACAGAGACCCAGACAACCCGCTAAGGCTGATCACCATCGGTGTTGGAATCGAAAACTATAACGACGTTTTGCTGGAGCAACTCGCCCAATACGGCAACGGTTGGTACCGCTACCTAAGCGAGCCGGAAGAAGGCCGCAGACTATTCGCCCGCGACAGCTGGCTGTCGTTGTCGGTGCCGTTCGCAGACCAGACCCGAGCGCAAGTCGTCTGGGACGAAAATCTCGTCCGCAGCTGGCGCATGATCGGATATGAGAACCGCGTCACGTCCGACGAGTCGTTCACTCGTGCCGAGAAGAAGTTCGCCGAACTTCCCGCCGGTACCGCAACCACGGTCTTCTTCGAACTCGAACTCGTCGACCGCTACGAGTTAGGTAACACGAACGAGCCGCTTGGCGATGTCGAAGTGCGGTGGGTTACGCCCAGCACTGGTGAAGGAAATCGCCAACACCAGGAGATCGACGCCATCCTCTCAAACCGCGATGCAGCAACCGACTTCGGCGCCATCGTCGCGTTGACCGCCGATCGCTACAGCGGCCTGCACGAATACGGCGGCGAACACCCCGGCTCGATACACAACGATCTCTCCGACCTCGCTAGCAGGTTGCGAAGCGTAGGTTCACCAATCTCCGGCACGTCGGCTTACGAGGATTTCGAATACGTTTTGAATGCCCTAGTCGATAACGTCGAGCCCGCACCAAGCACTGGATACAGCAGGTAGCAGATCCGCACTGCTGACAGGCTAACCGCCGACGGGTTACATACAATCTCGCGGAGTGATCAGTCTGGAACAACGCAGCCGCATCGACAACTTCGTCGATGGGTTGACCAACTTCGACGACTTCGGAACCAAAACCGAAGTCGTCGAAGTTCCTTCAGCTGCCGATGCGCCTCCACTCGTCTACTACGTCAACGAATTCTGGACGCACGCACAGCGGGCCGGTCACGCTTTGCACGAAATCAGCTATCGAGCATGCTTCAAACCACAACTCCCCGAGTTTTTCATCGCCCGACTGACCGATCCCGAGGGCGTCGTATACGACCCATTCATGGGACGAGGCACAACACCGATTCAGGCGGCCATAATGAACCGACCGGCAGTCGGTAACGATGCCAACCCGATGTCGATCATGATGACGCGCCCGCGGCTGAACACCCCCCAACTGCGCGATATCGAAACCCGGTTGCGAGAAGTGTCATGGGGTGTCGTCGAACCAACGGAATCCGATGAGCGATTCGACGTCTTCTTTCACCCCGCGACGCTCCGACAAATCGTCGCACTCCGATCTTGGTTAAGCGAACGCGAGACAGCAGGCACGTTTGACTCTATTGATGACTGGATCCGGTTGGTGGCGATGAGTCGATTGACTGGACACTCCCCGGGTTTCTTTTCCGTTTACACGCTACCCCCAAATCAAGCGGCATCAATCGAAAGCCAGTCGCGCATCAACGAAAAGCGCGGACAGACTCCCTCTGAACGTGACGTCAAAGAACTGATATTGCGGAAGAGTCGATCTTTGCTCCGTCATGGGGGACTGAACTACAACCAATTTGATCTAGGTTGTGGCGACTCGACGGACACGCCGGAAATCAAAACAGATTCGGTCGATTTGGTTGTGACATCGCCTCCGTTCCTGGACACCGTCGACTACCGGTCCGACAACCACGTTCGGGCGTGGTTCGCCGACATCGACATTGACGCGCAACCAATCGCAATCCTGCAAAACCCCGAAGAATGGCAACATTTCACCGCCGAAACTTTGCGAGAGCTTTGCCGAGTCGTCAAACCCGGTGGCACGATCTGCTACGAAGTCGGCGAGGTCCGCAACGCAACCATCAAGCTCGAAGACCTAGTTTACGCCGCCATCCGAGATGCCCAACTCCCTGTCGAAGTAATCGGGGTCCTCATGAACCAGCAAGACTTTACTAAGACCTCAAACACCTGGGGCGTCACCAATAATCGCCGAGGCACTAACACGAACCGGGTGGTGATGATGACCGTGTTGGGGTGACATCCACGACACGAATTTACGGTTTTGAGGTCGATTCTTAGCCATAACTCAACTTCCGAAAAACCGCCCGAATTCTTTGACCTTCTCCAACAGCCCGACGCCGACTCGCTTGGTGGCGGCATGGTGAGGAGCTTCGTCCGACAGCGTCACGCGACCCGTTCGACCATCGTAGGTCATATGGTAATTCGCAAGGATGTCACGACCAATCAGAACCTGGCAATCGAGATTTTTGTGCAGCCTTGCACCTAAGAAATACAACGGGACATGCAACCCAAGGCTTGGTATGTGAATGTCCGCGACATCATATACAGGCACAACATCAGGTCCAGCTACGGTACCTATCTCTTCACTATCCTTTATGGCAAATCCCAGTTTTGTTGCCAGATCGCGATCTACCGAGGTCCTTTTGGCACCGGTATCGATTAACGCCCGGTAGGGAGTTGAATTTGTGTGCATTAACTCGTCGGGATTAAGGGATATCCCGAGATCAACGCCAATGGTAGGCCCTATGCGAAAAAGTTGGCCATCATCGAGATGACCACACTCAGCCGATGGCAATTATTCAACCCACACACTTGCAGAAGGCGTATATGCCGATTCGTCCGCCCGTTCGATCAAAACGGGCCGGTTTCTGAACTTGCGTTTATTCGCGAACGATTCTGCCTGTTCAACGTCATCGAAATCCCCAACAACCTTCCCACCACACATAGCGATCCATCGGCCCGAATACTTTTTGCGAATGTCGTGGAATTGGGCGTCAAACGCAACGATTTCGTCAAGGAGCGTTCTCTTTTTGGCGATTCCCACATTGCACCTCTTATCCTGAAAGGCCAACTTTATTGAGCACGGGCCGACGACTGCTCAATGTAACCAATAGGCTAACCGACCCCGTTCGATTTTGCAACAGATTTGGGAATCCCCATCACATCGAATGAACATGCCAAATCTTCTTGTTACGGTGCACTTCTCCCTAGAACGGCAACCCCGTCGAAAAGTCCGGAATCCCCGCCCATCGGCCGCCGTCCCCGGAGCGCTGAACTGCGATCGTCTTGATGACGTCCGGGTTCGCCAGACCATGTGGTGCCCTTCCCGTCAGTGCGAAGCTCACGTTCTCCGCCTGTTTCTGCCCGCACTCCTCCAAGAACGTGGGCGAGTAACCGGCCAAGTGAGGAGTAACAAAGCAGTTCGGCAACGTAAGTATCGGATCCTCCGATGCCACTGGCTCGACCTCCGTCACGTCGATGCCCGCGAATGCGATCTGTCCGTCCCGCAGCGCGGCATGGAGCGCTACCTGGTCGACCAACTTCCCGCGGGCGCAGTTGATGAGGATCGCAGTCGACTTCATCTTCGCCAACGAATCCGCGTTGATGATGTGGTTTGTCGCCTCTGTGTGTGGGGCATGGATCGAGATAATGTCCGACTCTGCCCAGAGTTCGTCGAGATCGACGAGCTGCACGCCGTAGAGGTCGGCGGACGATTGGTAGCCGTATGGATCGAAAGCGATTATGCGCTTGGGGCCGAAGCCGGAAACTCGCTGAGCAAACGCCCTTCCGATGTTGCCGAATCCGAGAATCCCGACCGTCTTGCCACCAACGCGGTCGACCGATTCTTGGTATTCGCGCATCAATGCCGGATCGTCAGACCACTTCCCCTCGCGCGTCGCCGCAACGGTTTCCGGGATGCGTCGCAGGATCGACAGCATCATCGCCATCGCGTGGTCCGCAACCTCCACCGTGTTAACCCCCGGCACATTGCAGGCCAGCACGCCCAGCTCGGTCGCGGCATCGAGGTCGATCGAGTCCACGCCGACTCCCATGCGGCTCACGACCTTCAACCTAGAACACGCCTCCAAAACGTCCCGACCCGTCAGCGGCCAAGTCGCAACGAGAGCACCATCAGCATCCTTCATCGCCTCGATATACGGTTCCGTATCCTCGAACGGGTCAAGCAGTTCCACTTCGATATCGCCGGCCGACTCGATGATGCCCTTGACATCAACAAAGGTCTCACAGGCAACCACAACTTTGAGGGACATCTATCCTATCCTCGCTCCATCAATATTCTTCGCTCGCACCAACTCCGGCGCTCATCGATTTGCATCTATCAACCATAAACAAAATCGAGGCGATGTGTATCTGAACAGCCGCGACTTGCCGAGTTAGGGATAAACCGAGGCATTACTATTCCATCCACCGCATTCCGACCAGCGATCACGGAAGAAAGACCAACCATGCAAAGCCCATCAAAAGCAGAAATCGCCGACTACGTCGAAGCCCACACCACCATCCCCGACAGCATTTTCGACGCCATCGCCAATGATGCTCAGACAACTCCCTCCGCCGGCATGATGTCTGGCCGCACCGTCGGGTACTTTCTCAACACCCTCGTAACCATCTCGGGAGCTAAACGCGTTCTTGAAATCGGAACTTTCGTCGGCTACAGCGCACTGATGATGGCCACCGCTCTTCCTGAAGACGGCGAACTCATCACTCTCGACGTCAGCGATGAATTCACGAGCATCGCCCGCAAACACTGGGCGAGGCACCCTGCCGGAAGCAAAATCCAACTCGTTCTAGGACCTGCGATCGAAAGCCTCGATTCCCTGGAACCCGAATTCGACGTTGTCTTCATCGACGCCGATAAAGACAACTATCCGATCTACTACGAGAAGTCGTTGAACCTGCTTTCGCCAAGAGGTGTCATTGTGATCGATAACGTGTTCCAAGGCGGCCGCGTTCTGGAACCCGTGGCCGATGACAACCCACGAGCGGCGTCCACACGAGCCGTTCAGTCGATGAACGACATCATCCAAAACGACGACCGGGTCAACAACGTGATGCTCACCATTCGAGATGGCATCACCCTGGTGCGCAAACGCGACACCCACCTCACCTAAGACGCGGCAATTCCCGTCCACGTCGGTACCGCTGCTGGTAGTAGACGTATTCCTCGTCGGTGCCAAATTCGTAGTGTCCGCTCGAAGGGTCCGGACCGGTTCGGACGTTCGGTTCGGGCGGGTTCGCCGCTACGACATCCTCGTCGAAATCAACGCCTAAGCCTGGCTCTTCAGGCACCGTGATGTAGCCATCAACGGTCGGCAGATGCGACTGAATCACGTCGTACCGCTGCGGTACATCGTCCTCCAAGCGCTCCAGTATCAGCGCATTCGGGATCGCCGCTAAGATATGAATCGCAGCATATTCGGCCACCGGGCCCAACGTCCCTGAGTGCGGAGCAACGTTGATGTAGTGCGCCTCCGCCAACGCTGCGATCTTCTTCAGCTGCGTGATACCGCCAATCCGACCGGAATCTGGTTGCACAACATCTACGATCTCGTCCTCGATGATTTCGCGGACTCCCCAGAGATAAGAATGTCGCTCCCCGGCTGCAATCGGAATATCGACATTTTCCTGAACCCGCCGCATCGCCTCAGTGTTTTCCGGCGGCACCGGGTCTTCGTAGAACAGCAGATTATAGGGCTCCAACCCTTTGCCGACGATGATAGCGTCTTTGGCAGTGAACCAAGGCGGGCCATGAGCGTCGACCATGATGTCCATCTCATCGCCCACTGCATGCCGGATCGCTTCGACTCGTTCGACCGTCCGATAGACTCCACCGGTCTTCACGCCGGTGATCCCGCGGTCGCGCATCTCGAGCGCACGTTCTGGCGTTCCGGCATGAGCATACGTGCGTATCCGTTTGCGAACCCTTCCGCCGAGCAGGTTCCATACGGGCGTGTTCAGCACTTTGCCTTTGATGTCCCACAGGGCCATATCGATCGCGTTGATCGCACCAGACCCAGGCGTTCCCGTCATTCCGTGGCCCATGATCGCCACGATCATTTGTTGATGCAGTCGCTCGATATCGGTCGGATCCTCACCCACGACGATATTGGCCAGATCCTCCACCCCCGTCTGGACCACACGCGGCCAACCTGAACCCTCGCCAACTCCATAAATCCCCGCATCGGTGTAGACCTTAACGAAGCACCAATTGCGGCTGCCGCCTCCGGACATCAGGAAGGTTTTGATTTCAGTGATTTTCATGGGGTTACCGTCGTTTCTGCTTCAGTTTGCTGCACAGGAAGCCTGCATCTTAGAAAATCGTATCCCTGTTGGCGCGACCTCAATCAACTCGCCAACGATCAATGGCGTCTTTGAAGTCATTTACAAGGTCCTGCAGCTGACTTCCTGGATCCTCAGCTTCAACCCGAGCGACGATCCTGCAAATCTCCGATGCCGTGCGGTTCTGGACCTCACCAAGTTGGTACAGTTTTTCCTTTGCGATTTCTGAATCAGCGGAACTTGCACCAGCGTAAAGCGAGTCGAGTTTCGCGATTTCGTCTTGGAGTTGGGCGATCTCGAAGCCTAACGCTTCCGAGAATATGTGGACTGATTGAGTCAATCGATGCCACACCCACTCTTCAGGTGACGATTTGGAAGGTAGGTAAAGAATCTCAAGTGCGTGTCCAGGAGTGTTGTTTCTCATTGATTGAGCGACTTCAGTCTCTCGTTGATCGCCATCGAGCACAAAGATGAAGTTTTCTAACGCAGTGAACTTGCTTAGTGCTTTCGCGTGCGACGGAAACTCAGATGCTCCTGTGTCCCGTCCAATGTTGATGGTCTCATGCTTTAAGTCACCCTGTGGTGCGAGGAAATCAACGATGCCGCGAAGGATGCCTTCTGCGGCATCGTCCTCGCACAACACGCTGATGCGATCACGAAGCCGACCGTACATGGCGTTTTGGATGATGTCCCGGTACGGCTGGTTTAGCGAGACTCGACCGTCGCTATCTCTATCCAATATCACGCGCCCCTCCGGCGGGACCGAATCAAGAATCACTGGGCTGTGTGATGTAACGACAATCTGCAAATCGTTGCGAACTGCAATCTGCTGGAAATGGAGCATTAGTAGGTGTTGGACCCAAGGGTGCAACCCAGCTTCAATCTCATCGATCAGTACTAGTGCATCTTTTAGATGGGCAATTTCCTGAGAAAGCCGGAGGATTGCTCTTTCGCCAGCCGCCATATGGAATTCCGAATACGCTGCACCTGAAGCCTGCGTCGCAAAAAGCAATTTTTTGTTGCGGTTTGTCAACTGAGTTACTGCAGAATAATCAAACGGAAGTAGGTTTTGCGCGAACGTGATTTGTACGGGAGTTAACGGGGTTTCTTGGGGCGCCACTGACGACCTAGACATTTGTAAGACGCTACGAACTTCAGTGGGGTTAGTCAAATTGGAGAGCGTTCGAAGATAAACCTCTCTCCGGGGTTGTTGGGCGCCTTTCCTACCAAAAAAACTTTGGTTCCACTTCTTTCCTCGCCGCCAACGCATCGAACGCCTACCCTCGGGTGTCGCAAACTCGTAATCAATCGTTGCCGGTACCAGATCGTCGCGGTGCTCCCCCTTTTTTGGACGGTAATTCGGAAAAAGCGTAGCTGGCCTGAAATCCCAGTAGCCTGCGCTCGGAACTTTGTACGCACATGCCGCGGCAAATAGAACGGTGGTTTTGCCACTTGCATTGCCGCCCGCGATTACGGTGACGGGGTAGGTAAACGGAATGCGTAGACCGTCGAATCCGCGGATACCGGTCAACCGGACTTCGTCTAGGAAATGTTGCAGATGCGGTTTCTTTCCTCGCAACTGCTCCCAAACCCTTTCCAACGTACGTGTAGCCATGTGCGTGAATCTAAAAGATGTGTCTATTCGTCCCCAGTGCCGAAGCATAACGGCCAAAGTGGGATCGCGAATCGTCTATACAATGTTACGACATGCGCTACATCTCTCAAGGATGACAAAATCCAGCGCCAAATGACGCTCCAGAGCAGGAGAGTAACCCTATGGCAGACACTACAGTCACAACATCCGACAACGGGCCGTATTGGGTTAGCGGCAACTTCGTCGTCTCCGATGCGGATGGCAACGAGTTCCCCGTTCAGGGGGAGGCATACTTGTGTCGATGCGGGCAGTCTGAGGAAAAGCCGTTCTGCGACGGGTCACACAATTTAGCCGGTTTCAACGACGCTTGCAGGGCATAAATCGTGACCGAACCAACTCGCATACATGTCTGGAACAACGATGCCTTACAGGTAGTCGGCGATTTCGATCTGCGCGATTCTGAAGGTGGCGAGTTCAAGCAACACGGAAAAGTTCGGCTCTGCCGATGCGGCATCTCCAACACCAAGCCCTACTGCGACAACTCTCACATCCGCACCGGTTTTCAGAGCCAAGTGAGCGCGAGCGGGGATTGATTCGAGTGGTTGAAGCGGATCAGTGCGGTCTCAGGTACTGGATGGGGTTAGCGAATGCGCTTTCCAAGTCTTTGCGGCTCCAGATTTCGATTTGATCGATGATCGTCCCGCGCGACATCCAATCGTGAACCAAAAGTAGGCCCGAGAAGGGCATCATCTCGCGAATCCGATCCTCTGCATACGCTGTCATTGTGTTGAGGTCACGCGATAAAACGACTAGGTCGCGTTGGGTGGCCCACTCCAAAATCTCCGGATCGGAAGTCCCGGACATGCCGAGTTCTTGGATAGATTGGATCTGAATTTCAGGATATCGGTGGCGAATGCCAGAGATCACATGGCCGTCGAAGTCTTCGTCAGCAAGGAAACTGATCACTCGTTAGACCCGTTATGGCTCTTAGAGCCGAAACGGCGCGATCCGAACTCGCCAGCTTCCCATCTTCGTTGAAAATCTTGGTGTCGCAAATCAGCCGCGGGGAGCAAAACTTCAATGTACGGGTCAATCCAAGAACCTTCGTCGCTGTTGTAGTAATCAATCACCGCTTGAACATCGGTCTGTTCGAGATGAGGGAATACCTCGTTTGCCAAGCATTCGACACTGCGGCCGTTGCGATAGTCTCCAATCAACACGGGCAGGGTCACACGAGACTTGCCGATCCTCACAGCGCGACCACCATCGGTGACCTGGACAGGGATACGTTCGGCGATATCTGCCGGAACCATCGTGTCGGCCCGTTTTTCGATCTCGCGCCAATCTTTAGTTGTTGAAGCTGGTTGAGTAGCCATTGCCATTACCGTTGGTCGGCGATGTGTGAACGCCTTTTACTTGCAATCTTATCGTTTATGCGGCGATGTCCCTACGGCACCAACACCGTCCGCGCGACCGCACCTGCCTCCATATCCCTGAAAGCCTCGTTTACTTCCGTCAACGGACGCGTCCGCGTAACTAAGTCGTCGAGGTTCAACCGGCCCTGCTGATACAGAGCGATCAGCCACTGGAAATCGTGCCTCGGGCTTCCGGTGCCGGCACTACAACCGATTAGGGCACGGTCGAGAAACAGGTGGCGCATCGGGATCATGACCTCGCCGTCGTCCGGGGCCGCGCCGACAAGAACCGCCGTCCCGCCGTCACAGGTAGCTTCTAACGCTTGTCGCAGGGTCGCGGGCTGTCCGATCACCTCAAACGCGTAGTCAACACCTCCGTCGGTAAGATCTCGGATCGCTTCGACGGCATCGTTGTTGGATGCGTCGACAGTGTCGGTGGCGCCCATCTTCGTCGCGTATTTGAACTTGGAGGGATTAGTGTCGACGGCGATAATCCTCGATGCCCCGGAGAGATGCGCGCCTTGAATTACGTTGAGACCCACACCGCCACAACCCCATACAGCCACGGTCGATCCAGTTTCGACTTTGGCCCGATTGACGACTGCGCCGACGCCGGTGATTACCGCACATCCAACGAGCGCGGCGCGATCGAGCGGGACGTCCGGATCGACTTTGACGACATTGTTCTCCCAAACCACGGTGTGCTCCGCGAATGTTGCCAATCCGGCGTAGTACTGAGCGCCGTTTTTGCGGAACTGTGCGGTTGGAGAGTGCGACGAGATCGGATCGCAAAGGTTCCAACGACCAGTTGAGCAGTATTTGCATCGTCCGCACATCGGACGAATGGCGAACACCACCTTGTCGCCCGGTTCAAGCCCATGAACACCCGCGCCGATCTTTTCGACAATTCCCGCACCCTCGTGCCCCAATATGGTCGGCAACGCGTCGGTTCGCCGGTATCCGGAGTAGACGTTGTGGTCGCTGTGGCACACGCCGGTGCCGCCGATATTGACCATGACCTCTCCCGGTCCCGGGTCGTCAAGCTCCAAAGATTCGACGATTGCAGGTTCGCCCTGCTTGTAGATAACTGCGGCGAGAGTCGAGGTGGTCATGGGCGTGTAGCTCCATCAAGATGCGCGGATCGACGTCGATTGGGTGTGATGATAGCAGTGGGGTGGATTGAGGCCCGTCGTGATGCCCAATCGTTTTCAGGCTTGCGAGTACGCTTCGCCAACCTTGACCAGCTCATCCCCACGCAGACTCGAAACAAACACCATCTGGCTCCCGCTCCCATCCGCGATCTCCAACTCGACTCCGCTCCGAATCCCGTACATCGTCCATGAATTTCGCGAGGATGGAGCGAACGGATTACCGCGTCCGCCGTGGCGGGCGATGTTGTGGTTGGTCGCGCGTATCGCGGTGATATCTGCCCATACAAAGGTGCGGTGCGTCCCAAATATGCCGAGACTCACGGTTACTCCTTCTGGCGTCACAGTCGTTTGCATGAGGGTCGAACCTAGCATGACGTACACGATGCCGAGAATGGCGATGGCGAAGCTGATGTAGAAGATCATCGCTTCGGGACCCGAAACTAAGGGGTCGTCGCCGAGGCTTCGGATGCCAACGGCGGTGAGTACGCCGGAGGTGGCGCCTAGCATCAGGCCGAGGAATGCGAACATCCACCCGGGCGCTCTGAGGCTTTCGGTGAAGTTCGGTGATTCTTGTGCCGGCTCGCTCATCTTTAGAACCGTTGAAACTTGATATACGCTTCCTGCGGATCCATTCCATTCAAGATCATTTTGCGAAGTTCGTTCTCGGTGTTCATCACTTCGTGGACGAGTTTGGCCACGCTAGATGCCGCCGATGCCGGTATGACAACCACTCCGTCGCGGTCGCCAAGGATGAAATCGTCGGTTTGAATGCGAACATCGCCGATTGTTATCGGTTCGCCCATGGATTGAACCTGCCAACGAGCAACGATATCTGACGGCGTAAGGTATCGGCAGAATACTGGGAACCCGAGTTTGAGGATGAAATCGGTGTCGCGATTGCCGCCGTCAACTACGTAGCCTTTCACGCCACGGAATTTGAGGGTCTCGGCAGACAACTCTCCCATGTGTGCGATCGTCGAGTCTTTGGGTTGGCAGACGACCACTGAGCCCGAAGGCGCCGCGCTGAGCATACCTGTCCACGAGAGCAACGAATCATCTTGCGACAAACCATCAACCATTCCACCGCTGCAGGTCCATACCTTTCCAACCACCACGGTTGTCGGATCGACTGGGCGAATGTCGTTTGGCAAGATGCCCGCATCGAGGCCAAGCTCCCGCATCGCGTCGTAGACTGCGCCGGAATAGGCGGACTCTAGGATCGCAACGATCTGGTCATCATTGAGGTCGGAAGGCATCGGGATTTTCGGGTGTTGCGAGGTCCGCAGGCGCGTTGAGAGCGCTTGCAAATTCTATATCTTCGGCGATTCTGCCATTACGGATTCCGGACTCGGAACCACTTGAACCGCAGATTTGACCCTGTCCACCGCGTATTGCGCGAGTTCATCGTCTTTCACTTCGTGCTCCCAAACCCTCAACACGCGCCAACCGATACGTCGCAGATTTTCGTTGTTAGCCGCGTCCCGGTCCATGTTCCTTCGGAATTTCGCCAGCCAGTATTCGTAGTTGCGGGTTGGCATGGTGCCATGTTCGGGACAACGATGCCAGAAGCATCCATCGATGAAGACCGCGACGCGTTGCGTCGGGAACACGACGTCGACTTTGACGCCGCGAGTTTCGAGTTTTACGTAGCGATCCTTTCGAAATCGGAGTCCGGAGCGGTGCAACATACTACGAAACGCGATCTCGGGTTTTGTGTCCGTGCGACGGTTGGACATCATCGATTTTCGCGTCGCCTCGTCCGACGCGGGAGGGGCCACCGGATGATTGGTGCGCTCGGTCATGCGAGCGAGTCTACCGTTGAGCGAGGATGATGGGCGTAATTTCCGAGCCCGCGGTTCACACCCGCCCGAAATCATCCGCCTCCCGAACGATGTCATCCTCTCCCAAGTAATCCCCCGTCTGAACCTCGATAATCTCCAGCGGCTCAACCGACGAAGGATTCTCGATCCGGTGCTTGTGGGTGCGTGGAACGTAGATCGATTGTGATGGGCCGAGCATCTGGTCTTCGCCGTTGATCGTCACCTTGGCAATCCCGCGCGCCACTGTCCACGTCTCGGACCGATGCCGGTGCCATTGATACGAGAGCCGACTCTCGGGTTTGATGCTCAACCGCTTCACCTGAAAACCCGGGCCACGAGTCAACACCTCATACGATCCCCACGGACGTTCTTCACGGCGCGGATTTCGGGCGCGACGCACACTTGCTGCGTCAATAGGTTGTGTGGATGTCGGTTCTTCAGGCACGAATGAAAGCGTTGGCCCCGACTGGGGTGTTGATCGATAGTAGTAAGCTAAATCCTACGTTAATCGACCTTTGGTGTCCCCTCTGGGTCCCTTAGCACTCGCAAAGCCCCATGACAACTACTCCCAACTCCACCGACCGACCAAACATTCTCGTCATCCTCACCGACCAGCAACGCCAAGATTCGCTGGCCTGTTACGGCAACGACTGGATCGAAACTCCCAACCTCGACAGCATCGCCGACCAATCGTTCGTATTCGACAACGCCTATGTAACCCAGCCGGTGTGCACGCCGAGCCGGGCATCAATTATGACTGGTCTATACCCCCACGCCGTCGGTCTCCATCGCAACAACATCCCGTTGCCTGCCGACTGCCCGACCATCGCCGAACGTATCAGCGAGGACTACTACTGCGCCTATTTTGGCAAATGGCACCTTGGCAACGACATGATCCAGCAGCATGGCTTCGACGAGTGGATAAGTGTGGAAGACTTCCACCGGGTTAGGG
This sequence comes from SAR202 cluster bacterium bin127, assembly GCA_002239045.1. Lineage (GTDB taxonomy): Bacteria > Chloroflexota > Dehalococcoidia > Lucifugimonadales > Lucifugimonadaceae > Bin127. The sequence goes on from MPNN01000002.1 coordinate 51,844, forward strand.
CCACCAAGCGGGAGCATCGAAACGTTGAGGCGCATTACAACGATCATCTCAGGAAGCACGGTATCGAACCGCCGGGCATCAATCGGTCGTACGAAAACTGGTTTGCCACTGCGGATCTCACTGAAGAGCAGACGCAGGCATATTTCTTGGGTGACAGTGCCGCGGGCTTCATCCGGAATCACGGGGAAACCGAGACAGGCGACATGCCGTTCATGCTCTACGTCTCGTTTTTCGAGCCGCACCCGCCCTATACCGGGCCGCTCAACGATCTCTACGATCCGGAAGATATATCGGTTGGCCCGGCGTTCCTGAAAAGACCCGACGACGGCTCTCTACTCAACCGATTGCGAGCAGACTACTACTTGTCCGGCCAATTAAACCCGCTGGGCATCGACGACTATCACGATCTGACGGCTGAGGACGGTTGGCGCCGACTGCGCGCGCAATACTTCGCGAACGTCACGTTGGTAGATCGGCAGGTAGGCAAGATGCTTGATGCGCTGCGTGAATCCGGGCAGCTTGACAACACGCTCATCGTCTTTACGAGCGAACACGGCGAAATGGCTGGTGATCACGGGATGCTGGAGAAACGCTCGATGTATGAAGAGGCGTCCCGCGTCCCGTTGCTCATTCGTGTGCCCGGGTCCGAACCAGACAAGGCTCGCGAGTCACAAAGGATCAACGGCTCGGTTTCGCTTGTCGACCTGGTACCCACGTTGCTCGATTTGAGCGAGTCGCGTACTGAAAAGACGAGCGATGGATTGTTGGGCGACGGCTTCGCACCGACGGTCTCAAATGGCTCGAATGGCTGGGAGATGCAAGGCAAAAGCTTGGCGCCGGTGTTGAACGGCGATGCGGACTTGAGCGGCAACGACGTTTTCGTGCAATGGAACGGAATGGGCGACCGCAATTTGGGGACCCCAGAGATTAATCGGATGGCCTCGATGCACTGGCGGACGGTGATCACTCCCGATCGCTGGAAACTGAACCTCTGTCCGGCGGACCAGTGCGAGCTGTACGACCTAAACACGGATCCGCATGAGTTGAACAACCTGTACGACGATCCGCAACACCGCGACCGGATACGCGACATGGCGGCACGGATAAGGATCTGGCAAGCAGCGACGGGCGACGAGGTGGATTTGCCGGGCGGATAACAACGGAGTGATTTAGGCATCGACAGCGTGAGTGCTACTCTTAGTTGTCAACCGCGAAGAAACTGATTTGTGAACCCAATGCCGTCGTTCTTGCACGCCTCAGCTACCGAACTCGAAACTAATACTCCTTACCGACGATCTGTTCTGGACAACGGAATCCGAGTAGTTACCAGTCAAATGACGCATACGAAGGCCGTCAGTGTGGTCTTCTTGGTGGGCGCGGGAAGTCGCTATGAGACGGACGCCGAAGCTGGCGTTTCGCACCTCTTCGAGCACATGCTCTTCAAGGGAACGCCGAGTCGGCCGCGCCCGAGGGACATCAGCGGTTCGGTCGAGAGAGTCGGTGGTGCCATCAACGCATTTACGGATCGTGAATGCACCGGATATTGGTGCCGAATGGCATCGCCTCACTATCGCGGCGGGGTCGAAGTCCTCGCAGACATCATCAAAGAGCCGCTGTTCAGGGATGACGACATCGCGCAAGAGAAACACGTCGTGCTGGAAGAGATCCGAGCCTCTCACGATTCGCCAGGTGCCCTCGCTGGGATGTTGCTCGATGCGGCGCTTTGGCCCAACCAACCGCTTGGGCGAGATGTGGCGGGCACGATTGAAAGCGTCGAGGCGATTCCCCGCTCGGTGATGATTGATTATCACCGCGAACAGTACGTCGGACGTAATCTAGTCGTCGCGGTCGCCGGGAACGTGGAGCACGAAGAAGTCGTTGATCAGATCGATGCGTTGCTTTCGGATCTGCCGGATGGCGAACCGAGGGAGATGTTCCCGCACGACGACAATCTCGCCGGTCCGAGTATCAGTTGCAGCCAGCGGGATCTTGAGCAGATGCATATGTCGATGGCCTTCAAGGGCGTTAGCATGAACGATCCACGCCGTGCGGCCCTGCGCATCATGACCGTCGTGTTGGGTGGGAGTATGAGTAGCCGACTTTTCGAGGAGGTAAGGGAGAAGCGCGGCTTGGCGTACGGCATTGGCAGTTCTATGCACACGTTGTCGGACTGTGGAGTGGTTGACATTCACACCGGCGTCGAACCTCCGAAAGCGGTCGAAGTGATGCAGGTCATCGTCGACGAACTCGTGAAGATTCGGAAGGGCATAACGGAGGAAGAACTGCACGATGCGCGAGAGCTGGCGAAGGGGCGAATGATCTTGGGAATGGAGGAAAGCAGAGCGGTTGGCCACGATTTGGCTGCGCAGGAGCTGTTGCGAGGGAGCATCGAAACACTGGATTCGCGCATCAAGACTCTAGATGCCGTAACGCTTGAAGATGTCCAGTCCGTCGCTCTCGACGTGGTCGACGCCGGCAAGTTTGTTTTGTCGACGGTAGGGCCGGTGAGCGATTGGTCTACCCTCGATGCAGTCCTTGATTTCTGATTTCGACATCGAGTCGGTTGATATGTAGCCAATATGCGTTTCGCACATTAGCATATGCAATACAAAACACCCCTCAGCAGGAGGTCCCCCAAAGAAATGAAGACCCGAGCATACATTTTGATTGAGACGTCCGTCGGCAGCACTCATCAGGTCGCAGAGCAGCTGCGAAAGATAGACCAGATGATGGCCGTCGACATGGTCACCGGTCCATTCGACATCATCGCAGTGGTCGAGGCGGACAATCTCGTCGACATCGGCGGGATCGTCAGCACCAAGATGCACCAAGTCGGCGGCATCATCAAGACCATCACCAGTTTGGCGGTAACCGCCGACTAAGTTAATGCGTCATGTGGTTTGAATTTAACGAAGAAGAGATCGCATTTCGTGAGGAACTAAAAGAGTTCCTTGACCAAGAACTCCCCGATGGTTGGATTGGTCCGAACGACGAATCGAGCGATGACGGTTGGGATCTGTACTGCCGCATGCGACGCAAACTCGCCGAGCGCGGCTGGCTCACCATGACGTGGCCGAAGGAGTACGGCGGGCAAGAGGCGTCACCAATGATCAGCCTCCTCTTCGCCGAGGAGATGTCGTACCGCCGCGCACCGGGCAATGATCGCTTCGGCACGCGGATGCTGGGACCGACGCTGATGGTGTTCGGGACCGATGAGCAGAAGCGCAAATACTTGTCGGACATTGCCCAGGGCGGGATCCAATGGTGTCAGGGGTATTCGGAGCCGAATACCGGGTCCGACTTGGCGTCGCTGCAGACGTTCGCGGAACTCAAGGGCGACGAGTTTGTGATCAACGGATCGAAGATATGGACCTCGATGGCGCACCGTGCGGACATGATGTTTATGTTGGTTCGCACTGATCGCGATGCGGAACGGCACGGTGGTATCAGTTTCTTGCTCTTGGACATGAAGTCGCCGGGCGTCCAAGTAAACCCCATCGTCAACATCGCCGGTGCGCACAGCTTTAATCAAGTTATGTTCGACGATGTGCGCGTTCCGCTTGAGAATCTCGTCGGCGAACTCAACGATGGTTGGAACGTTGCGATGAATCTGCTCAACTTTGAGCGGGGGAACATCGACTATGTGTCGTGGGCGCAGCGATCATGGGAAGAGATCCGCGACTATGCCGCAACGACTCGACGCTTTGACGGTTCATTGATGATCGACGACATGAAGGTCAGGCGCCGGTTGGCCGAGTTAGAAGCCGAGATCGAGATGGCTCGCTACATCACCTACGAAGTTGCATGGCTCCAATCCCTCGGACATCCACCGTCCACCGAAGCCAGCATGTGCAAGATCGCCGCTACCGAAGTCAACACCGCGGTACTCGATTTCGGTGTTGAGTTGCTCGGATTGCCCGGCCTTATCGATGACCCCGACGAGCATGAAGACCTCGCCGGCCGGATATTCAAGATGAGGATGTACCAAACATCGGGCCCGATCTTGGCCGGAACTAACGAGATACAGAAAAACATCATCGCGTATCGTGGGCTTGAGTTGCCCCGACGCTGAACACGGTCACTCTGGCACCATTCCGGCCCCACGGGGTTCACAAACGCCGGGAACCAGAGGCGAAGGACGAGAGCGCTAAACGATGGACTTTGGGCTTAACGAAACGCAGGAACTGATCCGGAGCAGCGCTGCGGATTATCTGTCTGATCGTTCGCCGTCCGACTTCGTGCGGGCGATGGCGACGGATGAGCGCGGATATACCGATGATTTTTGGCGTGAGATTGGCGAGCTGGGATGGCTGGGATTGATTGTGCCCGAGGAGCACGGCGGTTCCGGCATGGATATGTCGGATATGGCCGTGTTGCTGGCCGAATGGGGCGCTGCTCTGGCACCGGGGCCTTTCGTCGAATCGGCCGTTGTTTCCGCCTCCGCAATCGACCACTTTGGCTCAGATGCCCAAAAGCAGGAATGGTTGCCGACAATAGCGATGGGTGAGACGGTCGCCGTCCCATCGCTGGTAGGTGTCGATGGCTCAACCGATCCCAGCGCGTTGGGAGTTCGGGCATCCGAGACATCTAACGGTTGGGTTCTCAGCGGGACGAGTAGATTCGTGCCGTACGGCAACTCAGCAGATCTCGTGTTGATGCCTGCCGAAACCGAGGCCGGCATCAACGTATTCGCAGTTCCGATCAAGTCGGCCGAGGGTACTGTCAACATCAATCGGGTGAAGATGGCTTCGGGAGCACCAGCGTGCGACATTGAGATGAACGAAGTCGTTGTTCCGAATGCGGCTGTTTTAGGCGAAGCCGGTGGTGGGACTGATGTAGTCGACCACATGATGTTGTACGGTGCGGCTGCTCGGGCGACGCAGATGGTTGGTGCGGGCAGTGCGGTCGCGGATCGCACGATCGAGTACGTGAAAGACCGACGGCAGTTCGGTAGGCCGATCGGCGCGTTCCAGGTGATACAGCACTACATGGCTGATATGGCGACGAAGGTGAAATCTGCGCAGCATCTGGCTAATCGCGCGGCTTGGGCTTTGAGCGCGGACTTGGATGGCGCGATGGCTGCGCGGATTGTCTCGCAGGCGAAATGGTCTGCGAATACTTTGATGCACGATATCGTTTGGAAGGCGCATCAGTCGCATGGAGCGATCGGGTTCACTTGGGAACACGATCTGCATCTCTACACTCGGCGAGTGCTTTCGTGGCGAGCTGATTTCGGCGATTCGGATTCGCACATCGAGAACCTTGGCCGAACGCTGTGACCGTCATTCCAGCGAAGACTGGAACCTAGAGGGAACGAAATTGTCTGACGACTGTATCTTTTGCAAGATCATCGCCGGTGACATTCCGTGTAGCAGGGTCTACGAAGACGACCACGTTTTAGCTTTCAACGACATCAACCCGAAGGCGCGGGTGCATGTGTTGGTGGTGCCGAAAGTTCATTTCGACAGGTTGCATGAGAGCGACGAAGTGGAGGTGGGTATGCTCGGACGGATATTGGTGGGAGTTGGTAAGGTGGCATCGGCGAACGACATTACGGGTTCGGGGTATCGCGTACAGTTCAACCAGGGACGTGGCGCAGGGCAGGAGGTGTTTCACCTGCACGCGCACGTGATGAGCGCGTAACGTCGGCTACACTGATGGCAACCATGGTTGGGTTGCTTGTACGTCAGATCTTGCGCACGGTCATCTTTCAGGTTGTGATGACCGTGGTGACGCGGTTGGTTGGTATGGTTTTGCGCCGGTTGAGGCTGTAGACTTACTGCGCTCGTTCCATCAGGACGGTAACTCCCATGTCGATGTATTTGTTGCGCAATCCGGGATCGCCGGAGCGGTAGCTCATGCGAACGGGGTTGTCATTGACCTGGTCCATGACGTGCTTCAGGCAGTCGTCGTCGGTTTTCAGCGGGTGGTGAGGGTGCATCTCGCGGTCGAACTCGAGGTCTGCTGGACCCCACGAGAACAGGTCGACGCCGGGCATGGCGAGGGTGTTTATGTTCTCGATGGCGTTGAGTGTCTCGATCTGTAGGCAGAGGATGCCGTTTTCGTTCCACCACTTGGCGTATCCAGGACGGTCGTGTCCGAGTTCGGCGCCCCATCGGGATCCGCCTACCCAGCTTCGGCGTCCTTCGGGCGGGAAGTAGAACCACTCCAGTGCTTCCTTGACGGTCGCAGGATTTTCGACGAGTGGGATCTCGATGAAAGCGGGACCCAGGTCGGCAATGTTGCCGATAAGGAATGCGAGTTCAGGATGCTTCATGCGGAAGTGGACGGCGATGCCGAGTTCGTCGGCCATGTTGCAATGCTCAACCAGCTTGTGCTCCGAGAAGGGGCTGTGCTGGCTGTCGCAGGTGATGAAGCTGTAGTCGTCTTTGCCGAGGATGTCTTCGGCCTGTGACTTCGTTGAACCGATCGGCACGCCAACGCCGATGACGACGTCGCCGCGGCGAATGCGTTCTTTGAGTGAGGTGTCGTTACCCATTGGGTTTCTCCTTGTAGTCAACCCCCATTGGGGGGAACACTCGGGGCTGGTAAGGGCGGGTTTGAAACCCGCCCCTACGTCTTTTCCGGGCCCAGTTATTTGGCCGTTTCCATGAGGACGGTTACGCCCAGATCGAGGTATTTGTTGCGCAGGTTGGGGTCGTAAGAGCGGTAGCACATGCGCGGTTTTTCGTGTGCGAGTTGCGCCATCACGTGCTCGATGCAATCGTCGTCGGTCTTGAGCGGGTGATGCGGGTGCATCTCGCGGTCGAACTCGAGGTCTGCCGGACCCCACGAGAACATATCTACTCCGGGCAGTGAGAGGGTCGAGATGTTTTCGATCGCGTGGAGCGTCTCGATCTGGATCATGAGCATTCCGTGGTTGTTCCACCACTCGGCGTAGCCAGTTCGGTCGTGCCCGAGTTCAGCGCCCCATCTCGGACCGCCAACGAAGCTTCGTCGACCCTCGGGCGGGAAGTAGAACCATTCGAGAGCTTCGCGGACCACCGCGGGGTCTTCTACCAACGGAACCTCGATGATTGCGGGTCCGAGGTCTGCGAGGTTTCCGACTTGGAATGCGAACCTGGTGTGTTTGATGCGGAAATGGACCGGGATGCCAACTTCATCGGCGAGGTAGCAGAACTCGACAAGCTTGTGCTCGGAGAATGGACTGTGTTGGCTGTCGGTGGACACGAAGCCGTAGTCGTCTTTGCTGAGGATGTCTTCGAGTTGCGATTTCGTTACGTCCATCCCCGTTCCAACGCCGATTACGATATCTCCGCGCTGGATGCGTTCTTTCAGTGGGGTTTCGTTACCCATCAGTTGGTTCTCCTTCGAGTGTTGCAGGCGTCGCCTTCGACGCTGTGTGGGAATGGTAACGCAGATGCCACCTTTTAGGCGAGGCCGCCAAAAAGCATTACACGCGTCGGCGTATGATGGATTGATAGCCACCAAACGAGGAGAACCTACGCATTGACCAAGCTCGGTGAAGTCTACAGTCGTGAGGAATTCGACGCTGGTTCGTTGGAGAAGGCGGTGCAGGACCGCTACACACAGGTCGCGGAACGCGGCGTGGCCGCGTCTGGATGCTGTGCCGACGATTTTGGCTCAGGGTGTTGTGGTGAGGACGCGCCTTCGGCAGTGGTCGCGGACATCCTATACGAATCCGACGATCTCGAAGTCTTAACCCCGGAGGCGATGGCGGCATCGGCCGGTTGCGGAAACCCGATCGGATTGTCGGACGCTAAACCGGGTGAAACGGTACTAGATTTAGGCAGCGGGGGTGGGATCGACTGTTTCTTGGCAGCTGAGCGCGTGGGCGACTCAGGAAACGTCATAGGCGTAGACATGACACACGCCATGGTTGATCTCGCACGCCAAAACGCGGTGAAACTCGAAGCGCACAACGTAGTATTCAAGCTCGGAAAAATCGAAGCTATCCCCCTGCAAGACGCCACGATCGATCTCGTAATCTCGAATTGCGTCATCGCCCTCTCTCAGGACAAAGATCGCGTGTTCGATGAGATTTACCGCATCTTGAAACCCGGTGGACGGTTCGTGGTTTCGGACATGGTGGTGACCGAAGAATTGCCGGACGAAATTCGATCGTCGGCTGAGGAATGGGTGTCCTGTGTCGGCGGGGCTGATCTGCTTTCACGCTACCTCGGTCGGATGGAACGGTCGGGATTCGTGAATATCGAGATACTGTCAAACGTACCGATGCGCTCGCGATCGGACGGGACCGATTATGCATCGGCGGTAAGGAGCGTCACGGTTCGGGGCTGGCGTCGCGACTGACGTAGTGCGCCGCGGGTTGTGGGGATTGAGGGCGGTCAATTGGGCGGTCGCGATTGGGCGGTCGCCTAGGGTGACTTCGCTCCGCCCGATGAATTAAGATTTAGATGCGTAAATGTTAATTGACGAATTGCGAACACGAAATTCTGTTCCATGAAACGCGAAAATAATGGTTCCTATGTAACCATGACCGTCGACGGTGACCGCGCTGAGGCGTTTGTGCCGAGACCTTTGCCGCCTGATCCGCCGTTGGTGTGGGACGGTGATTTGGCTATGTTGCTGGCCGAGGCATCGTCCTCGTTGGGTCGACTTGACGGAAGCGCGCGAGTGTTGCCGAATCGCAGTCTGTTCATAGATGCGTACGTGAAGAAAGAGGCAGTGCTGTCGTCGCAGATCGAAGGCACACGTGCATCAATGTCAGATTTGTACCGTTACGCGCATGACGGTAAGGTGGGGGAAGGGTCGGACGTAGTAGAGGTTTCGAACTACGTGGATGCGATGGAACACGGACTTGATCGATTGCGAGGCGGATTTCCGGTGAGCAATCGATTGATTCGTGAGATTCACGAGGTTCTGTTGTCTAAAGGTGTGGGGGCGGATAAGGCACCGGGTGAGTTTCGTAGATCGCAGGTCTGGATCGGAGGAACACGGCCGAGCAACGCGACGTTCGTGCCACCGCCACACACGCACGTGGAAACTTGCATGGGAGAACTGGAGCGTTTCTTGCACGCGTCTGGTGATGGGATTCCGCCTTTGGTGCGGGCGGCGCTGGCGCACGTGCAGTTTGAGACGATCCACCCGTTTTTGGATGGCAACGGCCGGGTTGGCCGGTTGCTGATCACGTTTCTGCTGATCAACTCTGGAGTATTGCAGGAGCCGGTGTTGTATTTGAGCCTGTATTTGAAAACGCATCAGCAACGTTATTACGAACTGCTCGATGAGTGTGGCCGTCGGACTGGAGACTGGGAAGCGTGGCTTACGTTTTTTTTGTCGGGGGTTGTTGAGACGGCGAACAATTCATATCAGACGACGGAACGGTTGGGGAGGATGTTCGACGACGATCGTGCTCGGATTGGAGAAACGGGTCGACGGGCAGGTTCTTGTTTGAAGGTTTTGGACGAGTTGATGAAGCGTCCGGAGTTGTCGGTATCGGATGCGGCAGTATCGACGGAGCTTTCGTTTCCGGCTGCTTCATCGGCTCTCAAGTTGCTGGGTGAACTGGGGATCGTGCACGAGGTAACCGGCAGGTCAGTTGGGCGGGTGTTTCGGTATTCGAGGTACTTGGAGATACTTGAAGAGGGCGCAGGTTCTATCGGATAGGCGCAATGGTCTCAGATTCAAAAAAGTTGAATCTTCTCGACGAGGATTAAAAGATAGGGCCGCAAATTTGAATCGCCGGACTGCCGATTCAACAAAGTTGAATCTCCTCGGCGGGGATCAAGAGACCAGGCGCTCAGGTTTGGTTTTCGGTGTCGGGTTTGAGCGATGACTGAGTCAGGGTTCGGAGGTACGGTGTGTCGCGGATAGCAGATTGAGGTTCGGACGATCGTCCACAGGGTTTGTTGGACGGTGTGAATGGGCGTTTCCCAACTAATCTCTAACAAATCGCTTCGGCGCCAGCTACGAGTCGGATCGGAGTAGGTGGACGAACGTGTGGTTTGCGATGATGATCGGGATTGGAGTGGTGCGGCGAGCGCCGACCTAAAAACACGTCATTTGGAGTGAACCGACCTCATATTGGCGATCATCTGAAAGAAGCGGTGCAACGATTCCGTCGAAATGGACACGCGAATTTGCGGATTCGATGCGTTAACGGAACCTGAATGTGTATGAAAAGTTGATTCATTTAACCGAGATTAAACAAAGGTGGTAGACTGCGCGTACCAAACGACTCTAAAACCGTTGCTCAAGGAGGCACCGCGATGGATGGAATGAAGAGTTACATGGTTCGATTGGGCTCGCTCGAGTTAATCACTGTGATCTTTTGGATGCTGTTCTGGCTTGCGAACGGATTGGCGAAGCTGATACCAGGCGTTCACATTGGCGTGAAGTTTGCGGAGAAGGGCAACCCGTTCACCGGGGCGTTGGACAAGATGGGTTGGGGCACTGGACTGGGCGATTTCGCCTATTACTTCACGGGCGTGTTCGAATTGATCGTCGGGATAATCTTCCTGTGGGGATTGATCCAGTTCATCATGGGCAGCGGTTCGGCGGCTCGCAGACCTTGGATCCTGTTCGGGTTGTTCTTGAGCGCGGTCATCTTCACGGTGTTTACGTTCCAGAACGTCGTCACAGCTGCTCGTCCTACACCGTTGGTTTGGCACATGGTGTACTTCGCGGCGGTCGGCGTGTCATGGGCCGTGATCATCGGACAAGGCATGTGGGCAAGCTCGGCTGGCGACGATAGTTAGCTGCCAGCGCTCGCGTCAGACGCGCCGATTCCTCAGTTCATGGGGATCGGTCGATCTGGCATGAGTTCTTCAACAAAAAATCCCCTCTCCCTGCGCCGGGAGAGGGGAGGTTCGTTGCGAGGATGTCGACCGGTTGGACGACTCGCCGATTAACGCGGGTAGTTGTTGTGCGGATTGAATTTGGACGCTTGGATGGTCATGTTCTGCGCCTGCTGCTGTTTGCGGTCTTCCATGCTCTCGTTGACCATGTCGATCCCTTGCCGGACCTGCATCAGCGTCTGCGAAAGGCGCTCTTCTAGCCTCATCAGCATGCGCCGGGAGTACTCGTCGGTCTCATTGGTCTGACGATGTGAGCGTTCGTCCGCGTTCTCGACGATTGTGTTGGCTTCGCGTTTGGCTCTGATGAGCAGCTTTTCCGCCTCTTCGCCAGCTTCGTTAATGATGCGCTTGGCTTCTTCCTTGGAGGCGTTTACGACCGACGTCTGGTCGATCGTCTCCATCGCCTTCTTGCGGGCTTGGGCGAGAATGATGTCGCGCTCCTCTTCGGCGCGCTGCCGGAGTTGCTCTGCCTCGCTCATGGCGTCGTTTCTGGCAGTTTGCATGAAATCTTCGGCGTCGCTGAGCATTTGATCGCGCTTGGTTACGATCTGGTCGGACAGCGATGTGACCTTGGGCAGTTCTCGCTTGAGTTCCTCGATGAGACCCAATGTTTCATCTGACCGAACGAGACTGCGCCCGGTGGCACGCACGCGGTTGTCCTCGACCGAATTGGATATACGAGAAAGCAATTCGTAGATGACCGGCTGAGCCGAAACGAATTCGCTGCTTTCTGAGTTAAAGCTAACGCGGGTTTCAAGGGCCATTTTGTTCTCCTTGTGCTTCAGTTCGGTTGTCCGACTGCACTGATTGTGGTTACTTAGAAATCGTTAGTTTCGGTAGCTAGTTGGGTACAGGTGCCAGTTTCGCGTTGGTTGGTGCGACAACGTTGGGCGGAACCAGGCCAGAGATTTCTCCGCCGAGTGCCGCGATCTCTTTGACGCGGGACGAGCTGACGTATTGGTTCTCGATCGATGAGAAGAGGCATACGGTTTCGATGTCGTCGTCGAGGTGACGGTTCATGAGTGCCATGGCGCCCTCATATTCAAAGTCACTTGTGATTCTAAGCCCCCGAACGATCGCCTTGGCACCGGTTTGGCGCGCAAAATCCACGGTCAGTCCACTGAATGTCATGACCTCGACGTTTGCGGATTTGTCGATGGCTTCTTGGAACATATCGACGCGTTGTTGGACAGTGAACGTGACGCTCTTTTGAGATCCTTCGTAGATTGCGACGATGAGCAGATCAAACAGCGCGGCGGCGCGGCGCACGACATCGGTGTGTCCGTTCGTAACAGGGTCAAAGGTGCCGGGGTACAAGGCTGTCACTGTGCTCATGTTTGGTTATCTTCGAGATCGGGAAATCGGTAGACGGTGATGGTTGAGTCGCCGTATCTTCTTCGGTTAACTGCAATTGCTCCAGATATTCTGTCGGGTAGTGGTTTGCGTGTTGCGTGCTCTGCGATGATCCAAGCGTTGGGGTTGAGTAGGTCGTGTGATTGGAGTCCGGTTAGGAGTTCTTCCCAAGGATCAAGTTCGTATGGTGGGTCTGCGAAGACTAAGTCGTATCTTCTGCCGGTCAACTTGGCAAAGACTTTGACGGCGTCGGCTCGGTGTGTCGAAGCTTTTTCACTGACACCCCTATTTTGGATCTCCCTCTTGATTTCGGCGTTTCTTCTGTGGTCGAACTCTACGAAGTCGACAATTTCGGCGCCGTGTTCCAACAGATCGAAACCTACGGAGCCAGTTCCAGCATAGAGTTCAAGAACTGCCAAACCAAGTGCGCCGTTGGGACCCAACATCGAGATGATCGCTGATCGGGTCCTCGATGATGTCGGCCTTAATCCGAATCTCGCTCTTCGTATATTCCTATTGCGGTGTTTCACTCCTCGTGCGCTTAGCTGGCGCGGTATTGGGGTCGCAGATTCACTGGATGTGAATGCGTTGCTTACGATTATGCGGAATCGGGTGATGTGCCTTTCAATGATGCGCGGTGCGATTAGTGGCGTTTCTGCCAGCATCTTGAGAACCGTTCAGCATCTGTAAGATTGATTCCATTGGCTATGCGCTCGATTGGACAGATGAAAGGTCGAAATTGAACCAGACTTCGGAAAATTCGGGGACCTCACCGGAATCTGGTGACAACGTCGGGTATTCACGTCTGGAACTCGACCGACTGCGGAAAATCGACCGACTGCGCGAATTGGGGATAGACCCTTTTCCGGCGCGCGTAAAGAGAAGTCATTCGCTCGCCGAAGCCGTCGAACTTTTCGAAGCACATGAAGCCGCAACGGAGGGCGATGAAGGCGCAACTCAAGCTCGCACGGACGCAGTGAGGGTTGCTGGTCGAGTGATGGCGCGGCGCGGGATGGGCAAGATGTCGTTCTTGGACGTGCGCGATGGCAGCGGTCAAATCCAAGTTCAGGCGCGGGCCGATGTGCTCGCCGACGATTTCGGGTTGCTCGAACTACTGGACATCGGAGACTTCGTTTCCGTTTCGGGGCCCGTGATCCGGACTCGGCGGGGACAGATTTCGGTGGAAGCCCAATCGTTCGGGATTATTTCTAAGTCGATGCGACCTCTGCCCGAGAAGTGGCACGGTTTACAGGATGCCGAGACGCGCGTTCGGCAGCGGTACCTTGATCTTTTGTCGAATGAACGCGCCGTTCAAAACGCTCGTGCGCGCTCGCAGGTCGCTTCCGCAGTCCGCCGATTTATGGAGAGCCGCGGATTCATCGAGGTCGAAACCCCGATATTGGTGCCGATCGCGGCCGGTGGTTTCGCTGAGCCATTCGAAACACACCACAACGCGTTGGGACGGGATTTGTTCTTGCGCATCGCCACGGAGTTGTACCTAAAGCAGTTAGTCGTGGGCGGGTTGGACAAGGTTTTCGAAGTCGGCAAGATATTCCGCAATGAAGGTATCGATGCGGATCACAATCCCGAGTTCACGACGATGGAAAGCTACGAGGCGTACGCCGATTACAACGATGTGATGCGGATGACGGAGGACTTGGTCGCGTATGTGGCTATGGAGGTGAACGGTGATACAGTGGTTCCGGTTCCGGATGGTGAGGATGGTGCGACGATTGACTTGGCACCGCCTTGGCCTCGGGTCGATTTGAGGCAAGCGATCATTGACGTTTCGGGCATCGATTTCCGCGAGTGTTCGAATCGTGAAGCTTTGGCCTCCGCGATGCACGAGCGCGGGATGCACGTCGAGCCGAATTCGACTTGGCAGCAGTTGTTGGACAAGGTGATATCCGCATCGCTCGAGCCGACATTGGTCGCGCCAACTTTCTTGGTAGATTATCCATTGGCCATGTCACCATTGGCGAAGAAGAAACCGGGGCATCAAGACATCGTGGAGCGCTTCGAAGCGTTCGTGTTGGGTCGTGAGTTGGCGAACGCGTTCACTGAGTTGAACGACCCGGTCGACCAGCGCGAACGGTTTGAAGAACAGGAACGGCAAAGGGACGAGTTCGATGATGTTGAAGCGGACCGGTTGGACGAGTCGTTTTTGCTAGCGGTGGAGCACGGATTGCCGCCGACAGGTGGGCTTGGAATCGGGATTGACCGATTGGCGATGCTTGTGACCGGCGAGAGTTCGATACGAGAAGTGACGCTGTTCCCGCAGTTGAGATCTTGAGGACTTGAAGCGATGTTGGATCTACGCAGGATAGTGAACGACACGGATGCCGTCCGCGCTGGTCTCGCCAAGCGAGGCGAAGAGGATGCGCCGATCGACGCGATTATCGAGTTGGATGAGCGACGCCGGTCGTTAATTCAACAAACGGACTCGGCACGCCATTTTCGCAACGAGGTTTCACGGCGAATAGGCGAGGAGAAGCGACGTCCGACAGACGATGAGATTCAGCAGATGCGGGCGACGGGTGACCGGATATCTGCTCTTGAGGATGAGGCACGAACGGTGGAAACCGATTTGCGTGTTTTGATGCTGGGATTGCCTAACTTGCCGCTTGAAGACGTGCCCGATGGATTGGACGAGACGTTCAACGAGATTGTTAGCGAGGTCGAACCACCTCCTGCGCGTGAATGGGACACGCCGCACTGGGATGTCGGCGAACGGCTCGGCATCATCGACATGGAAAGTGCGGCAAACATCTCGGGCAGCCGGTTTTACATGTTGCGAGGGCCGGGTGCGAGACTGCATAGAGCGATCGTCGGTTGGTTGCTGGATACGTTGGTAGATGAGTTTGGGTACGAAGAGACGAATCCGCCGTATCTGGTGCGCGAGGAGGCGTTGGTCGGAACCGGGAATTTGCCGAAGTTTGCCGATGATTTGTATCGGGACGAAGATGCCGGTCTGTGGATGATCCCGACGTCAGAGGTATCGCTGAACGCGATCCATCAAGGCAACATCATCGATGGTGATTTGCCGCTCAAATACTGCGCGCACACACCTTGTTTCCGCAAGGAGCATGCGGCGGCGGGCCGGGATGTTCGCGGGATGAAACGCGTGAAGCAGTTCGAGAAGGTGGAGATGTTCCGGTTTGTGGAGCCTGACGAATCGGAAGCCGCATTGGAGGAAATGATCGAGATTTCGCTGGAGCTGTGTCGGCGGTTGGGGTTTACGACCCGGTTGCTGAAACTCTGCGCGGGCGATATCGCATTTCAATCGGCAAAGACCTACGACATCGAGGTTTGGTCACCTGGGGCTCAGGAGTGGCTTGAGATCAGTTCGCTGTCTACCTGCACAGATTTCCAAGCGCGACGGAATAATACGCGTTATCGACCCAAGGTAGGAAGCGGTACGCGGTTCCCACACACCTTGAACGGGTCGGCTTTGGGAATGCCGCGGACGTTTATCGCCGTTCTGGAAAATGGGTTGCAGGCGGATGGGAGTGTGGTGTTGCCGGAGGTGCTTTGGGGGCGGATGGGGGTTGATAGGATTGGATCTTGTTAATGGTTTTGGAGTTTGTTTTGAGAGTAGAGCATGACGAGATTTGTCGAACAGTTCGATCCTAAAGAGATTGATGCAGCGGGGCGCGTATTGGCGAACGTGCAGGAGGTAGGCGAAGAGGATAGCGAGTGGTTTGAGGCATTTAGGTTAGTCAGTGATTGGCGCGCGGTTCACGCAGCACCGTTGAAGACGTTTCGCAACAGGCTCGGGCGTCGAGTCGGACGGCGTGGGACCGTCGCGCAACGGTTGAAGCGGATGCCGACGATCATCTCAAAACTTGAGAGATTGCCGCGGCTGAAGTTGTCAAAGGTGCAAGACATCGGGGGGTGCAGAGCAATCGTCCCTACGACGAATGACGCGTTCCGGCACGCGACGGAATTGCTTGATAGCCGAGTCCGACATCGGCTAGTTCGTTACCGAGATTACATTGAACGGCCTCGATCGTCTGGATACCGCAGCCTGCACCTGATTTATTCGTATAACAGCGAAAAATCAGCTATTTGGAACGGCCTGAACACCGAAATTCAGATTCGTTCCAGATTGCAACACCAATGGGCAACCGCGGTGGAGGTCGTTGGATTTTTCACGGAAAACGATCTCAAGTCGAGTTCAGGCGACGCGAAATGGTTGCGTTTTTTTGCGTTGATGAGTTCCGCAATTTCGCGCCTGGAAGATATGCCAATCGTTCCCGACACGCCGGGAAACGAGTCAGACTTAGTGCATGAGGTCAGCGCACTTGCGACCGAACTTGAAGTGACAAAACAACTGAATGCTTTTAGAGCGATTACCGGAGGAATACGGCATTTTCAAGGTTTTGGTAACCCTTGGATCGTATTGGAATTGGATTTGGATGCTCGGAACGTGATGATGCGGCCATTTCGACCGAACGAAGAAGACGCCGCGACGGCTTGGTACGCTGAAAAGGAACTGGAAAGCCGCGGAATCCGAAACAAACACGTTGTGTTGGTTTCAGCGAGGTCCGTGAATGAACTTCGGCGTGCGTATCCCAATTTTTTCGCGGACTTGAGCGAGTTCCGTAAATTGGTCGAAGAGACTATTGATTAGTGTTTGCGGTGGCTTTCGATCCGCGCGTGGCGCGCCGTTGATCCGCTCGGCGCTGTCGAGCCAGTACTTTTTCGGCGACCCTCTCAAACCTTTGTGAGGGGGTTTCTTGGGATTGGACCTTCTTGGTCTTGACAGCCATGTTGAACTTCCAATTTTGGAACTCTGCAGGATACTGTACCTTAAATTATCGCATGTTGATGAACGGAGCGATTTTGTTGGTGCTAAGTGCCTGTTCAATTGAACTCGTTCATCGCTTCTTCGACACCGTGTTTGATGATGGTTTCGGTGGCTTGGTTCGCTCGGTTGATCGCGGTTTTGATGGCGGTCAAATCCTCTTCGGAGGGGCGGCCAAGGACGTGGTCGATTTGATCGTCTCCGTTAGTGGGTTTGCCGACGCCGATGCGGATGCGGGGGAAGGCTTTGTCATGGAGCGTGTCGATGATGGATTTCAGGCCGTTGTGCCCGCCGTCTCCTCCCCCGCGTCGCACGCGGATGCGACCCGGTTGGAGGTTGATGTCGTCGGTGATGACGATGAGACGATTGATGCCGGTCTCATAGTGCCGGATCAGGGCTCTGGCGGCTGCTCCGGATCGATTGACGTATGTCTTGGGATAGGCGATGATGGCCGGTTGACCATCGATCTTGATATGGGCGATGCGAGACGGGCCTTCGTCTTGAAGTTTGGCGTTGAGGCGTTCGCGGAGAATGTCGGCTGCCCACCATCCGACGTTATGACGAGTTTCGGTGTATTCCGGGCCCGGGTTGCCGATGGCGAGGATTATCCAGGGGTTGGTAAGTTTCTGCGTCGGCTTATTGTCGATTTGGGGAGCGCGGGATTTGGGGTCTCCGAAAAGGCTCGCGAAGCGCTCGAAGGGATTGGGTTTGCGAGTCATAGGAGCTGCGCCGTCGCTTCTTCCGTTGTCTCGGCAGGGTCAGGCAGTTTGCCATCCAGAATTTCTTTGAATTGATCTTCGTTGAGGACGGTGACTTCAAGTCGAACAGCCCGTTCGAGTTTGGATCCGGCGTCGGCGCCGGCGACTAGGTAGTCGGTCTTTTTGGAGACGCTGCCGACAGATTTCGCCCCGAGGGCTTTGACGGCGTTGGCGGCTTCGGTTCGGGAGAATCCGTCGAGTCTGCCGGTGATTACGAATGTTTTCCCTTTGATCGGGTGGTCAGCAACCGGCTCGGGCGAATCGTCTTCGATGGTGAGACCGTGGTCTTGGAGCTGTTGGACGAGGCGAATGTTGGCTTCGTTCTGGGACCAATCGCGAACCGACCTCGCGAGGATGGGGCCAATGCCTTCGATCTCGGTGAGCTTTTCTTCGTCGGTATTTAGAAGGTCGGGTAAGGTTCGGAGTTCGCGGGCGAGGGTTTCGGCGATCTCGGATCCGACGCCGATGATGCCGAGTGCGAAGATGAGCCTCGGGAGCGGTTGCGATTTGGATGTTTCAATTGCGTCGAGGAGGTTTTGGGCACGCTTCTCGCCCATTCGCTCCATCGCGAGCAGGTCGTCCTTGCGTTCTCGTAACGCGTATATCTCAGCGATGTTCGAGACGAGGTCTTGCCGAGCTAATTCTTTAGCTAACTTTTCGCCGAGGCCTTCGATATCCATCGCGCCGCGTGATGCGAAGTGTTCGAGGAGGCGTTCGAACTGAGCCGGGCAGGTGGAGTTGATACAGCGAATGTCGGCTTGGTCTTCGTCGCGTGCGACTAGTTCGCCGCATGCCGGACATTCGGGGTCGATGCGGTAAGGTTCGGATCCCGGATCCCGTATGTTACTTGGTGCTGGGCCGACGATCTGTGGGATGACGTCTCCAGCCCGTTGGACGACGACTCGGTCGCCGGGACGGATGTCTTTGCGGTTGATGTCTTCTTCGTTGTGGAGGGTCGCTTGCGAGACGGTGACGCCTCCGACGACGACGGGTTCGAGGACTGCGTAGGGATTGATGTTGCCTGTGCGGCCTACGTTGGTGCGGATCTCGAGGAGGTTGGTAACGGCTTGCTCGGCGGGGTATTTGTAGGCGGTGGCCCACCGGGGGTCGCGCCCGACGTTTCCAAGCCGATTCTGTAGGCCGATGTCGTCGATTTTGATGACCACGCCGTCAATGCCAAAATCGAGATCGGCTCGGATTTCAGCGGCTTCTTGGATTGCGGCGAGCGCTTCGTCGGCGGTTCCAACGCGGCGGGCCCAATCATTGGTTTTGCAACCCCACCGCTTGATGGTTCGGAGGCATTCGTATTGTGATGAAGGGGTCTCGCCATTCTCCGCGTAGCCGATGGAGTAGAAGAACATGTCGAGCGGGCGTTTCGCCGTTTCCGAGGAGTCGAGTTGGCGAAGGGAACCAGACGCGGAGTTGCGAGGGTTTACATATTGCGGGAGCCCGGCGGCTTCGCGTTCTTCGTTTAGCCGATCAAACGCTGAGATGGGGTAAAAGACTTCACCTCTGAGTTCGACGGTGCCGGGGACATCATCGCCTTCGAGGATGAGCGGTACGGCGCGGATCGTTCGAATGTTGTCGGTGATGTTCTCACCTTGTGTTCCGTCACCGCGGGTGGCGGCTTGGGACAGAATTCCGTCGACGTAGGTGATCGCGACCGCCAGTCCATCGATCTTGAGTTCAAGAGTTATGTCGGCGGAATCGAGTTCGAGGTAGTCGAGCGCGCGTTGATACCAGGCTTTGTACGTCTCCTCGCTGGTTACGTTGCTCAGGCTGAGCATGGGCACCGGGTGTTGAACCGATTCAAATTGTTGAGATGGCGGCGCGCCGACGCGGAGGGTGGGGGAGTCAGGGGTTTTGAGGTCGGGATATTGGTCTTCGATGTCTCTTAGTTCGCGGAAGAACTCGTCGTATTCGGGGTCGGAAAGCGAAGGTTGGCTGAGCACGTAGTACTCGTGGTTAGCGCGGTTCAGCGTTGCGCGCAGCTCTGCGGCGCGAGTTTCAGCGGCGGGAGTGGGATTTTGGTTGGTGCTCAATTTGCGGGAAGGAGATGCTACATGTTCCGTTGCTCAGATTCTAGCAATCCGCACAGCGATAGAATCGAATCATCAAGCTCCCGTCAAACCCCGCGGAGGGGTGGCAGAGCGGTTTAATGCGCTGGTTTTGAAAACCAGTGTCACTTCACGGTGACCGCAGGTTCGAATCCTGTCCCCTCCGCCACAACACAACATGACATGCCAGACCTGAACCAATCCGACCGACCCAAAGCAGCTCTGATCATCGGTGCCAAACGTGTCGGCCAAGTTGTCGCACACCGGCTGGCCCAGGATGGAATCAATCTCGCGATCGCATACCGTAGCAGCGCAGACGAGGCGCAACAACTCGCCGATTCCATCACATCCGTCGATACCACCCTCATCCAAGCCGACCTCAGCGATGAGCTTCAGGCTAACAGCGCGGTAAAGGAGACCATCGGAGCCCTCGGCGGCATCGACTACGTCATAAACCTTGCCTCTGACTATCCCTACGCACCCTTCGACTCGCTCGATGGTGCCGCTTGGGATCGTGCCATGGCCACTGCGAAAGGGTCTTACCTCGTCGGGGTGGAGGCGGCACGAAATATGCGCCGAAATCCCGGTCCAAACCGCGGGCACATAATCTTCTTCGGAGATTGGGCAGCCGAAGAGACCCCGTATAACGACTACCTCCCTTACCTCACAGCAAAGGCCGCCATCCACTTCATGACGAGATGTCTCGCCGCCGAGGTCGCACCCTTCGGAGTACGCGTCAACGCCGTGGCACCGGGTCCTACGATGCGCCCGCCCGAAATCACCCCGGTCGATTGGAACCGAGCCATTGCAGCAAAGGCACCACTTCAGCAAGAGTCCTCCGTCAACGACATCGCCGAAATCATTGCAACCCTCTTGCAGACTTCCTCCGTTACCGGCGAGATAATCCGCGTCGACTCCGGCCGGCACATACGAGGTGTCTAATCGATGACCTACAAGGTAACGACCACCATCGACTTCAGTTACGGGCACCGCCTCCTGAACTACGAGGGCGAGTGCCGACATCTCCATGGCCACAACGGACGCGTCGAAGTAGATATTCAGACTCCAGAGACCGACTACCGAGGGATGGTCGTCGACTTCTCCGACGTCAAAGACATTGTCAAAACCTGGATCGACGAAAACCTCGACCACCGGATGATTCTCCACCGCGATGATCCCCTAGTCGCCGTCCTATCAGAACTCGGTGAAGCCCACTACGTCATCGACTGTAACCCCACGGCCGAGAACCTAGCTGCCCACATCCACGAAATGACTTCCTCCGATCAACTCCGGATCGACGAGATCCGCCTCTGGGAGACGGCCAACTCCTACGCCACGTACCGGGCTGACACGAACGGACACCAGTCGTGAACCCACCCACCGCGGTCCTCGCGAGTGGCGGTATGGACAGTTGCGTGCTCCTCGCGAACGTGGCTGAACGCGGCGTTGCGTATCCAATCTACGTTGAAACTGGCATCCCTTGGGAATGGGCGGAAAAGCGAATGCTGGATAACTTCATCCAAGCCTTAGACAACCCCAACATCAAGCCCGTAACCACGCTCGCGCTCCCGGTCAAAGCACTTTACGGTCAATCCCACTGGACCATGTCTGGCGAAACCGTCCCCGAATACGACGCTCCGGACGAGACCGTGTACATTCCAGGTCGCAACATCATCCTCATCACCCTCGCCGCAATTTGGTGTTCACTCAACGACGTGCACCGCATCGTCATCGGCTCCCTCGCCGGCAACCCATTCCCCGATGCCACACCAGAGTTCTTCGAAAGCATCGCCAACTCCAACGGACTTGGGCTTGACCACGACATCGTAGTTGAGGCTCCGATGCGTCATCTACATAAGGAAGACATCCTTGCCGCCAACGCGTCGACGCTTCCACTGCATCTCACGTTGACTTGTGCCAACCCGAAAATGGCATGTGGCGACGGAGATGTGATCGTGCACTGTGCCGAATGCAACAAGTGCCGCGAACGCCACGAAGCGTTCGTCGACGCCAGCATACCCGACAACACACTCTACGCCAAACCGCTATGACTCAATCAGGCGACACTCCCTGGTATGTCCAATTCTTCAAAGGCGACTACCTCCGCATCTACGGCCATACCCTCCAACAGGACCGAACCGACCTAGAAACACAATTCGCCATCCACGCCTTGGGTCTCGAACCTCATCACAACGTCTTGGACCTCTGCTGTGGTCAAGGCCGGCACAGCATCGCGCTGGCCAAAACGGGTTTGGAAGTGACGGGTGTCGACCTCAGCGAGGAGATGCTGGCGATCGCTCGATCGACCGCCGCACAGATAACGTTTGCCCCCGCTCGCGGGGGAAATGCCGAAGGCAAAGGGGGCCTCCAGTTCCAACAAGCCGACATGCGGCGGCTACCGAATGAATTTAGCGGCAAGTTTGATGCGGTCATCAACATGTTCTCGTCGTTCGGATACCTCGAAACCGAATCCGACGACCAGCAAGTCCTCCATCAAATCGCTAGGTGCCTCAAACCCGGCGGCAAACTATTGATGGACCTCCTCAACCGGGAGTGGGTGATCATCAACAACGAAGAAACCGACTGGCATCGACACGACGACGGGCGGATAGTTCTCGAACGCCGTCAACTCGACCTCCAAACCAGCACCAACCACCTAACTTACACGGAAATTCTTCCGGACGGATCGCGCAATGAGATGTCGGATCTGCACATGCGGCTCTACAGCTTGACCGAGTTGACGAAGATGCTTGCTGTTGCGGGTCTGAACCTTGAGTACGTACACGGTGGGTTCCGTGGCGAGGCCTACTCGGTGGACACGCGTCGGATGATCATCGTCGCTGCCAAGCGGGAAGCATGACGCGCGTGTTGAATCTGAAACACGACACCAATGCCGACGTCCTTTATTTAAGGCTCGACGACTCGCGCATCATCGAGTCTGAAGAGGTCTCACCCGGGGTCATCCTCGAC
This sequence comes from SAR202 cluster bacterium bin127, assembly GCA_002239045.1. Lineage (GTDB taxonomy): Bacteria > Chloroflexota > Dehalococcoidia > Lucifugimonadales > Lucifugimonadaceae > Bin127. The sequence continues at coordinate 74,591 of MPNN01000002.1, forward strand.
TACAACGAATCCAACGAAGTTGTCGGCATCGAGATGCACTACATCTCCAAACGCTCGTCAAAGCTCGATCTATCTGACATCGAGATCGAATCGGTCTAGTACCAACCCCCATTTCCGATAGGTACGTCAAACTGTCCTACCGCGGTGCGCGGGTCATCCCATGTCGCCTATCGGTTGATGCCTACCCCGATACCGTGCATTCGGTCCCTCTAAGATCCCGCGCTGAACCTCGGTGAGCCCCGGGTAGTTGTCAGCATCGAAGTACTGCGCCGACCATGAGACTGAGTGGGGGCTGTATTTGAAGAAGATTGTCCGCCGTTCGTCGGCGCCTGCCCATGGCAGCGTGCCATGCGTGAGGGCTTCGGTGAATATGATCGCGGTCCCCGCTGGACCCGTGACCCGCTCGACTAACGGACCGGGTTCTTCCATCTCCTTCCATTCGTCCGGGAAGGAATAGTTGCTCTTGTGCGAGCCTGGCACGCAACCAAAACCGCCGTCCATGGGGCCAACGTCCTTCAGGTTGTAGGCGACCACCGAGAGGCCGTTGTGCATCTGGCCGCCTTCGAAACGGAAGTAGTGCGTGGGATTGAACGGGATGGCGCCGCCGTGGAGCCGAGTGCCGATTGGTCCCTTGCCCGACCTGATCACGTCGGCGTAAACGTGATCGAGCCGAAAACCGTCGCCCAGCAGTTCGGACAGGTAAGGAGTAATCCCCGGGTTGTCGATCAGGTCGCGATATTCCTTCCCCCATTCGAGCACCGGACCGAACCTGTGCGTGCGCATGTCTGGCGGGCACTCGGCGGCGATGTGCTCGTCGAGGATGCTGTTGAGTGTGGCGACCTGCTCCTGGGTCAGCGCATCGGGCACGGCGAGGTAGCCCTTAAGGTCGAACAGATATCGTTCATGGTCGTTCATGGGGAGACTCCTGCTGGTTTGTGACAGGATACGTTATTCCGCCCCACCACCGTCATTCCAGCGCACATCCGTCATTCCTGCGAAAGCAGGAACCCAAACCACGGGCCGCCTAAACCAAAACGGCGAGGGACAGTGATTATCCCTCGCCGTTTTGCCCTATGTGAATTTTGTTAATTCGCCTCTAACCGCGTCACGATCTTCAGGAATTCCTGCTGCCATGGGTGCAACACGCCGTAGTTGTCGTCGAATGAAGGCCAGCCTTTCCAGTAGTTTTCGCTGCCAAGGTGGCGGATTATCAGCTGCGACACATAGATATCTGGCAGTTCTTCGTACCAGATCTCCATCGCGTCCTCGAAGAGATCCATCGTCTGCGGATCCGTGGCCGGAATCTTCGACATCTCAGTCACGATATCGTCGAATTCCGAGTTGCGCCAGCGTGCCGTGGCCCATGGGTTCACGGGTGGTTCGCCGATGTCGCGGAAGGTCGCTGACGAGTAGAGCGAGAGCATGTAGTACGGGTCTGCGCCCAACACGCCAGACGGGCCCTTGCAACCGAACTGATAGTCGCGCTCGCCGCGGCCGAATGCCTCGCCCGTGCCCGGGCTCTGGTCCATCTCCGCGTCGAAGCCCGCGTCTTCGAGCTGTTTGACGATGTGGACACCGTAACGTGCGAGCCAAGACGGGAAGCCGATGCTCATCTCGATCACGTCGCCGTCCTTCTCCCACATGTCGTCGCTGTTCTTGGTGTATCCAGCCGTAGCCATGCGTTCGTCGAGAAGGTCGTAGTGGTCCGAGGTGTCGAGGGAATGTTTCTCGTAGATTGGTTGCAACACCTCTTCGAACGGGTCGAACCAAGCGTACGGGGTGACCATGTGATAGGCCACGGTTCCCGCGCCGCGTTCGGCGTTGCTGACCAATGTCTCGCGGTTGAGCGCGTAGTTGAGCGCCCATCGGATGTCCTTGCTCTGGGCCACCGGGCTGTCGCCAGCATTGTTGACGAACAAACCGATTGGACACCAGTCGAGATATCCGTAAGGCGGTTCCTGCTTGCTCCAGCTAACGACACTCGGGTTCTGCTCAAAGACGTCCAGCAAAGTGTCGACGGGCACCATACTCATAGCATCGATCTCGTTGCGAATGATCATCTGGGCCCGTGCTGTTTCGTCTCTTTGCGGTATGTAAACGACCTTCTCGATAGCGGGGAGGTCTTTGAATCCCGCTTCCACAGCCCACCAGTCGTCGCGACGCACGAAGACTTTCTGCTCCGGCGATGCGGAGGCTAGGGCGAACGGTCCGGTCGAAATCGGCCATCCTTGTGCCGGGTCATAGAACGTGAATTCTTGCGCGTTTTGGCCTTCCCAGATGTGCTTCGGTAGGATGTGTTCAGACAGGCCGTGGTTGCTGGTCAGCGTGTTGACCCACCAGCTCGGTGAAGGCTCTTTCAGCGTGAAGTGCACCTTGTTGCCGTCGATCACTTCTACAGAATCGAGGAGGTGGATCTCGGCCGTATGAACCATCGAGTCTTGGTTTTCTTGCACCAATGCGAAGGTGAATGCAACGTCGTCCGCAGAGAACGGCGTGCCGTCGCTCCAGTAGACACCGTCTCGGATTGAGAGTGTCACCTCTCGGAAGTCATCGCTGATGTCCATCGACTCGGCCAACCACATCTCGTGCTCACCAGTCAGCAGATTGAACATGATCAGCGGCTCGCTCATGGTCTGCAACGGTCCGGTGTGCCAACCTCCCACGCCACCAGGGACGTAGTTGTTGAAGTTCTCCCAGTCCGGGTATCGACCGTCTTGACCGCCGCTCATGACGATCAAAGTTTTCTCACGCGATACCGAATCGGGGTCGATCAACGGCGCTGGTTCCTTCATCATCATCCCATCACCATCCATCGCATCTTCATGCTCTGGTTCAGGCTCAGGCGCCGTGGTCGCCGTCGGCGGTACCGCTGTGGCGGTCGGTGGGACGGGCGTCGCCGTCGGTTCCTCTTCGCTGCACGCAACAGCTGCGACCATCACAGTCGTGACGACCAGCGAAAGCGCCAACAAACGGAACAGCCAAGCCTTTCGCGTCGTTGAATTCAAACGTCTATACATGTCTCGATATCTTTCTTCTCTTCAATATGTGAATCCAATGCCTTGTGGTTGTGCTAGTCTGTTGCCAATCCATCGTTCGAGGGTCGCAATGATGCGACCCGAACGGGCTTTGGATACCATTGCTAACGCAATTTAACACATCGCGAACGCACACGCGCGAGATACGACGTATCAACAACTATGACTGCTGAGTACTTACTAAGACGCATTGGGGTCTTCTTCCTCGTCGTCTGGGGCGCCGCTTCCTTTAACTTCATCTTGCCGCGCATCGCGGACGTCAACCCCATCGAAGAGCGCATGAGTCAGCTCGCGTCGCGAGGTGCGGTCTCCAGCGGGAACACCGAAGCGATGATCAAGCACTTTGAGAAGCGTTTCGGGTTGGACAAGCCGCTCTGGGAACAATACGTTCGCTATATCTGGAACTTCGCGCGTTTCGACTTCGGATTTTCCATCGCGTTTTTCCCGACGCAAGTCCGTTCAGTCATATCCCAGGCATTACCTTGGACGCTCGTGCTGGTCACCGTGTCTTCACTTATCTATATGTTTCTCGGCATGGCCTTAGGCGCGCTCGTCGCTTGGCCCGGAGCATCTAGAGCGTTCAAACTACTTTTCCCTCCAATAATGGCCCTATCTGCCATCCCCTACTACCTCGTCGGCATCGCGCTTATCCACTTCTTCGCCTTCCAACTCGAGTGGTTTCCGTTAGGTGGCGGTTACACCGTCGGGTCATCTCCGGGTTGGGACTTCGATTTCTACTTGGACGCGGCCAAACACGCAATCCTCCCCGCGCTCGCCATCATCCTTGTCAGCATCGGCTTCTCGGCGATCCAGATGCGCGGCATGATGGTGACGACTCAGGGCGAAGACTACATGCTGCTCGCCGAGGCGAAAGGCGCGAAAAGCTGGCGACTTTTCGCCTGGTACGGCGTGCGGAACGCCATGTTGCCGCAAATCACATCATTCGCTCTCACGCTCGGCCACGTCGTCTCGGGTGTCATCCTCGTTGAAGTCGTCTTTGGATACCCTGGCATTGGCACTATGCTCCTGCAATCGATCCGCAATTTCGACTACACGTTGCTTTACGGAATCGTGTACCTCGTGATCCTCTCAATCGCTCTCGCGACATTGATTCTCGATTTGATTTATCCCCGCCTTGACCCGCGTATCACCTACGCGCCAAGGAGCTAACTACAGGATGACCACCGCGCAGCCAGAATCCCAAGGTTCGATGTTCGACACCACGATCGAGCATCAAGAGGGTAGCGGTTTCGTGCGCTCTCTCCTCGCGCCGTTACGCTGGATGAGAGACTATCCGACGCTGTGGGCCGGCCTCTTCCTGCTCGCATTCATGGTTCTTTTCGGCATCGTCGGCTCTCAGTTCGTAGATCCCGAGTTGGCGCGCGCCGGCACCGTGGAGATCGATTTGAGTCCTGGTCAGACCGTCGACTACCGTGTTAAAGGCGAAGACCGAAGCGCGTTCTCGGTGTTAGGCACTGACAGCCAAGGTCGAGACGTTTGGGCCGTGACGATGCTGGGCACACCCCTGACTATCTATGTTGGTTTCCTCGCGGCATTGATCGGAATGACTATCGGTACCGTGCTCGGATTCATCGGTGGATTTTACGGTGGGATTGTCGACAACTTCTTCAAGAGCTTCGCCGATATGCTCATTACCGTACCTGTCTTGATGATCCTCGTCGTCGTCGCCGTGACCCTGAAATCTTCGATCGATGTCACTCAGCAGGCCCTCATAATCTCGGCTTTTGTTTGGATGTGGCCCCTCAGAACCATCCGCGCGCAGGTCCTGTCCATGCGCGAACGTGCTTACATCTCGGTCGCTCAGATATCAGGTGCCAACACCCTTGAAGTCATCTTTCTCGAGATGCTTCCGAATCTGTTGCCTTTCCTCGCCGCAAGCCTTGCGACCGCGGTCGCCACGGCGATGCTTACGACGATCGGGATGGATGCACTCGGGCTTGGACCTCAAAACCAGCCAACGCTCGGCAACACGATTTATTGGGCGCTCTTCTACTCCGCACCATTCCGTGGAATCTGGTGGTGGTGGACGCCGCCAGTGCTCGCGCTAGCTCTCGTCTTCGGTAGCCTGTATCTCATAACTGCCGGTCTAGACCCGTTGGCTAACCCGCGTTTGCGGAGGCAGGTATGAGTGCCGAAACCCACGCAAACGGGGGACATAGCGCCGCACTCGACGTCAACGACCTCGGCGTCTCCTATTACACATCAAGCGGTGAGATCAAAGCCGCAGACGGTGTCAGCTTCTCGATCATGCCCGGGAAACGCATGGGGCTCGTGGGAGAATCGGGATCGGGCAAAACCACAACCGCACTCGCGTTGATGCGGTTGATCAAACCGCCCGGGCGCATCACCAAGGGCTCCGCGGTGATCGACGGAATCGACTTGCTCTCACTAAGCGAGGAGGAGATGCGCACCGCGAAACTGTCGCAGATCGCCCTTGTCCCACAAGGTGCCATGAACTCTCTCAACCCGGTTGCCAAGGTGAAGAATCAGATCATCGACGGTTTGAGAGACCACGACGCCCAACACTCGGCATCTCAATACCGCGAACTGGTGACGGAACTTCTCGATAAAGTCGGGTTAAACCGGCAAGTCGGAGACATGTACCCGCACGAACTGAGCGGAGGGATGAAGCAGCGCGTCACCATCGCGATCGCCATCTCGATGGGACCGAAAGTCATCATCGCCGACGAACCCACTTCCGCGCTCGACGTTGTCGTCCAACGCCAGATCATGGAAACCCTCGCCGAACTCCAAGACGAACTCGCTGCCGCGATACTGCTGATTGGTCACGACATCGGCTTGATGGCGCAGTTCGTCGACACGCTGGGCGTCATGTATGCGGGCAGATTGGTGGAGACCGGGACGCTCAGGCAGCTCCTCAGCGAGCCTAAACATCCTTATACGCAGATGCTGATAGACAGTCTGCCTTCGCTCGAACGCAAAGACCGCAAGCGTGGCGACCTGCGTGGTATACCCGGCACTGCGCCGTCGCTATACGCGCTGCCCAGTGGATGCCCGTTTCATCCGCGGTGTCCCCAAGCGATGGATATTTGCCCGTCGGAAGAACCGTTGCTCAAGGTCGTCAACGACGATCATGTGGCGAACCAAGGTGAACAACAGGCGGCCTGCCTTCTTTATTGATACGTGATGTCATCGCTAATCGAACTCAAGAACACGAGCAAAATCTTCGGCACCGGATGGTTCAGCCGCAAGACGGTGGCGCTCCGCGATTTCTCGATATCCGTCAATGAAGACGAGCCAGCGATCACCGCGTTGGTAGGCGAAAGCGGGAGTGGAAAGACAACCATCGCTCGCTTGATACTTGGTATCATACCCCCAACCACCGGTGAAGTTCTCTACCGAGGCAAGGCCGTTGCCCAGCTCTCACGCGCCGAGCGTCGACAGTTCAGGCGCGACGTCCAGGTAATCTTCCAAGACCCTTTCGAGGTCTACAACCCTTTCTACAAAGTCGACCACGCGCTCCATCTTCCCGTCCGCAAAGCTGGTCTCGCCTCGTCACGCGACGAAGCCGTGGAGATCATTGAGACTACCTTGCGGCAAGTCGGACTTAACCCCCGGGACACGCTCGGGCGATACCCGCACCAGCTCAGCGGTGGACAGCGTCAACGGGTCATGGTTGCACGGGCTCTCTTGCTCAATCCCAAGCTCATCGTCGCCGACGAGCCGGTTTCGATGGTTGACGCATCCCTCCGAGCCACTATCCTTGAAAATCTGCGACTGCTCAACACCGAGTTCGGTATCTCGATCATCTACATCACCCACGATCTGACCACTGCTTACGAGATCAGCGAGAAGATTGTCGTCCTGTATCGTGGTGTCGTCGCGGAACAGGGCGACGTGGTGCCGGTCGTCGAAGAACCTGAGCATCCATACACGCAACTCTTGATCGGCTCGATTCCGATGCCCGATCCCGACCAGAAATGGCAGCAGGGCCTAGAGGTGGTTTCGCCAACGACTGACGGTGCCGACGATACGATGAACGCGGAGTACACCGGCTGCCAATTCGCCGACCGTTGCCCGCACGCGATGGATATCTGCCAAGTAGCCGCACCGCTCTATCAAACCGCGCCCAATCGCGTCGTTTCCTGCCACCTTTACCGAGAAACCGCGGTCGTCTAGATTCGTCTGGGCGACCACCGGAGTTGACCCGACGATTGTCCACCAACGCCGATCGTTCAGGAAACATCAATACCATCGGAGAATCACTCAATCCAAAAGTGGGGGTTCCAGGCGATTTCCCAGAGGTATCCTTCGGGGTCGGAGAAGTAGCCGGAGTAGCCGCCCCAGAAGGTGTCTTGGGCGGGTTTGACTAGGGTTGCTCCTGCGGTGACTGCGATGTCCAGGAGGGTGTCTACTTCTTCGCGGGTGCGGACGTTGTGGGCTAGTGTGACGCCGGAGAAGCCGCTGCCTTTGGCGTCGATGCCGATGTCGTCTGCCAAGGCCTCTCGTGGGTATAGCGCGAGCCAAGTTCCGGCGTTTTGGAAGAAAGCGATGGATTCGGTGTTTTGGTCGAATAGGGGCAGTCCGAGTCCGTCGCGGTAGAATTGGACGGCTCTGGGGAGGTTGTTGACGCCTAGGGTGATGATGCTGATGCGGGGTTCCATGGGGTTTTAGGATACTGCGGGGGGTGTGGTAGGGGATTGTGTGTTTGGAACTGGCGCGTTTGGTTTTTCTCTGGGTTCCCGCGTCCGCGGGAATGACGGATGGTTTGCTGGAACGTCGGATGGTGTGCCGAAATGACGGATGGCTTGCGGGAATGACAGGGTTTCCGCTGCTGCGGAGCGATGTTCGCCGCGAGGTTTGGCTGGTAGGCCGCCCCTTGGCCGCCCGGTGCCCTCACCCTAGCCCTCTCCCGCCGAGCGGGAGAGGGGATGGTTGTCGTGTTGTTTCGGTGGCGCGGTGATGTTGGCGGTTTCCAACGGGTTTTGGCAAACATCCGGCGTGTGAGGCGACGCGGGTTATCCGAGGATGTTCTTCATCGCCTCGCCGATGTAGGCGGGGGATTCGACGACGGTGGCGCCGGCGGCTTCTAGTGCTTTGTTCTTTTCGGAGGCTAGTCCGGCCTTGCCGGTGATGATGGCGCCGGCGTGGCCCATGCGTTTGCCGGGTGGCGCGGTTTGGCCGGCGATGGAGGCGACTACGGGTTTGGTGACGTGTTGCTTTATGAAGTCGGCCGCGGCTTGTTCGCGGGTGCCGCCGATCTCGCCGATCATGACGATAGCTTCGGTTTCGTCGTCGTCTTGGAACTGGGTTAGGACGTCGATGAAGTTGGTTCCGGGTATGGGGTCTCCGCCGATGCCGACGCAGGTGGATTGTCCCATGCCGACGGCGCCAAGTTGGGCAACGGCTTCGTAGGTGAGGGTTCCGGAGCGTGAGACGACGCCGACGTTGCCGGGGGAAACCGCTACGCCTGGAATGATACCGAGTTTGACCCGCTCGCCGGGGTGTATGAGTCCGGGACAGTTTGGTCCGAGGAGTCGGGAGTTGGTGCGGTCGAGGTATGATTTGGCTTTCATCATGTCGTGGACGGGGACGCCCTCGGTGATGCAGACGATCAACGAGAGTCCGGCGTCGGCTTGTTCGAGTATGGCGTCCATGGCGAAGGGAGCGGGTACGAAGACGAGTCCGGTGTTGGCTCCGGTGGCGGCGATGGCTTCGCGAGCCGTCTCGAAGTAGGGGATTTCGTCCATGAACTTGGTGCCGGATCGGTTGGGATGGACGGCTGCGACCATGTTGGTGCCGTATTCGACGATGCGCTGGGCTTGGAATGAGCCGTCACGGCCCAATCCCTGCACGAGTAGGCGACATGGGTCTTCGACTAGGACTGGCATGATTTGTTGGGTTCCCCGGCCCCTCTGGATTCCTGCTTTCGCAGGAATGACGTGTGTTGCTCTCCCATGCTGGCGAGTTTGTCTCGGAGTATTTCGGCTGCGCTCGCCATATCGGGTGCTGGCGTGATGTCCATGTCCGAATCGTCGAGCAGTTGGAGCCCTTCTTCGGCGTTGGTGCCGCGCATTGCCGCGACGACCGGCTTTTTGGAGCCGACTTCTTTGGAGGCGTTGATGATTCCGGTGGCCACGACGTCGGAACGGGCGATGCCGGCGAAGAGATTGACGAGGATGATTTCGACGTCGGGATCGGAGACGATGATCTTGAAGGCGTGCTCGATGCGTTCGAGGTCGGCAGATCCGCCGATGTCGAGGAAGTTCGCCGGTTCTGCGCCCGCCCACTTCGTGATGTCCATAGTGGCCATGGCGAGGCCGGCGCCGTTGACCATGCATCCGACGCGTCCGCCTTCGAGCTTTACATAGGCGAGGTCGAATTCGGAGGCTTCGCGTTCGAGCGGGTCCATCTGGGCCGGATCGTGGAGTTCGAGGAGTCCGGGATGGCGGAAGAGGGCGTCGTCTTCGATACCGACCTTGGCGTCGAGGGCGATGATCTTACCGTCCTCACTCTCGATGAGCGGATTGATCTCGACCAGCGAGCAGTCGTTGTCGATGAAGAGCTGGTAGGCATTGGCGATGAGTGCGGTGGCGGGTCGGATTAGCGGCGGAGGGAAGCCGAGAGCCAACGCGGCATCGCGGGCTTTGTACGGAAGGAGGCCGATGAGTGGGTCGCCGATGATACGAACGATCTTTTCAGGCTGCTCCTCGGCTACCTGTTCAATCTCGACGCCGCCCTCGCGAGTGGCTATGATGGCAGGCGCGCCCTCGTCGCCGTCCATAACGATTGAGACATAGTATTCGTGGGCGATGTCGGCGGCCGGCGTGATCATCACCTTGTCGATCGGGACGCCCTTAGGGCCGGTCTGGTTGGTGACCATCCGAGTTCCCAACATGTCAGAGGCGTACTGGACCGCGTCTTCAGCGGTGGCGGCGAACTTCACACCACCTGCTTTGCCTCGGCCGCCCGCATGGACTTGGGCTTTGACGATGACCGGGCAGCCGAGTTCGTTGGCTGCGGTTTCCGCATCGTTAGCAGATTCCACGATGCGCCAAGGCAATACGGGGATGCCGTAGTCTTTGAAGAGTTGCTTGGCCTGGTACTCGTGGAGGTTCATTCGGTGCGGTTCGGATTCGGGTCGCGACGACTCATCGATTCTAGATGATGAGTTTTTCGCAGTTGTTAACCGATTGGGATCGCGTTATCGACGTTGCCCTGCCCCTCTGGATTCCTGCTTTCGCCGGAATGACGGAAGTTGGTCATCCCTCCGCCTATGCCAACAACCCAGTCTCCCGCAAGACCGCCTCGATGGCGGCTTTGGATTCATCGGACACCGGCGCAGTAGGTCGTCGCGGGTCGCCGTATTCCCAACCCAACATCGACATTGCCGTCTTCGGCGCGCCGATGGTGTTCATCACGATGGCGTTGAGCTTTGACGCGGTGCGTTGGAGCTCGACCGCGGTCTTGTAGTCTCCATTGAATCCGGCGCTAACGATGTCCATGCAGAGCGCAGGTGCGATGTTGCCGAGGAGCATGCAGGCGCCATCGCAACCGATCATGGTGCCAAACGCGAGCAAGGCGCCGCTACAGTTCCACTTGCGAACGTTGGACGGAATGTTCGGGATGACCTGCTGTTCGAAGAGGATTGAATGGTCGGTGATGTAGGCGAAGACGTTGTCCATGCCGCAGAGTTCGGCGATGACAGGAGGCGGTGCGGCCGGGTCGCCGCCGCGGGCGAAGGTCTGGTGTATCACCACCACCGGGAGCGGGCAGCGGGAGGTCACGTAGCTGTAGTAAGTCACCAGGTCCGCGGGCGACATGTTGCGCGGTATTCGCATCCGAATGAAGTCGGCACCCGCCTCGGCGTAGTTCTCGGACAATCGCAGGGTTTCGATGGTGGAGCGTTCGTCGACGCCGGCGATGACGAATTTCTGACCATTGTGGGCGGCAGATACGGTCTTGACGGTTTGCAGTCGTTCCGCTTCGCTGAGCATCGTCTCCTCGCCGTTGGCGGTTACGACCACGAAGCCGGAGAGCGGGGTGTCGAGCCAACGCCCGACGTTGCGTTCTAGGGCGTCGAAATCGAGCGATTGATCGGCGTCGTCTCGGAATGGCGTGGGTGTCGGAGCTACTACGATGGGCTGGTCGATAGATGGTATCGTTGACATTTAAGGATTGATCCTCGATCTTGGTCTTGCGAGATGTATGCGAGTTTAACTTTGTTGCGCAACTGCCAGATAACGTGTCGCTCCTACCTGCCGATCGTAGCAGTGGTAGTGCTTGGTCTTGCGTTGGTCAGCTGTGGAGCCGAAGAAGGTGACGGAGTCGAAGTCGCGCAAGTCGCCGCGACAGCAACATCTGCACCAGAGCCAACAGCAACCACTGCACCTCCGCCGACCACGACGCAGGCTCCGACCGCAACGATCGCACCAACCGCGACCGAATCCCCGTATTGGGCCAAGAAGATCCTACCCGGCATCGCCATGGAGCAGTATCCTCCGGTTAACGACCGAACCGATTACGAACTTAAGAACACGCAAGAGTGGTTAAATGGGGAGCCGACCACGATTGCCGAGATCCGCGACAGCGGGAGAGTGGTGGTGGTCGATTTCTGGACCTATACCTGATACAACTGTAAGAACACGTGGCCGGCCTTGAGGGCATGGCATGAGAGCTACGCTAACGCCGGGCTCACCATCCTAGGAGTGCACACTCCCGAATTCGATTTCGAGAAGAGGATCAACAGACTTAGCGCCGCAGTCGAAGAGAACGACATCGGCTGGCTCGTGGTCCAGGACAACGAATACTCCACCTGGCGCTACTTCACCAACCGCTACTGGCCCGCCAAGTACATCTTCGACCCGGCTGGCAACCTCCGCTTCCGCCACTTCGGCGAAGGGAAGTATGAGGAGACGGAGCAAGTCATCCGACTGCTACTCGACGAAGCTGGCTTTGATGTTACGGGGATCGAACCTACTTACCCGCTCAACTGACGGCGGGCAATTTCACACCGAAATCGTTTTAGCGCTGAAACGGGTTCTCAAAGTAGTGGTTCAGATCGCTTCCTACAGGCACGGCTGACGCTCGCTGTTTCGATCGCGTACCTCGGTTTGACGTCCGTAACCCGTCTTGCCCGAAATCCGATGCCACTTCTTTTTGGATCCACAAAGCGTTTCTGATGCGCGACTAAATGGCATCACATGTTATGATCATTTGCTGCAAGATATAAACCAGCAGTGAATGACACCGAGGGCTGTGAAAAAGTGACGGAACATAAGTACATAGATCATTTGTTGAACAGAGCCGAAAGAGATAAACAGGATGGGGATTTTTCATACTTTTGGTCGCTTTTACTTGCAGGTGAGGCCTTGCACAAATTGGTAGTTCTCGGCATGGTCTCAGCCGTCGGGGATGATCGAGAAAGAAATCGGTATCGTTTGCAGTATCGATTGGTGCGAGCGCAAGGATTGGGTGAATGGAACGACGTACTGGGAGAAGTGCTAAACGGACCCCCGTCACAATACCTGCATCCAGATCTATCCGTTGACCGGGATCAACTCACGAAAAGAAATCCGGACGACGCTTGGCAAGTGGAGTGCGTCGAGTTGCTGCGGCAATGTCTGAGTCAACTTGACATCGAACAGCGCCAAACTGAAAGAGGCTCTCCTCTGATGTCTTGGTTCAGGTTGTTTGCCCTTTTGAGGAACAAAACCAGAGGACACGGCGCAACACGTACGACGGTCTCTGGTTTGGCTGGCAAATACTTAAACGATAGCATTCGCGTCTTGTATGGAAATTTGAAACTGTTTCATCGACCCTGGGTTCACTTGCATCAAAACATTAACGGCAGGTATCGCGTTACTGGAATTGGGGGTGATGCGACGGTTTACGACTATCTCAAAAACGAATCATCTCATAATCTCGCGGACGGAGTGTACATGTATGTTGACGTCCCAATGCGACTTGAGCTAGTTGTCGGTGAGCCAGATGGAAGAGACTTCTTCTTGCCGAATGGAAATTTCAATAAACATCATTACGAGCTTTTGTCATACGTAACAGACGACCGAATTTCAGGCGATTCGTCACAGTTTGCACAATCTCCCCATATGCGAATAAGTAAGACGCATGGAAATAAAGAACTACTGATAAGAGGTAACAGTCTAACGAATGCACCAAAATTTGCGGAAGACTACGTCGCCAGGCCCGATATAGAATACCGTCTTTTGGATCTGCTGACCGATGATCGCCATCCGATCATCACTTTACAAGGAACAGGCGGTATCGGAAAAACTTCAACGACTTTAAATATCATCGACAAAATCGTCGATCAAGAAAGGTTTGAATTGATTGCTTGGTTCAGCGCAAGAGACATCGATCTTGATTATGCTGGCGCCAGACCAGTGAAACCAAGTGTCGTGACTGAAAACGACATCGCTGACCGATACGCCCAACTGGTGTTATCACCGGACGCAATTAATGATCGGAAATTCGATCGTCGGACGTTTTTTGAGCAACAATTGGCATCTTACGACGGTGATGATAGCTGCCTGTTCATATTTGATAATTTCGAGACGGTCCGCAATCCAGTCGAGATGTTCGATTGGATCGAGCGGAACGTAAGACTGCCCAACAAAGTGTTGATTACGACTCGGTTGAGAGATTTCAAAGGCGATTACCCCATCGAAGTTTATGGGATGACAGACGATCAGGCCGAGGATCTCATCAGAAAAACCGCTTCGCGTCTAGGTATTTGGGGTTTGCTCGACGAAAACAACGTCGCTGACCTTGCCAAGTCCTCGGGCGGTCATCCATACGTTATCAAAATCTTGTTGGGCGAAGTCGTGGATTCTAGGCGTTTCTCGTCGCCGCGCCATGTGATCGCCCGTAGCGACGAGATATTGACGGCATTGTTCGAGCGCACGTTCAGAGCGTTGTCACCTTGCGGCCAACGGATTTTCATGACTTTGGCGGCCTGGAACTCAGCAGTGCCCCGCGTGGCACTCGAGGCTGTGTTGATCGGTTCGACTAATGACAATTACGAAGTTGACAAGGCAATCGAGTCGCTACTTAATTACTCATTCGCAGAGCAACACGTCGCCGCCGAAGACGGTCAAACTTTTATCAGTCTACCATTGACTGCGCACGCGTTCGGTAAAAAGAAATTAGAGACTAGTATCTTGAAATCTGCGATCGAAACTGATGTGCAAATCCTGCAAATGTTCAGTCCCAGTACGATTTCAGATATCAATCTCAATCTCGACAGGCGTCTTAGGAGCTTTATCAATAACGTATCATCGCAGATAGACCGCGGTGAACCTTTTTCCCGTTTCGAACCGATTCTTCACATGGTGTGCAGGTCGTATAATCCCGGATGGTTGCAACTTGCCCGTTGGCGGATCGAGCGCGGCACCGCTGCCGATCTGGATCTGGCGATTTCAGATATTGAAACGTTCATTCAAAATGACGACAATGGTCCGTCTTCGGCAATAGCTTGGCGCATGTTGGCCGAAATATATGGAATTAAACACGATATACTCGGCGAGATTAATGCACTAGTTGAACGATCTATGTTGGATTCCGTGCCTTTTCATGACATATCGAATACCGCGAATTTTTTGAACCACATATACCGCGAATTAGATATCGACCAAGGAAGGCTTGTGCTAGTCGAACGATTGCTTGAAGTTCTTGAAAAGCGAAGTGACGAAGCCAATGCAAACGACTTTTCTAGGATGGCTTGGCTCGCCATGCATTTGTTAAAAGAAGAACGGGCAAAAGAATTTGCAGAACGCGGACTAAAACTGGATCCATCTAATGTGCATTGCATTAGAATTGCCAACCGACCGATCTTTTCTGTTTGATGGAACCAAGGTTTTTGTTTTACCTCCGGTTTAATCCCGTTCCTCAGTTCATCAGTCGCGGCGGTTATAAGTTGGTCTACGCAAGTGGATCGGAAAGCGGACTTTGGTAAGCGATTCATTGAGGAAATTGGCTCGGGTCTCGCATTTCTAGGTCTTGGGTTTTGGTGAGAATTGTCACGGCGTACACTCTGGTTACATGACCGTATACTCCAACGAACGATCCGGCAGCATCGTCCAAAACGAACTCCCTCCTTCGATTCCCCGCGACACTCGCGTTGCCATGGACGGCCTCGATTTCCTTGCTCAACTGCCCGATGCCTCCATCGCCGCAACCTTTTTCGATCCTCAATACCGCGGCGTCCTCGACGAACTCAGCTACGGCAACGAAGGCGTCCTCCGAGGCAAGCAACGCTCGGCCCTACCCCAGATGCCATCCGAGATCATCGCCGAGTTCATACGATCCATCGACCGCGTCCTCGGCCCCAGCGGACACCTCTTTCTGTGGACCGACAAATTCCATCTTTGCTCCGGCATCGACGAATGGACCGAACACACGACCCTAGAAACCGTCGACCTCATCACCTGGAACAAAGGCCGCATCGGCATGGGTTACCGCACCCGCCGCACCGCCGAATACCTCATCGTCCTTCAAAAAGCCCCGAAGCGAGCCAAAGGCGTTTGGACAAGCCACAACATCCCCGACGTCTGGGACGAAAAAGCCCCGTCATTGAAGGGTGTCCACCCCAAACCGATTGAACTTCAAAAAGCCTTGATCGAAGCGACGACCGCGCCGGCAGATCCGGTACTCGATCCGGCCGCTGGCAGTTTCAGTGTGCTGAAAGCGTGTCAGTTGGCAGGACGCATATTTGTCGGTTGCGACGTGAATGGTTGAAATCTTACCTTCCCCTTTTTGCGCAGCAAAAGGGGGACGCGTTGAGCATATCGAAACGCAGGGAGTTCATACCGTCGCCAGCATCCACAACCTCAATCCTTACCAGACTCAGTTCGATTCAAACTGCAAATCCGTCAGATCAATCTCCGAGGAACGCTTAGAAAGGTGGTGCATCTCAACCCCGACCACCTCATCCGCCTCGTTGTAGTCCAGCACCACACCCGGCGATACCTCCTCTGAACCCGCGATTCGAGAGTCATCGATCTTCAGATACAGCGCATCAGCGTTCTGGTCCACACTCAGTTTCACAATTGATCTCTCATCCTACGATCATAGAGTCTCGTGGAAATAACTAAACCAAATCCGCCAAATATGGACTGAACACTTCCTTGAACTTCAGCAGATTCTCAACCATCCATTCTCTTAGTTCCCTCAGGTCTCGCTCGGAACTGTCGATAGACCCTTCAGTGTAGAGAGCAATTCTGCTCGATTTTCTGGTGTCCAAGCGTTCCCATCCCAAAGTTTCGTTCAGGGATTGCTCGATTTCGGCGCGTTTTTCGTTCAACGAATCGAAAAGTTGCTTGTTGAATTCGCTGTCGCGATCCAGGTAGAGTTCGACTCGAACACGCGATTGTTCGCCGAAAACAGCACAATAACCTATTTTGGCGTGACCTGAGGAAAACCAATGCCAACCTTGAGGATGCGCTGTTTTCGCGTTGGTAAATCCGTGATTTGTGCGTAGTTCATCAACCAACGTTTGGAAGAACACCCGCTGTTTTTCTCGACGGGGAGAAATGTCTCGTTCACGAGTTTTCGTCGCTTTCTGCCAAGCGTTCGGAAATGCCACTGGACGAAACTCAGGCGCTGGATGCGATCCGCCTATCCTCTTAACGTTGATTGTGACACCGTAGAATTCGAGCGAGTCATCAGTACGTTGATTCAACCAGTCAAGAGCTTGACGATGCTCATCTCTGAACTCGGTGGCCACCCAAATGACGATGTCCGCACGTTGTCCCGAGGCGTAGGTCATTAGTTGACCGAGATGGTTGTGATCTGTCGTCACAAGTTGGTTCTCAACAATTACTTTCGCTTTACGGCCCGATTCAGTCGCCGTAATGTCTGCGAAGAAATCTCCAACTGCCGACTCGGTGTCTTCGATTTCCAAATCCAAGCCTAGTTCTTCACCGAGCAAATCTAGATTTTCAGCGAGCCAAGGCGTGAAATCATGTGCTTCGTGCTGCCAGATCTTGCGGGGATCCACCGAAACGAGTTTGCCCAGTTGTTGTGCGTTCGTCATGTTGTCGTGTCAAACCTTGCTACGAATTTCGATATTTCGACCATGTCAAGATGGTAGCCGATGGTCAGATATCGTCGAAGCAACCATCTCCACATATATCCTTAATCACGCAAAACCAACTATCCAACGACCCCACCCCATGTCCCACCACTCCCTCCACGACTCCCCCTTCGACCTTTCAAACAAAACCGCCTTCGTAACCGGCGGTAACGGCGGCATCGGCCTAGGCATCGCACTTGGCTTCATCGAGCACGGTGCCAACGTAACGATCGCCGCACGAAACGCCGACAAGCTCGATGCGGCTGTCGAAACCCTCGCCCAAGCGGCCGGCGGCGAATCCTCACACGTCTTGGCCCTATCCTGCGATGTGACCGACCGAGCATCCATCCAAGCGGCGCTCGATGAGACGATGTCCGCTTTCGGCGGGTGGGACATCATCGTCAACAACGCCGGCACCAACAAGCGCTCCGACGAGCCACAGAATCTATCCGACGAGGACTGGCGCTACGTCATCGACACCAACCTCACGTCGATGCACAATGTCTCGTCGCTGACCTTCGATCACATGCGAGATAAAGGCGCAGGAAAATACATCAACATCGGATCGATGATGTCGATCTTCGGCACCGCATATGCCTCCGCGTACGCCGCTTCGAAAGGCGGAGTGGTGCAGTACACCAAATCCTGCGCCGTCGCGTGGGCCAGACACAACGTCCAAGCCAATGCCATCCTCCCCGGTTGGATTATCACCGAGATGACCAACCAATTTAAGGAACTCTTCCCCGAGCGCTACCAACTCGTCCAGGAACGCACTCCCGCCGACCGCTGGGGCAACCCCGCCGACCTCGCCGGAACCGCCGTATTCCTAGCTTCAAACGCCTCCGACTTCGTCACCGGCACCTCCATCCCAGTAGATGGCGGCTACTCCGTCTGGTAGGAAGAAATCGTCCTATCCCTTCGCCCGCGCGATTCTCCGGCTAACGCTCGGATGGCTGTGCAATACTGTCTCGATCAGCGGATGCGGTTCGGCATTCGATAAATTCTGCTTCGCCAGCTTCTCCATCGCGCTAATGAACTCCGCGCGCATATCGGTGGTGTCGATTGCGAAGTCGTCCGCCGCGGTCTCTCGGCGTCGGGAGTAGGTATTGATCAGCGGGAGGGCGATAACGCCGACAAAGGTCGTGATCAGCGCGAGCAGGGGCATATTCGCGTAGTCGTGCAACGTCCCATCCAATCCAAACGCACCCGACCACGCTCCCAGCGCCAGATTGATTACCCACATCGACACGAAGATGACCACCACCTGAACTGCGATGCCTCGCCAGATGTCGCCGTTGACGTGGTGGCCGAGCTCGTGGGCGATGATCACCTCGATCTCATCAGGATCATGACTCTCGATCAACGTGTCCGATATGATGATCCGCCGAGTCCTTCCCCAACCGGCGAGTGCAGCGTTCGCCTTCACCGTCTTATCGCCCAGTTTCCACACGTACGCTCCTTGCACGAACGTCCCCAACTGTTTGGAACGTCGCATCAGACGATCCTTCAACTCCCCATCCGGCAACGGCTCGAACTTGAAGAAGATCGGCATTAGAACGACGGGCGCGATTGCGGCGATGAACACGGATATGGCGGAGAACAGCAACGACGCCCAAACCCACCAGTACTTGGGATCGGCGGCGAGCAGCGCGTACAGACAGGCAACAAAGACGGCCAACATCACCGTCTGCACCGCCAATCCCTTCAACCAGTCCAAGGTCCAACCGCGTACCGATCGGCGAGTGAGACCGTATCGACGTTCCAGAACATGGCCGGAAAAGTATCCGATAGGGAGCGTCACCAATTCTAGAGCGATCGAAGCGAACACGATGTACGCGACCGCTCCCAAAACTACGATGCTGGTGATTTCGTCTGAGATTATGTCTCGTATCGACGCCGATGCGCCCGTGACGAGGATGATCGCAGGGGCAAAGATGTAAATGGCCAGATTGGCCAACCCAATCCACAGCTTCGTCCGCTCGTATCGCTTGGGGTCGCGGGAGTCTAAGCACTCAGTCACGTTTACTCCGTCTGTGTAATTTCTCAGCGATGCGTTTCACACCTGCCTCGAATTCTGGTGCTCCGCCAAATGAAGGGTGTCTAACGTAGCAGCATTTCACGCCTATCGTTTCGAATGCCTCTTTCGCTTTCTTGCCGACGGCGACGACCAAAGAATCAGGGTAAATCTCGACTATATGAAGCAACCAACGATGCCCGAGTTCCAGTTCGAGATCATCAGGGGTCCGATTGCCCCGCCCAACTCCCGGTCCAGGCCAAAACGGAAAGGCATTCCACGTTAAAGGTCTAGGCAAGTCGGCAAAATAGCGACTGACGCGGCTCCAAAATATCGTGGCGGCCGGCTCCTTTTGCGCGCTGTTTTCACTAACAGGTATCCGATAACACCCAGCAGGTCCGAATGTATCCCAGAGATGGGGTTGCCGGTGAGTGATGATCGCTGGCGAGGTGAATCCAACACCCGTTATACGTGCGCCGTTGATGCCGGGCGCTTCTCCAACGAAGATAGCGGAACGACTCGAATCAGCGAACGATGTTAACCATTGCTCTAGGTTTTCGCGACGTGTAGCACAGAGGTATATGTTGGAGCTTTTGTCATTTGGTAGTTCGGCGTCGGTCAGCGAATCAACGAACCGTTTAGTCTGGCGTTCGCGACTCACCCCACAACCTCAACCGTCCGCGTCTCGAACTGCTTCCAATCCCACTCCGCACCCCAACCCGGCGCATCCGGCGGACTGAGCTTGCCGTCGATCGGCACAACCGGATTCAACAGCCCGATTTGCTCGCCATCCAGATCGAGATGACCGCCCGGAAAGAACTCGTAGTACGACGTGTTCTGAATACAGCACAACAGATGCGCATGAACCAACCCGTACAAACCACCGGGCCCGTTCAACTCCACATTAGTTCCATGCAACTCAGCGAGATGCGCCAACTTCATCAGATTCGTCGTCCCGTGGCGAGCGTTCTGTCGGATCAAGTCGGTCGCACCCGAAATCAGATACTGCGCACACAGATCCGTGTCATACATAAACGTCTCGGTCGCCATGATCGGGATATCCAGCGTCGAAGCCAATCGAACCAAGAGATTGTGGCTCCGCTCCGGCAACGGCTCCTCGAACCAGCGATAGTCTAGATCTTCCAATGCACGCCCGACCTTCAACGCCTCCTCGAACGTGTAGATCGCAACCGGATCGTGCATGCAGTCGATTTCATTACCGACGGCTTCTCGAATCGCCGTCAACCATCGGATGTTTTCTTCGACGGGGTGGTAGAAATGGTCCTTCACCGCCACAAAACCCAGATCTAATGCTCTTTGCGCGTCCTCGACCGCCTCCTCGATGGTCGCTCCACGAGTGTTGTAATAAGCATGGATCTCATCTCTCACCTTGCCGAGCAGCGAATAAACCGGCATACCCGCGACCTTCCCGGCGATGTCCCACAGACAGTTGTCGAAACCGCCGAACCAACTCGGTGACCGGTAGACCCACCGTGTCCCTTGGTGCAATTTCTGGTAGAGATACTCCCGCTTCAATGGGTCTTCGCCGACAACCAACGCCTGCAACTGCGGCACATCTGCCGGATGCAACCCCGTGTGACCATCGCCCGGAGTGGTGCAGACCCCGACTACACCCTCATCCGTCTCGACATGCAACACATACTCGTAACGAGGTTTGCTGCGCGCTGGCACTGTGTGGTGCAACCAACGCTCTCGTCGCTGCCCCTGCAATTTGATCAGATCGAAATACCGATCCTCTCCATCCATCTCGAGGATCGACATCTTGACATTGGTGATTTTCATGGCGTCAACGGGTCCGGCGAGCAACTTCCGTCATTCCCGCGCACGCGGGCGCTTCAGCGGGCGGAACGCCCATCCAGACGGGAGGGGCAAATGTCTTGTCAAGTAATGGGGTATTAGCTGCCAACGAGTTTATCGGTTGGGCGCAGGTCTTGATTGCGCGTATCCTTAACGCAATACCAGACCCAAGCAAAAACCGATGGACGAGGCGACGACAATGGCGAACACGATGAGAGCAGCTCTCGATGACGGAACCCGCACCTACACCACGCAGGATGCACCCATGCCCGAGATGTTCGATGGCGCGGCACTGATCCGCGTTAGGCAAACGGGCATCTGCGGATCCGACCTCCACATGACCGCTCGTCGAAATGAAGCACAAGACGTACCATCTGGCCACGAGGTGACCGGCGAAATCGTCGAACTCCCCGCAGGCAACCACAACCTGCAAGTCGGCGACCGGGTCGCTATCGACACCGTCTGCTCCGGTCGTGCCTGTTTCGACTGCCGTTACTGCAACTACGGTCAGTACCGCCACTGCCTCAACTTCGTCGAAGACTCAGGTGGCGGGTTCGCCGAGTACATGACGCGCCGCCCCCTCGGCCTCTTCAAGCTGGAAGACGACATGGACTGGACCGACGGCGCACTCGTCGAACCCATGGCGGTATCCGTGCACGGACTCCGCTACGCCGGCATGAAGCCCGGCGATGTTGTCGCAGTCGTCGGTTCCGCACCGATCGGACTCTCTTCTATCGCCAGCGCACACGCCTTTGGAGCCAGCAAGGTCATCGCCTCAGCCAAATATC
This sequence comes from SAR202 cluster bacterium bin127, assembly GCA_002239045.1. Classification (GTDB taxonomy): domain Bacteria; phylum Chloroflexota; class Dehalococcoidia; order Lucifugimonadales; family Lucifugimonadaceae; genus Bin127. The sequence continues at coordinate 96,320 of MPNN01000002.1, forward strand.
CGCAGCAGGCAGAACTCGCCGCCAAGATGGGCGCCGACGTCGTAACCGGTGCCGAACCCGGTGAGCTGACCGATCGCGTTCGCGAACTGACCGATGGGGTAGGCGCAGACGTAGTTGTCGAATCCGTCGGCGGACATCAGACCGTCTCGTTTCACGAGGCGATGAACGCCACCCGCAACCAAGGAACCATGGTCTACCTCGGCGGCATAAAGGTGCCGATGGAAGTCGACCTCTTCGACCCGATGTTGCGAGAGATCAAGATCATCTCCTCCAACTGCTACGGCATCATCGACGGCATCCACGACTACGAAGTCGCCATCCGCATCCTATCCTCCGGCAACCACCCCTACCGCGACACCGTCAAACACCGCTACGGACTAGAGGAAATCGCACCAGCCTTCGACACCGCGTTCGACAAGACTACGGGGGCTGTAAAGGTGCATATTGTTCAGAATTAAGTGCTGAACAGAAGGTTAAAATCGCACCATAGCCCCGAATTCACCGACGTGCGTTGCAATGACCTCAAAACTCAACAGAGACGACGTCCTTGATCTCCTTCGTGAACACAAGCCGATCATGAAGGAGCGTTTCGGCGTGTCTGAGATTTCGCTGTACGGATCCTTCGCCCGCGACGAAGCCAACGATGACAGCGACATTGATGTTGTCGTGAAGTTCGGTGTGAAACCGACCTTCAGGTCGTACTTTGGGGCGCAGATCTATCTGGAAGATGTTTTCGGCCGTTCAGTAGACTTGGCACGAATGCACGAGCTGCGTAAAGAGATTCACCCCTACGTTGAGCGTGATTTGATCAATGTCTGATGGAGAGAGGCCTGAGCGGGGATGGCGGTCGTTTATCTCGGACATGATCGCAAGCGGTGAATCGGTCTTGGCGTTCACCCACGGCTTGAAAGTCAATGAATTTCCCAAGTAACCCACCCTAGATGGACAGAATGGAACGTTACAAGATTGAAGGTTGATCAAGGACGTGATCGCGATCCTCGACTCCGACCGGATTCAACGAGATATGGTGCCGGATGTGAACTTCGTTCAACTCACGAACCGGGTGCCAATTCCTCATCCAGCGATGGAAAGAGGCTTCAAAAAGCTTATAGCCGGCTCGGGCGCAAACCGCCAAAATACCCTTACCGTGCAAAAGCCACGTTTGGGGTTCACGAATGGCCCTTTCCTACTTCAGCAGGCTCACTCCGGCCTGCGGGGATCACGAGGTTCACCGTGAGGGATGCGGATATCTGCCCGGCGTTGAGAATGGGTCTTTCTAGGTATCTAGGGTTCGTGCGACGACACGGCTAAGGCAGCTATAGAGCGTTTTCCGCAGATCAACAGTCGCGCCGACTTTTAGCCCGAATGCCATACGTCTTGAAACGAGCAGCTTAGCGCATTTCCACTTTGATAGCGTCTTTTCGTGGGTCCTTGGTGTTTGCTCAGATCGTGTTGCAATGATACGTTTGATGGACTCCGACCAATAAGGAACGGGAATGTCGTTGCCCAGCCTACAAGAATTCGTCGTGATGCTCGTGGCGGGTGTCGCTGTTGCTATTGTCGTTAAAGTCATTTTCAACTCGTGGAAGACTGCGATTCAACCCTTCTTGCGGTTCCTGCGCGATTGCCTCATGGGTGTTCGGTGCAAGCTGTTCAACAAACACTCCAGGTACCAAGGCTTCCGATGGGGGGTGGTTGATCTGTCAGCCCCGCCAACCGACCTCTGCAAATACTGTGGGAAGGTCTACGCGTCCGACGACAGGAGCGTAGTTCCTTAAACGAACAGGGACAACCCTTGTAACGAGAACCCAGCAATCATCATTATCAGACCGACGCGCAGCATTCGCCTGTTCAGCTTGTCACGCTTCTGCCACTTATCGCGGCTGTTGTCCTCGATCGCAAAGAACGCTAACGATTGAGGATCGGGAGTCAGGGCAAAAACGAACAACATGATGACTCCGACAATGTCTAGCACCAGCCCGGTAATCATCACCATGTCCGCAGTGTTCAACACGACCAACTCCTTTGCAAATTGCAAAAAGAACCATATCTCTTGACCATTGACACCCCAAAGAATCTAATGCGGGTTACCGGATGGGTCAAAAATCAGGCCAGACTCCCGATCTTGATTGCTCAAGTTCAAATGGGGTGCGAAGTAAATCGCTAGCATCTCGATATCCTCGTCAGTCACACTTTCCATAACTCGTTCAAAGCCCTCACCTGCCTCGAGCCGTGCCAATACCGGTGCAAGACGTTTCCAGCGCATCTGGATTGACTTCACGTGTTCCGTGAACAACGTCCCATTGTATTGTCCTTTAATGGTCCGTTTTTCTTCATCTGAGAAGATGCGAGGCTGGTTGGCACCAAGATGTGGCCCGTCGAATTCAGATGTGGTGGGCACAGAATCGCCGGAATCGGGGATAAGCGTTAATTTGAAACGGATTTGTATGCGACGTTCCAGGTCCAACCATTTCCCTGCGATTTCACGCAACCTCGGTTCTGTGTAATCGAACGGTTTTTCATCTCCTTGATATCGGTACGTCCCGATGAAATTGCCATGCTCGTCTACGAAACCGACGGCGTGTGTGAAGACGTCCCTTTCTCGTTTCAACTCTTTACGTTCAGTTGTTGACAAGACTTTGAGCAGGTCGATCATCACGTCGCCAGGATCAGACGGCTGTTTAGAGCCACGCCACAACGGTTCGGAGTTCGCCATCTGCCGATGTATGATGCCGAGATGCGAATACGACCGTGTTTGAATAGGAGTGAAGTGGTAAGTAGCCGGTTCACCGGTGTACGATTTCCCGCGCGTTGCGTTCAATCCGCTGATGTGCGTGACACCAGGCACTTTCCTAAGAACATCGTCCAGCTCGGATTTTCTGAAGACGACGCGTTTGGGTCTCGGTGACATACCTAGATTCTAAAACGTATGCTCTGAAATGCGATATAAACACCATTCTTTTCGGTATCCGACGCAGAGTGGACGTCTGACTGCGACCAGATCGATTTCAAGAAAGAGTACGAACTGGAATTCTGGGATAATACTCATGGTTTAGTGAATGGTGATCAAATCGTAATCAAGAATTACAGCGATTTAGAGACGAACAACAGCAGCCACCCGGTCGCTATCAATCCATCAGCCGCTGCGAACTCGACGACTGCCTCCGTCTTGGCGCGCGAGCAAATGTAGCGTCAGGTGCGAACCTCGGGTATTCCGCTTGCGTGCCTGACAGCAGATCCTCGATGGTGAGTATCTGAACACGCGGATAGCGATGATCGGGGTAATGTTCAGGGGTGTAGATGCCTGCTGAGGTCGCTTCCTGAATCATCGGGCGTGTAGGTGCGTTAAGCGTGATGAATAGTCCGATCTCTGCGTTTTCACGCGCCATATCGCCCTTGAGCGTGGCGATCATGTCGCGCCGGACTTGACCGCTCTTTACCTGCACTATGATTCGCTTCGCTTTACCGCTGTTGTCGTCGAAGAAGTTGATGTAGCCGTCTATGCCAGAATCCGCGCCTCTGCGTCCTCTGTTTGCAGGGCGCGCTTCCACGAGTCCTAGCGCCCAGTACTCGAACTGGTAGCGTCCGTCATGTTCGCTTTCGACAGCGAGTGCCCGCGCGCTTTCGACGTCCTGTGGAACCCCTACTACATCGTAATCAGAGAGATTGGAGTTGAATGTATCTCGTAACCGGCTCTTCATGAGGGATATAGCTAGGTGAGTTATGTCTATGCCTATCCATCTACGCTTGAGTCGTTCGGCGACTGCGATCGCGGTACCGCATCCGCAAAATGGATCGAGAACTAGGTCGCCTTCATTGCTGGAGGCAGCGATGATGCGTTCGAGCAGGGCTTCAGGTTTTTGGGTATCGTAGCCAAGACGTTCTTCGTGCCAAGACCGTAATGGTTGTACGTCTGTCCACACATCTTGTGCCGGATATCCTTGGTTCTCATCCAAGTAGACCTTCAACCTCGGAACACCGTTACGCGTCCAATAAATCCTGTCTTCCTGCAGTAACTTGAGTATCCCATCGTCGCCGTACATCCAGTGTCGGCCATCAGGAGGCGGAATCAATCCGCGATCACCGAAATTACGCACTGGTCCCGGCCCAGCACCAGAAAGGTCGCCCGACATGAAAATGCGACCATCGGGATCTGTGTAACGGTAGTAGTTCTTCACATAATCGGGGTCTAGTTCATGGAATATTTCGTTCCACGTAAACTCAGCGCTCTTGTTGTAAAGGAGAATCGTGTCGTGAACTCGTCCCAATCCTTTCGCGTCACTATGTGAAGTCGTGCGGCGCCAAATTATCTCATTACGAAAGTTCCGTTGATCGAAGACAGCATCCAACATCAACTTGAGATAATGACTCGCGGTTGAATCACAATGCAGGTAGACGCTACCGGTTGGTTTCAGAACGCGGTGCAACTCAGCCATTCTCTGCGCCATCATGGTTAGATAAGCCATCATGTCGTTCTGTCCGAGGAATCCACGCATGGACTGGAGAAGGTCACCAAGCTTTTCCGGCCCGTCCGTAATCACATCCTGGTAGGCGTACTCGGACTCCATGCTCCACTTCCAGGTGTCCTCGAATGCAGTGATCTGGGCGGCAGAATCCTCACCGCTTCGCTCTCGGAATAGGACGTTGTAGGTTGCGTTGGAGTTGAACGGCGGGTCTAAGTAGATAAGGTCGACACTCTCATCCGCGACGTTCTCGCGCAGGATGTTGAGGTTATCCCCGAAGTAGAGCTTGTTAGTTGATTCAGTCATGCTGAAACGATTGTATAGGCGTCTATCGCTTGCACGTCTCACATGTGGCGAGATCGGCGGTTAAAACGCGGCATCAAAAACGGCGGCAACGATCGATGTTTGATCTTGGACGTCAACGACAACATCGTGAACTTTGAGCGCAACCTCGCGTTCACCGAACTCGACTGGTTCTGGGATTGACACGCCAACCTGTCCAGCAAAACCTAAACCAACCATCATCTTCGACGAAACCACCGACGCCGTGAAATTCCACATCGTCGAGAATTAAACCAACCACCGAGAACGCGTACACGTTCAATCGGGCCAACCTGTGTCGATACTGCCTATCGCTTCTCGGGTTTCGAGTTCGTCGCGCGCGGCGTAGACCGCATCTTCTACCGTCTCCAAATCTGGTCCAATCGCCAAAAACATGGTGTAGAAACGGTTGACGGGCTCGAGCATGACACCCATGGCAATGGCGCCTGTGTCTCCTCGCCAGATATACAGTTCCTCGAAGGGTTGGTGACCCGAACGTTGGGGGGCTTGAATAGGTTTCAGACGTGGTTCGTCGTTGAATGTCCGACGCAGACTCTCTATAAACCGGCGATTCTCCCACTCCGCCGCCTGCAGATGTAGCGCACGACCATCCGCGTCCTCCAATAGCAGCCCAAAATCGCCCCTCCAACCGGGATGTTCCGGTTCGATTTCGTCACTCCCCACATTCGACAATGCGGCGAGCAACGCGATCCATCGGGATTTTCCCATCGTCGAACCGCGACGCTGCTCCCAATCCCCACCCATCAAGTCGCCCGGCAACCTCAACTTCTCGGCTCCCTCTCCTTTGAAATATTTCCCTTCGTGATAAATCTGTTCAGTCGTGTACGGCGGGTTTTTGAATAGGAAATCGATCTTCTCTCGGTTGCTACCGCAACTTTCGCACTCGAAGTCCCATCCCACTCTCAAAACGAACAACGATCCAACCGAATACGTGAAGCGATTGTCTTCGTCCCCGTACCGTTTCATGACCGGTTCTGGCGAAGGAGCAGGTTCCTCCTCAACGTTTGAATCAAAATACTCATCGAGTCGGTCCCATCCGATCACTTCGTCGATATACACGAACTGCGTGTTCGAAGCGTCTCCCTCAATCAACGCTCTATACGCGCTCCCCGCATCTCCATCGGCTTCGAAACACTCCCCCCACGGCACGTAATCGTACTTTTCGTTTTGGACGTAATGTGCATACTCGTGCACGTACACTATCTCCGCTTCAAGGTCGAATTCGCCTTCGCTGCCGCGAATCACAATCTCGCGATTTGTCGAGTCGTAGAGCCCAATGTAGCTTTCGCCTTGGTAATCGGAAATGAATTCGACGTAGTCGCTCTCGGCAGAAAGCAAGGTCAACGTCCGATTGATCTGTTCCCACAAGTCGATCGTCGAGTCCTCATCGTTCGCCCAATCTTCGACAGCGTCCGCACGCCACTCTTTCCATACCTCGTCAGCCACGAACCTTCGATTGAAATCACCAACCGTGGCAGGATCAACTTCGTAAAAATCGAGTACCCAATCCTCAATCTCGTTCATCTTCACCATCCACTCCTCAGGCACCTCATCGTCAGCAATCCCAGGCGGTGAAGTCGGAACGATAGTCGGCGTTACATCCGGCTCAGGGGTAGACGTGGGCAACGCGTGTTCGCGGCAATACGCCTCACGTTCCGCCACCGCGGTCGCCGTCGGGCCGGGCAACGGCGTCGACGTTGGTTCGGGAGTCGGTGCCTCGGGATCTGGTGTGGCCGTCGGAATCTCAGTCGGTGTGACGGTAGCCGTCGATGTCGGAGTGGCGGTTGGTGAAGGATTATCATGGGTTGGCGATGGCGTAACCGTGGGCACGCGAGCCGCATTCACCAACTCCGTGCGAGTCGTCGTCGGTCCGTCACGACCCGAACTGCATGCGATGGCCGCAAATGCTGGCAGGAGGCTGAGAGCCGTCAATGCTGCTAGAAAACCAGAGATTCGAAAGTATGTCATTGACGAAATTATCTGATGCGCGGGTACCGCGACTTAAAACTGCCACGCAATCGGGCCCCCTCACATCCCCGCCGCCACCTTCTCCGCAATCATGATCGTCGTAGCGTTCGTGTTCGCCCGAATCACGTCCGGCATCACCGACGCGTCCACGACCATCAACCTGTCAACCGCATGCATCTCGCACTGCGGCGACACCACCGCCATCGGATCGGACGACGGCCCCATCTTGCAGGTTCCTGACGAGTGGTGCTGCGTCCGCACATTTGAAAGCAGCCAATTGTTGAGAGCCTCGTCATCGAACAACACATCGTCGGTAGGATCTACCCGTCGCATCATCGCGGGTGCGTACTTGGGCATCTCCGTCAGTTCCGCACTTAGTCGCACCGCGCCCCGCATCCGCTCCATGTCGAACGGCTCGCTTAGGTAGCGGTAGTCGAGGATCGGCTGATCGTGCGGATCTGTTGTCGCCAAACGAAGCTCGCCCTTGCCAACCGCCTTTTGCAGCGCGATGCTGAAACCAGTCGGAGTTTTGGCTATCGAAGGATCGAAATCGGCCGGGACATGCTCGGTCCTTATCGATATCGGCCGCATGTGCATGTCGTTGCGGTAGGGCGAACCGGGCGTCGTGTAGCGCATCCCGATCTGGAGCGGCGCCGGACGCTCGGGCACCGGCTCCTCAAGATCGCTTTCGCATTTCACGAAAACCGCGATGTGGTCGCGCAGATTCTGTCCGACACCGGGAACATCTGCAATCACCGAGATACCGTTCTCCGACAAATGGTCGGCAGGCCCGACGCCCGAGAGCATCAATAGTTGTGGCGAATTGATGGCTCCTCCGCTCAAAATCGTAAGTTCCGATTCCACACGATAGGTTTCACCACCCGATTCGACCTCGACGCCAACGGCCCGACCATTCTCGATCAAAACTCGGTGAACCAGCACGTCTGATCGCACAGTGAGATTCATCCGGTCCCGCGCCATTTGCAGATACGTCACCGCGGTGCTCATGCGTATATCGTTGATGCGATTCACGACCAAGTAGCCAACGCCAGTCGACTCCGGGTGGTTGTGATCGTGCGTGAACGGATATCCCGCAGCTTGGCACGCATCTATAAACGCCTTCGGGCTCGCGAACAACTCGTCTTCTTTGTAACGACGTACCGGTATTGGCCCGTCAGACCCGTGAAAATCGTCGCCCGGAAAGTCGAGATCCGTTTCGATCTTCCGGAAATAGGGGAGAACGTCGAGATACCCCCAGCCTTCGTTGCCCTCCGCCGCCCAGTCGTCGTAATCTTCCGGGATGCCGCGGAACCAAATCTGTCCGTTGATGGCGCTCGATCCGCCTACCACCTTGCCGCGTGGAAGTTTGAACGGTTGCTGCAACGGCGTCGCCAGGGCTTTGTAGCCCCATGTATGTTCATCAATGTCGTACGATTCGTACCAGGCTTGAACGCCGTACTTGATATGGTCCGGCATCGAGTTGACATCCGGATAATCGGGTCCCGCTTCGAGCAGCAGGACGTTACGGTTGCGGTCCTCCGACAATCTGGAAGCCAATACGCAACCGGCTGATCCGGCGCCCACGATCACCACGTCGTACTTCACGGCAAATGTCCTTGGCTGACATCGAAGAATCGATGCCGTGAATTCTATGCGCTTCCGCGATATTTAGGTTCAACGGACACGACCAAATTTCAAGCCGCTTGACGGTAGTGGTCGTACCAATCGCTTCGGATCTGATCAGACGGAACCCGCGTCGCGGGGTAGAACAAAATCAACGGCAGATCATGATCTCCGAGTTTAGATTTTCACACGCCCGGTAGTTACGCGGAATCCGCCGGCGCTACAACGGCGGATATCACGCGCCTCAACCAGCCGCGGCCTCTGGCATCCGATGCTGTTGCCAATCAGCGACCTGAGCAGTATGCGGCCGCTCCCGGCGCTCGGTATTACGCCGGTTTGATTTGCGTCGCCTCTGAGTTGTCACCGGTAGTTGAATGCCCTCGCGCAAAGCGACGCGGTACACGGTTCGCTCGCTAGTCTTGACGATCTTCGCTATCTGCGAAACCTTCAAGCCCTGCCCGCGCAGTCGTACGATCTCTTGATCCCGCATAGTCGTCTGGTTGCGGCGACCCCAATTCGGGACGTCGTATTTACAGAGCGCGAGCGGACACTCTAGGCACGACGGCGCTAAGTCGCAACCGGTATCGGTGTAGTCGTAGTTCTCTGGTAGGCCCTTGTCGGTACTGTAGGAACTGGTTAAGCGTTTGCGTTTTCTGCTCTGGCTGGTATTTGTCTGATCAATCTGCTCGTAACTGGCCGCAAACATCTCTTATACGTTTCCTCTGACTTGGCAGTCCTGCCATGCACGTTCGAATAACGATCCATCAAAACCAGATTGTCCGTAGTAAACAAAGGTCAAGGCCTCGTCACGACAGCGCGGAGCAACGACTCGGTCGAACCACTCCGGATCGATCAGATGTGCACCAACGATCTCGACTAGCAAGCTCGGAAAGACATTCGTCGCATCGTCACGGACGGGATTGTCGACGCTGACGAAAATGTGCCGTGCCGCGCCGACGCCGATGCTGCGTTCACCGATCGGCTGCCATAGTTCGTCAGCGCCGGATTTTGCGAGCGCCGCGACCAACATGTCCATAGCCGGCCAAGTGTGCAAATTCAACGATGGTGAGATAGTGGCGCTCATTCCGCCGAATGCTGAGGAAAGCGTCAGCAACATGCTCCGCATCGGAGTCGAAAAATCGGTCGCATGCGTTACTGATCGGCACTTGACGGCGAACGAGCCGAATTCCTGCGATGCCGAGGATTGCATGATTCGCTGACCGAGAATTTCACGATCTTCGATGAATTCGATCGATTCCTCGGTGAGCATCCGCAACTCAGCGTCAATATCGAAATCTACCGGCAACCGCTGACGCGTCGCCGCATCGCCCTGCTGCGCCACGAAGTCCGATTCATGTGGATCATGCCGACGTCGCGGCGCCTGATGCGAAATGCGTTCCAAAATCTGCGTTGTCATCATAAATTTCCTGTCTCTATGGAAATGGCGTTCTATTTAGAACATATATCGTGTTAGAACGTTTGTCAACTCTTGCGTTGAAATTCCAAAATCCAGACGACGGTCGTTTCGTGATGCCCGCGCTCATTGGTGCATAATGGACATCGGCACGGCATCTCAAGCAAGCAGCGCCGCAGGCACATGTCAGTAAACGTTGAAATCGTCTCCATCGGCTCGGAACTTTTGTTGGGCCAGATCGTCGACACCAACTCCGCGTGGATCTCGCAGCGACTAGCAGAAAACGGCGCTAACGTCTACTACAAGTCGTGCGTAGGTGACAACCTGAACCGCATGACGGAGGTACTGCGCATCGCACTTCAGCGCGCAGATGTAGTGATCACGGGAGGCGGCATCGGCCCGACACAAGACGATCTGACCCGAGAAGCTGTCGCAGATGTCTTCGACGTCGACGTCGTTACTGACCCTGCTTCCCTAATCGAACTCCATGAGCGATTCCAGAACCGCGGATTCATCCTTACCAAAAACAACGAGCGTCAAGCCCAGATCCCCGACGGCGCCACCGTGATCCGCAACCCCAACGGCACTGCTCCCGCATTCATGGTTGAATCCGACAGAGGCACCATCATCAGCCTTCCCGGCGTGCCGTTCGAGATGAAGTGGCTCATCACCAACGAGATAATTCCATATCTGCAAAAGAAGTACGATCTCGGAGAGACGATCCACTACCGCGTCCTCAAAGTTGCCGATCTCGGCGAAAGCGCCGTCGACCACGAGATCGGACATCTCATTGCCGAATCATCCAACCCAACGGTCGGCGTGCTCGCACGTCCCGGTCAGGTTGATGTCCGGATCGCAGCACGCGCCGCCACTATTGACGCCGCGATGGAACTTATCCAACCAATGGAGCACCAAGTCCGCGAGCTCCTCGGCGACCATATTTTTGGTGTTGACGAGGAAACGATTGAGAGCGTAATCGGCGCCATGTTGCGGGAACGCGAAGCAACGGTCGCTGTCTACGAAGACCTCAGCGCAGGTGCCGTCTCGGATTCCATGCGGACCGCCGCCGGTGATAGGTTCCTTGAAGCCATCGTCGCAAACACCGACTTGCCCGGTGATCGTCTGATAGGCACCCGTAACGGTAACGAGATCGTCGGCGAAAAACGTGCTACTGCACTAGCCCGCGCAATCCGGGAACACTCTGGTGCGTCAATCGGGGTCGCAGTCCACGGCATTACCGAAACGGCCGAGAACGAAAGCAGCGCTGTAAACCTCGGGCGCGGTGACACCTACATCGTGATCTGCGACGCTGAAAAGACCGAGATACGGCATGTGAGGTCGGCTGGCAGTGGTGCACCCGACCGCAGACGGGCGGCGATGTACGCGTTTGGTACCCTCCGGCAGCACCTGCTCGGATCATCTGATTGACGTCGAGACAACAGTACGAGGAAGTGACATGAATCCGACAACCAAAACCAAAATAGCTCGTATCAGTGTCGTCTTGGCGGTGCTAGTGGTAACGATGACAATTGTCGTCACCGCATGTTCCTCTCCTGAACCAACTCCAACCCCAGTACCTCCGACTGCGACTCCAGTACCGCCCACGGCCACTCCGGTACCTCCGACCCCGACCCCCGTGCCGCCCACGCCGACACCTGTGCAGCCAACCGCAACGCCAGTGCCGCCGACCGCCACTCCTTGCCCGCCAACCCGCACCCCCAGTCCCGCCGACCGCGACTCCCGAGCCAACCGAAGCTCCAGAAGAGCCCGCGGCTGACTCGATCGATGAAATCAGTCCCGCCGGTTTGTCCGCGCACGACGCGGCATGCATCGAAGAGCACACCGCCGCCGAAACCGCCGCCAATGTCTTCGTAGCGATTGAATCCTTGACATCAGGATCAGGCGAAAACCAGCACATCCTCGACTTGTTGGCCGCCGCCGATCCGTTGTCCCACTGCGGTGTGATGCCGGAACGATTCGCACCCATCGTCGCTCAAATATCCGTTGAAGATGCCGAGTGTGTGCTTGAGAAGGCCGGAGTCGAGATGCTGATGCCCTTCTTCACCATCACCGAAGAGCAGCAGACCCAGCCGCTCAACCTAATGGAACTCGCTCCCCTTCTTGGTTCTCTGAACGAATGCGACGTGGCACTCGACTTGACCGCGGGGCAATAACATCCGATTCGGTTCTGCGACCCGAACCACCAACGCGTATCATTTTCCGTAACGAAGCGACGGACCATCGATCGAACAACTAACATCCGTTAGGAGCTCATCAACATGAGAAGCAAGGCAGCAATCCACGTCGAACACGGCAAACCCTTGGCGGTCGACGAAATCGAACTCCCGGATCCACGCGCCGATCAAGTGCACGTCAAACTGCACTCCAGCGGTGTTTGCCACTCGCAGCTCCACCAGATGCACAACCCGCAAACTCCGACGCCGTCCCTCCTAGGGCACGAAGGCACCGGAACGGTCGTCTCTGTAGGCGCCGATGTCTCCCACGTCAAGGAGGGCGATCTCGCGATCGTGACCTGGGTCCCCAAAGACCCGATCCAAGGGCGATGGACTCCCGAACTCAGCGGCGCAACCTACCGCGAAGAACCCCTCAATGGCGCAACCTACACCTGGGGCGAAGACGCCCTTGTATGGGGCGGATACGTTGTTCCCATCGACGATGACAACCCCAAAGACATCTCGTCCATCGTAGGATGCGCCGTCCTCACCGGAGCGGGCGCAGTCCTGAACACCGCGCGCGTCCGACCCGGTGACTCCGTAGCCATCTACGGCATCGGCGGTGTCGGAACCTCCGCCCTCATCATGGCCAGCATCCTTGAGGCGTACCCCCTAATCGCCGTCGACATCGAAGACTCCAAGCTCGAATACGCCAAAGAGATGGGCGCGACGCACACCGTCAACGCCATGGAAACCGACCCGATCGAGGCGATCCACGAGATCACCGGCGGCGGCACCGACTACGCCTTCGACGCCATCGGCCTCCAGATCACCAGCGAACAAATCCTACCGACCGTCCGCGGCGGTGGTCCCGGCGCCGACAACCACGGCGGAATGGCAGTCCTGATCGGAATGCCAGCACCGCAAATGACCGTTGACCCCGGTCAATTTATGTACCACCAGAAGCAGTACCGAGGCTCCTTGGGCGCAACCTACCCCAAAAAAGACTTCGATCAGTTCCTCCGCTGGCATCACGAAGGCAAATTCCCCCTCGACAAACTCGTCACCCGACGCTACACGCTAGACCAGATAAACGAGGCCTGCGACGACCTCCAAAACGGCGAAATCCTAGGCCGCGCCATCATGGTCTACGACTAGACGGCGAATGGATGGCCTCACCTAGATATTCGGCGCAACCAATCGAGGAATGCCGCGCCGACGGCTGTGTTCGTTGGATCGGCAAGTTGCCCATGGTTTAACGCGTCATCAAAACTCCAGCCAGGATAATACGCCGACAGCCAAGAATGCGCCACGTGTTTAGCGACACGATGGTCCTCGAACTGAAACTGTTCCGTAGGCAACCCAGTAATGTAACTGAATGCCAGCGCTTTAACAGGGTCTCTGTCCGGTACCAAGCGGAGCACGAAATCCTCAAGTTGTCCAGGGCTATGATTGTCTGGCATTACCCAGATGCCAACCGCGACATTTGATGAACCGAATCGGCAGTCGGCTACAAAACCGGATTCTGGTAAGGTTTGCTCCCCGATTTCAGGTTCCGTTTCCGAAAGGATGGGCAACTGCTGCAAACGTCGCCAAATCCGATACGGATCGCGGTCGCCGTCAACGATCAGTCCGACAGACTTGACATTAGCCGCAAGCAACCGCGCCAACAGAATCGAATTTAATCGTTTGTCGCCGTTTTCGCGGCGGGGCAGACCATTGATTTTTTCGACTTGAAAATCCCGATCTGCAAAAAACTGATCGCAGATGGTACGTATGAACGCCTCGTCATGAAATCCTTCGACCAATATAACGTTCAACTTAAAGATTCACCGGTTTTGATTGACTACGCTGGACGGTAGCTCGGTCTATCCCTAACGTGGGTCGATATTGAACTCAAACGAGACTTGAAGGGTGTATGGATCGTAGTTGACGTAGTGGGTCCGGTCTACTCCCTGTTCCAATCTAAAATACGTCGATTCCAAGTCATCAATTGCCGTTGCTGCATCTGCAAAACCAGCGATGCAGTCCCATGAGTTCGTGGTGGCTAGCAATTGAATGTGACGCGACTTGACCTCGCCCAATATCAACTCCCAAAACCTAGCTTGTACCTGACGACCACCCGGCACCTCAAAGCCGTCGATCAACAATACGGGCGATCGGCCCTCGTTTTCGGCCCGTAACGAGAATACGACAATTGCCGACGCTATCATCATCAGCCGCACAGCATCCGCGCCGATAGCAATCACACTGCGGAATCTTGCTTCGGATGAAGTTCCTGCCTCAGCATAGTGATATCCAAACTCATATTCACCGCGATATTCCCGCACCACTGGCGTCATCGTCGACCGCAATGGTCGATGCCCGTACTCCTCCGGCATTTTCATAGGCTGCCCGTATTCGGCCCCAATTTCCGAGGCGAATAGCGCGCCCGCTTGAAACACGCGCTCAGCATTGGCAATCTCGATAAACCTTTCGCCGACGGTCCCGTTTTTGATTTCGAAAAAAACAATCTCTTCGCTGAGACGTTGGATCAAAATAGGTCTTGGAACCCCATTTGCCGATTGCTTCCTCACCATAAGAGCCATCATGTCAGGGTTAGTTCGATAGAAACTATCGTCATCGGCAACGTATCTTACCGTCTTCCAAGCTAGTGGATGCATCTCGGCATCGGTCGCGCCGTTCCGCCCGTCCAACAAATACGTGAGAAAATCGGACCTAAACCGACTGGATTCGCCGGCGAAGAGGTTTACTTGCCCTAAACGCGGGATCTCAAGATCCTTGATACCGCGATAGTCATCGATTTTGATGCTCGGGATGTGAATCCCAGAACTCAGTTTTTCAGCTTGACGCATCACGAAACTGTCCTTAAACGGATGCGGGTTTGATGCGAAAGTGCCCGCGTTTCTGTTGTAACGTGAGTCTACACCCAACCAACTGACTCACCATGCTACACCGCACCCTCGGAAAATCCGGCATCCCAGTCTCCATCGCTTCTTACGGCGGTGGTGGCCCGAGTCAGTTCGGCAAAGCCGCCGGCCTAACTTCGAATCAACGCCGTGACCTCATCGCCCGCGCTCTGGACCTCGGCATCAACATGTTCGACACCGCTGCCAATTACGGCGACAGCGAGGAACAACTCGGGCAAGCCCTAAACGGCGCCCCGCGCGACTCGTTCCTCATCGCCACAAAGTGGACTTGGAAGACGCCCGACGGCAACTTGCCCGACACCGATTCAGTAGTCTCATCGGTAGAGCGAAGCTTGCGCCGCTTCAACACCGATGTCATCGACATCATGCAGATCCACGGCATCCGCCCGGAGAATTACTTCGAACTCACTGAGCGATACGCACCGACGCTTCAGAATCTCAAAGAGCAAGGCAAAGTCCGACTCATCGGCTTCTCCGAGATGATGACCGATGATTCGAAACACACCGTGCCGCAAACCGCCCTCGAAGAGCATCCCGACGTATGGGACACCATCATGCTCAAATACGGCATCCTCAACCAATACGCCGCCAAAGAAATCCTTCCGCTCGCCCAGAAACTCGGCGTCGCCATCCTAAACATGGCACCCGTCCGTTTCACCCTCACCAGACAACACGAATACGAGCAACTCCTACAAAACTGGCGCAAAGAAGGCGACATCGACGTCGACCATCCAAAACTCCGCGACGGCCTAGATTGGCTAATCACCGAAGACGCTCCCTCCATCATCGCCGCCGGCTACAAATTCGCCGCCGACCATCCCGGAATCTCAACCGTCATCACCGGAACATCCAACATCCAACACCTAGAAGAAAACGTTGCCGCCTTCGAAAACCCAACCCTCCCCGACGAACACATGGAACTACTCAAACAACTCCTAGGCAACTCCGCCGCACCGCGTTAACTCACCACTCATTCCAACGGAAACAGAGCCGAATTCTTCTCGATACGTCGGAACAGCTCGTCCAGCGACAAAACACTCAGTCTCGGCAGGACTCGATCCTCGATCTCAACCATTCCGGATTCTTCGGCTTCGCGTAAAATCTCTCCGTCAACGTAGCCCGTCGTAATTAGCACTCCCGCTACCACGCCATCCTCGCTTCTCTGATCCAATATCCGTTTTGAGACGGCCAGTATCGACTTGTCAATCGTACTTTCACCCACAACCTTGACGATCGCGTGGTAAGACCCGCTAAGAGCACCCGCAAACGAAACGACGCCGTCGATCCCTTCGCCGATGTCTTGTAGGTTGCGCCACGGGACGCAGTTCGGAATCTGACTGATCACCGCGCGTTCGAATCTCAACGGATCGACATCTGCAAACTCACGCCAAGCGGCGACATCGGTGGGTTTTGTTGACAACAACCCTTTGACCTGAAAATCATCGTTCATTTCGCCCCGACGGAATCGATCGCGCAGAACGCTCAACGCCATCGGCTCTACGTCGATGCCAACCCAAGATCGCCTAAGTCGTTCCGCTGCGACCATCGTCGTTCCACAGCCGCAGAAAGGGTCCAAAACCAAATCGCCTTCGTTGCTTGAAGACTGGATTATGCGCTCAAGCAATCGCAGAGGTTTTTGCGTCGGATATCCGGTTCGCTCCGGAGACCAAGTCTGCAACGAGTTGATGTCCGTCCACCAATCAGGCATGTGTGCACCGCGATCGAGGTCGCGTTCTCGGGCATCGATGCTCACACCTCCTCGAGACTCTACGAGATTTTTCGAAGCCTCCGAATACTCGGTGTACTGTGGATTGAAGAGATACTCCCCGCTCTTGGAGAAACGTAGTATCACATCGTGCTTCCGGGCGAAATCGCGACGCGGCACACCGCCGCCTCGATACGCCCAAACTATCTCGTTACGGAAATTCTCGCGCCCGAATACCGCATCCATGATCACCTTCAGATAGTGGCTAGCCGTCGGATCGCAATGCAGATAGACGCTACCGGAAGGCTTGAGCAGGCGACTTATCTCGACGAGACGAGGTGTCATGTTCACCAGATACGCCATCAATCGATCCCGTCCAATCACCTTGAGTAACCCTGAAACAGTCTCAGTGACTCGTTCGCCACGATGCTCCTGTACCGTCGTCTCGTACAACGCTTCCGACTCATCATCCCAAACCCAAACATCCTCGAACGCCGGAAGATGTGCTTCCGACCTCAACACCGAAGGCCCACGAAACACGATCTTGTAGTTTTTATTCGAATTGAATGGCGGATCCAGATAAACCAGATCGACCGTCCCCGCCTCCATCCCCCGCATCACCTCAAGGTTGTCGCCGAGATAAAGACGCCGCTGCCCGATTCTTAAATGATCAACATTAGAAACCGATCCGATTGCAGATGCGTATTCCGTCATGTCGAATTGCGTGTCGCGTCGCTGGGTTCGTGTCCGCAATCTGTCAGAAGACAACCTCGCGGGGTGTGAATTTAAGGTTGATGCTATATTTGGCGCAGTCTACGATTGAACTCACAGATAACTCCCGGGTCCGATAGAAAAACCAACATCATACCCGTCATCGCATCCTCCCGATATCGAAAGGACCCTTAACTTGACCACATCGTCAGCCACTGTCGCCGAATCTACCGTCAACCGTGAACACGCCGAGACCATCGAGCGCATCGTCGCTAACGTCGGACGCGTGATCATCGGTAAAGATGACGCCATCCGGCTCGGCGTGGTTGCTTTGCTCAGTCGCGGGCATACTCTCGTCGAAGACGTCCCGGGAGTTGGCAAGACGATGCTGGCGCGCTCCCTCGCCATCACTACCGGTTGCGATTTCAAACGACTGCAGTTTACCCCCGATCTGCTGCCCAGCGACGTCACTGGCGCATCGGTGTACAACCAGCAGATCGGCCAGTTCGAGTACCGACCCGGCCCGGTTATGGCACAAGTCGTGTTGGCGGACGAAATCAACCGCGCCACGCCCAAAACACAGTCCGCATTGCTCGAGGCAATGGGCGAGCAGCAGGTGACCGTAGAAGGCGTAACCCACCTGCTCCCTAGTCCCTTCACCGTCATCGCGACCCAGAACCCGATCGAATACGAAGGCACCTTCCCTCTGCCAGAAGCGCAACTCGACCGTTTCTTCATGCGCATTTCGCTCGGATATCCAGACCCGCGCGAAGAGGTCTCGATCATGGATGGCCGGGAAGCCACCGATCCTATCGACTTGTTGCAACCAAGTTGCACTCCCGCAGAAGTCGTCGCTCTTCAGCAATACGCCGATTCGATCTACATCGACGAGCTCATTAAGCAGTACATCGTCGAGATTGCCAACGCAACCAGAAGCCACCCGGATACAACGCTCGGCGTCTCGCCGCGCGCCAGCATCAATTTGATGAAGGGTGCGAAAGCATTTGCGATGTTGCAGGGGCGCGACTACGTGATACCCGACGACGTGAAGGCCATCGCCGTCCCCGTCATGTCTCACCGCGTTCTCCTGTCGCCGTCGGCTCGGATGCGAGGCATCAATCAGAGCACAATCGTCAACGAGGCGCTCGATCAAATCAGCGTGCCCGGCGCCGCCGGTGGCCGCATCGCCGCCGCAGTGACCGCGTAGCGCCCATCTAAAGCCGATAAGAAGCAAACAAACCGTGCAAGGAACGCTCCCGAAGATTGGAAGAGGCATCGCGACCCGAGTCGAAGGCCGCAGTTTATTGCGCACGATCTGGAGCGGATTGGTTAGTTACCGGGTGCTGATCGGCATCATCGTCCTGATCAGCATGATGGTCTTAAACAGTGTCTCCACCGGTTTCGACCTCGCGATGCGGCTCGCTTATCTGTTAGTGATACTGGTTATCATCTCGTGGGTTTGGTCACGTGTCGGCGCATTTAACATGCGGGCCAGCGTCAGTCGTCCGACCGGACCATTCTCAGTCGGCGACGTGTTGAGCGAACGCATCATCATCCAAAACTCCAACGGCGCGCCTAAGGCATGGGTAGAGGTCGAAGACAAAACCACCCTGCCAAACGTCCAATTCCGCGAGGTCACCAATTTCGGCCTCATGGTCACCTTCAAACGCGTCGAGATGGCGGCGGCGCTCACGCAACGCGGAGAGTACGATCTCGGTCCCTTGGTTATCCGAGCTTCTGACCCATTCAACCTCTTTCCTCGCGACATCCAGTTCGAAGGCATCGACAAGGTTCTCGTATATCCGCGAGTACTACCCATCCCCGATATCGCGGTCTCCCGCGTTCTGCTGGCCGATGGCCACTCCCGTCGTCAACGCATGAACGTACTCTCGACCGACGTCGCATCGGTCCGCGAATACGCTGACGGCGACCCCATTGGCCGGATCCATTGGTTGACTACCGCCCGTACTGGCGAACTCATGGTCAAGCAGTTCGATCAGGGGTCGGCAGGGGAGATGTGGGTGATTTTCGATCAACACATCGAATCCCAAGCCGGAACCGGCGAGGACTCCACTGACGAATACGGCGCAACCGTCGTCGCCTCGATCATCGACAAGTACACCCGTGTCTTTACGGAAGTCGGATATGTGGCCCACGGTAGCAATTCACTGCTCGCCGCGCCCGACCATACCGGTTCGCACAGAGAAAACATCCTCCGTCACATCGCCGCATCAAAACCCTCCGGCAATGTTCCAATCCTGGAAATCCTCGCTGTCCTCGACCGCGAACTCTTCGTCAGCTCAACCGTCGTCATAGTTACCGCGGCCGGCGAGGGCGACTGGATCGACGCCCTTGGCATGCTCCGCAGACGTGGAATCCAAGTCATCTGCATCGTGCTCGATCGACAGTCGTTCGGTGGCGATTCAAACGAATCGGCCATCCCGCGCCTCTCCACCGCCGGCATCACCACATACCGCATCTCCAAAGGCGACGACATCACCGACGCTTTGGGTACCACCGCCGACGCCGACGCCGCTGCGGCACGCATATCCGCACTATACGCCAGCGGCGCTGGTCAACCAGAAACCGTCCTCACCCAACCCATCCCACCAACCGCATCCAATTTCAAACCTCCGTCTGACGTTTCGTGACTACCGCTACCGCAGAACTCGGCAACATCTTCGGCCGCTCGAACCGTTCAGCACGAACGCGTCGTTTATTGCGTCGACGCCTGATGCGGCGCGCCTTACTCGCCGATATACCCGCCAATGATTGGATCGCACTCGGCCTCCTGACTTGGATGCTCACGATGGTCGCATGGTCCGTCCAGCTAGCAGATTGGGGAGACTTACCGAACATCGCACCAACCGCGATCCTGGCCGCCGGGATCGCATTTTTCGCATCGCGCATCCGCGGCCACCAATCGAACCTCGTTCTCGCATCGAAATTCGCCCTGTTCCTCCTCGCCGGTATCGTCGTCGTCTTCTGGCAAGGCTCGCTTAACGCCGAGGGCGGCAATCCTATCGCTCGCTCAGTCGACGCCTGGGACCGCTTCGGAATCTGGATCGATATCGCCATCAACGGCGGTGTCAGCGCAGACCAGATCCCATTCGCAATGCTAATGATGACCTTCGCATGGGTACTTGGCTACATCGTCACCGCCCTCACTTTCCGATTTCATAGCCCGTGGATACCCGCACTGATGCTTGGTTTGGCCCTGTTGACAAACTTGAGCCACCGCATCGGAGAACACGAACAGACCTTTTATCTATTCATGTTCGGCGCGGTCGCACAGTTCGCGCATCTCGTTGCCGTCGGCCGTATCAATCAATGGCGAGAATCCGGACTTACCTTTCCTCGTGAAGCACGGTGGATCGCCGCTCGAGACGGACTGATCCTCGGTTTCGTCGTCATGATCATCGCTGCATTGTTGCCGCTAGCTCTACCAAGATCAGAACCGCTCAGCGACCGATGGAACACGATATTCCTCGATCCCATCACCCAGTTCCGCGATACCGCCGAACGACTCCTAGCCGGGATCCCAAGCGGCGACGATGACCTCATCTACTCACCCAACTCCATATTGCCCTTCCAGGGCGGCATCCAACTCACCGACGATCCTGTGATGTGGATCCGTTCACGATACGCCAAGCTACACCCGGCGCGCGTTTATCAGGAGTACACATCCCAGGGTTGGCTCACCGCGCCCAGCGTCGCACTACCCGCCAACTCCGGTACCAAACTCCTCGTCAACCCAATCGAAAACGGTGTCACTGATCGCGCCAGAATCGATATCGCCGTCGAACCACTCGGCAAGACCGATCTCGTGATTCCCGCCGCGGCCGTCTACGCACTCGATTACAAAGCCGAAATCGAAGTCTTGGAGCCCCTGGCCTGGGACATTCCCCTGGCCGGCAGCCCGGCCACCCTTGCCGATCTACCCGAAGATCTGCGCGATTTCGCCTTCAGGTTGCGCGAACGACTGATGAAACTCGCCGAGGACTCGCCAATATACTCGCCCCCGGACAGCGCAAACGATAGGCCGCCCTTCACCCTAAACACGCAACCCGTCATGACCGCTGACGAGGTCAACTCCGTTATTCGCCAGATGCAATCCGGCGTCGACCCGGTTATCAATGTCGACGAACAAATCACCTACACCATCACCGCCAGTTCTCTCGAAGATATTGCACTGAACAGGGCCGGTGATTTCGTCGAAATCACATTCGCCATATCCGACGAATCCCTCGACGAGATGCTCAACGGTTTCGACTCAACGCCGGAAACGGTCGGCATTCGAGTCTCAACCCAGATACTCAATATTGCTGCAGAATTGAACGATGGCGCCGGGCCGAGAAGGCTTGAAATCATCATCTCACCCGAAAACCTAAATTCGTTGGCAATCCCCGATCTAGACCCCCTCGGATCGACCCGACAACAGGCATCCACCCGCTTCCGCATCACCGCCGAAAACATCAAAGACATGGACCTCCGACGTTCCGGTATCGACTGGCAATCTTTCAGCTACCGAGTCTTTGCCGAAGCCGACGGCACTAACGCCAGTATCATGCGGCTCGTCCGCCGAGGTCCAACCGAGCAGAACACCGTCACGTTCGACAAGATCCTTGAAGAAAACCAGCGATACAACGTAACCACCTACATCTCCACCGCCGAGAATGCGGAACTTGCCGCATCGTCCGAAGACTACCCAGGTTGGATCACCGACCGATACCTGCAGCTCCCAGAATCCATACCCATCGAGGTCGGCGCTCTCGCCAGAAAAATCGTCGATGATGCCGGCGCCGTGACATCTTGGGAGAAGACCATTGCCATCAAGGAATGGCTCCAACAGCAGGTCTATTCGCTCGAGATCGAAGGCCCCGGACCGCGCGATGACGCCGTCTACTACTTCCTATTCAAAACCGTCCACGAACCGTGCCCCGCTGATTTCACGAATTGCGATCAATCCAAGCGCAAAGGCTACAGCCAATACTTCGGATCCACCGCCACCGTCATGCTCCGGCACGTCGGAGTTCCCGCACGCATGATCGCCGGATGGAGCATTGGCGAATACGTCCCCGAACAAGGCCAATTCCTCATCCGCGACCGAAACCGCCACGGTTGGACCCAGATTTTCGCCCCTCCCTACGGTTGGATCGACATTGAAGTCACACCCGGGAGACCAGCAGCCCCCCGAAACATTCTCGTTCCGACCTCGCCGACCACCGGCATCCCACCCGAACTTCCAAGCTCGGCAGAGTTCGATCCCGACTACCTCGAATACCTAGAGGACCTCGACGACCTCGCCCTCCTCGAACAGGAACTGCGAGCCCGTGGACAGTTCACCAACTCCGCCAGGGACGAATCCATCTTCGATATTCCCGTCGTCCCCACCGCATCCGCCGCCGCCGCTATCGCGATTCTCATCCTTATTCTCGTCGCTTGGCGTTGGAACCTTAGAGGCCAACCTGAAGCCGTACGAGCCTACTCCCAGTTCATCCGCGTCGCATCGATCCTCGGATACAGCAGACCTTCCCACGCATCAGTGCGGGAATTCACCAGCCAGATCGGGGCCATGACTGGCCGCTACGGCGACGCAAGATTGATCACAGATGCATTCGAAAAGACCGTCTACGGTCCGCCAATGCCAGCCTCAACGGAAACCGCAACCACAGACGCCACTCCTAGTATCGAAAACTCCGAAAAAATCGGCGCGTCTCCAGCCGACTCGACCGACGCCGACCTCACCGACAACGCTACAATCGAGGTCGAACCATCTCCCATCGCACCCAACTTGGGTGACGCATGGCGCAGCTTGGCTCGCGCAATGCTACGACACCGACTACTCAGCATTTTCGGCATGACTCCACCATTCGCCGCTGACGAACCCCAAGAACAATACCGCTTTACTACATGACCCCAAACCACATCGCAACAGAAATCTTCCAAACCGACCTCGGCTGGATCGCAATCGCTGCCAACCACCGCGGCATCGTTCGGACCTCCTTACCAGAACCAACGCCAGAATCCGCCCTCCAAAGCATCGAACCGACCAACACCAAATTCGAAACGTCCAAAGCCGTCGATCACAGTTCTGGCAACCGACCCGAACTCCTAGCCCAAACGAAAGACCTCCTAACTCGCTACTGCAACGGTGAAGACGTCCGACTCGCCGACATCCCCATCGACGATACCGCTTGGACTCCTTATACCTCGCGCGCCCGAGCCGCATGCCGCGAAATTCCACGAGGCCAAACTCGGACCTACGCCTGGCTCGCCCAACAAGCATCCGGCAACACCAACTCAGCCCGCGCCGCCGGCAGAGCAATGGCTACCAATCCCACACCCATAATCGTCCCCTGCCACCGAGTAATCGCCACCAACGGCCATCTAAACGGATTCGGCGGCACCATCGGCCTACCCCTAAAACAACGCCTCCTACAAATGGAAGGCGCAATCTAGCACCACAATCGCCGGTACGACGAATCCAGAAACCTGAAGCACACTCCCTCCCCTCACCCGCGAAGGGGTTCTGTGCACAACTACCGTCATTCCGGCGAAAGCCGGAATCCAGAGGGGCCGGGCAAGGGGAAAGCGCCTTAGATCAGTGCTTTAAGCTGTCCTGCCAGCGGTTGTGCACAGAACCCGAAGGGGGCGGCGTAGGGGCGGGTTTCAAACCCGCCCTCGCACGCAGGTGATGCCCGAAATTCAACGTAACATTCCCTTTATCGACTAACCACCACTCCTTGGCGAGAGCAGGAGGGGGACCGCAGGTGGTACCACCACTCTTGCCTCGTGCCGAACTCCCCGAAACCCGACAGTTTTACGATTGAAGGTTGAACCAACCCACATTCAACAGGGAATTATATACAATCTTACCCAAAACCGCCTGATTCCGCTTGGCTTTCGCCAATCGTGACGGGTAACATTGTTCTTATGAGCGATGCAAATTCAGCACCCGGCCAATCACATCGAACTGGTATCTCGCTGGTTCAAGCAGTCCGTAAGTTCAGCGACGAGCATCGAGCGGAACGTTGGTTCATCAACGCTCGATGGGCTGACGGCGTAATCTGCCCTCACTGCGAATCCGACAAAGTATCGGAACGTCCTACTCGCAAGCCACAACCCTATCGTTGTCGCGCCTGCCGCAAGGATTTCAGCGTCAAGACGGGAACGGTGATGCAGGGATCCAACCTCAAGCTCGGAACATGGGCGTTGGCGGCATACATCCTGACTACCAACATCAAGGGCGTATCCTCCATGAAGCTCCATAGAGACTTGGGGATCACCCAAAAGACCGCGTGGCATCTGGCGCATCGCATCCGAGAGTCTTGGGAAGACGGCACTTTCCGCTTCGGCGGTACCGTAGAGATCGACGAAGCGTATATCGGCGGCAAAGATCGCAATCGGCATGAATGGAAGGTTCGGAGCGGACGCGGACCCAAAGGCAAAACCGCCGTAGTCGGCATGAAGGAACGTGAGAGCAACGAGGTCAGGGCGAAAGTCGTAGAGGCGATGAACCAACCCATGATGCGAGACTTCATCAGCACCAACATTGACTGGGGCGCAACGGTCTACACGGACGAGGCGCAGGTGTATCGCGGTACGAACCGCAATCACGAGTCGGTTCAGCACTCCGTCAAGGAATACGTGCGAGGGAATGCCAGCATCAACGGCATGGAATCGTTGTGGGCGAGCCTCAAGCGTGGATACAACGGTATCTACCACCACTTCAGCGCCAAGCATCTGCAAAGGTACGTCAAAGAGTTCTCGGGGCGGCACAATGCCCGACCTCGAGACACCGAGGATCAGTTGAAGCGCATGGTAGCGGGGATGTCGGGCAAGCGGTTGCGTTACTGCGACTTGATCGCCTAACACCGGAGGGGTCAAGTGAGAATCTACCAAACTAGATCAGAAGCAGCTCGGCACGTCAGACTATCGCAAGTCACCATCAACCACTGGTACAGAAAGGGCGTTTTGAAGGCGAAGCTGGTGCCGCACGGACGGGGCAAAGAGCGATTAGAGATCACCCGTCCCGACCTGATCAAAGCCATGCGCCGCATGAAGCGGTTATGCGAAACATGCTTCACAAATAATCTTCGTTGTAGTTGCAATGATAGCGACATTCATAGTTACGACAATAACTACGGAAAGGAAGGCGCTATGCAACACAAGCCGATCCCGTTCGGTCATCGCTTGTTCACATCCGTTGTAGTGCAGCGCGCGTTCGGGAAAACGGCAAAAGATATTTACTTGGCTAAGCAGAAACATGCCATCGTCCCGTACATGCCGGGCAAGAGTGCGCGGCACGACGGTTACTCCGCCGACGGAGTAGCCACGTGGCTGTCCCAGAGGCCCGGGATAACGTTCCGTCTCCTGAAAAAGACGGCCTACGCTATGGCGTTGTATCACGAGCTTCACAACTGCGGAAAATGCGCGGTGAAGTATCAAACCGAACTGGATAGAAAGGTGGAAGAGATATGGGAGAACAATCCTTTACAAGACACAGACTAAGCTACGTCTACCCTGAAGACCCCCGATTGATCGAGCGCATCGCGGAGAACATGCGAACCCAAGGGTTCGACAATATGTTCCCAGTCGTCACGTTCAACGGCGAGATCCTAGATGGATGGCATCGCTTTTCCGCGGCGAAACGAGCCAACGTCGAACCGGTATTTTCCGAGTTCGAGGGTGACGCGAAAGAAGCGGAAGAATTCATATTGAGGGCTAACAGCGATCGGCGGCACCTGTCGAAAAAGGCACAGATCACCGCCGTGCTTCTGTCGCATGAACACTTGCCGGATGATGAGCAGTTGCCCGACAGTGCGATTGTCTACATGTACGGAGTCAGTCAGTCTCAGGTCAACGTGGCGCGGAAAGCGATCGCTGAGGATCGTGACGGAGCCGAGGAAGTAGCGCAAGGCAGGAAGTCGGCGGACCAACATGAAAGAGACACGGGTGCTAGGACGGACAACCCTCCGCGCATCAAACCGCTCGAATGCACCAATTCGCGGCTAGTGGAGCGTTACTACAAGGCGATTGGCGGGGACCCGGCGATAAACCGAAAGGCAATCAGGCCGAAAAGCGCGCTTAACGACCTTCTCAAGACGTTCTGCGACGCGAGAGAAAATGGACTCAAGGTCGTAGCCGCCAAGCAGGATTGTTCCTGCGGCGCGCTTGTCGCCTAAACGACGGACACGCATGTTGAAGCCCCTGCTAAATGCGGGGGCTTTGTTGTTTGAGGGGTATAATCCTTCTTATGGCTGAACCCAAGCGAAAACGGCAACCCAAACGCCCCTACACGTTGCCCGAACCTATACCCGACACCTTCGCCAACGTGACGCAAGCGTTGGTATCCACGCCGCCCAAAGATCAGAGCGAATGGCGGTATCTCAAACGGAAGCGTGGGTAAGATTGTACATAATTCCCATTCAACAGACCAACTAGGGAACCGATCACCAAATGGCCAGAGACAAATGCGTACTCGCGTATAGCGGCGGAATGGACTCCACCATCTCCATCGTCTGGATCCGTGAAAACTACAACCTCGATGTCGTAACCCTCACCGTCGACATCGGCGGTGGACCCGAACTCGAAGGTGTCCGAGAGCGCGCCGCCTCCGCTGGTGCCGTCGAATCCCTGGTCTGGGATGTCAAAGACGAGTTCGCCCGCGACTTCATCGTCCCCGGCCTCAAAGCCGGCGCTATGTACGAATCGGTATACGCACTCTCCACCGCATTTGGCCGACCCCTGATGGCCAAGAAACTCGTCGAAGCCGCACGCCAAGTCGGAGCTGTCGCCGTCGCACACGGATGCACTGGCAAAGGCAATGATCAAGTTCGCTTCGACGCCGGCATCAAAACCCTCGCCGCGCACGGCGAACCCCTCCGCATCATCGCACCCGCTCGCGAGTGGGAGATGACCCGCGACGAAGAGAAAGAGTTCGCCGCCCGCGCCGGTCTCGAACTCCGCGAAGTCGGGGACGACCAACGCGTTTACTCCATCGACCGCAACATGTGGGGGCTTGCCATCGAAGGCGAAGACCTTGAAGACACCTGGTTTTCTGCACCCGAAGACGCCTACTCCTGGACCCAAGCTCCAGATCAAACACCGGATCAAGCCGAAGAAGTCGAAATCTCATTCGACAAAGGCGTGCCGACAGCTCTCAACGGCAATAAATTGGGTCTCGTTGAACTCATCGAGCAACTAAACCTCCTCGCCGGATCACACGGAGTCGGACGTGTCGACCACCTCGAAAACCGCCTCGTCGGCATCAAGTCCCGCGAGGTCTACGAAACTCCCGCCGCTGTCGTCCTATACCAAGCACTAGCCGCACTTGAGACTGCGACTCTTGCCCGCGACCAACAACGCGTAAAAGCGCAACTCGCACCAATCTACGCCGACCTCGTCTACGATGGCCGATGGTACACCGGACTTCGCGAAAACCTCGACGCATTCGTCAGATCCGCCATGCGCTACACCTCCGGCGATGTTCGCGTCAAACTCTACAAAGGTTCCTCCACCGTAACCGGACGTCGCTCACCTCATTCTCTCTACGACTTCGAACTGGCCACCTACTCCACCGAAGACGAGTTCGACCACGCCGCCGCCGTAGGTTTTATCGACATCTACAGTCTCCCGGCACGTACTCAAATGAAACGCCAAACAATGCGCGACGCACGATAGCGATCGTCCATCCGAACCGCAAAACGCGACAAACGTTACCATTCGATGTTGTGCAAACACGCGCAACATTCATCCTGCTCGTCGCCTCCATCGCCGCGATCGCAACCCTAATCGCTTTCGACAACGTCGCATCCGCCGACACCGTCACCCCCACCTTCTCCGACGGCATCCACCAAATCGGCGCCGACATTGCCGCCGGAACCTATGTGACCGACACCGAAGATGGCATCTGCCTCGTCAGCATCACCGACAACAACGACCGCACGCGTAACCCTACCTTCATCAATCGCGCAATCATCACGTTGACCGGTAACGACCGCACCATAGAAACTACCAACTGCGGCGAGTGGCGCGAGCACAGCACATCCCAGAAACCTCGTGCAGCACAGTTTGGTCAAGGGATGTACCACATCGGAGTAGACATCGCTCCCGGCATCTATACCGCAAACGCGAACAACGGTCGATGCCTTTGGTTCACCGTTAACGACTTCACTCACAACGCCGATCCCAACCAGCTCCTGACCTGGTGGAAAACCGGAACACCAATCGTTGAGATCACGAATGAAAACGTCGGTTTCTACTCCATAAGATGCGGCACATGGAAGGTGCGCGAAGCCGAACCACCAACAGAACCAGCGACCCGGTTCTACGACGGCTCTTACCTCGTCGACATCGAGATCGCATCCGGCAACTACATCGCCGACGCAGGCGAAGGCCTCTGCAACTGGTTCCGCACCGCGCCCTTCGGAGACCATGCGCCCGATAACACGGGAGGTTACGTCTCGAAAGGGCGGCAGATAGTCACCATACTTCCAACAGATACCGGCTTTTTCAGTGAAGGGTGCGGCACTTGGCAACCGATCTCGAGCGTTGACCTCACAGCCGATCCCGCCCAAGCCATCGGCCGCGGAACTTTCGCTGTGGGCATCGACATCCAACCCGGCGCATACGTCGCCGACGCGATAGACCAACGCTCGTGCAGATGGTTCTTGCTGAGCGGTTTTGCCGGGCGTTCCACCGACATAATCGCCTCAGGCAATGGTTTGCTCCGTGGTGTGACGGATATCCCTCCCGACGCGATCGGATTTCGCTCTATCGACTGCCACGACTGGACGCTGGTAGACAACCTCTCGCAAGACATCGCTACCCATGCATTCGGCGACGGCGAACACGTCGTCAACGTTCATGTTTCTCCAGGTCTTTATGAATCACCCGGTCCAGAATCCGGCAGATGCACGTGGCGACGCCTCAGCGGATACGCCGGCACGTCAGCAGATCACGTCGCCGTGCGGAACCCGGTGGGCAAGAACATCGCAGAAATCAGAGAGATCGACGCCGTCTTCACGACCCTTGGTTGCGGCGAATGGGTACCACTTGTGCACGAGGCGAACGTGGAAGTTCAGGACAGTTTCGACCACGGTACCTGGGTCGTCGACGCCGAGATTGCACCCGGGACCTACGCTGCCGACGTGCCTTCTGGATCGATATGCTTTTGGAGCCGCTTGGCAGGTTTTAACGGCGAAATCGATGCTCTGACCGAATCCGAGTCTTCGGTTGGCCGTTCAGTGACGACGATAACCGACTTTGATACCGGCTTTTACTCCGACGGATGCGGCACCTGGGAGATAATCGCGGATGACGATATTGACCGCAAAGGTACTCAAGCAACGACATTTGATGACGGGACATACATAGTTCATCGCGATATAGTGGCCGGTACTTATATTGCCGAAGGCCTCGAAGCAGAAACCTGCTTTTGGAGTCGGTTGACCGGATTTGACGGCGACTTTTTCAACCGCATCAACATTTACTCGAGTGAAGGCCAGGCGATCGCAACAATTAGCAATTCAGACGCGGGATTCCGATCATTCGGATGCGGTACATGGCGCAGATTGTCAGCCGACTACACACTGCAAAATGCACCAATCACGCCCGAAACAAGCGACGCGAACTTACTTACAAGGTTCCGCGATGGAACTTTCCGGATTGGGAAGGACATAGCCGCAGGCCGATACATGTCGGTAGATGTCGATCATCCAAACTGCAGATGGCGGCGATTAAGCGATTTCACTTGGACAGACGGCGTCATCGTCGAGACGATCGCGTCGGGGATCAAAATAGTCGATATCGCAGAGAGTGATGTTGGGTTTGCATCGGTGGGCTGTGGAGAATGGGTGTTGTGGGATCAGAGCGAAACTCCTGAACCAATTGAACGCCCTACGAGATTCAGCAGTGGCTCGTACATGGTCGGATTGCACATCGAGCCGGGAACCTACATCGCATCACCCCTGACAAACGGCGGATGCAGATGGAGCCGGGTGCGCAGTTTTGGCGGGACCGAGTCTGATGAGATTGCAAGCGGATTCTCTGATGCCCGCTGGATCGTGTCGATTGAGCCCGAGGACGAAGGATTCGTGACCTACGGTTGCGGTGCGTGGCGCAGCATTGATACGGCGTTAAAACTTGGCCCGTTCGAAACGTTTGACGATGGTAGCTACATCGCTAATGTCGAAATCACGCCGGGGACGTATATGGCGGACGTGCCAACACAACCATTCAAGGGCGGTAAGCCAGTTCCGATTTGCAGATGGTACCGAGTATCTAGTTTCGACCACACTGCAAACAGCATCATCGAATTCGGTAGTGGCAAAGGGAGAATCGAAGTTACGATCATGGAAACCGACGTTGGTTTTGTGTCAACAGGTTGCGGTTCTTGGCGCAAAACGCGTTGATGATTCAAATCGGATTGAAATAAGAATCGACGGGTTTTAACTTGACCATAAACTTACCCAACCTTGAGCTTTAGATGCCACGTTCGTTTAAGCGTGCGTGAACCAGCGCGACGCGGATCGCGTTGTAGTCTTCTGAACTCGCGCGCAATGCAAATCGCCATGCAGCGGACGAACGAGTCAGACCCAGTGAACTCGCGAACTGCGAGAACGATTAACTCACTTCGCCGAGCGCAGCGGCCAAAATCTGGATGGCTTCATCGATCTCTTCTCTGCTCGCATTGAGCGGCGGCATGAAGCGCAACATATTCGGGCGAACCGCGTTGAGCAACAGCCCTCGATCTAGACACTCGGCCACGAGCGCCCCTGAAATCTCTTCTGACATCTCCACGCCAACGAGCATACCCATACCTCGGACCTCGGTAATGGTCGGATGTTCCTCGCGCAGCGCGTTGAGCTTGCCCATGAGGTACTCGCCATTCCGCATCGCCTGTCCCGGTCCGTCTTCATCCAACAAAACCTTCGCGCCAGCTGCACCCGCAGCCGTGGTGAGCGCATTGCCGCCAAATGTTGAGCCGTGATCGCCAGGTTCTAGAACTGCGCAGAACTCTTTGCACGCGAACGCTCCGAGCGGAGCACCTGAACCGACCGCTTTGCCAAGCGCCATCACGTCGGGTTCCACGCCCTCGAAGCGTTGGTAGCCGAACACTGTCCCCAGCCGACCCATTCCGGTCTGCACCTCATCGAGCATAAAGAGGATATTTTTCTCTTTGCAGAAATCTTGGACTCGGCGAAGGTAGCCATCATCTGGAACATTCACGCCGCCCTCTCCTTGGACGGGTTCCAGAAGAACGGCGCAAGTCTTGGATTCCGCGTATGCTTCGGCAATGGCATCAAAATCGTTGTACGGAACGTTGACGAAGCCCGGCATCAACGGTTTCCAGTTGTCTTGGTAGTGCGGTTGACCCGTCGCCGCCATCATCGCCTGCGTCCGCCCGTGGAACGAGTCGAGAGCCGTGATGATCTCGTAAGCGCTGTCCAATTGGGTGCGACCCCACTTGCGCGCCAATTTGCTCGCGCCTTCGTTCGCTTCCGCACCAGAGTTGCAGAAGAAAACTCGGTCGACGTCCGAATTTTCGACGATGAACTGCGCCAAAGGCAGCTGTGGCGTCGTGTAAAACAGGTTCGACATTTGCATTATCTGGCCGGCCTGTTCACTAACGGCTTTAGTCACAGCCGGATGCGAATGACCCATGTTTAGCACCGCCCAACCCGCGGTGAAATCAAGATAAGACTTCCCGTCGTTGTCGAAGACACGAGAGCCTTCACCGCGCACCAGCACCGGCGGCATCCGTCGCACTACCTGCATGTAGTACTTGGCCTCTAAATCCTTATATTCCTGACTCGTCGTCATCTTTGGGGTCTCCATACGGTCCTTCGTCGCTACTCGCAACACCAATCCAATATACAACTTGCCGACTCGTCAATCCGGGCGTCCCAGCACTCAGACTCGCGGGACGAACTCAACGCCGATTCCAAACATGCGGCTCCGGGCGATCGCCACGTCGATCCTTCGGAAACTCAACTAGGAACAAGCGTCCCACCAGCATTGCCAATATGAGCACCATCCCGCCGAGGGCGATCCAGTTCGGGCCCGTAAGAAACGCTGCCACGATCGCCACGACCAAGGTGACCGCCGCGGATCTCGGGCCATCCTTGATGATCGGCAAAGCTGCCAACCCGGCCGCCGCTGCAACCAATCCCCATATTCCAATCAACGCCACGCCGATACCGACGCCCGTCGCCAAACCCGCGCCGCCCTTGAATCCCGTGAACATCGGGAGCCAGTGACCCACAATCGCGAATGCCGACGCCACTGGCAGAAACAAATCCGGGCAACCGATCAGCACGGCTACAACCACCGCAAGCGTACCCTTGGCGATATCCAACCCGAACACCACGGCGCCGTATCTCCGACCCACCTTCCGAAAAACGTTCGAAGCCCCGGGATTGCCCGTGCCAACCTTGAAAATGTCAACCCCCGCAAGCTTCGCAACAAACACTGCAAACGGCAACGACCCAAGCAGATAAGCCACCACCGCAGATGCGATTACGGCGACGATTTCGTTGGGGATCACGAGGCGGCTGCGTGAGATGTGGCCTCGGACAAGCGCGCACGAGCGATCGCAACGTAATCCGGCGAGATCTCATAGCCGACGAATGATCGCCCCAGTTCGACCGCTGCGATGGCGGTTGCGCCACTTCCCATGAACGGGTCCAAGACGACCTCTCCCGAAAACGTGTAGAGATCGATCAATCGCCGCGGCAGTTCCACCGGAAAAGGAGCGGGGTGTTTGGCGCGTTTGGCGGACGTCGGCGGGAAGGTCCACATGCTCTTGGTGTGTTCAAGGAAGTCGTCACGTGAGATTGTTGACTCATGACCTTCGATCCGCTTTCGGCCGAACGGTGGTTTCTGGAAGACCAGGATGTATTCGTGTGTATCCCGTAACGTCGGATTCGAAGGCGACATCCAACTGCCCCAAGCGGTCGATGATCCACTCATCCCTTTGTTCCAAATGATCTCTCCGCGCATATAGAAGCCAATTTCGGCGGCGATTTGGATCACGTATGCATGCAAAGGTATATAGGGCTTACGGCCGATGTTCGCGACATTAACGCAGGTTCGCCCACCATCAACAAGGACGCGGTACGTTTCGTTCATGACCTTGCGGATGAGTCCCAGGTATTCATCCATTGAAAGATCGTCGTCGTAGTCTTTGCCGACGTTGTACGGCGGTGACGTGACCATCAGGTGTAGCGATCGATCAGGTATTTCGTCCATGCTCTCACTGCTTTTTTGAAATATCTGGTTACGTGCTAAATGAGGGAAAGTGGTTTCCGGGCGCGGTTTGCGATCAATGTCGGCGTCAACATCGATCGGCATCAACCGGCGGGCATAGTATTCGCTGGCGTCGTGGTTTTCCCGAGCACCGGCACCAAAAGATCTGGTCTTCGTCCCTTTGGAATCGCCGTTCACGATGAAGCAACAATCTCGTTCAACTTTGGCTTACCGTTTTTCCGGACGAAATCATCCAGGCAAACCACCGGTGCAACGCATCAACGTCTCCTGAACCAATAGCTCGTGTTCCCGACTTCGCAGCGGCGGCGCACCGTTCTCGATCGTCTCTACGAACGCCGCAAAGGTATCGACATATCGCCTCCGATCCTCGAGGTCAAGCATCGTCACTCCCTCGTCGTATCCACCCTTCGATTCGGCCATGCACAATCGGAGCCGCTCCGCAGGTTCGAACGGCTCCATGATTGCCGAACCCTCCGTGCCGTAGACCTCGAAACGCCGTGCCATCGGTCGCGGTTCCATGGCTGCGATGTCCACGGTAACCAATGCATTCGAATACTCCAACACAGCGAGCGTGTTGTCCATGAAGTCGCGGGTTTCCGATGTTGCGTTTTGAAGATAAGGAGTGACGCGTTCGGGTCTGCCCATCATCCAAACGATCTGGTCGAGCACATGCCCACCGAGATCGAACAGAACACCGCCACGGTGGTACGACAACCCTTTTCGGTCCGTGTACTGCCCACCAGTCGATCGCTCCGGCAGCCAAGTGGACATGTGAGCTCGCACCTGGAAGACGTGGCCCAGAAAACCGGACCTCACCCAGTTTGCCATGCGCTCGAAGCCGTCGTGTTTGCGGAACATGTAACCGAGCGTCACTTGTAGGTCTTGCGCTTTGGCATCTTCGATGATGCCCATAAAGCGGTGGAAATCGTCTCCCGCTGGCTTGTCGTAGAAACAATGCTTGCCCGCGCCGACGATCGCCTCGGTATGCGCGAGACTCTCTCGATTGGCTCCCTCCGATGCGACCGCGACGATCTCAGGGTTGTCCAAGATTTCGTCAATCGAATCGAACCACACGGCATCATCCCAATCGCCCGACTCAGCGCAAAATGCCTGACGTTCGGCATCGGGTTCGTAACAGCCGACGACCTCCACACCCGGATGTTCAAGCATCACTTGGTAAACGCCAGCCGCGTGACCATGTTTTGTGCCGATCTGAGCTACTTTCAAGACGTCGCCTCCGCGCGCAAACAGCCGATTCTCGGATTAGATGTTTCGAAAGTATAGACGGGTTGAATGCCAATCGCGCATCGATTTTCGACCGCGTGGCTAAGCCGATTTCGCCGTTTCGACAAACGCCCGAATCTTGGCGTGATCTTTGATGCCGTCGGACTCGACGCCGGTCGAAACATCGACGGCCCACGGGGAGAGTTGTTTGACGGCGGATTGGACTGTTTCGGGTGTGAGTCCTCCGGCGAGCATCACGCCTTCGCGGTTGGCGATTTCTTCGGCGATGGTCCAGTCGAACGTCTTGCCGGTGCCGCCGGGCTGGGCTTCGTCGTATCGATCGAGGAGAACGATGCGGTCTTGCGACAGGTGATGGTCGACGATGTCGCTGAGTTCGCCACGGGACATCTCGGGTTTGATGCGCAGCTGTCGGATGATGGGCTTCCACATCGCGCGCATGTAGGCTTCGTCTTCTTCTCCGTTGAGTTGCACGTAGTCGAGATCGACTTGCTGGGTGGTTTTGTTGACCCATCGAGCGTCTTGGTTCCTGAAGAGTCCCACGACCTGTGTCGCCTTCTGCCGTAACCGCTTGACGCGGTGGTCTCGTGCGCGGATTCGGTAGTCGCGGACCACCTCCTGCGCCTGAAAACGCGTCAACTGCCTTCGGACCCCCTCGACGAGCACTACGCCGAAGAAATCGGCACCTGCGTTGGCCGCTTCCATGGCGGAGTCGCCGTCGCGGATTCCGCAGATCTTCACTTTGGGTTGGTAGGTCATACCGTGATTGCGGCCATTTGGGAGATCAGTTCTGTCGGATCGCCGTCTGCGTTCATCAGCGATTCGCCCACTAGGACGGCTTTGGCCCCGGCATCGGCCATCCGTTTGACGTCGTCGGCACTTCGCATCCCGCTCTCGGCTACCTTAACAACGTCATCTGGTATCCGCTTGGCGAGTCTTGGGAAGACGTCTAGCGAGGTAGTGAGGGTCTTCAAATTGCGGTTGTTGACGCCGACGATTCTCGGTTCGGCGGCGGTCAGGGCTATCTCAAGCTCGTGTTCGTCGAAAACCTCGACCAATGGTTCCATGCCAAGGCCTTTGGAGACGGTGTAAAGATCGGCGTATTGGCCGGGGTCGAGGATGGCGATGATCAGGAGGACGGTGTCCGCTCCCGCGGCGCGGGCTTGGTAGATCTGGTAGTCGTCTACGACGAAGTCTTTTTCGAGGACCGCGACGTTGTGTTGATGGGCGACTGTAGAGGCGGATTGGAGGTCCGAGATCGTGCCCTGGAAGAAATCCTGCTCGGTAAGTACGGAAATTGCTGCGGCTCCTGCACGGCAGTATGTTTCTGCTCTCTTCGCAGGATCGAGGGTGGTGTCCATGACGCCGGCGGAGGGGGACGACCGTTTCATCTCGGCGATGACGGAGATCGCTGAGGGCGCGGATATCGCTTGGTCGAAAGCCAGCGCCGTTTGGGCTTGGTTCGCGTCTTCGGCGGCGGAGAACATTGCGCCCGGCGAGGTAGCGATCTTGTCGGCGGATATGCGTTTCCGCTTGGCCGCGACGATGCGGTCAAGGATCGAAAGGTTGGAATGGTTGTTGGTCGTCATCGCTTGGTTGGTAGCGAATTTAGGTGATGACTCAATGTTAAACAGGCATCGATTCATTTGAAATGAATGACCCGCGTCGTTGCTCACCTCAAGTGATCATTTGGGGTGAGCAATTGGCGAATTATGCTGCCGCTGCGGGTGCTTCAACTGCGCCGCGGTAGATGCCTCTGAGGCTACCAAGTGCGAGGCTGGCGACAACGATTGCGGTGAAGCCCAGGCCGAGTATCCAGAGGAGGTTGGATACGCCGATCGCGTCTGCTGCGAAGCCGTTTACGAGGTTGAGGACGGCCATGGTGCCGCCGATGATGATGTGACTGAATCCGGTAATTCGCCCGCGCATTTCGTCGGGGGCCAGCGCCTGTACCATCGCACCCGCAATCGCCATGAATGCGGCCTGCGTCCCTCCCATAGCGGCGGCTCCGACCAGCGCCGACGGGAGGTTGGTCGCGGATGCGAGCACGATCATCGATGCACCGCTCAAGGCGCCTGCGACGAGCAGGATGATTCCCCGGCTCTGCGAGTTGCGGATGCCGCTAATGGCGAATACGCCCACGAGAGCTCCGGCACCAACAGCCATCATCAGGTTATTCGCGTGCTCGGGCTCGCCCAATACTTGCTGCGACAGCACCGGCAGGATCGTCTCGAACGACATGGTCATCGCGCAGTGGAGGGCGATGAGTATGAATATGACCCGGAGCCTCCTGTCTGCCCAGGCGTAGGAAGCTGCTTCGACGATGCTGGTTAACATCCCTGCGCCTTTGGTGAGAGCGCCCGTTGAACGGGTGCGGACGGCGAGGATGCTGGCGATGCTAACGACATAGAGGCCCGCGCATGCGAGGAACGCGGCGCTGGTTCCGCCGAAGATCAATGCGGGAGCGATCAATGCAGGTCCAACCAACCGTGCGCCTTGTAGCGACATCTGATTCAGGGCGATGGCGTTGAGAAGGTGCTCTTTGGGAACGAGGTTGGGAACCAGCGCCTGAGTGGCGGTCATCTGGAACGCTCGGAAAGTGCCATTGAGTAGAGAGAGCCCGATAAGGATCCCAACACCCAAGAGGTCAGCGAAGGCGAGTCCTGCAAGCAGCAGCACGTTCAAGGTCTGCAACACGTACGCGATGGCCAAGACGGAGCGCCGGTCGAAGCGGTCGGCGAGGTAGCCAGCGAAAGGCGGCATCACGAACCGCGGCACCATTGCCGCGAAGGTTGCGACGCCGACCCAACCAGCCGAATCGGTCATCTCGAGCACGAGCACGCCGCGTGCGATGATCAATGCCCAGTATGCGGATTGACCACCGAGGCTCCCGAGCATGATCCATCGGAAGTCGCGATAGTGAAGCGCGGTCAGGTATCGATCGCGCGTAGCTCTAGCTTTGGCGAGGTCCATGGGTGGCTTGTGTCCGACCGATATCCCTGATTTCGCGTCGAACGCGGTAGACGGTTAGCGGCAATGTTACACCTGACCCCGATGGTGCGCCGTCCGTTTTTGAGTTTTAGCGATGGGTGTCGCCCGCAGGCATCACCGTCGAGGCACGTTTAACTCAGGCCGCTGCTGACCTTCGCGAGCGCGGCGAGTTTGGTGGCTGCCGCTCCGCTGTCGATGCTGTCTTTCGCCATTAGGGCGGCGTCGTTGAAGCTTTCGGCTTTTCCAGCTGCCAAGAGGGCGACCGCCGCATTGATGGCGACTACGTTGTAGCGGGACCGTTCCGGGCTCGGTGGTGCGTTGTGCTCGCCTCCTGTGCCGGCAAAGACGGTTCGGATTATTTCGGCGCTATGTTCGACCGATTCTGCCACTAAGTGGTCTCGACTACCTTCGGGCAAGCCAAAGTCGGCAGGGCGGGTGCGGCGACGTTTGAGGATGTCAGGTGTTACCTGGAACATCAGAGTGTGGTCCTCGATGTCGACCTCGTCTGCACCCGATTCGGCGTGGACCACCAATGCGTAATCGGTTCCAAGCAGTTGGAGTGCCTTCGCGATTTTCTCCGAGGTTGCACGATCAGCGACACCGATCACCTGGCGTGTAGCACCAGCAGGATTGGTCAACGGTCCGAGGATATTGAAGACGGTGCGGATGCCGATTTGGGGTCGGAGTGGTCCGGCGAAGCGCATCGCCGGATGGAAGGCTTGGGCGAACATGAAGCCGATACCGGCTTCATTGACGCATCGGAACACGCCTTCAGGTCCGAGCAAGATGTTCACACCCAGAGCTTCCAAAACGTCGGCGCTGCCGGTTGAACCTGACATGGCACGGTTGCCGTGTTTGGCCACATGCACCCCAGCGCCAGCCACCACTAACGCCGCGGCCGTCGAGATGTTGAACCATTCCTTGCCGCTGCCACCCGTCCCGCACGTATCGACCGTATCGACACCAGGGCTCACATGCAACGAGACGTCTCGCATCACCGACGCCATGCCCGCGATTTCTTCAGGGGTCTCACCCTTCATGCGGAGTGCGGTAACGAAGGAACCGAACTGGGCTTCGGTAGCCTCGCCGCCCATGATCTGCGCCATAACGTCTGCGGCTTCGGATTGTGAGAGGTCGAGGTTATCGACAACGGCTTGGATGCCTTGTTGGATGTTCATGGTGGGGTCGGAGGTGAATCTATGTCGGTCTTAATGATGTTATGAACTACGAGGTTGGTTCGCTTACGCGAGTGCTATGTTGCTGCGGCATCGCAAGGAGCTTATGGTGGGGATGGCGTAAAATCGGACGCAGTGGAGGAATCTGGTGGATCAAGAACAAGAACTATTAAACAGAATAACGTTCAGACCAGAGATATTCGGCGGCAAACCGATAGTCCGAGACATGCGGATTGCGGTCGAACATGTTTTAGGTTGGCTCGCGGCCGGCGATAGCGAAGAGACGATTCTGCGAGAGTATCCGTTGCTCGAATCCGAAGATATCCGCGCGTGTTTGTTGTTCGCACACCGTTCGCTGTCAGGCGAACGTGTTCATGAGCGAATCCCGGTCGGTTAAGAACGGTGAAATTCTTACTCGATGTTTGCTCCGAATCTCGTGGCATGCGGACGATGTTGGTCGACGATGGGCATGATGTCCTTTCTGCATCAGAGAACGACCCGAGGGCTTCGGACGAATCGCTTCTCGCACTCGCGACACGAGAAGAGCGAGTGCTGGTAACCGAGGATAAGGATTTCGGTGAGTTAGTGTTTCTACGAGGATTGCCGCGCCCGTGCATTATCCGGTTTGTTGACATGCCAGTTGCGGAAAAAGTATCGGCGATGCGTGATTTAATCCAAGACCATCCTCAAGCCATGGTTGAAGGCAACCTAATTGTGGTAACGCAAAATCGGGTTCGAATCCGCGCATTCGACCCTGAAAGCTAGCCCGGGTAGTTAGTTCCTACGCCGCAATCGGCGGCTCGATCGTTCTGGCGTGGGAGATGTCGTCTCGTGATACGGCGCGCGCTTGGGAGTGGAGCACGGTGGCGAGAGCGATCGTTTCGCCTTCTAAAGACATGAATTCGACGATGTATGCCTCACCACCTTGGTGGATGTGCACGACGGTCCCAACATCGCCGGGGCGCAGATCCACATTCTCGTCGCCCTTGACGTGATCGGTTAGCACGATCTGTTCGTGTTCTTTGAACATGTCACTCAGGCTACACCGTTACGACGCAGCGAGAATCAACGAGCGCGTTAAACTCGAACCAAAGGTTCCCCCTCGATGACAAGAGCCCAAGGGGCTCTCTCCGGAAACGGAGTAGTCGAGGGGGTCGTTTTTTGGCAATTACTTCGCGTGAGCATCAAAGGATGATGTAGGCAACCCCTCACACCCCCATCTCCAAAAAGTTCTGCAGCAGATCCTTCCCCGGCCGCGTCAGTATCGACTCAGGGTGGAACTGCACCCCCTCCAACGGCATCTCTGGATGTCGCATCCCCATGATTACTCCGCTCTCCGCCGACCTCGCGGTGACTTCGAAGCCCGGCGGTACGGCGTCTGGCTGAACTGCCAACGAGTGGTAGCGGACGGCTTCGAAGGGGTTAGGCAAATCCTTAAAGACGCCCTTGCCGTCGTGTTCGATCATCGAGGTCTTGCCGTGTTTGAGTTCGCCGGCGTGGTCGACGATGCCGCCGAAGGCTTCGCCGATGGCTTGGTGGCCGAGGCACACTCCCAATACAGGAATTTTCCCCGCGAAGTGTCTGATGGCGTCGATGGATATGCCGGCGTTGCGAGGGTGAGAGGGGCCCGGTGAGACGACGAGACGCTCTGGTTCCATGTCGGCGAGTTCTTCGACGTTGGCTTTGTCGTTACGGATGACCTTTACGTCGGCACCCAACTCGGAGAGGTATTGGAACAGGTTGTAGGTGAAACTGTCATAGTTGTCGATTAGAAGGAGCATGGTTCATGCCTCCATTACGGACTCGGCATGGTCGATGGCGTGCATGAGCGCGCCCATCTTATGCAGGGTCTCTTCGTATTCGGTCTGAGGGTCGGAGTCGGCGACAATTCCGCCGCCTGCTTGGAGGTACGCGACGCCGTCGCGCAGGGTCATGGTGCGGAGCGAGATCGCGGTGTCCATGTTGCCGGAGTAGGAGAAGTAACCGACGGCTCCTGAATAGGGACCTCGCTTGTCGGGTTCGTACTCGGCGATGATCTCCATGGCGCGGATTTTAGGTGCGCCGGACACGGTGCCAGCCGGGAATCCAGCGCGCAGCACATCATAGATGTCGTATCCGTCGTCAAGGATGCCCTCGACGTGTGAGACGATGTGCATGATGTGCGAGTAGCGTTCGATTTCGAGCTGCTGAGTGACGCGCACGGAGCCCGGTCGACTGATGCGTCCGACATCATTGCGACCGAGGTCGAGCAACATGACGTGCTCAGCGATCTCCTTTTCGTCGGCGAGCAGTTCGGTGGCCAGCGCTTCGTCTTCCTCGGGAGTCGTTCCGCGCGGTCGCGATCCGGCGATCGGGTGGACGGCAACCTGACCATCTACCGATTGGACGAGCAGTTCGGGAGAGGCGCCGATAATCTGGAAACCGTCGAGATCGAGGTAGAACATGTACGGCGAGGGATTGATGGCTCGGAGCGAACGGTAGAGGTCGAACGGCTCAACCGCCGTCCGACGCGTCAGCCGCTGCGATACCACCACCTGAATGATCTCGCCGTCGTAGATCGCCGTTTTGCAGGCTTCGACCATCTGTCGATAGTTTTCTCTCGACATGTTTGGGACGTAACGATGCCCAATTGCTTCGTCGGATCCGTCGGTATACCATCCAACGGGCATCGATGCCGCTGATCCTATGAAGTCGTAGTCGATATCGGCGTCGTTGGCACGAGAAGTCGAGTGCGCGGGTGTGCCTGAGCGACGCATGGCGGAGTCTGGCAAAGGGCCGGAGAGGCGATTGATCAACTCTTCGATGCGTTGCGCCGCGGCGTCATAAGCGTTTTTCGGATCGGTGTCGCTCGAAATTGCGACGTGGGCGACGACGATGATGCTCTGGCGAACGTGGTCGAATATCAGCATCGAGTCGGTGAGCAGGAAGACGGCTTCGGGAACGTCCATGCCGGATGCTTCATCAGAAATCTCGGGAACGCGTGGTTCGAAGTACTTGATGGCATCGTATGCGACATAGCCGACAGCGCCGCCGTCGAATTTGGGCAGACCGTCGACTTCGGGATAGTTGATGTGCCCGAGCCGATCCTTCAACACGTTCAATGGGTCGACGTTTCCGAGTCCGGTTCCTGCGCCGGTTCGTATCACTTCGGCAGGTTCGGTTCCGAGGAACGAGTATCGGGCGACGTTCTCGCCACCCTCTACGCTTTCGAAGAGGAAGGAGTTGTTTCCGCGGGCGACTTTAATGAAGGCCGAAACTGGCGTTTCTAGGTCAGCTGATATTTCTCGATATACCGGGATGATGTTGTAGCCTTCGCCCGCCAAGCGCTCGAAGGTCTCGATATCCGGTGTGTACATGTCGTCATTCATCTTTGGTCGTGTCCATTCGCTAATGCATTGCTTTCGCTGACTGGGCCGAAACCGCAAAGCGGCTCCGGCTACGACCATGACGATGTGTAGGAGCTGATTCGCATGGCGTCGCGAACTCTCTGCATGGTTTGTGCGGCGATGCTACGGCCTCTCCTGACGCCTTGCATCAACACATCCTCGACGTATGGCATGTCGTTCTTGTAATGCTCTCGGCTATCACGGATTGGGTCTAGGAAGTCGTTGAGCGCTTGGGCAAGTGCGGTTTTGACCTCGACATCGCCGACCGTTCCCTTGCGGTACCGGTCTTTGAATTCTTCGATCTGTTGCGTATTCGGGTTGAAGGCGTCGTGGTATTCGAAAACGGGGTTTCCTTCGACGCGGCCCGGAATATCGGCGCGAATGCGGTTCGGATCGGTGAACATGCTGCGCACCTTGCGGTTGACGGTGTCGGCGTCGTCGCTGAGCATGATGGCGTTGCCCCTGGATTTACTCATCTTTGCGTTGCCATCGGTACCGACGAGCCTGCCAACTTCGCCGATGAGGGTAGCGGGTTCGGGAAATACCGGGGTGAACATGCGATTGAATTTGCGGGCCACCTCGCGCGTCATTTCGATGTGGGGTGCTTGGTCTTCGCCGACCGGGACGAGGTGTGCGCGCGGAAGCAGGATGTCTGCGACTTGGCTCATTGGATAGTTGTAGAAACCGACCGTTCGACGCTCGACCGGCAGGCTGTCGATCTCGGATTTCAGGGTTGGGTTTCGTTCAAGCATCCCCAACGGTGTCACGAACGAAAGGAGCATGGTGAGTTCGGCGTGTTCGGGGACATAGCTCTGGACTACGAACGACGACTTTTCGGGATCGAGTCCGACGGCGAGCCAGTCGAGGGTTACGTCGAGTACCGACTCACGTATGAGGTCGATGTCGTGGAAATGATCGCCCAGGGCCTGGTAGTCGGCAATGAGGAAATAGCACTCATACTCGTTTTGAAGATCGAGCCAGTTCTTCAACGCCCCGACGTAGTGCCCCAAGTGGAGCGCGCCGGTGGGACGAATGCCGGTAAGGATTCTCGGCTTCGCGCCGGGCGCGACATCGAAGTGTCGAGGTTGCTTTGTTTTAGGTGTGGTTGCGGTTGTGTTCATGGCCGATGTTGGTTCCGCTGGAACTACGGATCTCCAACAAACGAAAATCCCCGTCCCAGATGTATTCATTTCTTTCGGGACAGGGACGAGCGTGGCTCGCGGTGCCACCCTGTTTCGGCGCTTACTGTCATCCCGGCGACAGCCGAGACCTACACGCCGCAACTCAATTTTGGATGTTTAACGTATCCAACCCCGGCTGCGGATAATGCGTCTTCCGACGGTTCCCCGTAGCGGCTCTC
Source organism: SAR202 cluster bacterium bin127 (assembly GCA_002239045.1). Taxonomy (GTDB): domain Bacteria; phylum Chloroflexota; class Dehalococcoidia; order Lucifugimonadales; family Lucifugimonadaceae; genus Bin127. Next base: position 140,079 of record MPNN01000002.1, read on the forward strand.
GGGTCCAATTCAGTATCGCGTCGCCATGCCGGACTTTCAGCGGATCATACCGGCTCTCTTTGGATGGCGTTGGACGAACCTACTAATCCCGTTCGTTGCCTTTAGCTTCTCAGTAGCTTCTCAGGTGCTTACGCGATCAAGTGTATGTTCGGCCCCGAAGGGGAGTCAAATCCGGATGGCGTTACAATCAAACCATTGCAGACGGCCCTTAATCGGGTGTTGGGTAGCAAAATGCTCAAAGAATTCAGAATCCAGAACTTTCGCGGCTTGGAGGAAGTGACTCTGAGAGATCTTGGTCGCATCAATTTGATCGGCGGCAAGAACGGTTCGGGTAAGACGTCGGTCTTGGAGGCGCTTTGGATGTTCGCTGCCCCGGGAAGGCCCGACATCGCTTACAGAGTGACGGGCTTCAGGGGACTGAACGCGGCTACAGGTGCCACCGTGTTCAGAGATTTGTTCAATCAGTTCGATCCAGAAAAACGGATCGAATTGTCTGGCTTAGGTTATTCAGCGTCGGACGCCGATAAACTCGCGGTCTCATTGCGCGAACACAACAGGCGGCTCGAACCATTTGGAAGTGGTTCGGCGCAAAATGTCGCTGCTCGCAGCGAGTACTCCCAAGCGTTGAGCTCGTACGAGATAGTGTTTGATTTCCTAACCACCGATGGTACGAAGCACTCATCAACGGGAATCTGGGCACAGGAAACTCAAGTATCGGTGCCCGCACAGACAATGGAAGTCAAGAGGGGCATTCACGTCGAATCTACCGAAGACATCGAAGTTATGCCAGCATCTTTTTCCCTTCCCAAAGGTCGTCAGCCGCAAGCTCAAATTGCTTCCAACTTTGGTGCTTTTCAACTCGATCGTCAAGAGGCTAATGTGCTTGAATTCGTGCAGGCAATAGGGCCTCGTGTCATGTCGCTGGTACCGGTGACGTTGGAAGGTGAAGTGATTCTGCACGCCGAAATCGAAGACCAAAAAGGCCTCTACCCGGTCAATTTACTCGGCGAAGGAGCCTTCAGAATTCTCGAGTTCGCCACTTCAATTGCACAGATTGATGGCGGGCAATACATGATCGACGAAATCGAAAATGGGTTGCATTACACCGTTTTGGTGAACGTATTTGAGCGTTTGTATGAATTGGCTAGTCATCATAATGTGCAGGTGTTCGCAACGACGCATAGTTGGGAATGCGTCAAGGCGGCACACGACGCTTTGGGGCCTGTGGGCGGGAAATTCAACTATCACCGAATTGGCAGACGCGACGGAAAAGCTAGAGCTGTAAGTTACGACGAAGACATGCTAAGCACAGCGTTTAAAGTCGGATGGGAAATTCGATGACCTCGTCGCCGACAGGCAGTACTAGACCGAACCGCATCAACATAACCGAGACCAAACAGTTACTGGTAGAGGGAAATGACGACCTGAGAGTGTTCAGGGCTCTGATTGAGACTAAATCTGTCAGCGATATCCAAATTCAAGTGTATGGTGGCAAGCAAAATCTCAAGAGCTTCTTGCGGAATTTTGTAGAAGACGACAATTTTGAAAACGTAACATCAATCGGGATACATAGAGATGCTGACACAAACGCCAATGATGCTGAACGCAGCATTCACGGCACTTTGGACGCACTCAGCCTCCCGAAGCCTTCGTCACCTTTGACGATTGCCCAAATCAACGACTTACCCAGCATCGTCTATCTAGTTGTCCCACATTACAAAAACAACGGCTCCATCGAAGACGTGTGTCTCGATTCGGTCAACGATCAGGACATCTTAGGATGCGTCGAAGGATACATGGAATGCTTGGAGTCAGTTTCACCGGACGAATTCGTGGCCACCCCAAAGGCTCGGACTTATGCGTATCTAGCGTCTAGGAAACCATATAACCTGCGCGTCGGGGAAGCGGCCGATGCGGGCGAGTGGAATTTCGAAGCCGAATCATTCGAACCGTTACGGAATCTGATCGAACTATTGTGATTCTGAAACGCATACACGGTTACACAACCGGCCGATAACTTTCATCCGCCACTCCTCTACAAACAGAGACCGTCGCAAACGGGGCGGTCTGAACTCTGTTCCCGAAACTTCAGGGAGCATGGATCCGATTATGCCGGATTTCGTGCTCTCACGCTAATCAACGTGTTGCTTATACACCTGATTGACAAGGTTGCTCGTCACCTGATCCCGCACTCAGCTTTGAGCTCACGAATGGTTTGTCTCGCACCGTCAACAGCCCTCTCAACCTCATAGACGGAATAAGAGTCTTGGCGGCCGTCAAGCCAATCCCTACCAGCTCCCTCAAGTGTCAGTGCAAACAATTCAAGTTGAGTACCGCGCAGTCCCCAGTCGGTTCTTCCGGACGCGACGCAACGAGACAACGAATCCGTTGAGTTAAGTATCCAGTCCAAGATTTCAGCCGACTCACGTTCCAGCCTTGCGAGTCGCCTGGACTCAGACTCGGGTGTGGAGATTGCCGATGTATATAAAGACCTTGTAGGAGTTCGAGGTTTGTTGCTGTCATCGGCTGGGTCAATAATAATTGCAATAGCAATGCCAATGAACACCGGTAGAAATACAAGCCCGAACCCGAAGAACCAAATCAGTTGAGCGCGATCTGACATATGCCGATGCCCCTGTGCGGTGGAAGCATCAGCGTCTTGCCACAGAAGCGTGAAGGTTCCAACATTCCGCGCAGGGGGCGGCGTGCTTCTGCTTCCAAAACCTTGGTAAGTTGGAACACTTCTCTGGCGATTTCAACCTTACAACACAACGACTGTCCATCCTCCCCAATTTCCCATATCATCCCACCATGACTACTTTCACATCAGGCCTCACTATCACCCGCGACGCTGAGTGCACCACACGCGACGGAACGATCCTGCGCGGCGATATCTACTACCAACCCGACTCCGGACCCCAACCCGTCCTAGTCTGCCGAACCCCATACAACAAGCTCACTCCTCGCTACCAAGAGCACGCAACCGATATAGCCAAGGGTGGTTATACGGTCGTTGTCCAGGACATGCGGGGCCGGTACGCCTCCGATGGCGAATACTTCTGGATGTGGCGAGACAAGCACGAGACCACGGACATTGAAGACGGCTACGACACCATCGAATGGGCCGCCGAACTGCCCCAATCCGATGGACGAGTCGGAACTTGGGGTCACTCCAATGCCTCATGGGCAATCTGGATGGCCCTCCACTCCAACCCGCCGAGTTTAGCGGCGGCGCTCGCATCCGGCATTTCGATGAATATGCTCGACATCACTTTTGGTGTTTGGGAGACTGGTCGCCGCCTCGAATGGACGTACATGATGGCGGCCGATGTTCGACGTCGCGAGGGGCGCACCGACGGACCCGCTGATCCTATAGAAGCCACGTTCCGGTGGAACGCCGTGGAGCGTTCGAAATACATCTGGTGGTTGCCGCTTTACGACATCCCGGAGCACGTCTTTGCCAGCTTGACTGAGCAGTACCAGACCTTCCTGCGCAACACAAATCAAGATTTCATGCGCTTCGACGAGGCCCATTCAAAGGTCGAAGTTCCGGTTATGCAGATCACCGGATGGTGGGACCGCCTCATCGGAACGATCGACAACTACGAAGGACTTATCATCGACGGCGATCCAAATCTACGCGATCAGCACCGTCTCATCGTCGGTCCGTGGGGGCACGACGCCACAAACTACACCGGAAACGTTGGACCGATCAACTATGGCACGAACGCCGAGACTACCTACGCCGACCTCATCGTCCGCTGGTACGACTACGCCCTAAAGGACACCGACAACGGCATGTCTGAAGAGAAGCCGGTCCAACTCTTCGTCCTGAACCGCAACGAATGGGTCGGTGCTGACGCATGGCCGCTGCCGGATACGCAGTTCACCGACCTCTATCTCTCGTCATTCGGCGAGGCCAATACTGCCCAAGGTGACGGCATGTTGACGTTCGACCAACAGCCTGGTGCTGCCTCCGACGAGTTCGAATACGACCCTCGCGACCCAGTCATGTCGCTGATGCACCAGAACTCCCAGTCCATTCCCATCGACCAAGCGCCCAACGACCATCGGCAAGACGTCCTCGTATACGAGACGGAACCTATGCCTGAGGACCTCGACGTCATCGGTCCCGTTCGCCTCAAACTTTGGGCGGCGACTGATGCCCCCGAGACCGATTTCGCAGTTAAGCTGGCGATCGTGCACGAAGACGGACTGTGCATGAATCTCACCTACGGCATCATGCGGACGCGGTACCGCGATGGCTATGATCGCGTTGCCTTTACGGAACCTGGTGTGCCGTACGAATACGACATCAAATTGAACCCAATCGGTTGCCGGTTCTTGAAGGGGCAAAGCATCCGTCTCTATGTAACGAGTTCAGATTTTCCGAATTTCGATCGCAATCACAACACGGGTAAAGACTACTGGTCGGACACTCAGTTGCGAGTTGCGCATCAGACCATTTACCACACCGATGAAATGCCCTCACGGTTGATCCTCCCGGTAATACCAGCTGAAGAGTAGTAAAGGCAGGGAATTATAACCCTGTGACTCCAAACTCCAGATGCGTGACAAGTGGGACGCTTCGATGAATCCGACACCAGAAACCCTATCTACCCAAGGTCTCCTGCACGTCCCATTTCAAAGTCGCCAATTCTTCGCAGTAAGACAACGGGACTTCAGCACTGGCGTAGTAAATGTTGGCGCCCGTTCGGTCTTTGATGTCGAGAATCTGTCGCCTATGGTCTTCTTCCAGTGAAGCGATGATCGGATTGTCCGTGATGCTTCTCATCACAGAATGGATTGTGGGCAACACATGCTGTCTCTCTCCGTCAGCAAGCTTGATCCTGAACCGTCGACATGTGCCTGATATTCTTTCGAAGTCGTGCATTAAGTCGTCTATGTAAATGATTGCTAATCCTTCATCCACGTCGGCTAAATCGTTCCTATCGTCGTCTTTTTCCTCGTAGGGTCCGCACGCCATAGACGCAACCGCAAGAACCAACATCGAGCCGAGAAGGATATGCCACGTCGATCTATTCATCTTGTCAATGCTCGATTCACTCGCTTCATGCTCAGCAGGATATTTGGATGTGAGAAGCGCACCACGACATTCTAGGTCCCACACGTGCCCAGTGCAATGAAACCCAGAAGTAGGATTGCGCCGATCACCAGCACAACAACGCATCCTATTTTGTTGGTTTGGCTTTTTTCAGCGTGGTTTTCGCAGAAATCACCGTCACCGGCGATTGGCACGTTGCAAATGCCGCCCAGTTCGTCATATTTGCAACGTTTGGGAGTTGAGGTTCTCATTCAGTTTCAGGAACCGAATCTCGGACTGTCTTTGCCTGCTCAGGCGTGAGACCGAATATCGCCTCTGCGACTTCATCCGGGTCCGCCCAATGCTCGTACTCGTAGTCGCCTTTCACGCCTAGACGTTCTGCTGTTTCGGCGTCCAGCACCATCCCATCCTTGTAGACGTAGCCTTTACTGTCTTTGCCTGTCATGTAACCATCTTCTGTCTGTCTACGACAACCTTGTCGTGTCAGTTTACAGACGACCGACTTCGGTAGTCTTTGTTGTTAGGCGGGGTGAGGTCTGGTGACCACCGGTGACTGCCAATTTCTCGGTAGATGGGTTCGACCCCCATTCACCCCGCCAAGTGGCAAGGACCTCTGCGTGTACCCTGCCAAATAGGTGCCCCTGAAGCTCAATGGATGAGCGTGGCTTTAGCGAAGACCAAGGTTGCGGGTTCGATTCCCGTCAGGGGCACCAGCGTAGTTCCCGATTCTATCAGTTGTTTGAATTTCATTGTTTCAAAAATTCTGCATGTCCCGCAATGCGCTTGAAACTCGGTTTGAACGTCGCCTAGTGCGCCGAGAAAACTGAATTGTATCCATTGTTCAGGTCGTTCTTTTGCGTTCCGCACCTAGGACGACCGCCGTCATTTGATCTTCGGTATCGAGCGGACGGACGTTGTGTCTGCCCTCGAACTCCGAGACATATCTGTGCAGGTGCTTCGCGCTCATCCAGTGGTAGGTCCCGACATAGCCGCGCTTCAGGTTCGCCCAGAACGACTCGATGCCGTTGGTGTGGGCTTGTCCATCCACGTATTCTTTGACGCTGTGCTTGACCGCCTGATGAGGACGCGGGAGACCGCGGTACGACCCGTGCTCGTCGGTGTAGACCACCGACTCGACTTCGGTGTTGACAGCGATGAAACCCTGCAAGGCGTTCTTGTCGGTGGAGCCAGGAACTTCCGCGACGACCATGCCTGTGTCTCGGTCTTTCATGCCGACAGCGGCGGTCTTGCCTGACGGTCCTCTACCAAATCCCTCTTCCTTCAACTGACGACGCTTGGCGTTGGACATGTTGGCGACCTTCCCGCCAATGTAGGTTTCGTCAACTTCGACCGGACCCTGAAACATCTGAGGTTGTGTTTCCATAGCCTTGCGGATGCGGTGCGCCATGTGCCAAGCGTTCTTGTAGGCGATGCCCAACTCGCGGTGGAGTTTCATGGCTGAGATGCCCTTGAGGTTCGTGGTGTAGAGATAGATGGCTATGCACCACTGAGACACGGGCAACTTGGAGTCGTGCATGATGGTGTCGGTCTTGACCGTGAAGTTCTTCCCGCAAGCCTTTCGGTCTTTGCATCTCCACCTGCGTAGAGTGCCGCGACGCTTGAGTTCCGAGACGTTCTGGTTGCCGCATGACGGGCATGTGATCCCGCGAGACCACCGCTTCGAGATGATCCATTCCTGAGCGGAATCTTCATCGCTGAAGATACGTGCCGCGTCCAAGAAGGTGATGCCTTTGCGGTACGACTGGCCGGGTCCTGTGGTTTTTCCGAACATAACTCCATTATATCGTGGAATGCCTCCAAAAGCAAGTTTTACAAAGAGATGAACAGATTGTAATGGAGTCACAGATCGAGCACGAAAATCACGGAAGTGTCCAAACGACCGCGACCCGTATAATCTGACACACGAGAAGGCGGCACGTTTTTGGTGCCGCCTTCTCGTTTTAGCCGCCGCCCAAACCGATTGAACAGCGGGTTCAATCCGTACTGACGGCGCAGGTAAGGAGGTGCCCCGTGGTAATCGACGAGCAAACTCGAAAAGCTCTAGCCAACCCAAACAACGTTAGGTAAGGGGTGTAAGGGTGGGATCCTGTGGCGGGTCGTCGTTGTCCAAACCTCGGCTCGCCTAGGATGGTTGCCTCTTTTTCTCCTCAACCCTTTGTTAACAGTTCCGAGGACAAATTGCAAGTCGCCGCGGAAGCTAGAATGACAGGACCAACCATCAAAGGGAGAACCAGATGAACGATTGGGATGATGACAACGACTGGCTACGTGACCCAGACTTTTTGACTACTCTAGGTCACTTTCTTGCAGTCGTGGCGTGTGTCATGGTCGAACAGGACGAAGATGGTCAATTTTGGCAGTCGAAAATTGATGAATGGTTGGCTGTTGTTTCCCGTGCACAAACTCTCGATTCTGAACAACTAACCGATGTTGCAGCGATATGCGTTCTGCTCCGCAAACAGGTGGAGCAGACCACCAGCGAGTGGGAGCAAATTCTTGAATGGCGTTCACAGATTTAGTCCTTGGAGTCACAGGGTTATAAGTCCCTAAAGGAAGACCATGGCGAGAACAAATTCGCATGTGCGGTACGAGCCGAATGAAAACCCGCCGCCGTTGGTGTCAATCGGCGCAGGAATACAAGCCACCGTTTTAATCGTCACACCGGTCGTATTGACCGTCGTGATCGTCGCGCGGATAGCGGACGTGTCAGAGGCCTATATGACGTGGGGCGTATTCGCGGCAATGATAATCAGCGGTTTGACCACCATTTTGCAGGTTGTGCGCGTGGGAAAAATCGGATCGGGATACGTTCTGATCATGGGCACGTCGGCGGCATTTATAGCGGTGTGCGTCGCGGCATTGGTGAAGGCTGGTCCCGCGACGATGGCGAGTTTGATCATCGTTTCTTCAATCATCCAGTTTTTCCTCGCGGCGCGGCTGTCGTTGCTCAGAAGAATTTTCACCCCTACTGTGGCGGGTACGGTGATCATGTTGATCGCGGCAACGGTAGCACCGATATTGTTCAACTCGTTCGGGGACGTGCCTGAGGACACGTCTGACATCGCGGCCCCGTTGGCGGTTCTTGCCACGTTGATAACGGTTACTGTTCTAGTTCTTCGGGGTCCTTCTTCGCTTCGGTTATGGTCGCCGATCATTGGAGTGGCCGTCGGTTGTATCGTCGGGGTGCCGTTCGGCCTTTACGACATTCAAACGGTGATCGATGCCCAGTGGATCGGCGTGCCGTTCCAATCATGGCCCGGCATAGATGTAACCCCAGGGGTCGAGTTCTGGGCCTTATTGCCCGCTTTCGTGATCGTGACGATCATCGGCGCGATCGAGACGATCGGCGATGGAGTGGCGATACAGAGAGTGTCTCGGCGCGAGCCGCGCGCCACGGATTTCCGAGTGGTACAAGGCGCGTTGAATACGGATGGAGTCGGCAACCTGTTATCCGGAATACTCGGCACCTTGCCCAACACGACGTATTCGACAAGCATCTCTCTTGCGGAAGTGACCGGCGTGGCTGCTAGACGCGTCGGCGTTGTGATTGGCGTCGCGTTTCTTGTGCTGGCGTTCTTTCCAAAAGTCGCTGCTGTGATCATCGCGATTCCGGCTCCTGTCGCGGCGGCGTACATAATGGTGCTCATTGCTTTGCTCTTTTTGCAGGGAATGAGGATCGTTATTCAAGACGGGTTGGACTACCGCAAGGCTCTGATCGTCGGTCTCGCGTTTTGGGTGGGAGTAGGCTTTCAAAACCAGTGGATATTCCCAGAGTTGCTTGGCGACGGATTCTTAGGGGTGTTGCTCGGCAACGGCATGACTTCGGGTTCATTGGTGGCCATTGTCGCCATGCTATTTATGGAGGTCACAGCGCCCAGACGGAAGCGCATTAAGGTGGCGCTGGAAACGGGGTCGCTACCGCAACTCACCGATTTCTTGCGTGGTTTCGCTTCATCCGCTAGTTGGGATGAAGCAAGCCAGAATCGGATCGTTCTTGTTGGTGAGGAGACGTTGACGAGTCTTTTGGATGACCCGAACAACGCATCTGAAAGTGACGATTCCAGGCGACTGGTGGTGGCAGCTCATTCGGTGGGGCGAGAAATCGAGTTGGAGTTTGTCGCAGCTTCCGAAACCGAGAATCTCGAGGATCAGTTGTCGTACTTGGGTGAGACCCCAGACATCGCGGACGATCGGGAGATCTCGTTCAGGTTGTTGCGGCACTATGCAACTTCAGTCCGACATCAGAAATATCACGGCGTAGATGTCGTCACGGTCAACGTCGAGCGGATGGCATGACGATCGGATTATCACTTGGCATTGCCTGCGTGACCGGTGCATGAGGGCGTGTGAAGGCGCGTTATCCTAGATTTGACGATACTGCCACGACGAATCAACAGAAATAACTTGCCATGACAACCATCGCACCTTACGGATCTTGGAAATCGCCAATCGCTGCCGAAATGCTGATCAGCGGCGGCAAGCGTCGTCTGTCCGAAATCAGGTGCGACGGAAACGATATCTATTGGTTGGATGGTCGACCAAAAGAGGGTGGACGCCAAGTGATCATGCGGCTTTCACCTAGCGGTGCGACGACTGACCTGACGCCGCCGGATTTCAACTCGCGAAACGCAGTACACGAGTACGGCGGGGGATCGTACGCGATTAGGGACCGCACGGTCTACTTCACGAACTGGTCGGACCAGAGGATTTACGTTCAGCGTGATGGCCGGGTCCCGGAGGCTTTGACTGCGGAACCACCGATACCGCGCGGGGCGAGATTCGCCGATCTGACAATAACTGGAAATGGCCAGTATTTGCTGTGCGTGAGAGAGACCCATACCGACGACGGTCAAGAGGCAGTCAACGAGATAGTTGCGGTTCATACTGGGACTGGTGCAGTGAAGGTGGTTGCATCTGGTCGCGACTTTTACTGCGCGCCTCGAGAATGTACCAGTCATGACGGAATCGCATGGACTGAGTGGGACCATCCGAATATGCCTTGGGACGGCAACTCGTTGATGTCAGGTTCCTTCGACGGCAATGACGCATCCGTCAGCACCACGGCAGAATTGGTCGGTGGAACCGGGGAGAGTATTGTGCAGCCGAGTTGGGCCAGCAACGGTCTGCTCCATTTCGTGACCGATCGAACTGGATGGTGGAACATTTATGTGTGGCGGGATGGCGAGATGGCTAATCTCCTCGATGAGGAAAGTGATCACGGTCGTCCTGATTGGCAGTTCGGTTTTTCCTCGTACGCCCATCTAGTGGATGGAAGAATCGCGCTCGGCAAAGGCGGGGCTACCTCCGGTTCAATCGTGCTGATCGATCCTGGAGCCAATTCGGCCCAAACGATCAAAATCCCGTTTAGCGAAGTGTCTTACGTGACAGCTAGTCCTGACGGTGGGTCGGTACTTTTCATTGGCGCTTCGCCGACACGCGAACCGGCGGTCGTCCGTCTTGAATTGGCAACCGAGAAGTGCGAAACGGTGTACTCGCCGAGCGAAGTTGACGTTGAACCTGGTTATCTTTCTTCGCCGCAACACGTGGTTTTTCCGACGACCGAAAACGGTGCAGCGCATGCGTACTACTACGAGCCAACAAATCAAGATTTCGCGGCGCCCGACGGCGAGTTGCCCCCGCTGGTAACTATCTGCCACGGTGGGCCGACGAGTGCATCCGGGACGGGGTTGGATCTATCAACGCATTACTGGACTAGCCGGGGGTTCGCGGTTGTCGATGTCAACTATCGCGGTTCTTCCGGATACGGCAAGGTGTATCGCGACGCCCTCAAGGGCAAATGGGGCATCTACGACACCGATGACTGCATCGCGGCAGCGCAGTACTTGATCGATCAAGGACTGGTCGACAAGGATCGAGTGATCATCCGCGGAGGGTCGGCAGGCGGCTACACCACGATCAATGCGCTCACGTTCCACGATTTCTTCGCCGCCGGCGCTGCGCTTTACGGCATCGCGGACCTGATGGTTTTCATCGGCGATACCCACAAGTTCGAGTCTCGCTACCTCGAATCGCTCGTCGGTCCGTATCCGGCGGAAGCGCAACGTTATCACGACCGTTCAGCGATCAACTTCATGGATCAACTCGCTACCCCGATGATCATCTTGCAGGGATTGGAGGACGAGATCGTGCCGCCGTCTCAGGCTGAGATCATGGTCGAGGCGCTGGAGTCGAAAGGCTTGCCTTACGCCTATATCGCCTTCCCCGGCGAGCAGCATGGGTTCCGTCAAGCTGCCAACATCATTCGAGCACAGGAAGCGGAGTTGTACTTCTACGGGAAGGTCTTAGGTTTCGAACCGGCTGATGAGATTGGGGATGATGTGGTCGAGGTCCGAAATCTCGACTGAAGGCGGAGCCTAACTTGTCAACTCGATCATGCGGTTGACGAAACGCCGTACGAGTTCGCGATGTTCCTCGAAATTCTCTTCGCTCAAGAAACCGTGGTAAAAATTGACATGCAAAGTTTCCGCGTGCTTGAAGAGCGAGAATAGTCCCGGTTCTTCAAGTTCGTCTTCTAGCCTCAGAACGAAACTCTTGATTTTGCGGTGACCGTTGGCGTCGATGTCGCGGTTTTGCATCTCGGCGACCACGGCATGCGTCGCAGCACCCCACAGCTTTTCAGAGGCTTGGAGGATATCGCCATCGTCATATTCGCGATCGGCGTCGAGGAGGAATTGCTGAGCGGTTTCGATGTGGTCAGTTGCTAACATATGTAATCCAAAGGCGCGGAAAGTTGTTCGTTTACCTGTTGAATCCTAGCATGCACCCTGCATAGGCAGCTGCCGATACCATTAGAACGCAAGAGGCGGAGTTGTATTTCTACGGGGGTGTTGGGTTTCGAGCCAGCTGATGACATCGGCGATGATGTAGTAGACGTTAGAAACCTCGACTAGGCGAAGGCTCTAACCCGTCAATTCAATCATTCGCTCGACGAACCAGATCACTCGTCGGCGATGATTCAAGAAATCCGCATCATCCAGGTCGCCGTTGTAGAAGTTCCTGTGTAACCCTTGGGCCGCGATGAACCAATCGGCGAGCGAAGGAGACTCAAACTCATCCGCGAGGGCGTTGACTGCTTCAACGGTTTGCCGGTGCGTCCTTACCGGCATTTCTCGCCGCTTCATCTCAGCAATAACAACATGTGACGCAGCACCCCACAGCTTTTCCGAGGCTTGGAGGATATCGCCAGCTTCATATTCTCGGTCGGCGTCGCGGAGGAATTGCTGAGCGGTTTCGATGTGGTCAGTCGCGAGCATGTTTGCTCCAAAATCGAAGATAATCGGATATTTTCGCGTTAAATCCTAGCATGTGCCATTTCTGAACAAGCGATCCTAACGCCCAGTGGGCGTTAGGATCGAACGTCCTGCAAGTTGGAAGGCGGTTGTGTTAACCGGCGGCGATTGCACCGGTGTGTCGTGTCGTCAAACGGGGCACTCCACACTCGGTTAGGAAGACTTCCAACTCGTCACGGAGAAGTTGCGATGCTCGGACTGAAGGCGGGCGAGGAGGTCCAGCCTTGAGGCCGACAGCCTCCATGGCGGATTTGATGAACGGCCCTTCACCTCCAGTCATGGCGGCCACTTTCGAGCGCCATTCTGTCCATCTCCACTTGAAGTCGGCGAGCCGCTGTCGTGCCGCTTCGTAATCACGTTGCTCGAGCAGGTTCCAGATTTCTGCGGGATACTCTGGCCAGAAGCCGCTGAGGTGGGTTATGAATCCACGTGCCCCCATAATGTGGCTGAAGATCTGCTGACCAGAGTTGTCGATGCAGACGAGCCGGTTGGCGAGAGCGGACAGGCCTTGTCGGTAATGCGCTTCGTTGGGCGATGACCACTTGAGCGCCCGTACGGTATCGATGTCGGCAAGGTCACTCAAGAGGCTCATGCTCATGGTCAGACCTTCCCACCAGGTGTGGTAGATCATGATTGAGACGTCGGACTCGTTGGCTACGAGCTCGAAGAGTCGGTAGGCATCGCCTTCCGTCGGTTCGTAGTAGTAGGTTGGTCCAACTTGGACTCCGCCTAGTCCGGTTTCGTGGGCGTGGTTGGCGAGTTCGAGGATGACCCGGTAGTCGGTGTGTTGGACGCTGCTCAGAACCGGAGCTTCACCGTCGGCGGCTTCCATCGCGGCGGTCATCACGGCTTTGCGCTCGTCCACGTTCATCGTGGGATGCTCACCGCCAGCGCCACCTACCAGCAACGTACCTTGACCGGTGTGGACGCCATTTTCGACCATGTAGCGGATGTTGGTCTGGAGGGCGTCTAGGTCTAAAGAGTAGTCTTCATTGAACGGAGTTGCGACTGCGACCATGGGCCCGCAGAGCCAATCTCGGATGTTTTCTGCTTGCAATTTATCGTCCTCTTGTGTGGTTCTGAGTCGCGTTGGCAATTGACTCTATATCAGCCGATGATGGCTTTCCACTCGCGCCGCAGAATGCCGTAGTAGTGGTAGTCCTGACGCACGCCTCGGTTGACCCCCTGGCTCCGCAAGGTGCCTTCCCGTGTCATGCCGATCTTCTCCATCACCCGCCACGAGCCGATGTTCTCGACGTCTGCCCAGGAGTAGACCTTTTCCAATCCAAATTCCTCGAATCCCCAATTTAGGACCGCCTGCGCCGCCTCAGTCATCAAGCCTTGATTCCAGTGCGTCGGCGACAAACCATAGTGCAACGAAGCCACTGAGATTGGGGTTTCAATGTTCAAGTCGACGGCTCCGACTACGGTGCCTTGGTGTTCAATGGCAAAACTCGGCGTTTCGCTTAGGTTTCGCAAAACGTTTCGGGCGACGAACTCCTCCGCGTCCTTTTTTGTGTATGGGATTGGTAGTGGTAGGAAGCGCGAAAATTCGGAGCCGCTCGCGTATGCGAGCACATCTTCCACGTCGTTGAACGCGAAAGGTCTCAGGATGAGGCGTTGAGTGCGAATTGTTGTGGTCTCGGTCATCGAGCTGTCAGCCTTCCGCCATCCAGCGAATCTTTGTCCTCATTCTGGTTCTGAGTCGCTTTGGAGATTGACTTCATATCAGCCATTGGGGGCTTTCCACTCGGAGCGCGAAACGCCGTAGACGTGACATTCCTGAGGCAGTCCTGAGTTGACTCCTTGACTTCGCAACGTCCCTTCGCGCGTCATACCGATCTTCTCCATCACGCGCCACGAACCTACATTTTCGACATCCATCCGAGAACAGACCTTCAGCAGTCCGAGCTCTTCGAACCCCCAACCCACGACAGCCGTCACGGCCTCGGTCATCAATCCACGGTTCCAGCACGGACGGGCTATCGAGTAACGCAACGAGGCGATCGAAAGCGCTTTTTCAATTGTCAGCTTAACGCTGCCAACAACTACGCCGTCGAACTCAATCGCGAACCTAGGTCTGTCATCCCAGTTCTTCAAAATCTGACGAGTCACGAACTCTTCAGCATCCCTGACAGTGTATGGGCTCGCAACCGGCAAAAATCTCGCCCATTCGGTATCGGAGGCGTAGTCGAGGACATCGTTGACGTCTTCGATCATGAACGGCCTCAACACTAAACGTCGAGTGTGTAGCGTCGTGGGAGCGCTCACAACGCCCCTACCCCTCCGCCATCCACTCCGGCGCAGCCAAATTCCTCACCACCGCCTGCAAAAACTCGGCGGCCGGTGCGCCGTCCCAGGCTCGGTGGTCGAATGTCAGGGAGAAGTAGCCGATGGAGCGGACTTCGATTTCTTCGTTCTGCTTCGGGCCGGATTTGGTGACGGTGGGTTGTTGGATCACGCGGCCGATTCCGAGGATGCCGACTTCTGGTGGGTTGATGAGCGGGGTGAAGTTTTCTACATCGTAGGATGCTAGGTTGGTCAGCGAGAAGGTGCTGCCGGAAAGTTCGGCGACGCGCAGTTCGTTCGACTTCGACTTTCGGACGAGGTCGCGGACTGCCAAGGCGAGTTCGAGTGGAGACTTCGACTCGGCGTCTCGTATCACCGGGACGAGCAAACCGTCTGGGACAGCCAGCGCAAAGCCGAGGTTGATGGTGTCGAAGATCTGGACCTCTTTATCGGTGATGTGTGCGTTTGCGAGAGGGTGATCTTTGAGGGCCTTGACCGTGGCTGCTATCGCGAGGTCTTGGTACTGGGGTCGCACTCGAGATCGGCGCCACTCGCGGGTTAGTTGGCGCTGTATGGCGACGGCTTCGGTGACATCGCCGGTGGTGTTGAGGGTGACGAGGGCGGCGGATGCGCTTTCAGACATGCGGCGGGCGATGACGCCTCGGATGCCGGTTAGCGGGATGGTGCGACTCGGTTCCATGCCGACGTCGGAGGTTGTAGTTCCGCCTTCTGCCGCGGCTCGGACATCGTCTTCGGTGACTCTGCCGCTGGGGCCGGTTCCCGATTCGATGGTGTCGAGATCGACGTTCAGTTCTCGTGCGAGGCGCCGGGCTCGAGGTGTGACTACTAGCCCGCCTCGTCCGCGCCTAGCGGTTGCGCCTTGGCGCAAGGGTCGGGATGAGCGCGATGCGCGGGATGGGCGTTGGGGTGGTGCCTCTTCGGCGGGTAGGTCGCTGGAGGATTCTCCGGATTCGAGTAGCAATCCGAGGATGGTGCCGACCGGGACCGTCTTGCCCTCTTCGACGATGATGCGACCGAGGGTGCCATCGGCGGTGGCTTCTACTTCTGCGCTGACCTTGGTCGATTCGATCTCGACAAGGGGTTCGCCTTTGACGATCGGGTCACCGACGGACTTGAGCCATCGGACGACTTGTCCCTCGTTCATTCCCATGCCCCACTGCGGAAGAATTATGTTACCCGGCATTAGCTGACGTTGTCCCTGATTTGACGGCGTTTGTTAGATGAAATCCGAGAAATCATCTTAACAGCAGGGTATACCGACGAACGGGTGACTCTGGCGATTTGAAGCTAACCAGTCCGTCGGACGGCCATGCGGCGTACTCGGTTGTGTGCGGCTTGTCGGACTTTTGCGGCTACTCTGGTTCGGGATTCCATGGTCAAGGTGAGGGGTATCGCGATGAGCATCATGAAGGCCATGATGGCGTAGGCGGGTCGGTAGGAATCGGTGAAATCGTACATGAGCCCGACGAATAGTGGTCCGATGGTGCCGAAGATTGCGCTGACGGAGCTCGCGATGCCGACGACGGACCCGTAGCTTCGCCGTCCGAAGTAGTCGGCGAGAATGGCGAGCCGGAGCGGTATGGAGGCACCGAAACCGAGTCCGAAGCCGAGGACGAATATCGGTAGCGGGATGAGACCCCATTCGATACCGAGGAAGGTGTGGTTGATGAGTGCGAGCGCGCCGACGCCTAGCATCTGGATTAGGAATGAGAGAGTCAGGAGGATCTTCTTGTCGAAACGGTCGCCGATGAATCCGATGCTGACGCGACCTAGAATGTCGCCGACGGCGACGGCCCCGGCGGCGGTTGCGGCGAGCCACGCGCCGATTTCGTAATCGATGAGGGCTGGCAGGTGGAAGAGGTTGGTTGAGCTGACGAGTTGTCCGACGCTGACGGCTATGGAGATCTGCCAGAAGGCACGGAGGCGGAGCACCTCGCGGACACCAATGGAGATTTCGCGCACGGGTCGGCGCATGCCTCCACTTCCGTCAGCGACTCGCAGCTCGGCATCGCCGTCGGGGAGTTGTCCGTAATCTTCAGGTCGGCGGCGCATCATCATTGCGACGGGGATGCCGATAATCCAGAATCCGACGCCGACGGCGAACAATACCGGTCGCCAGGTGTACGTGTCGATGGTCCAGACAAGTAATGGCAGCGCGACGGCGCCAACAGCGGAGAAGGTCATGAGTGTCGAGAACGCCTTGGCACGACGGCGGACAAACCAGTTTCCGACGGTTGCGACGAAGACGATGAAGGTTCCGAACGACATTCCGAGTGCGAGCAGGAGCACCGCACCGTAGAAATGCCATAGGGTCTGCATCTGGCTCATGAGGATGAATCCGAAGCCGGTGACGATGACTCCGAACATCATGACGCGCTTAGGCCCGAATTTGTCGAGCATCACGCCGACGAAGGGTGAGATGAGTCCGCTCTCGCCGCGTTGGATAGAGACGGCGGCGGCAAAGACGCCGTGACTCCATCCGGTGGTGTTGAGGATGGGATCTACGAATGCTTGGAATCCGCGCCAGAATACTGCGGACGCGTAGAACTGAGTAAGACCGCCGCCGAGAACGATCCACCAACCGTAGAAGATGTTGGTTGGGCGTTTTTTAAGCGACGCGATGGCTCCCGATGATCTTTTGGATTACGAATTCCGGGGCGCGTTCGTGCGCGGGTTGATGCCCCTGATGCGTGAATCAGGATATCGCGCTGGGGTGTTGGGAATCTCGGATTCGGGTGCGATTCGGAGGTGAAATAAGGTGTGGGGTTTTGGAGGTTTGAGACGGTCAGGCGCGGTTTAGGAGGCGAATTCTGGCGGCTACGCGGGATTGGGGTTCGATTGTGAAGACGAGAAATGCAGCAATTATCAAAGCAGTCAATCCCAAACCGAATCGTGCGACGTCATGTCCTACGATTTCGTACACGTAGAAAGTCAAGAGCGAGGAGAATTTGCTTACGACTGTATGGACTGCGATCGCCGTGCCCACGACAACGCCGAAATTGCGTCTACCGAGAAAGTCCGCAAGGATCGCGAACTGAAGGAACAAAATTGCCGTGTGAGCGATTGACCTGACGACGACGACGACGAAATAAATCGGGAGTTCAAAGGAAAAGCCATCAATCAGGTAGATGACAATGAGCCCGGCGTAGGCAACAGTCAGCGAGGCGAACGACGCCAAGATCAATACCCTGTTGCTAATGCGAAAGCTGATGAAACCTATGGCCACGATTCCAACTGTGGCTAAGCACACAGCCAGATACGAGAAACGGAAAATTCCCAACAACCTCCCCAAATACAAACCGATGTAGTTTTCAGTTTCAATCGGCTGCGCGGTCACAGCGATAAGCACTAAGCCGACTGCCAATGTGAGTTGCCAGAATGCCGGGATTCGAACCGCGGAACGTGCTGTGGCAGAGAGCTTTCGGCGCGGGCGGCGGCGATCGTCGCCGTGCATCATGGCACCGTCTGGTAGCAAGGCGTGGTCTTCAGGTTGACGTCGCATTATCAGAGCGACTGGGATTCCAACCACCAAAACGGTGACACCAGCGACGATCGCCGTGGTTTGCCATCCGTATGAGCGGATCACATCGATCGTGTCAAGTGAAAACACCCCCGCGAAAGCCGAGCATGCCGAGACGATCGCAAACGCAAGAACGCGTTTGCGAACAAACCATTTTCCGAGCGTACCGATTACAACGACGCTAGTGATCGATAGGAATCCGATCCCGATGATCCACAAGGCGGCGTGCATCTGAAGTTCATTCTGGACTTGGGTGATCAAGAGCAACGAGATTCCTGAAGCCAAGACAGATGCCAGCATGATTAGTCTCGGGCCGTATCGATCGAGAAGGAGTCCGACAACAGGTGCGATGACTAAGCCTGAGATCAAGCCAAATAGGAGCGATTTCTCGGATATCAACGAGATTAGAAGAAAGGAGTTCGTTCGATAGAAAGGATCGGATTTCACGAACCAATCTTGGATGGCTGATGTGAAGGTCAGGTTGTCATGCAACGACGCTAAGGCCGCGATGAATGAAAATACCGCTGCGCCGACCAGCATCCACCAACCGTAGAATTTCTTCGGTTTGGCCGCGTCAGTCCGGGTCTCGGTTGACGCGGTTTCGGGGGGAGAATTCGTTTTAGATGAAATTAGTTTTGGTTTGGGGTGAATTTCACTGCCCCAATGCTACCCGTCTCATGCGAGAGCGGGCGGTTTGGCGAACTAGTGCGGCGACTCGTCTGGGGGATTGGAGGGTGAGTGTTAGGGGGATGGTGGGGAGTAGCAGGAGAGAGAGGATGGTGTACCCGGGGCGGTAGGATTCGGTGAAGTCGGACATGAAGCCGATGAATAGTAGGCCGCAGGTGACGCATATTGAGCTGAAGGAGCTGGCCGTTCCGACGAGGGTGCCGTAGCTTCGTCTTCCGAAGTATTCGGCGAGGATTAGGAGTCGGAGGGGTATCGATGCCCCGAAGCCGAAACCGGAGCAGAAGACGTAGAAGGGCACTGGGAAGAGTCCCCATGAGATGCCTAGGAATTCGGAGTTGATAAGGGCGAGTGAGCCGACGCCTACTGCTTGGAAAGACAGGGCGATGGCGAGGAGAGATTTTGCGCGGTATCGGTCGCCGATGATTCCGATGGTGATGCGTCCGATGATGTCACCGATGGCGACGGCTCCGGCGGCGACGGATGCAAGCCAGAGTTCGAGTTCGTATTCGATGAGAGCCGACAGGTGGAAGAGATTTGTCATCGCTACGACTTCGCCAATGCTGACGGCGATGACGATCTGCCAGAAGGCGCGCAGCCGCAGGACGTCACGGATTCCGATTGAGACTTCGGGTTGAGACTTGGTCGCTTGGTTTTGTCGCCGGAGCGAACGGTTTGGGTCGGCAACGACGGTTTCGGTTTCGCCATCGGGCACCATGCCGTAGTCTTCGGGTCTCCGTCGGAGGATTAGGACGGCGGGGGTTGCGACGATCCAGAAACCGATGCCGACGCAGAACAGTATGGTCCTCCAGTCGAAGGAATCGATTGCCCAGACGAGGAGGGGCAGCGCGATGGCGCCGGTTGCTGAGAAGGTCATGAACGCCGCGAGGGCGCGTGATCGATTGCGGACGAACCAGTTGACGATCGTCGTGACGAAGACGATGAATTCGCCGAAGGAGAGTCCGATGCCGAGCACGAGCATTGCAGCGTAGAAGTGCCATAGCTCCTGCATCTGACTTAGCAGAATGAAACCGCATCCGGTGACGAAAGCACCGAATATCAGCACTGGTCTCGGTCCGAATCTGTCAACCGCGGCACCGACGAATGGGGTGATGAAGGAGCTTTCAGCGCGTTGTATGGCCATGGCGACACCGAAGACACCGGAGCCCCATCCGGTATAAGTCCGCAGTACGGGTTCGACGAAAGCTTGGAAACCGCGCCAGAAGACAGCGGACGTGTAGAACTGGACCGAGCCGCTTCCGAGCACGATCCACCATCCGAAGAAGATCTTAGGTCGGTGCCAGTTTAACGTCGCGATGCCTCCCGACATCGGATTTGGGGACGTATCTGTCGAGGAAAGGAGAGACGGCTTTGATGAACCCGATCGGATTGTCTCCGGGAACGCGATGGCTGGCTTTGGGGACGTAGGTGGCGGAGCTTCCGGGTACGGTTTCGGTCATGCGGCGGACGGTTTCGGGTGTGACGAGTTTCGAGTTTTGTCCGATGACGAATAGCGAAGGTACGGTTACTTTTTGGAGGGCTGCCCAGTAGTCGTCGGAGTTGAAGCTGGGTCGGTGGTAATCGAAGAGGCGCTGATCGTTCTTCCATTCCCATGTTCCGTCGGGACGAACGTTGGTGGCTCGCAAGAGTGATCCACGGACGGCGTCTCGGTTGCGCATGGGGCTCAATTTGGCGACTTTATCGACCAAGGCGTCGAATGGCCCGTCTTTGGGGAGGGCTTCGATGTAGCGGCGGATGCCTCTTCGGGCTTCGCGGTTCATTTCAGGCGCAACGTCGACGACGACGATTGCGTGGACGGAGTTTGGGTTCTCTGAGGCGTAGAGGTATGAGAGGGTGCCGCCGAGGGAAAGGCCGCAGAGGCCGAATCTGTCGATGCCATTTTCTTCGGAAAGGTGGTCGACCAATCTTCGGAGGTCGGAGAGGTAATGATGAGTTGTGTAGTCGGGTTCGAAGGGGCGACCGCTGTCGCCGTGGCCTCGGAGGTCGAGTGAGATGCAACGGAATCGGGATCGGAGTGCGAGGCATGTGAAGTCCCATGTCCTTGCCTGTTGGAGGAATCCGTGGATGAAGATGAGGACGGGTTTGGCGTTGGTTTCGTCGCCCCAATCGATGAAATTGAGTTCGAATTCGTCGTTCTGTCGGATGCGATGCGCGGTTGGCTGCGATGCGTCATCGAAGCGGACTCCGGCGCGTACGGCGGCAGCAATGGTGGTGTCAAACGCTTCGATGGTGGACATGTGGACAGGCTCAATCTTCGACAACCGGTGAAAATCGGGATCAACCACTATCGTAGAATGAGTTTCATCACTGAAAGGGCTAGAAATAATGATTAAACCCGTAGCAGTTAGGGCTCTCGACGGATTCCGCATATGGGTGGAATTTTCCGACGGGGTCGAAGGTGAGGCCGACTTATCCCACCTACGGCAGATAGGCGGTGTGTTCGAAAGCTGGGACGACAGGTCAGTGTTTGAGAACACGCGAATTTCAGACTCCGGCAACTACGTCTGGGTCGGAGAGCTTGATCTTTGCCCTGACCCTCTGTACGAAGAAATTACCGGTACCACGATTCCCGAAGCCGAAGCCACGGCCGGGCAACAGGTGATGCATGCCTGAACTCTGCAGGTTCGACAACCAGTGAAAATCGGGATCAACCACTATCGTAGAATGAGTTCAAGTATGAAGGGATTGGCAAAATGATTCTGCCTGTATCGGTGGAAGCTCGAAAAGGATACCACATCTGGGTGAAGTTCTCGGACGGCGTAGAAGGTGAGGTCGACCTGTCTTCTCTCAGGAGTCGAGGCGGGTTCTTCGAAAGCTGGGATGACAGGAAGGTGTTCGAAGACGCGCGGATCGATGAATCGGGTGACTTCATCTGGGTGGGTAACGTGGATCTTTGCCCCGAACCGTTTTATTTCCAACTAACTGGGGTGCCGATCGAAGAGGCAGAAAAAGGTTCGCATCACCAGGTCACACATGCCTGAACTCTGTAGGTTCGACGGCATCAAAATCTCGATCCACTCAAACGACCACGATCCTCCTCACATACACGCACGATACGGGGAGCATCGGATTAAAGTTGCGCTCAACCCTGTTGAAGTGAAAGGTGGGTATTTCCCGACGAGGAAACGTCGTCAATTGATGGATTGGGTCCGAAAGCGTAACGCCGAATTGAATCACGCGTGGGAGAATTTGCAGAACAGTCAACCTGTCGACCGCATTGATCCATAGCCGTAACTCACCATGCGCGATTGGCCTAACGTCGGCCTGGCAACCGGTGCGCTACACACCAGTCTGATTGTTCCGCCGCCGAACAGATATGATTCCGTTCCAACATCGTATTTAATGAAAGGCGCCGCAACCAACACTCGTCGCCCTTGATCTAGCTACTCACCCTCAACGATGCGCATCGGCAAACTCTTTGACATCCCGATCCGGGTCCACTGGTCGTGGTTGATCGGGTTTGTATTGATTACGATGCTGATCGCCTCTGGGGGACTGCCGTTCATTTCGATCAGGCTGACTCCGGCGCAAGAGTGGATCGTTGCCGGGACGGTGACGATCTGCCTGTTTTTGTCGGTATTGGCGCACGAACTGGCACACTCTCTGACGGCCAAGCGTCTCGGTTACTCGGTTATGTCCATCACGCTGATGATTTTCGGTGGCGTAAGTCTCATCGGGGAGTCGAGATCACGAGCGTCGCACGATTTTCTGATCGCGGCGGCCGGACCAGCAATGTCTTTGGCGATCGGCATCGTAGCGTCGTTGCTGTATTTCGTCTATCGCGATTCGCTAGCGACCGGCACAACCGCTTTGTTGCAGGGAATATTGTTTTACGTCGGACTGCAGAACATTGCGCTCGCCGTGTTCAATATGTTGCCCGGGTTGCCGCTCGACGGCGGTCGCGTATTGCAGTCCGTGTTGTGGGCGGTATCCGGCAATCGACGATTTTCGACGCGTGTGGCTGGCAGAGCGGGTCAGGTTTTAGCAATCGGGATGATTGCGGCGGGAATCGTTCTGATCATCAGGAGCAACGATCTGACCAGTGGTTTGTGGTTTTTCATAATCGCGATGTTTATCTTGCCGGCATCAACCGCGGAGACCCGGCGAGCGAGTCGAAATCAGCGAGCCGAGAAAGCTGTCGGGGTACCTGTTCGGTCGGTGATGTCAATGGTTCCGACGGCACTGAACGCGTCGACGCCTTTAGATGCGGCCGTGAGGAATGTGATGTCGCTGCATCCGCATGTATCGCTACCGGTGATCAACGACGGCAGGGTCACAGGTGTGATTTCCCTAACGGACGTAACGTCGTTGGGATTGAGCCAGAATCAGGGAATCGGGTTGACGGTGGCGGATGTTGCGCGACCGGTATCTACGTTCGTGATCGATCCGGATTCGGATCTGTCATTGGCCCAGCAGTTGCTGTCTAGGCGCGGAATCGATTTGTTGCTCGTATTTGAGAACGAACGGCTGTCCGGGACGGTGTCGCTGTCGGACCTGGAAGGCGAACGCAGATGGGCGAGTGAAGCCGGATCTGCCGATCCAGATCGAATCTGACCTAAGCTTCTCTATGGGAAGATCGCGGCTCGGCGATGCGTTCCGATGCCGATGAGCTTGTCGGTGTCGATATCGCGGGCTTCGACATGGAACCGTAAGCGGGTTTCGTTTATTTCGAGGAGTTCGGCGGTAGTCTTGACACGCGAACCTGGGGTTGCTGGTGCAACGTGTTTTATGTCGACGTGAAAGCCGACCGTATAGCCGTCGTCAGGGAGCAGGTGATCGATACTCAACATCGCGGTGGTTTCCATCTCATTAATCATGGATGGGCTGGACAGCGTGTTGCGGGCAGGATCGCCGCCGGGCGCGTAAAGCATGTAATCGGCGACGACCCAATGTCGCTCGTTTTTCATGCCTGGTTGGATGGTGTCGGGCAGATTAGGCATTTGCTAACGTTGGTTTCCCCCTTGGGGTTCATTTTGCCAGCAGGTGATCCGCCATCGCGGCAAAATCACCTACGGTCAAGTCCGGTTCGTACTGGGCGTCAGTGTCTTCGAAAGGGAGATTATAGCGGTTGACATATATCCCGCGGAGGCCGCAGGTTCGTGCCCCCATAACGTCAAAGGAATTGGAGGAAACCATAATGAGTTCACCGGGTTCCATTTTTAACTTCCTAGCCGCGCTGCGGTAGACGCCCGGATGAGGTTTAAAGGCACCGGCAACCTCAACAGAGATGATGTCGTCGAAGTCGAATTTGATGCGGGTTTCAACTAGATGGTCGAGGAACCATGGGTTGCCGTTGGAGAGCGCGACGAGTTTGTAAGACGATTTCATGCGCTCAAGTGCGGGAAGGCAATCTGGAAATGGGGAGAGGTGTTGCCAACCTTGCATAAATGCGTCGACTTCGTCGGGCGTCGGCGGGAGGTTGTTTAGTTTGGCAACGTAAACGAATGCTTTCTGTGCGGTCTCAAGATATCCGGAGTGACCGAGTTCAACGAGTGAGTCTTGGTACTGCTCGATGCGCTGGCGGTGCCGTAGTTCTGCCCAGAAAGCGCCAGCATCGACGCGGCTCGTTGGTGAATCAGGGGCGTCGCGCCCGCGAATGAATTCGGAGATGTAGGGCGTTAAACTACCGCCGAGATCCAGGACGGTGCCAAACAGATCGAAGGTTAGCGCTTTGCATTTGGTGAGATCGGTCATTTCGAGTGTTTCATATCACTTGGAGGGACTGTGCACGAATGCCGGGGTCTTACACTCCAGCATTGTCATTGCCTGGACATCACACGGGTTTCCGCTGAATAGATCGCAAACTGCTGTGGGTTTGCCGGGGGTTACTCCTTCCAAGATCGGATAGAGGTGCCAGAATCGTCCATCGGTGATGGCGAATATCGCGACGCCCGTGTCGATGCACCTTTGCAGATGGAATTCGATGCCGTCAATGATGTCTGCGCCGAGCGCTCGGGTTTCGATCACTGCCAAGGTTCGATCTGGCACCGCGTCGGACCTCAGAGCGTGAACCATACGGGCATCGGCGTCGTCTCGGGTGGCCGGAATGAACCAGAACTCCGGATGACTTACGCGCCAGCCAAGAATATTCAGTATCGGCGCGACCAAGACGATATAGGTCCGGGAGACGCTGGCTTGCGTCCCTAGCAGTTCGAATTGTGTGGTACGCGCCGATGTTGCCTCGGCGAGAATTTTGCTGACGAGTGTCGGCGAAGTTTAGTCCACTGATTTGATGACTTGGATGTCGCGGTGGGCCAGGTGACCGCGGACTAGCGGCATGTTCTCTTCCCACCACTCGGAGCCGTAGAACGCAGCTTCCTTCTCCTCGAGCTCATCCATCGTTTCTCCATAGGATCGGATCCAGATGAACTGCGATTCCTCTTCGTTGACCCAAACGGTCTCGGCCTTCATGCCGAAACCGTCCATGACGTCGATAAGGGTTTCGTCGAACAGCTTGAGCCAAGAATCCATCATGCCTTTGTTGATGGTGTAAGTTCGCAAATGCGCGATTGTCATCGGTCAATATCTCCTTTTGGTGGCGAAATCGGTTTCGTTGCCAATACACATTATCTATTTCAGATCATCCTTTGGATGGGCGTTCCGCCCGCTAAAGCGCCCGCGTACGCGGGAATGACGGCGGGAATCAGATCCGGTAGTAACGCTCGGCGTTGGACTTGAAAAGCTTGTCGCGATCGGTGTCCGAAAAATCGGAGGTAATCTCGTCGTAGGCCTCCCAGATCGCCGCGTACGAGCTGAATAGCATGTCAACGGGGTAGTTGGACGCGAACATGCATTTGTCGACGCCAAAGATGTCGATGGTGTCGAGGACGAATTGACGGATCCGGTCGGCGGTGAACTCGCCGGCAAACATGCCGAGAGCGGATATCTTGACCGAGACGTTGTCGGTGTTGGCGAGCGCTTTCATGCCGTCGCGCCAGACTTCAACGCCGGCAACATCCCAATCCCTCGGCATTCCGGTGTGGTCGAGAACAATCGGCACGTCAGGAACGCGGTGTGCGAGATCGGCGGCGTCTACGAGTTGCCACGGCCACACTTGGAGATCGAACGAACCGTCATGGTCGGCCAACGCGCGATATCCGCGCAGCCAATCGGGATCGGTCATTAGGTCGTTTCGGTCAGTGAACCGCCACTTCGGGTCTTCGGCCCAGTTGAGCATGTGACGGATGCCCCGCCAATTAGCGTGTTCCGCGTGGCGCCCGATGAGTTCGGGAGCGTCAGGTTGGGATAAATCCGCGAATCCGATGATCGCGTTTGGCATGCCCGAAGTGTTCGATTGGGAAGCGTCGGAATCGGCGACACTCTGTAGCCAGGCCGTTTCCCCTACGGGATCCGACTCGTGATCCCACTCTGCTTGGACGTGAACGGATTTGACGAGGGGCAGGCCTTTCGCGTCTTCGTGGAGGTGCGAGATCAGGTACGTGCGACGGAAGATCGAGTAGTCACCGACAAAGTGGTCGATGCCTTCAGTTAGCCACGGATAGGGGTTGTTTTCGAGGTCCCAGAGATGGTGGTGGGTGTCGATGAATGTAGGGAGCGCCATTATTCCTCTCCGGATTGCTTAGTTTCAGTCGGTGTGGAAAACTTCGGTGAGCACGACCATGTTTTCGTCTGGATGGGACCCTTCAGGAATTTCGAAATACGGCGCCATGAACTCCTGCCACCGATCGTTGACCTCCTCTGCCGCCATCCCTTCGAGCGCTTTCTCGAAGGACTCCGGGACTTCGACGTAACCGAACAGCGTGCCATCGTCGCGGGCGAAGATGCTGTAATTCCGCCAACCGTGGCGACGGAGCGCGTCGAGCATATCCGGCCACACGTTCGCGTGGTGTTCGGTGTATTCATCCAAGGTAGCGGGATTGATCTTCATCAGGAATCCGACGCGCTTCATAGTTGGCTGACCTCCAGTTTTAGCATTCTTCTGCCTCTGGCAGTTGGATTGGGCGTTTCACTGCTTTGACAAACATGACTATATCGGAAAGTTCGTGTAACCCGTTCCGATCTGCGTATCGAGATGATGGAAACCTAGGATGTGGAAACTGCGTATGGGAAATCGTTAACCTTTAAGGATGTTGTCTGTGCACAATAGCAGGAATCTACGTGGTCGCATCTACGGGCGATTGGGGATGGTCGTGCTTGCGATTGTGTTGAGCGGTGCGTTCGCGTTGGTGATTGCTTGTTCCGATACAGAGCCAGGGACACCTACGGAAGATCCAGATTCGGTCAAATCGCCGAGTCCCGCAGACCCTGAGACCCGACGCCCTCCGATGGTGACGCGTACGGCAACGTTTACTGTGACGAGTACGTTCACACCAAGCCCGACGCACACACCGGTACCAACTGACACACCGGTCCCGACCCCCACGGCGACCTTCACGCCCAATCCAAGCCCGACGCCGGTGGCAGATGTACGTCTTGGGGCAACACCGGTTCCGACCAACACACCAGAACCGACGCCGACTCTGACACCGACTCCTACGCCCACACCGACGGATACCCCAACACCGACGGTGACGCCTGCCCCCACGGATACTCCGGTTCCAACCGATACACCGACATCCGTCCCGACTGAGGTGCCTGATCCGGCGCCCGAGGACACGACTTCGGTGCCCGAGGACGCGGCTCCCGCGGACGGAAGCGATGGAAGCCCGGCAGACGGAGGTACGACGGCTCCTTCCGATGCTGCAAATTCGGATGACCCGGCGGATTCTGGCGAGAGTTCCAGCCCCGGCGATTCCGGCGCGCCGATGGCAGCTACGCCAACTCCAATTCCAACCGCTACTCCAACACCAGAGCCCACCCTTACTCCGACTCCGACGCCTTTCCCCACCGTCACCCCGCTCCCAACTTCGACTCCGACGATCACCCCTACTCCGACGCCTGAACCAGTTGCGGAACTGACGGTCAAGTGGGTGTTCCAAACCGAATCGACTGGGACGGGTCCGATCCGTTCGATCGTACCGGATATAACCGTGCACGAGGGTATCGTTTACGTCGGTTCTAAGGACAATAAGTTTTACGCGTTATTCGCCGCGACAGGCGAAGAGCGTTGGTCGCGCAACGTGCATTCAGACGTCACGAGCGGCGCGGTGTTGAGCGATGACGGTTCGATCGTGTTCTTCGGTACCGCTAGCGAAGGGATATTCGCACTCGACACCGAAGACGGGAGCCAACTCTGGAACTACAACGTTGACGTTGGTAGTTTCGACGTGAGACCTACGTTCTATCAGGACAAATTGATCGCCGCCTCGTCGGACGGCCGGATTTACGCTTTCGACGCGGGCCCCGACAGCGAGGGCAAGCGTCTTTGGGTCTACCCTAAACCTCCTAGAAGGGAGTTGCAGGGCCAATTCAATGAGGCTGGAATCGCATACAACGACTCTTTCTACATCGGGAATGAGGACGGTACGCTCTACGGCGTCAAGATCGAAACCGGAACTCGAGACAGAACGGCCTCGTTCGACGGCAAAAAGTTGCAAGACTGTAGATTGAGGGATTGCGAGAATCCGAAACCGATACAGGCTGCCGTTATTCGATCTGGGACCGATATCTACTTCGCCAACGACGCGGCGGAGATTGTTCAGTACACCGGGAATCGGATCAGTTGGATATATAACGCACAAAGGCCGGTACGGGGCGAGATCGCCGCGACCGAAGATGTGGTCGTAGCTGCCGACCGATCCGGGGCGATTTATGCGCTGAATCCCGACCGCGACAGATCGGAAGTGAAACGCGAAGGAATTGACTATTACAAGACGCCACAACTACTTTGGAGAGAGTACACAGACAAGTTCGATGACATCGATGCCACGGTGATTGGCGGGCCAGTGATCGCGGGCGCATTCGTCTTCGTTATCGACCACTTCGGTGTCCTCTATATGATCGATCTGGAGCGCGGCAAGACGGAATACAAGTTGGACCTTTGGGCCGGCGATTCTCCTTGCCGGCTGTGTAAGTCCGGCCCGGCCGTCGCTGGCGATATGCTGTTCGCGGGGACGCAGGACGGTACGATCGTCGGGGTCCAATTGCCGGAGTTCACCGAGTGATCTTAATCGACAACCTTGTGCGATCCCTTCAACGGCGCACGGGGTGTTACACTGCCCGGATGGACAATTGGGAAAGCTACCGAACTGGTCGACGAGCGAGCAAAGCGTTCGTCACCGAACTCTTAAACCAACGGAACGCCCCATGAAATCTTTCGCCCAGGTTCTCGACCTGAAAGATGACCCGAAGATCATCGCCGAATACGAGGAGTACCATCGCAACGTGTGGCCGGAGGTGCTGGAAGCACTCAAGGGCATCGGGATTGAGCGAATGGAGATATTCCGAAGCGGAAACCATTTGTTCATGTACTGCACGGCACCTGATAACTTCGATCCGCGTCGCGACTTCCAAAGCTATACATCGTCGAAACGGGCCGAGGAGTGGAACGATCTCATGATGACCTATCAGCAGAAGGTACCGGAGGCGAAGGCCGATGATTGGTGGGCTCCGATGTCCTTGGCATTCGATTCTGCGTGGTTTGAAGACTGAGCTGCCCGGATCGTGAGGGGCGATTTGTCTCGAGATGAACCGGCAACCGCCGAAGAGTTGACGTTTGCCATCGCCGAGGCGATCCAAACGGCAGAGGAGTTGGCGTTGACCTCGGTCGCCCGGGGCGATTATTCGCAGTCTGAAATCATCTCCGAGCGACTGACCCCAAATTTGATGCAGGCGAAGATGTACGCGGAGATTGCCCCTCTGGGTGGGGTGGATCAATTATCAGCGCTAGAAATCCGGAACGGGATCGCGGAAGCGACGGCAGTGGCTTCGGATTTGGCGGATATCGATGCGAAGTATTCGCCACTCTTGAGCATGTTGCGAAGATTGCGTGAAGCGGTTTCCAGACACATCAACTGAGGGCAATTTGATGCCAGAATGGATCCACCCCACCCGGGGGCAAGTTGAAGTTGTAATTGATGAAGGTGCGGCGCAGGTTTCGACCGCAAGCACAGAAGTCGTAGAAAAAGCGGTCGGCGAAATCCTCATCCGTGAAGGATTCTTGGGCCAACGAGTGGTTTCGGTGACGGTCCTATTGACCAGTGACGCTCGGTTGCACGAGCTCAACCAGGAGTTCGCTGGTGAGGATTACGTAACCGACGTGCTCTCGTTTGAGAGCGAATCAAACAGTGGGTTCCCGACGTTCGAAGACGACGAATCGAATGAATCCCTTGGTGATATCGCAATATCGATTCCGCAGACAAAACGCCAGGCACTCGAGAAGGGTGTGTCGTTCGAACGGGAGCTAGCGATGCTCGCGATCCATGGCACTTTGCACTTGCTTGGTTACGATCATGCCTCCCCCGATGAGGAAACAGTGATGTTTGGTAAGACCGATGACGCCTTGGATGTGATCTTTGGCGCAGACGCTTAGTTCGAGGGCAACCACAAGGGTTGCCCCTACGGGATGTCAGTGTGTAATCCTTGAGCAGACTATCGGCTCTTGAGGAAAACTGGTGCGAGCAGTTGATCGACCGGAACAAACCCGTCGGTTAGCATGGCCGGTTCTTTTTTTGTGAACCACTCGTCATAAAACTCGCCGGGCATGAAGCTCGAAATCGGTTCATGCCACCCAACCGCCGCGTTCGCCTTATCGAGATCCTCTGCCGTAATCGGTTGCGTCGTCCCGACAACGACGTAGGTGACGTTGCTCCGATCGTCTTGTCCCCAAAGTTCGTCGTCGCGAAGCACATAGACGTAGTCGAACGTGTGCTGCATGGTATTGACGTATGCACGGAGAAATTGTCCAATCTCGATGTTGTCCACGATGTTGACAACGTAAATTCCGTTGGGGTTGAGCAATTCCTTGACTTGTTGATTGAACTCGTGCGTCGTGAGTTGATACGGCACTGAGAAGTCGTTGAACGCGTCACCAACAACCATGTCGTAGGTCCCACTGGAGAAATCTCGGGCCTTCATGCGGGCGTCTTCGTGATAAGAAATGATCCTGGTGTTCAAGGGCAGCCAGAGATATTCGTGCGCAATTCTGGTGACGACTGGATCGATCTCAATGACTTCAACGTGCCAATCAGGGTACCGGTGCTCGATCAGTCGCGGCATCGTGTATCCGCCACCGCCGATGAATAGAACTTTCGGGGAGTCGTTTCGATAATCTTGGAGCGCCACGAAGTCGGCCGTGATCTTCTCATATCCGTAGACGAGGAACGTCGGGTCTTCCTTGGCGACATAACTGTGTAAGAGTTGGTCGAGTGTCAGAGTCCGAACCGTCTGGTCTTGGATTGTGCGCTCCCGGACTTTAATGCAGAAATAGTTGCTTTCCTCGTCGCATCCCGAATTGACCCATTCGAACCCGTCGTCGTAAACGAATGCAACGAAAGTAGCCACGACCGCAACCGCGACAGGCAAGATGTTGATGACTTTGGCGCGCAGTTTCCAAAGATCGCCGAACAGTACCGCCATAGCTAACAACACGATGGCGACGCCCAAAACTATCGGGCGGGTTCCGATCCATTGGATGAGGAAGAATCCGGTGAGGAATACGCCGAGGATCGATCCCGCCGTGGAGATAGCGTAGAACCTGCCGACGATATCGCCGGTTCGTGAAAGTTCCTGCAGTTCCAGTTTGATGACAACGGGCGTCACCATTCCCAAAATCACGCTAACCGGCAGGAACAATACCGCGGTTAACGTCACTATCCGTGGCAGTAGCGGCAGGTCGATAACCAACTCGCCCACGATTGAGATGAGCGGCAAAATCACAAGGGTCAATATGCTCGAAGCCAACAGAATGATACCGAGTGTCGACCGCGCTGGAAATCTGTCTGCGATGAGACCGCCGATGTAGTTGCCGACACTGATCCCGGCAAGCACAACGCCGATAATGCTCGTCCAGGTGTAGAGCGAGACCCCGATGACTGGAGCGAGGATGCGCCCCGCGACGATCTCCAATATGAGGGTGCAAGCGCTGGCGGAAAAGACGATGAGGTAAGGGACAAGCGTCGCTAACCGCAATCCAATCCTTGAGAGGCCGTAGCTGTTTTTCTGTTCAGTTTCGGTCAATGCGCGCTCAATCCTCCAACGTTTGCCTAGTGCCGGGACAATTTTGCCCAGGATGTACGTTTGGGGAGATAAGGATACCCGTTAGTCGGGTTGTGGGTGGATTCTGGGAACTCGTTCAACTTCGCCCGTTTCGATATGGTTTGAAGAATCTCTGGACGCGCTCGGAGAAACGATCGGGGAAGGAGCTATGCATGCCGTGTCCACTGTCGTCCCATTTTTCGTATTCGGCATCAGGTAGCAAATCCATGGCTTTGGCGGCCTCGTCATCAAAAAGAGCTGCGCCCAGCGATGGTTCGGCTTGAAGCAGAAGCCCGGGCGATCTTGCGCTCTGAAGCAGATCTTCCACCCGCCAGTTGGATCTGGAGCGTCCGCTCAAGGTGGATCGGAAGACATCCGGGTCCATGGCTATCAGCTTTTCGGCACGATCGCGACACCGATCGTCTTCAAGTATTGGGTTGGATTCCTTAACGTGCGCAACGAGAGTTTCAAAGTCAGGTCCGGTGTCCAACACCTCCAAAGTTGCGGTGAAACTGTTGCGGAACTCGTTTCCTTCCCACCTTTGATGCACGAAAAGAGGCGGGTCTTCATAGACCACGGCGCGCACCAGATCTGGGCGTTCAGAAGTGAGCCCGAGCGCGGTGACGCCGCCCAGCGAGTGCCCGACTACGACCGCCGGTTTTCGGATGACTCCTTCGACGAACGCGACCTGGTCTAGAGCATATTTCCGCCAGTGGTAACCATTCTCGACCCAGGAAGATTTGCCGTGCCCACGCAGGTCCACCGCGTAAACATGCCACTCGTCAGCAAAGTCGTCTACAACGCTGCCCCAATCCTGCCAGCGGCCGCTGATTCCGTGAATGAACAACAACGGCGGTCCACCGTCGGGCCCTTCGGCGTAGTTGATTTTGCGGTCGTCGAAGGAGACCGTAGTCTCGTGCAAATGGGTCGTGCGTCGCAATGTCATTCGGATCTTTCTTGCCTGAATCTCTGGCATTGATTACAACATGGTAATCGGCGTGATGGGTAGGGGCAGGTTTCAAACCTGCCCCTACGACTTTTTCCGTCCCCGATGTACGATTTGGGCGGCTACAATACCCAGAATGTACGATTTGGGGTTAATTCGATCCGACGCGGAGCAAATGATGGCGCAAGGTTTCAGCAAGAATGAAAAGACGAAGAATCGCGGGGTCTTCTCGATACCCGTGACGCCCTTCAACGAGGATGGAAGTGTCGATTACGAGTCGCTGCGTCGCTGCGTCGCGTATTGCGTCGAGGCCGGTGCTCACGGGATCGTGATGCCGGTGAACGCAAGCGAAGGGCCGAGGTTGACTGACGAAGAGCGTGACGAGGTTTTGCGAGTGGGTGTCGCGACGGTCGGTGGGTCAATCCCGGTTGTAGCAGGCGCGAGCGGAGTTTCGGTTGAGCACTGTCTGGCGCGCGCACGCGTCGCGGTCGAATGCGGTGCCGACTCAATCATGACGATGCCGTGTAACGGAATGGGCGGTGGTCAGGAGACATTCGACCTCTTTGGTGCGTTGGCGGAAGCAACTGGTTTGCCGGTGTGGTTGCAGAACAATAAACCGCCGACAGGACCCACGATACCGACCCCGACCATCATCCAGATCATCGAAGAGATTCCAAATGCCCGTTTGCTTAAGGAAGAGAGCCTATTGCCAGGGAACGTGATGACCACGATCTTCGAGGCGTGTGGCGAAAAGGTGGAGTCGATCATGGGCGGTATGGGCGGAAGGTATCTGCTCGGCGAGTACCGTCGTGGCGGTGCCGGTACCATGCCTGCTGGACATATAACCGAGGCGCACGTTGCTCTATGGAACGCTCTGGAGGCTGGCGGCGTCGACGCCCAAGGCCAACAAGTCGTGAGTTCAGAGGCTCGGTTGATGTTCAATCGACTGTTGCCGTCACTGAACTTCGAGTTCTTCTTCGGCGTTACAACCTACAAACAGGCGTTCTGGCGTCGAGGCATCATAAAGACACCGACCACACGTCAACCCGGCTCGAAACCATTTGATCGATACGACGGTGAGGAGCTGGACGCGATTCTCGACGAATTGTCGGATCTCCTTACTTGGCGGGGATAACGCCCCAGATGTACGATGGGGGGCTCTGTGAATAAACCCACGCAAGCTCGCGAAATGCGAACGTGGTTGCTGATAGGGTGCGGATCGTTGCTGTTCGTTGCGATCGTTGTAGCGATCGGTGCCGCAATTTTCTTCACCGTCCGTCTTTATGGAGTTGTCAACGAAGATGGTGAGCGACTCAGGCAGCAGGTTCACCGAGTCCAAGATCAATTGGACCGTGCGATGGAAAATAACGATCGCGCGCTCGAACTATATGACCAGATCCTGATGGATGTAGATGAAAACCGACGCGTTGTTAACGAGGCGGTAGCGCAGACCTTGGATCGGCATCAAGACGCGTTGAGGGTCTACGAGGATTTGATCGTCGAAGCGGGCGAAGCGGTTGCAGAGGCAGACGAGTTGGTAGGCGAAATGCGTCGCGTGCGAATGGAGATTTCGCGGTTTGCCACCGAAACTGAAAAACTGAATCAGGAGATCCAGTTAGTGCGACAAGATGTTGAAGGTTTGCGGAGGGAGATCACCGACGTAACCGACCAAATCGGCGGGATAGTTGAAGCTATCGCTGAGGCTGCCGATTCGTTCGAGTCTGCACGCTAGCGGAAACCACCCATGATGTACGATCTGGGATTGTTCTTTCGCCGTGTTCTCGCCACCGCCGGCGCAGAAACCAAAACCGTAACACCGACAATGAGCAACACGGCGATGAAACCTGCGGATGGTGCGGCGCTTCCGGTTACCGGCAGTTCGATGACCTGAATCTCGACTACCGGGGTTGGAGGCACTGAGTCAGGTGAGCCCTCTATCCCGACCGCTACCGTAGTGGGAACAGAACCGACATAACCGCAAATCGTCGGGTTGCCACCACCAACGCGCGTCTCCGAATTCAGAACCGTTTGCGTCGAACCCTCTGGGTCGGTCGCAATCAGTCTGGCGCTGACGACATTGGACAGATAATCGCCCGGAATCGGAATACATGCAACGGGCGGATTACGGAACCCGAATCGTACATCCTGGGCGCCCATTTGGTCAGATGAATGTGTTTTGCCATTTTCGTCAACGGCATCAATCGTGTAGTACGCACCGCCGAGAGTGTATCGATGATGTGTGAATCCAGCATTGGACGCCGGTCCACCTTTCGTCATTTGGATTCCGACAATCACGGCGCTAGGGACATCGCCGGGTTCGGCGACGAACGAATAATCGTCACCGATGATCGATCCACCTTGTTCCGGAGTGAACACCTCGAAGTTTCTTCCATCCGAGCCCATAAGGATGACTGGGATTGGGCCGGGTGGATTCACTGGCGAGGGATCCGTAGCGTGAATCTCTCCGCCGGCCGTCGCGACGACGAAACTTGTCGCGGCGAGCGCACCGATGGCAACGATTAAGGAACTGATGAATGCGCGATTCATGATTCGATTGTGGCAGGTCGACATTGACACTTCTACGAAATATACATTTTGAAGGTTCGTTCAGGAAATGCCCGTGCAATATTCGTATCCGAGAATACCGCATCGAGAGTTATCACGATCTTGTACGCGCACCGTGTAAACTGAAACACACGACATGGTCGAACGCTCACGATGTACGCCAGGATGTACGTTGAGGGGCGCGGCCCACGATGTCCCGTATGGCAACTACTCCGACACTCGTTTCTCGAACCACTAAATCGACGAAGCCGTCGAACCGGAACGGGTATGAACGCTCGCTCACCGAGCTGATGCAGGAGGTGCAGTCGTACCTTGAGCCAGACGATGTTGAGTTCGTAAAGTCATCGTACGAGTACGCGTTTCTGGCCCACGAGGGACAGACGCGAAAATCTGGCGAACCCTACATCGTCCATCCCATAAGCGTTTCCTTGCGTCTCGCGCAATTGCGTCTGCCCGCCGATCTGATCGTCGCAGGCCTTCTCCACGACACAGTTGAGGATTGCGGTATCGAAGTAGACGACATTCGCAAGGAATTCGGCAACGGCGTCGCCGTACTAGTCGATGGCGTTACAAAACTGAAACAGATCGAATTGAACGCGATCGACGGCGGTTCCTTCCGCCGTCGGCACGCAGCAGATCGTGAACAGCAGCGGATCGAGAGCCTCCGCAAAATGCTGATAACGGCGGGCGAAGACCGGAGAGTGTTGCTGATAAAACTCGCCGATCGTATGCACAACATCGAGACCCTACGCTACGTATCCGAGGAACAGCAGGAGCGAATCGCGCGTGAAACGATGGACATATATGCGCCCCTGGCTGATCGGTTGGGGATGAACGATTGGAAGTGGCGCCTCGAAGACAGCGCGTTCTACTACCTCGACCACCGCGAATACCGAACGATCTCGGGATTGGTGAAGCGCAAACGCCGTGAACGCGAGGAATACACTTCGCTCGCGGTGGCGCGACTGAAGGAAGCAATAATTGAAAACGCCGGCATCAACGCGTCCATAAGCGGTCGGGCCAAGCATCTTTTCAGCATCGCGCGCAAAAAGAAACGCTACGAGGAGCTGGGCAGGACATTCGACGAAATCCACGACCTGATCGCTTTGCGCGTTATCACCGACGACCCAAATTCATCAACTGGCGACTGCTATCACGCTTTAGGAGTTGTGCACGGCCTTTGGCCGATGGTCGAAGGGACCTTCGACGATTACATTTCGAAACCCAAATCAAACGGTTATCAATCGTTGCACACCACGGTGCGGGGACCAGAAAACACGCCGCTCGAAGTTCAAATCCGGTCGCGTGAGATGCACGAAATCGCCGAACAAGGCTTTGCCGCACATTGGGCTTACAAGCAAGGCGGAAACAACGACGGCAAAGTTGATTCCTCCGACCGCACCATGACTTGGCTCAAAGACATGGTCACGCTCGTTGACATGGAGGGAGATACCGACGAGTTCATCGATTCCGTCGACCAGGAGATACTGAGCAACGATCGGATTCAGGTCTTCACACCAGCCGGCGACGTTATCGAGCTTCCAACCGGAGCGACGCCGCTAGACTTCGCGTATCGAATTCACACCGAATTGGGACACAGCACCGTTGGCGCTGTAGTAAATGGCAAGTTGGTACCGTTGAACACAGCATTGGAACTCGGTGACGTGATCGAGATTCGCAAAGCTCGAGCGCCACGTGGCCCAAGCCTGGACTGGCAAGATTCTGACAAACGCTACATCGTGACCAACAGCGCGCGTGCCAAGGTGCGTCAGTGGTTCAGCCGGCAAGCCCGTGACACCAACATGCACCAAGGGCGTCAGCAGCTCAAACGAGCTCTCGACCAACTCAATCGAATGGGCCATGAGGTCGGAACTGACGAAGTTGCCGAACTGATGGGATACGCCTCAACGGATCAATTGGTTGCCGATCTCGGCAAGACGCATCAGCAACCTTCGGTGATCGTTCGAACCGTTATCAAAGTCATTGACGAAAAGCGCCCCGAAAACCTGCTCGAAGCGCAATTGATCGAGGGCGAACGCGCCGCGGCAAAAATCAAAGGCAACGACCTCGCCAAAGGCGTCGTCGTTATGGGTTTACCCGGTGTTCAAGTCAACTTCCCTCAGTGTTGCACCCCGGTCTACGGCGATGACATTGCCGGTTACTTGACGCGCGGACGCGGTGTGACGGCGCATCGGACCAACTGTCGAAACCTGCGCAATACCACCGACCCGGACCGCCTGGTCGAAGTGGCTTGGGGACACATCGATGGGTCGTACCCCGCCAGATTGCGGGTAGAAGGTTCGGACCGGATGGGATTGATCCACGACCTCTCCGGCGTGATACGAGACGAGAAGATGAATCTGCACCGGATGTCTTCAGGTGAGGACATCGGTAAGGGCAGCACGAGGATCGACTTCACCGTCTACACCACTGGATTGGAACAGTTGGCGACATTGTTCACGCGTCTCGAGGCTGTACGAGGCGTTTCATCGGTGAGGCGCACCAACTGAAGCGCGTGACTGACGCCGCCCCTCTGGATTTCCGCGTTCGCGGGAATGACGGTAGTTGTAAAATCGAATGAGTCGGAACCGCCAACGCGGTTCACACCGATATATCCGTTACTGGAAAGGTCCCCAGGGGGAACGTAAAATGCCCGCAGCCAAGTCAATGCGCGTGCAGCGTCGCCGAGCGGCGCGCAACCGATCCGTGCGATCGTATGTGCGTACGCGTGTTACCGCCGCGCGCACCGCGATCGACGGTTCGCCGTCGGATGAGACGACGGTCAAGAGTCTTAGAGAAGCCATCAGCGCGTTGGATATCGCCACGCGCAAAGGCGTCATCCACCGCAACCAATCGTCTCGAAAGAAAAGCCGGTTGGCTAAACGCTTGAACAAAGCTCTCGCGGGCTGATGCTCGGACATCACAACGATTCCTCACACGGCCACCAACATTCCCACGGCGGCCCTAACGACGGCCTGATCGACCACAGCAACGAACACCTTCACTCACACGGCCCGCCATCGTCTGATGAACCCCAATCGCGATTCCGGTGGCTAGTCCACCACCCTTTTGAGAACATTCCTGGCCGTGCCGCCATCGAAGTGGCGCCGTGGTCCGGACTGCTGCCTCGTTGGCGATTCGTACTCCCCGCCGACTACGAAGGCGTTGTGACCTGGGGTATCGGACCGCCCGGTGCCTCGGAAGTCAGCCTCGACTCCGTAAGGCGGCCAACGCGACACGGACCTGTCCAACTCACCGACGGCCCGGTAGTCGAGTGGTTCGGCGGTCACAACCCGCTCTCACCCTCACTCAGCGCCTACCTTGTGATCGACGGTGATCCGCCTCACTACCTCGCATTCGGTCAGTCTGAGGACCCAGAGGGTCCTCCTGCATCCCTCGAAGGCATCTACTTCGCCGCGCACGAGCATCCGCAGACCGATTCGTTTTAATCGGCCCAACTCGTTCGCTACGAGCGGCCGACGTACCTCAGCCTGATAGACTTTCTGCCAATCTTGGGCGCTTCGCACCTCCCGTCATCCCGGCGAAAGCCAGGATCCAGAGGGGCAAAGGGGAAGCATCCGGTTGTCGCGCTCAACGAGTTTTGTTAAGGTTCGCCCTTCAGAGGAAAAAATGGCCGAAACGGTCAACTGCGATCTGCGGATCAATGGCGGGTCGCTTCTTAATACCGACACTTCGGAGTTGAATCTCGGCGATGTCGCGATTAAGGGCGACCAGATCATCGCCATCGAAGACGTGCCCGACAACTACGTTGCGGCCCGCACCATTGACGCGACCGGCCTCATCGTAACTCCCGGCATCATCGATCTGCATACCCATGTCGCCGGCGGGCTTCGTCGCTCTTCGCCGTATGTCGAGGACATGATGCAGGACGCAGACACCGCCGGAGTCCATTCCGGGGTCACGACCGTCGTCGACGCCGGATCGTGCGGCATCGCGAATATCGGCGGTTTGGTCAATCACGTTATCCCTAGCGCAAAAACCCGAGTCCTCGCCCTTCTCAACGTTGGATCGCTGGGCGTCAACCGCATCCCGGAAGTAACCTCCGCGCTCGATATCGAACATGACGCCGCGGTGGCAACGATCCAATCTCGCAAAGACGTCATAATCGGCGTTAAAGCGAGGATGGTCTCGCCCGGCATCGCCGAGCTCGGCATCGATCTGCCCAAGGCCGCAAAAGCTATCGCGAAAGATGCCGGTGTTCGTCTCATGGTCCATATGGGCGATACGGTCGACCAATCGGACGCGGCCATGGACGTTGCACCGAAAATCCTCGCTGAAATGCTTGAGGAAGGCGACATCGTCACACACTCCTTCACTAGTGCTCGGGGCGGTCTCATCGGCGGCGACCGAACCCTCCTGCGTGAAGCCGTTGATGCTCGCGGACGCGGCGTAAAGTTCGACATCGGCGTTGGCGGCCGGAATTTCTCCTTCGACGCGGCCAAACGCGTCCTCGACGGCGGACTCATTCCCGACACCATCAGCTCCGACGTGACACTCACGAGCCGCTACGCTGGCACCGCCTTCTCGCAGATCGACTCCATTGGCAAGGTGATGTCGCTCGGCATCGGCCTCGAAGAGGCCCTCGTAATGGCGACCCGAAATCCTGCCGCTGTCCTCGGATCCGAAGCTGAACGCCTGCTGGGCTGCATGGCGCCTGGCACCCACGCCGATCTCACCATCCTGCGAGTCCACGAAGGCGAATGGGAGTTTATCGACGGCGATGGCAACATCAACATCGGAAACCTCGCCCTCGAACCCGTATCGTGCATCCGCGCCGGCCAAGTAATGCCCATCGACTACGGCCCCAGAGAAGGCGGCTGGCTCCCAAATCGAAAATCCGCCCGTTCCCTCTCCTGTTAGGGTCCATTGGAAAATTGAACGATGGCAAAGTAATGAAATTCGGCATGAACCGCCCTTACGCCGCCCCTCTGGATTCCGGCTTTCGCCGGAATGACGGTGATTATGCAAAGCACTTAGTCGGCGGGAGAGGGTTAGGGTGAGGGCACCCAAATGAACAACCAAACAATTCTCGACCGCATCGGCGAACTCCCCCGCCTCAAGCTGGCGCGCCTCTGCACGCCGCTTGAAGAAGCTCCCAGGCTGCGCGCCGCGATCGCCGAGTCGATGGACGCCGACACCACCGCCGTCCCGCGCATCTTCATCAAGCGCGACGATGCCACCGGTTTCGCATTCGGCGGCAACAAAGCCCGACACATGGAGTTCCTCTTCGCCCACCTCATCGAACGCGGCTTCGACACCGTCGTAAACATCAACCACTACCACTCCAACCAAGCCCGCTTCGTCGCCGCGTCCTGCGCCAAGATGGGCATGAAGTGCCACATGGTCGCCGTAGACATGGTCGACGCCCCCGTCGTGGGCAATCTCCTCATCGGTCACCTCACCGGCGCCGAGATCCACCGAGTGCCAGGCGAATACTCCCGCTCCGTCGCCGAGAAACTGGTCGCCGAAGAGAACGACAGCGGGCGAAAC
The DNA here is from genome assembly GCA_002239045.1 of SAR202 cluster bacterium bin127. GTDB lineage: Bacteria > Chloroflexota > Dehalococcoidia > Lucifugimonadales > Lucifugimonadaceae > Bin127. The sequence continues at coordinate 181,127 of MPNN01000002.1, forward strand.
GCCACCATCCTCTCCGACAACGACTTCTCCGACATCGCCGGCATGATCGGCTTCCTCGAGACCGGCATCGAACTAGACGCCCAAATCTCTTCCCTTCCCCCTCTGGGGGAAGTGCCGAAGGCGATGGGGGCACCGGGAGCGCAACGACACGTCATCCCATCGAAACCCGTAACCCAGAGCAGCAAAGACCCAGGATTTCCCCCGCTAGCGGGGGAAATGTCCGAAGGACAAAGGGGGCCCGACAGCCCCCTCCGCATGTGGGGCCTCGTCGGACGCTCCATCGCGGGACTCCGCCTCTACGCCCGCAACACCGGCAAAAACTGGACAGCTTCCGCCACCGCATACTCACACACCCAACCCGAATCCTACGAAGCCACATACATCGACCGCTCCCAACGCGTCGCCGACCTCCTAGGACTCGACACCGCCCTCGAACCCAACGATCTCGACACCATCACCGGCTACTCCGGCACCGACTACGGCGTCCCCCACGACGGCGTATTCGAAGCCATCCACCTCGTCGCCAAAACCGAAGGCATCATCCTCGACCCGAACTACACCGGCAAATCCATGTCGGCGTTAATTGGAGAGATTAGGGCGAGACGGCTGGACCCGGACGTGCCGGTGGTGTTCGTGCACTCGGGCGGGATGCCGCAGACGTTTGCGTTCGCGCAGGAGCTTTGGGATTGGAAGCCCGTGTAACTTCGAGTTCTGGTTTACTGGTGCGCTAGAATCAAACCTCGCGGCCAAATGAAAACACCTACAGTGACAATAACCCAACGCCCAAACTCTCGAGCTCTGAACGACGGCTTAGATATCTACCGCGATGCCATGCGGTCATTTATCGTCCGGCAACTAGGCGATGCAGAGACCACGGACAAAAAGGCCGCAGTTCTCCGTGCGCTGCATCTGGACAGCCGGCAGTATTTCGAACGGGATCTCACAAGGAACCGCGGAAATCTGGAAGCCACGATTGATGTAAATAATTTCTCTTGGATTATTGAAAACAATGCCAACTGGAATGAATGTTTCGGATCAGTGTTTGGGCATAAACCCAGCATCCGCAATCAACTGCGGACGATCGCGGACAGTCGCAATGCCGCCGCCCATCCTGATACTGGCGACCTCGATACTTATCACGTCATATCGGCCTTGACTTTGATCACGGAAGTCTTAGATCGAATAGAAGCCAATACACAGAAAACCGCCGTGGAGCAAATCCGCGAAACCCTTGTCCAACCGAACCTCGCTTCACAATCTGCGCCCGAACCAACGTCTTCACCTACCACCACCGCCCCCGAACCCGAAGCACCCGCGCCGAAACCCAAACCACGCCAAACCACAAACACCGGACTAAAACCTTGGCGCGACGTGATCAACCCCCATCCAGACATCCTCTCTGGTGACCTTGCACAAGCGGAGTTCGCAGCTGACCTCCAGCAAGTAGCCGACGGTATAGCCAGGGCTAAGGAATACAACGATCCAATCGAATTCTTCCGCCGGACTTACATCACGCCCGGCATCCAAACTCTCCTCGTCAACACCCTCAAACGTATCAACGGTAAACCCGGCGACCCCGTCATCCAGACCAAAACCGGCTTCGGCGGCGGCAAAACCCACTCTTTGATCGCGTTGCATCACCTTGTAAACCGCACAAAAGAACTTGCCGACCTCACTAAACAATCCGACGACCGCACGGCTCAAGAACTAACCAGAGTCTTCACCGAAGCCGACGTCGATCCCGATGACGTCCAAAATGCCGAAGTTGCCGTACTAATTGGCACTTACCTCTCGCCAACCGACGACGACAAAACCGCTGACGGTGATCCTCTAAACACTCTATGGGGTCAGATGGCCAACCAACTAGGCAGTCAAGAAGCCTACAACATCATCGGCGAAGCCGCCCGTCAGGGCACCGCGCCCGGCGGCGCTCAACTCGACCGTCTTTTCCAACACGTCGGCCCCGCCGTAATCCTATTCGATGAACTTGTCGCATACGTCCGCAACGTCCCTGAACAGCAGACTGGCTCCGTCTACACATTTATTCAAGCACTCAGCGAATCCGTACGACGAAACCCAAGCGTCGCCCTCGTCGTCACGCTCCCTGAATCAGCCGAAGAATTAGGCGGGGAACTCGGATATCAAGCATTAAACCGCCTCGAACGAGTGTTCGGACGTATCGAAGCCGTACATGCTCCGCTTGAAACCACCGAAGCGTTTGAGGTAGTCCGTCGCAGATTGTTCGAAGACCCAATCGACAGCAAAGCACTTCAAGAAACGTGCGATAGGTTCGCGAATGTGTATCGTCGGAATCGTCGCGAGTACCCAAGCAACGTCTCTGAGCCCTCGTACCGCCAACGCCTCGAACAGTGCTATCCGATCCATCCAGAAATCTTTGACCGCTTGTACAACGATTGGTCATCGTTACAGGGTTTTCAACGCACACGCGGCGTACTCCGATTGATGGCCCTTTGGATCAAACGCCTCTATGGTGAACGCAGTCCTGATCCTCTCATCCTTCCCGCAAACCTCCCGCTATACGACTCAAACCTCAGCGAAGAGTTCATCAAACTCCTGCCTGGCAGGTGGGAACCAGTCGTATCAGAAATCGACGGCACAAACTCCCGCACCGATCAACTCGACAACGAAAAGGAACGCTGGCTTACAGTTGGTGGTGCCGCGAAACGAATCACGAGAACGGTATTTCTCGGATCCGTCCCTGGTAAAGCCATTCATGGAATCGATCAGAACCAAATTCGCCTCGGTGTCGTCCAGCCCAACGAAAGCACATCCGTATACAACGAAGCACGGAATGAGATCACCGGCAAGCTCTACTACCTGCACCAGCCGAACTCTCTTTACTACTTCCACACCGAAGAAAATCTCAACAAAGTACATGCCGACCGCGTCGACGCCACATCTAACCAAGTCGCAGACCGCTTCATAATCAATGAACTGAACCAAGCCATTCGCGGAAACCGATCTTCGGTCATTGTCTGCCCTCAATCCTCCGCCGACATCGCCGAAACCGACTCAGTCAGATTCATCATCACTGAACCCGACAAACACCTTGCCACACGCCAGAGAGACACCGACACCGCAACGGAATTCATCAAAGACGTCATCGTCAACCGAGGCGACACTTCACGCATCAAACGCAACACCGTCGTATTCATCACTGCCAAAGCCGACGAAATACGCGCCCTGCGCAACACCACCAGATCGCATCTCGCTTGGGACTCCATGCTCAACGGCGAAGACAAGTTAAACCTATCCGGCTCTCGAATGAGCGAAGTGTCCGCCAACATCCGAAACACCCGCTCACAGCTCCACAACGATCTCACTCGCGCCTACCGATGGGTCGTCGCGCCATCACAACGTAACCCCCAACAAGCCGAATACACCCTGAACCCGTCGATGACCCAGGCCACTGAAACCGGCGAAATCGTCCGATCCGCCGACGAAAAGCTAGTCGCCGACGAAAAACTAGTCGACACCATCGCACCCTCTCAACTTGCCAGATATCTAAGGGATTACATCTGGCAAAACGGCAATTACCACATCACCATCGACTCCCTGTGGGATCTATTCACCAGCCACGTATACCTCCCTAGACTCCGCAACGCATCAGTTCTCGAAGACGCCATCAAACGTGGAACCGCAAACGGAGATTTCGGATACGCCGATCAATACGCCGGCGATAACTACGAAAACCTACGTTTCAAAGAACCCATCGACGCCTACTTCACTAATGCTGCACGCGACCGCGCAAGAATTATCGTCGAACCCGAAATGGCCGCGCTGCAAAAGTCCCTCGATCGGGAGCAATCGCTTGAAGGCCTCGACCACGCCCCAGATGCGTCCTCGGAGCCTGACGATATCTCCCCTCTCCCCCAAGGAGAGGGTCAGGGTGAGGGAATGCAACCGCCACCCCAAACCGGCCCATCACGCATCACCGCCACCAAACAACTGCAAGGCAACATCTCGTTCGACGAAGTTTCTGGCATACGCGAAGAGATCATCCGAAACCTCACCGACGACGGCGGTGACGTCACCGTCACGATCACCGTCTCTGCATCCAAAGAAGGCGGATTCTCCCAAAACACCATCCGCGCCGTCCGCGAGAACGGCGACGCTCTACAACTCGTGCTACAGATCGAGGAACCACAAACCGAGGCGGATTAAAATTAAGCCACCGCTACTTTCTCAATCATCATGACCACCGCCGAACGATACCAATCCGTATCCGCCCAACTTTTCGACCAAGCACACGTCGAACTGGAAGCTGGCGACCTCATCCAAGCCTCGGAAAAATTCTGGGGTGCAACCGCTCAGGCATTGAAGGCGGTTGCCGAGGATCGCGGATGGCCGCACAAGTCCCATGCCCAGCTATTCGCCGTCCTGCGTAATGTCGTCAACGAAACCGGTGACCGAGAAATCACTCGTCTTTTCACCTCGGCAAACTCGCTTCACGTCAATTTCTACGAACACTACATGGAAAAGGACGAAATGATGACTTTCGTCGAAGATGTCCGCGACCTCATCCAACGCCTCGATAACATCCAAAATTCACAATGACCACCGCCGAACGATACCAATCCGTATCCGCCCAACTTTTCGACCAAGCACACGTCGAACTGGAAGCTGGCGACCTCATCCAAGCCTCGGAAAAGTTCTGGGGTGCAACCGCTCAGGCACTTAAGGCCATCGCGCATGAACGCGGTTGGGAACACAAGTCGCACGGCAATTTCTACCGCATCATCCGAAACCTCGCCGACGAGACCGGCGACCGACAAATCCGCATACTGTTCCAAGCGGCAGACTCGCTTCACGCCAACTTCTACGAACATTGGATGGACCGAGAGCAGATACTGGCGTTGGCCGATGAAGTAAGCCACCTCCTCGAACGCCTCAACAACATCAAAAACCCATGACCACCGTCAATCAGGTCACCATCACCGTCTCCGCATCCAAAGAAGGTGGATTCTCTCAAAACACCCTACGCGCCCTCCGCGAAAACGGCGAAGCTCTACAACTCGTGCTCCAGATCGATGAGTTGGGGAGTGGATGAAGTCTGCAGCGAATTTCAACCGAAAATCTAAACCTGATAGAATCTCCGTGTAGCGTCATAGGCAACTCATTTATGGCAGAAAGCCGATTCACAGCCACTTACTCGAACGGGGTATTCAAACCCACCATCCCGCTTGACATCGAAGATGGCTCAACGGTCGTTCTATCCGTTGCCGATCCCCCAACTTCAGACCAGAACGCCGACTTATTCAAAGCCAGCGCCGGTAGTTGGGCAGACCTCGTCGACGGAGAAAAGCTCATTGATGAGATTCGCGAGCTCCGCATCGCGAACTCGCGACACGAGCCCTTCGCCGAAGTGTCTTGAACTACCTCGTCGATTCCGACTGGGCTATCCACTACCTCCGAGGCGCGCAACCCGTTATCGATCGGTTGCAACCACTGACACACGAGGGCGTCGGCATCAGTATCATCTCTCTGGCAGAACTCTACCACGGCGTATTCCGCTCGCGAAACCCCCAACGCGCCGAGGAGAATCTAAACGGATTCTTGAGCCAACTCACCGTTGTCGGATTGAACCACGAGGTCTGCAAACTCTTTGGACAAGAGCGAGCCAAGTTGCAACTCCGGCGAATCCGAGTCCCTGACTTCGACCTCATGATCGGATGCACTGCTGTCTATCATGACCTCACCCTATTGACCAACAACCGCAGAGACTTCGAGAACATTGAAGCCATCAACATCGAAACCATCTGACATGCCCACCACCACACAAACCCCTTACCGCAAAAAACTCATCGAAGTCGATCTGCCACTAGACGCTATCAATCGAGAATCTGCCCGAGAAAAGACGGCTTCCGCTCGCAAGGGGCACCCTTCGACATTGCATCGTTGGTGGGCACGGAGACCTTTAGTTGCTTGCCGCGCAATTGCGTTCGCGACAATCGTGGATGATCCGGGAGAGTGGCCGGAATTATTCGAATCCGTCGAAGCACGAACTATCGAACGAGAACGCCTCCATGATTTAATCTCGCGGCTAGTAGATGTAGACACAGGCGCAAACGAAGATGTGTTGAACGAAGCAATTTACGAAATGGCCGTATCACTAGCGCGCTCCAATAATGACGATAAGCCACTCAGTTTAAAGTCAGCTCGTGCTTATGTCCGCGACAACGCCCCGACTGTATACGATCCATTTTGTGGTGGCGGATCAATTCCATTAGAATCTCAACGTCTAGGAATCAACACGATAGCAACTGATTTAAACCCTGTGGCAGTTTTGATATCTAAGGCAATGTTGGATTTTCCACATTCAACCACATTGTCTCCCCCTATTAATCAACATTCCACCAAGATCAAAACTAAATGGCGGCGAAATGCAGGGCTAGCCGAAGATATCCGCCATTATGGTAGCGCAGTGCGCAAGATAATGGTAGAGAAGGTAGGCCATTTGTACCCGAAAACTCAAATTGATAACCATAACCAAGCGATCACTACGTTTTGGATCTGGTTTAGGACAATGCGATGTCCTAATCCAGCGTGCGGTGTCGACATGCCAATTACAAAATCATTCCAATTGTCCGCCAAAAAGTCGAACGAGAAGTGGGTTTTACCGTTGTTCGATTCTGAACATAAGAGAATTTCGTATCGGATACAGAGTGATGATGGGAACGTGCCCGTCAATGGCACGATAAACCGCACGAGCGCAAGTTGCGTTGTTTGCTCGACCTCGTTGCCGATTGGTGAGGTAAGGAAGGCTGGAATTTCAGGAAGATTCGGTGAAACGCTCATCGCCACTGTTGCCAAGAGTGGTAAAAGTGTTTACTTCCGCGAGCCAGATGCTGAACATTACGCTGCTATGGAACTCGCCGAACCATCTTCTCTCATCTCCGGCAAGTTGCCGGACCGTGCAGTCGGTTTGAGAACTCATCTCTACGGCTTCACCAATTGGAAGGATCACTTCAATCGAAGGCAAACGACGTATCTTACGAAGCTGGTCGAAACAATCCGTCAACTAGCTGAGGAAGATTCATCTGAACTAAGCAATGACCATATGTACAGAAGCGTGATCAAAACATATTTGACTCTGACACTTGGTCGAATGGTTGATCATTCCTCTTCTTTCAATCGTTGGGACAATAAAATATACCGATCCGTTCCGGTATTCTCTCGTCAAAGCCTGTCGATGATATGGGATTATGCCGAGATCAACCCGTTTGGTCAGAATGCAAAAGATTGGAGTAGTCAGGTCGACTGGATTGCTGATGTTGTCGAGAGGTTGCCAGATAATGTTACGCCAAGTATTGTGAAGCAGGGCAATGCAGCAGAGAATCACAACGTCAAAAATGTCATATACATAACAGATCCTCCATACTATGACAACATCTTGTATTCCGAATCTTCCGACTTCTTTTATGTGTGGCATCGATCCGTTTTGAAAGATACATTTTCAGAATTATATGGAGGAATGTTGACACCTAAATTTGATGAGCTAGTTTCAAACAGGTTTCTCCACGATGACGCTCCAGGCTACTTCGAATCTCGCATGCGGCAGGCACTAACTGAATTCCGCGAGACATGTCACGAAGGATTTCCGTCTTCCATAATCTACGGATATAAGCAACAGACTACCGATGAGCAGGGATCCGCGTCCACAGGATGGGAAAGGATGCTCAACGCTGCAATCGGTGCTGGATTCATGGTCACAGGGACGTGGCCTATTAGGTCTGAAAACCCCGCCCGTCCTCGTGCAAATCGGTCTAACGCCCTCGCGACATCAGTGACTATCGTTTTACGCCCCAGACCGGAAACTTCGCGAGTAGCGACTAGACATGAGTTCTTAGAAGACTTGAACGCCCAGCTCACGACCGCTCTGGATAGACTTACTCGCGACGGTCACATCGCACCAGCGGATATGCCTCAAGCTGCGATAGGTCCCGGGATGGAAATCTATTCAAAATTCAGTCGCGTCGAGACGATTTCAGGTGAGCCGGTTTCTGTCCGCGACGCACTACAACAAATCAATCGCGTCATAGGTGAATATTTCGATCGTGAGGAAGGTGAACTCGATGTCACAAGCCGTTTCTGCGTCGATTGGCTGAAGACGCACGGTCACAACGAAGCCTCATACGGTGATGCCGAAAATATCGCCCGCGCCAAAAATCTCTCCGTCTCCGACATTACCAACATCCACCAACTCGCCGACAACGAACCACGCGGGATCATCCAACTCCACCCCATCTCCGAATACCACCCTGACCGCAAGTACCCCATGACCGATATCACTGCGTGGGAAGGATGCATGAGGATGGCATACCACCTCGACACCAGCAACGAAGATGGTGAAGGCGTTGAAGGCTGCGGCAAAATAGGCAGACTTATGGCCGGAAACATCGACTCGATCGAACGCCTCGCCCGCATCCTCTACAACCACTACGACAACCTGAACCAACCCCGCGACGCCTACATCTACAACCAACTGGTGTCCGAGTGGCAGAACATTCTCGACGAAGTGCAACGCCCAGACAGGCGAACGCTGGTCTAACGACCGCCCACGATGGAACCCAACCCCACCCCGTTCGCGCTCCTGCTACAACTCCAGCGCAATCCACGCCCCTTCACCCGCGCCGAAGTCCAACAACTACCACGCGACCGACAAGGCGTCTACGCCATCTGGGAACCGCCTGAATACGGCGAGTCATCCGACACCTGCACCTACGTCGGAATGTCCACAACCTGCATTCGACGCCGTCTCCTAGACCACATCAACGACGAGACCAACCCCGAACTCCGTTACCACCTCCAAGACTTCCGCGACCACCTAACCTTCACCGTAGTCTTCACCACCGGCGACACCCAAACCCGAGCCCTAGAACGCCACGCCATCAACACCTGGCAACCCCCAACAAACCGCCGTTACCCCATAACGTTCCTCATCCCCCCAACCCCGCCGACACCTCCACGATCGCCTCCTCCACCGCATCACAAAGATCGTCCAACTCCTGCGCGGTGATCGACAGCGGCGGCGAGATAGGCAGGATGTAGCCGCCAACGCGTATCCAAACCCCGCGGCGTTTGAGTGCGTCGGTGAAGCGTCCGCCGATGCCTACTTCGGGCGCGAACGAACGTTTGGTTGCGCGGTCGGCCACAAGCTCCATACCTTGCACCAAACCCATGCCCCTAGCATCTCCGATGATCTCGTGCCGTTCCATCATGTCGGCCAATCGGGCCGCGAGTTGAGCACCCCGCTCACGAGCGTTCTGCACCAAATTCTCCCGCTTGATGATCTCGAGGTTTTTGAGACCCGCAGCCACGCCGCCAGGATGCGCGGAGTAGGTGTACATGTGGCTCCAAGTCTTCTCCGGTCCGCCGGCGAAGGCGTCGCCGATGCGGCGGTCGGCGATGCAGCCGCCGAGGGGGAAGTAGCCGCTGGTGATGCCCTTCGCAAACGAGATGATGTCTGGCTGCGTATTCACCACCTCAGCGCCGAACCATTCGCCGAGACGTCCGAAACCCGTGATGACCTCGTCGAAGATGAGGATGACGCCGTAGCGGTCGCAGATCTCGCGCACCATGGGCCAGTAGTTCTCCGGCGGCACGACACCGCCTTGCGGCTGCGTAACCGGCTCACCAATCACCGCCGATATCGAGTCGGGCCCCTCGCTGATAATCGCCTTCTCGATGGCGAGCGCGGCAAGCTCTCCGCACTGCTCGGGCGTCTTCGAATTGAATTCGCAGCGATAGAAGTGCGGAGCCGGAACATGCACCGCGCTCGAAGGCTTTGGTTGGTAGTCGGTGCGTGGAAATCCGGGGTGCTCGCCCAGCCACATCGTCCCGTACGTCGCACCGTGATACGACCCGCGGCGCGAGATCACCTTGTAGCGACCCTTTTCGCCCATCCGCATGTGGTAGGCCTGAGCCAGCTTCAACGCCGATTCGTTCGCCTCGGAACCGCCCTGACAGAAAAACGTCCTCGACAGATTCCCCGGCGTCAGGTTCGCGATCTCGGTCGCCAACTCAACCGCCGCCGGCGTGACGCTCGCATACACGTTGGCGCTCAGATTAGAGATCTGCTCATAGATCGCCTTGGCTATCTCCTCGCGACCGTGCCCTGTGTTGCGGAAATACATCCCCGAGATGCCATCGATGTAGCGATTGCCGTCCACGTCCCACACATAGATGCCCTCGCCGCGTTCGACGATCATCGGGCCGCCTTCCTCGCCGAGCATGGCGTGGTTGTTCATGCCGATGAATACGTGGTCGAGAGCAGCTTGTCGGAGTTCAGACGAGCTCCGGTAGGCGGTTGCGGATTGCATGTTCGTGGTCTCTACGGTGTGACTAAAAAGGATGAATCCGACTCTATCGCATCTACAATCTCAAGCCATGAAACGTTACGCAAAGATCGGCGCGTTGATCGGCTTTCTAGCCGGTATCGTCGTGTTCGTCGGCTACGTCGCAACCTCGTGGTGGGTCTGCTCCACCTTGCTCGACTGTCCCGGCCACTGGCTGCCCTACCTCGTCATCTTCGCCATCGGCCTGACTTTTTTCACCGCGGCCGGCGCAATCGCCGCCGCCTTTCTGCGCGGCCTGTACGAGATGTTTCGGATTGATGGGGGACCCTCAACCTAGCCCTCTCCCGCCGAGCGAATGGACGGGCCCTCACCCTAGACCTCTCCCAGAAGGAGAGGGGATGGATGGGCCCTCACCCTCACCCTCACCCTCTCCCAGAAGGAGAGGGGATCATTGTTTATAGACTCAAAACTTGTGCTTGTCCAACGTGTTTCGTGTTGAGAGAAAACCCAAATGTCCAACTCTCCTACCGTCTTTGATTTAGTCGTAATCGGCGCCGGCCCCGGGGGTTATCACGCCGCCATCCGAGCCGCCCAACTCGGACTTAGCGTCGCCATTGTCGAGAAGGACGACGGCACTGGCATCGGCGGATTGGGCGGCGTCTGCCTGAACTGGGGATGCATCCCTTCAAAATCGCTCCTCAAGAACGCCGAACTCGTCAACGAGATGAAGCACGCCAGCGATTGGGGCATCGAATTCGACAACGTCCGCTTCGACATGTCGAAGGCCGTCGACCGCTCCCGCCGGGTCTCCAACACACTCACCCGCGGCATCGGCTACCTGATGCGGAAGAACAACATCACCGTCATCAACGGCACCGGCCGATTGATGTCGTCCTCCCGCGTACAGATCGACGGCGACGAGTGGGTGACCGCCCAGAACATCATCATCGCCACCGGCGCGCGCGCCCGTTCGCTCCCCGGCCTCGAAATCGACGGCGAATCGATCATCACATCCCGCGAAGCCCTCGAGCTGAGGGAGCAACCCAAGGTGATCGCCATCGTCGGCGCTTCCGCCATCGGCTGCGAATTCGCCTACTACTTCAACGCATACGGCGTCGAAGTCATGCTCTTCGAACTGCTCCCGCGCATCGTCCCGAAAGAAGACGAAGAGGTCTCCGCCGAACTTGAGCGTCAGTTCAAGCGACAAGGCATCAAGATCAACGCCGGCTCCATGGTCAAGGGCGTCGAAAAGAACGACGACGGCTCCGTCACCCTCAGCTACACGGTCGGCGCAGAAGGCGAAACCCAGACTTTCACCTGCGACAAAGTCCTCCTAGGCGTCGGTGTCCAACCCAACTCCGACGATGTCGGTCTGACGAACGTCGGCGTCGAGACTTACGGCCCCGGCTTCATCGAAGTCGACGGGCACATGCGCACCAACGTCACCGGCGTCTACGGCGTTGGCGACGTCACCGGCAAACTTCCGCTCGCGCACGTCGCGTTCGACCAAGGCATCGTCGCCGCCGAGACCATCGCCGGCCACGACCCGGAGCCGATCGAGGACTACCTCGCCATGCCGCGCTGCACCTACTGCCATCCGCAGATCGCATCGCTCGGCATCACGGAAGGCGAAGCCAAGGATCAAGGACTCGACTACAGCGTTGGCAAAGTTCCATTCCAAGTCGCCGGAAAATCTGTAGCTGTCGGCGACCCCAGCGGTTTCGCCAAAATCATCGTCGACAACGAGACCGGCGAAGTCGTCGGAGCCCACATCATCGGCAGCGAAGCCACCGAACTCATCGCCGAAGTCGGCATGTTGCGATACCTAGAAGGCACCAGCGAAGAACTTCACCGCGTCACGCACTCACACCCGACCATGTCAGAAGTAGTAAAAGAAGCCGCCGCCGCCGTAACGGGCGAAGCAATCCACTTCTAGTCGCGTTACAGGACCAACCTTCCGTCGGGCGATAAATCGCTCAATTCGATTCGTCGGTCGATGAGTCGTTACCGTTCTTCGTCACCTTCGCCAAAGTGTCGCGAACACCCGCCTCGTAGGCCTCCGACTTGATTCGGTCAAGCTCCTTTCGAACCTGAGCGCGCCCCTCTTCTCGAAGTCGCTCCTCTTTTTCCTCAAGGCGAAGAGCCATTCCACGAGAGAAAATCATTGCGAACCTCCATGTTTCGATCAACACCAGCGCCAGCGTTGGTGCAATGCCAACCCCAATTAACGATACACCCGTAATGATATCTGAAGCGACATCGTGCGGAGCCGCGCTGCGTTTTAGATTTAACCATACCAAGACAGCGGAACCACATCCGTAGATGAGTGCATATACAACGAAGAACTTGAACAGGTCGACGTTTGACACCGTCCAGATCGATGAACGGGATTCTTCGGTATTTCTGTATTCTTTGGTTGTCATCTCGGCTAACTGTTCATTGCACTAATGTAGTAGATTAACCAAGCATGTGGTGTTCGTTGCACCTCGGTGGCGAAAAATCGGAAGGCGGTGGTGGCGATGTATAGTTGCATTGCTGATTTCAAACTAGGAAGGCGGACAGTAAATTGGCGAAACAACTGCGTGTCGGACTGGTCGGCGTGGGACAGCGCGGACTCAACCATCTGCAACAACTGGTCAGGCTCCAATCCGAGGAGATCGGGACCTTCGCGGCGTTGGCCGATCCCTTCGCCGATAACCTCAACCCCGACAAAATAAAGCAGTACGAGCCCAACTACGACGACCGCGGCATGTCACTCTTCTCGACCGCCGACGACATGATCGCATCCGGCGAGGTCGATGTCATCTGGTTCGCCATGCCGCCCAATCAGCACCGCGGCGAGATCGAACGCGCCGCCGAGGCCGGTATCGCAGTCTTCGCCGAAAAGCCCCAAACCCTCTTCTTCGACGAAGCACTGTCGCAAGCCGAGGCCATCGACAACGCTGGCATCCCCAACACCGTCGGCTTCCAGATGCGCTTCCACCCGGCTTACAAAGCCATCCGCGACCACCTATCCGACAAGTGGACCGCCGCGATGATGATGGTCGCCGAGGGCGCAGTCGAGGGCCACGGCGTCAAACACACTCACACCGAGGAGGCCGGGGGTCCGGCTAACCGAATCTGGACTGCCAACCGCGCCTGGTCCGGCACTTCCATGGTCGAGGCCGGAATCCACCAGACCGACATCATGCGCTACTGGTCCGACGACGACGTCGAATGGGTCCGAGCATCTTACGTCGAGCGACCCGAAAACCTCTGGGCAACAGAAGGCGACAACCCCATCTACTACAACGTCACCTACGGCTTCAAAAAAGGCGCAATCGGAACCCTCGTATTCACCAAACCCGCACGCTCCTACTACAACGGGCGCTTCGACTGCGTCATCTGGGAGCACGGCACCATCAAGTTCGAAGGCAACCGAGTCGTCGACTACCACTACCCCGGCGACGACTGGACACCGGCCCTGCGCCCCGGCATCGAAGACACCCGACACGTAATCTGCGAAGACCCCGGCTACGACGGAATGGCCATCCCCAACACGTACCAACTAGCCAAAACCTTCCTAGAATCCATCATCGACAACGACGAAACCCTAACCCGCAACACGTACCGCTCCTCCCTAAACTCCCTGGCCGCCGTCCTAGCCGCCAACACCTCCAACCACCTAAACGGCCAACAAATCAACATCCAAGAATTCATGCACGCCGACCAATACGCCAAATACCGAACCCGCCCCAAAAACTCCTAAGGGACCTGCCCCCCCCCTTCGCAATGCGAAGGGGGAAGCGGAGCAAAGCGAACGCAGGGGGATGCCCGAAACAGCGCGGACACGCAGCCCGAAACGACGTGGACGGGCAGCAGGGTTGCCCCCGCTAGCGGGGGAAATGTCCGAAGGACAAAGGGGGCCACACGCCATCCCAAACCGAAACTAAGCGCCACTCCCGCCCTCGTCATTCCCGCGGACGCGGGAACCCAGAGAAAAACAAAACCCCCAAGCTGAAGCAGAACCGTCAGCTGCCCAGACCGTCGACCATCACTGAACCCAGGACAATGAGCAACGTTCAAACGAGCGGTACACCCAGGAGAGATCTTGAAGGATGAACTCGCAGAATTCGGCGTCACCCCAACCGAGTTTGCGCGTCAGATCGACGTACCCGCTAATTGCGTCAGCCAGATCACGTTGGCCAAGCGATCGGAGACAGGAGATTCTGCTCTGCGGTTCGCCCGCTGGTTCGGCATCGACCCGCAGTTCTGGTTGAATCTTCAGTCGCAGTACGATCTTCGTGTTGCGGAGCAGAAGATGGGCGATGAGGTGCGGGGTTTGGTTAGGGCAGCTACGAAGGGATAGGAATTTCCCCGTGCGTAGGCATCAGAAGTCGCTGGCACGTCGGTTGGGATTGAAGGAGCAGCAGATTCAGCGTTACGAGGCGTCAGAGTATGCTTCAGCCAGTTTGGCGCGTGTGCTGAGTGTGGTGGAGGTTTTGGGGGAGGGGTGAGGTCGTGGTTGTGCGGGTTGGAGCTATGTGACCCATGTGCGTTGGGATATCTTGGAGGAGGTGGATGGTCCGATGCTGCGGCACGGGTTGCAGGGTCAGCGGATCGTGGTGCCTAGTCGGCGGGTGGAGCGGCCGGATGAGGGGAGATTGGCAGCGCGGTTTGGGGAGTTTTTGGGGCGTTGGGGGATTGACTAGTGGCCGAGTTGCGACTAAGGCATCCTGGGTGCTCTTTTCAAGGACTGACCCAAATGCCGTTCATTCCGACAGCGCGATCCCTCAAATCTGCACAACGTCCCGACTTGGATCATGGGGTCGATCGCGAGATTGGCCCATAGTAATGAATCGCTAAGGTGTTTGGGTCATCGGCAACAGTGATGCTGACGATTTGTGAGAGCGGTCGATCCGATGTGAGGATTGTAGTTCCCAGTTCTCGATAGTCAGGCGAAAGAATGGTTCCACTGAATGCGTTTTCGCTCTCTTCGAACAACACTTCAGAACCGATCGGTGGGGGTGTTTCGAACCAATTCACATCAATGATTCTTTGTTCACGATGCCAGACCTGACTGTCACGATTCGCTTCGCGGTCATAAAACTGCTCCCACTCATGCCGGGATTGGGCGGTCGGCCAATTTGCGTCGCGGTTTCGGGATTGCACCTCCTGAGAAACGAGCCAAGCTTCCATACCGGTCCGGTCGACAAAAGATGCGTTTGTGGTCTCCACAGCTGTTCGGGCACCTGTCCGAGATCTGAAACCGCAACGTAACAAAGCCATAACACTTTCGTTAGCGCTCCCAACTCCGGTAGCTCTAGCTGCGACGCCTGTTAGTTCCTCAGAATCAGATTCACCGACCGCTTCGACGAGGACGCGTACTGCTTCCATGGCCCATGGCAGCCTGTACGTGAAAGCATCCTGCACGGCGTAAACGCCATAATCCCCGAGAGTTTCGATCACCCTTGAACCAGGACGACCGATCAGCCAATCTTCCAAACCCTCTCGCCAATGGTCGGGTAATTCGCGATCCGGGATGAAGGGTGCAACATCGAATACGCGTTCAGCAAAACACACAACGTTCCTAGCGAAGCGTAACTCGTCACGGTCTTGTATGGCTTGTTCAGCTCTCTCCAAAAGTGATGCGAGTTCAGAGCGATTGGTGTTCAGATATGTACCAGTTTGATATCCAACGCCTGAGTGGTAGATTCCCCGACGTAGCTGTTCGTTAGTTCCTGACCATATTGTCCGGGCTCTTTTAGCTATTACGGTGGGCATCAAATCCTGATACAGTTGAATCTGCCTCGATAGAGTCCTTTTGAATAGCGTCCCGTCGAGAACTGCGGCAAGTCTCGTTTCAAATTCACCAAATTCAGTTTCCGGCATTAAGAGTGCCATGATAGCCGAATCAAGTGATGCTAAGTCTCGTTCCCATTCTGTTCGTTGTTCGTTAGATCCGTCATCTGCGGCAAAGTTGAGGTTCCAAGGGTCTTCGTTTGATGTCATGTACGCGAGAACTTCGCCCAACGGGATTTGTGTCCTATCAGACAAGGTCGTACTTATCCGACCAACCAGTTCCAGCAATCCGCTAACGGCTGAGACGGCTCCAGATTGCCTTATCAATCGCCGCCAACGCCGTAGTTGCACCCTTAGTGGGCTGGCTTCGGTTGGCCAAACGACATGAACGATATGCCCTTCCAGATCAACGTACGCGCGTCCAGCGCGTCCAGCTACGTTCGCGAATTCTCTGGGATCGATGATTTCACGAGCCCGCCAAATCGAAGGAACTAGGATTACGCTGGCTGACAGGTTTAGTCCCTGTGCCAATGTCGGGGAGGCGATTACCAACGGCCATTCACCCGACCGCAACAGCCTTTCGACTGCGCTCAAAAACGCACGTGGTAACGCAGCGTGATGCAGTGCGATCCCGTGTTGCAAACATTGAACTGCAGGGTGACCTTCGCCTAACCACTCGTTTCCTGCGTTAATCGCAGATTCCAACTGATCACTTCTAACCTCAAAAGGCTCTAGTACGCCTTGGCGGATACACCGGAGAACCTCTGTGCCTAGTTTTTCGACGGATTTTCGGGTTGGCGAAAAGACGAATACTCTCTTGCCTTGACCTATGAATTGCCAGGCCGAGGCGAGGGTCAATTCGTTTTTGTCAGCCGGAAAATGTTTGCGGCGCGGGCCTCTTGGTGGTGGTCTTTTCTCGACGAACCTAGGCACGAACGAATTTTGACCCTCGACTTCAAGTTCCAAACGAGCGAAATTGCCCGTCCAACGGATCGTGCCGAACCGACTCCGCGTCGGTCGCCAGTTTGAGTAAACTGGGTCGCCTGGCACATCTTGACGAACCCATGCAACCAAATCCTCCATCTTTTCAGGTTCAGGGAAAAGCGCGGAAAGTACCGCGATCCTTCGATACGACGCATCGTTTCTTTTGAGCAAGCCTTCAAGCAAGATTTCGTAACGCACTTCGCGTTCATCCGGTCCCAGCATGTGGCCTTCATCCAATACGACGAGCCCGACATCGTCAATCAATGTCGGATCGTTTCGCAAAGCGAAACTTAGCTTTTCCGGAGTGCAGACGACAATGTGCCCTTGTCGAAGCGTTTCACCATCGCCACTGTCGATGTCAACGGCATTATAGAGCGACGAGACAGTAAAACCCAATGGCAAGAATGCCCCCGCTAAATCCCTCTCAATCTGGGCAGATAGTGCTCTCAAGGGCGTTACGTAAATGACGCGACGATTCGCAGCCATCGCCCGCAAAATGCACAACTGAGCGATCAAGGTTTTACCGGCACTTGTTGGCAGAGCTACAACCAAATTGTCTAATTGATCAGTTGCTCGACGTGCAGCGTCGATCTGAGAAGGCCAGAGTGCTATCGTTGGCGGATCGTCGTTTATAGATCTTTGAATGAAATTCTCTCTCAGTTGATTCCAAGCGCCGTGGTCGCTTTGGTCTGGTGGCAGCGTGGGGATGGTTTCATGAAGGCTAAGACTCCAAAGGTCGTCAATTAGCTGCGCCGCGAGCGTGTTCGTCCACCAATGAGTGACGAAGTTCAATTCGTGTGCGGTAGCGGCGGCAGTCAACAAAGCCTCTTTCGCAGAATCTGCGAACCTTGATTCGCCCGACCGGATCGCGTGGTCGAAACTAGCAATTGCGCGCATGAACGATGTTGTGATCAAGATGTGTGCGGCGTCATCGGCTTCGAAGTCGGAATCTCTAGATAACTGGTCGGCAACTCCGTGGTCAAGGTTCGATGAGTTCCGCAACCAAGTCATCAAAGAGTTACGCATATCACTGAGTCGCCTCCTAAATAAACGAACCAGTACATCCTCCGTTGGCGACAGATTGCGCAAACCCGGGTTGGAAGGCAACATCGAATAAGCCAAAGTAGGGTACCCAGCCAAATGAAACGCGAGCGCGGCGTTTACGCGATGGAAACCCAGGTCGATTCGGTTTCGGTCTCCGTTATGCACCGCCGATTGAATCGATTCTCCTGCGGCACGTAGAGCTTGATTGGCGAGATCGCGGTCTTGTCCCGTAGACATCATTCGCATCGCCAACCACATAATCCCGTACGCGTAGTCCATAAGATCTTCCGTAAGGTTGTCGGAAAATGCGGGTGATCCGTCTGGCAACACCCCATTTTCCCAAATCAATCCTCTAGCGATCCCCCTGTCGGCGAGACGGTTACGAAACGCCGGATCGAGGGCATAACGAAGTTGGTTCGGTAGATCAAGGTCGCGTTCTTGCATCTACAAACTCTCGTATAACGCCTCAATGAATTGTCGGTGATTCATGATCCTGACCCCCGCCACGTATCGCCTGCGCGAATCCGATCGGATGTTTGCGGAGTGCTCCAACATGAGGGTTGCGGGATCATTGCCACACACAGCAAACGCGAAATGTTCGATTCGGAGACCCGCGAAACTATCCCGGACCGCGAGTTCGAGCTTAGTTGCAAGACCATCGTCGCCCGATTCACGCAATCTCGTCGCAACGTAAATGGTGCCGAAGTTGCTCGGACGTCCTTCGTCTTTTTCTAATGCTTGCGCCGCTTCATTCAGCGTAGACGTATTCAACGTGGCCCTGCTTTTGGATTCTCCCTTCAACAGACGAAGATTTCCATCCTGATCGGCGGCGATTCCCAACAAATCTTCGCCTCGAAGGGCCAATTCTCGTCCGTCCTTCCAACGCAACTTCCGAATAGGAACGGTGTAATCGAGAAATCGTTCCGCGACCTCGACCGCCAAGATTTCGCCCGTGTCACCTGACCGCATTCGCCTCGATTTCGGTAGCATCTCCCTCAAAATGCTTGCCGTTTCAGGAGCTCCCAAAGCTTCTATCCTTTGTTCCCAAATCTCTCTGGACATGTAATGATCGCGGAAAACTCCCCGCAAATCATCGTCGACGCATGCACGTCCGCCAAGTCTCTCGGAAAAGACCAATACGGCGTGTTCACCCACGACATGTCTTGTGTTTTCAAGCCAACTGTCTAGGAAATTATGGTGGGGGATCGGATTCTCGGTGGGTTGTGCCGCAGTCATCTGAATTTCGAGTGTTTGACCCGGTTTTGGTTTGCCGTTTGAAACACCCCGAATATTGGTGACACTATTTTCCCAAGGGTACATTCGGCCCCGCCGCGATGTAATCGGGGTTTAGTTCGTGGCCTAGGCCTGGGGTGTTTGGGACGTGGTAGAAGCCGTTTCGGACGTCCAACGGCGGGGTTAGGGCGGCGTTGTAGTAGGGGAGTTCGGAGTAGGCGATTTCTAGTCGGTAGAAGTTGGGGGTGCTCATCATTACTTGGGCGCCGGCGGCCATTGTTATGGGGCCGGTGGCGTCGTGGGGGGAGACTGGGATGTAGTAGGCTTCGGCCATCGTGGCGATTTTGCGCATCTCGGAGATGCCGCCGCAGCGGACGATGTCGGGCATGATGTAGTTGGCGAGTTGGCGGTCTAGGATGGGTCGGAAGTCCCAGCGGGTGACGAGCCGCTCCCCTACGCAGATGGGCATGGGGACTTGGTCTTTGACGAGGGCGAGTGCGTCGTGGTTTTCGGGCGGGACGGGCTCTTCGAGCCAGCCGATGTCGAACTCTCCGAGGGCCTTGCCGACTCGGACTGCGGCTGCGACGTCGTAGCGTCCGTGTAGATCGATAAGGATTTCGATGTCGGGTCCGACGGCGTTGCGGACTGCGCGGGTGATCTCGACGCCCTTGCGCAGTCCTGTAGGCGAGATGTTGTGTCCGTGCTGGAGCGGCGAGACGTCGTCGAACTCGAAGAAGGGGTCCATCTTGAGAGCGGTGTGTCCTTCGGCGATGGTCTCGAATGCGGCTTGGGCGTAGCCCTCGGGAGTCGGTCCGCGATTGAACCAACCATTCGAGTACAGCCGCAGATCATCCCGAAACTTACCGCCCAATAATTCATAAATCGGCAATCCAAGGCGCTTCCCCTTCAAGTCCCACAAAGCAATATCCACCGCCGAAATCAAAGCCGACCCAAACCCCCGATTCCCAGTGCTATTCAAATCCGAGAACAACCGCGTCCAAATGTAGTCGATACGCGACGAGTCTTCACCGACCAAGAAATCGGAGAGATGAGGAATCGAGGCATGAATCATATGAGCAGCAATGCCCCCCTGCGCCTGCCCGAGACCGGTCAAACCCTCGTCGGTCTCGATGGTTATGAAGACCCAAGGGTAGCGAGGTCCAAATCCAATATGCGAGTTTATGGCCGTGATTTTCATGGAGAGTGCCTTTTGTCTGAACCGCGGATTACGCTGATTTTAACGATGGGAGAGTGATTTCGGGTTTGGGCCGTTCGGCGAGTTCATAGATGGTGGATGACCAAGCCTGCCTAACCGCATCCTTCAACGCGTTCCGATTGGGTCGCAATGTATTCAGACGACGTCCTAGGATGCGTCCGTCCAATCCATCAGGCAACTTCGCTCGTTCCAAAAACCCGTTGATCACATGCCGATCGCCACCGAAAATCAGCCAGTCGATACGATGCTGATATGCCCCGAAACGTTCCTCCGCCAGCCGTGCGGATTTATCGAAGAACTCGCGTGCCCATTTTTCGCGGGAGCGTTTGAAACGATTGGCGGACTGGCCTCCGGCGCGGTGTTTGTTTGGGACGAAGCGGGTCTCTGTCTTGGTGAGGACCAGGGTTTCGTCGTGGGCGATGGCGATGGCTACGTAGCCGTAGCGGATGAGGATGATGGCTACGTGGAGTGGCGGGTCGACGCACTGGAGTAGGGTTTCGCGGTCGGTGGTTTCGGTCTCGTGAACGATGGGAAACGGCGGTGCGATGGCCAATTGGGGGATGTAGGTGAATTCCGGAGTTTTGGTGTATAAGAAAGCCAAACCTGAAGGGGAATTTCGTGCAGAGGAGGGTAGCCACGACCAGTCTTGTGCCCTCACCCTAGACCTCTCCCGCCCAGCGGGAGAGGGGATCGGGGTTGGCGGAATTCGGTTATTCTGCGATGTCGGCGCAGTGACTTGGGACGGGTTTGGATGCACTCGAAAGAGTGAATCTTCGAGAGCTCGATGGGGAACGAGTTTGAAGATGTATTGGCCTGGTGAGTCGGTTTCTAGACGGTCTAACATACCTTTCATGCCGCGCGAGGAGACTGTGCGGGGAGGCAGGATGTCGGAGGCTAGGATTTCGGTAGCCATGGTGTGGTCTCTGGGTTCCCGCGTTCGCGGGAATGACGGTAAGTGCTCGCGAGAATGACGGCGGACGCTGGTCGGGATGAAGGCACGTGCTAGTGGGATTGACGGCGCGCTTACTCGGTCCAAGACTTGCCTTTGAAGGCTACCGCTGCGGGGTCTACCCGTGCGCCCAGGCCGGTGCCTTCGGGAAGGATCAGGTGTCCGTTTTCGACGCGTTCGTAAGGTTCTAAGAGGGTGTGTCGCCAGTCGATTTCGTAGACGGCGTGTTCGAGTGGGAGGACGTTTTCGAAGGCGATGGTGGCGTGAGCACTAGCGAGTAGCGAGAGGGGTCCGGATGGGCAGTGCATGGAGACTGATCCGGGGTATGCCGGCTCGAGTTCGACGCCGATGCGGTAGGCCTCGACGGGGCCGCCGCAGAATTTCACGTCGGGCATGACGATGTCGAGGATGTCCTCGTTGAGGAGTCGCTTGAAGAGGTCGACACCGTAGCCGTGTTCTGCACCGGCGACCGGGAGGACAGCGTGTTCGTGGACGGTGCGGAGGTCGTCGGAACGCTCGATGGGGTCTACGGGTTCTTCAAACCATTGGCCTCCCGCGGCTCGGAGTTCGGGTTCTAGGGCCAGAGCGGAGTCGAGGTCGAACCGCGAGTGGCAATCGACGAAAATGGTGATGTCAGGACCGACGGCTTGGCGGATGGCCTGGACGCGTTCGAGTCCGGCTTCGGCGCAGCGTGGTAGTCCGGTCGAATTGAACGGAGCTTTGCACTCGTCGAAGGGTGCGCATTTGATGGTTGTGAATCCGTTGTTTACGGCTTCAACGGCCATTTCGGCGAAGTCGTCCGGGCCGCGATCGACGGGGCCTTGGTCGTCGGGAAGTAGAGAACGGTTTATGTTTCCGTAGAGTCGGACTTTGTCGGGTAGGTCGCCGTCGTGTTGGTGGGTGTACCTGAGGTACTGTGCGAGCGGCATATGGGCACGCTGGGCGAGAGCGTCGGCGATGGCGCAACGGAGTCCGCTAACGGCGGTCGCGAGTCTCTGGTCTTGCTCCAGCTCGTTTGGATCGATGCCTAGGATCTGCATCACGTGGTCGTCGGAGGCGATGCGTTGTCCTCGGAGCCGATTGGCCAAGCGTGCAGTTACGGCGGCGACACTGTTAGAGAGTTGGGTCGAGGTGATCTCGCCTTGTCCCGCGATGCCGTCGGCGTCGGTGAGGATGATGGTGGTCCAATCGGTGCCGCCGCGGGCGTGGATCTCTTGGAACTGGAGGTCGGTGGGGGTCCACCAGATTTCGGTGTTTGAAGCATCGGAGAACATGGTGAAATGTTAATCGTTGCGTGGGCTAGGATAATGGTGTGGATACTATAGACGAAACGACCGAAGAGGTTCAGCGTTCGCGGCGTGGGGTGATACGGCTCGACGTTGAGCCGGTGTTGTTGCCTGGGGGAGAACGGGAAGGGGATTTTGAGTCGGAGTCTCTTTATCTGCGGTTATTCGTGGCGGTGACGTTGCCGAGGCGGGCGATCAGGGTGTTGGATGGCATGTCGAGGTCGATGCGCGAGGTGTCGTATGACGGGATGCAGAGGCGTCGGCCGTCACGCGGTGCGGTGGCGTACGATTCGGTGCGATGGACCGCGCCGGAGAACATGCACATCACGCTGAAGTTCTTGGGTGATGTGCATCAGGATGACTTAGCAGATCTGAAATTAGAACTCGAGGAGGTTGCGGCGGATTCGGCGCGGTTGGAGCTGTTGTTGGGTGCGAATGGGTGTTTTCCGGGGGAACGGACTCCGCGGGTGTTGTGGACGGGTATGGATGGTGATCTAAGGAGGATGTCGAGTTTGGCGGCTCGATTGGATGGTGCGATGGTTAAGCGCGGTTTTCGTGAGGAGAGACGTGAGTTTTCGCCTCATGTGACGGTGGGCCGGGTGCGCAGCGGGACTCAAAAGCGGGTGTTGGCGGCAATTGGTCAGCGCTGGTTGGAGGCGCGGGCGTCGAGGGAACGATGGGATGAGATCGTGGTGCCGGTGCGATCGATGGTATTGATGCAGAGTATTCTGCACTACAACCGGCCGACGAGGTACGAGCGAGTGTTTGAGGTTGGGTTGGGGTAGGTGTGGTGAAAGGTTAAGCAGAAGTCGACGGTGACGTAGGGGGTTTGGTCAGAGGGATGTGCCGCGTCGCGTCGTTACTGCGCCTCTTAATCGCCAATGGACATCAACAACATGTTGAGTTCAGTCAAGAGTTGTGGGATGTCAGTTTGGATCGTTTTCCAGATAATCTCGTCGTCGATGGTTAGGTAGGCGTGAGTCAAGTGGTGACGTAAGCCTATGATGTCTTGCCATTCGATTCGGGAATTCGCATCCCGCACTGATGTTGGAACGTTGGTAGCTGCCTCGCCGATTAGCCGTAAATTCCACATCGTGGCCTCGTAGATTGGACGGTTGTTGACGAATAGTTCGAAGTCGCGGCCTTCGGTGTATTTGATGACATTTTCGCAAAATCCGACCATGTCAGCGACGAACATTTTCCAATCACGGTCTCGCATATCGGTATCAAACTTTGGTCAAGTCTCGTTGTACGTAGTGTCGGATCTCCTTGCGGATACTGCCCAAACGTGCAATGTCTACGGAGCGCCCGAAGACGCCTTCAATGTAACGCTTAGCGCCGTAGAAGGAATGCCAAGTTGGGGTTACTTCAAATTCCACTATCACATCAACGTCGCTGTCCTCGGTTGCCTCATCGCGGGCAAACGACCCGAACAGAGAAATCTCTGTTACGCCGAAACGGTCGTTCAGAACAGGCTTGTGTTTCCGGAGAAGGTCAAGAACATCGTCTCTGTTCAGTTTTGATTTCGTTGTCATGATGGTGAATCTAGATTGTGGGACCCGCTCAGCCCATTTCGCTGGCATGTGTCCCTATACAACAAAATACCACCTCTTGGTTTTTGAACTAGG
This sequence comes from SAR202 cluster bacterium bin127, assembly GCA_002239045.1. Lineage (GTDB taxonomy): Bacteria > Chloroflexota > Dehalococcoidia > Lucifugimonadales > Lucifugimonadaceae > Bin127. The sequence continues at coordinate 205,567 of MPNN01000002.1, forward strand.
ATGGTGAAATTTTTGATCGTGGGCTGTGATAGATGTTGGTTGGTCGAGGTGTAGACTTGATGCGCGCCGCTGGGCTAGTGGTCGGTGGTTGAAACTGCAGGGAGTCACTGATGAAGATTACGGATGTAAAGGCATGGGTTGTTGAGCCTCAGATGCCGGCTTTTGGGAGCACGATGGACCGGGAGTGGACGTTTGTGCGGATCGACACGGATGAGGGGGTTTCGGGTTGGGGAGAGGCGACGAGTAGTCCGCGTCATGGTAGTTTCTTGACGGCGCAGGCGGTGTTGGCGATGAAGGAGGCGTTGGTGGGAGAGGATCCGATGAATATCGAGCCGCTTTGGCAGAAGCTGTATCGGCGGTACACGTATATGGGTTCTCGGGGATTGCCGACGACGGCGATCAGTGGGATCGATATTGCTTTGTGGGACATCAAGGGGAAGGCGATGGGGGTGCCGATCTACGAGCTACTTGGTGGTAAGTTCCGAGATGAGGTGCGACTGTATGCGAATGGTTGGTTCGCCGGCTGTTCGACGCCTGAGGAGTATGGCGAGGCGGCGAAAAAGGTTGCCGAGTCTGGGCACGAGGCGTTGAAGCTGGACCCGTTTTTGGAGATGCGTCCGTATCACACGGCGTATCAGACGGGCCAGATTTCGCACGACGGTGAGGAGCTCGGGTATGACATCGTGCGGGCGACACGCGAGGCGGTTGGTCCGCAGTTCGAGATATTGATCGATGCGCACGGGCATTACAACGTGCCGGCGGCGATCCGGTTGGCGAACAACCTTTACGAGCAGAGTCGGATCGAATGGTTCGAGGAGCCTTTGCCGCCGGAGGGATTCGACGGCTTGGCGACGGTTCGGGCGCACACGGAGCCGAACATCTGCGTGGGCGAGCGGTTGTTCACGCGGTGGGATTTCCTGCCGGTGTTCCATCGGAACTTGGCGGACTACATCATGCCGGACATCGTGTGGACTGGTGGGATCAGTGAGATCCGGAAGATCGCGACGATGGCCGAAACGTATTACATTCCGATAAGTCCGCACAATGCGATGGGATCGTTGCAGATTGTGGCCGGGGCGCATGTGAGCATGTCGACAGTCAACTTCTATCGTTTGGAGCATTCGATGGCGTCCATACCCGCATACAACGCGATGCTGGAGGAGCCGATCGATTTCCACGGGCAGTATGTCAAGGTTTCGGGCAAGCCGGGACTGGGTGTTGATGTGAGTATGGATGCGATCGAGAAGTATCGTCATCCGGATTCGCCGGGCGTGTAGTGTGTAGGGGCGGGTTTGAAACCCGCCCCTACCGGTTCTCCGATGCGTCAGAAACTGGCAGATCGGTCGCCGTTCTTTTACGGGTGGTGGATTCTGGGAGCCGCGGGGTCTGCGAACTTCGTACGGAATGCGGCAGCTAGTCTCACGATTTCTGTCTTCATATATCCGCTGTCGGAGGAGTTGGGTTGGAGTAGGACGCTGATCGCAGGTGCGGCGGCGGCTGGGGGGCTGGTGGCTACTTTCACGTCGCCGATCATTGGCCGGATGATCGATCGTTATGGTGCTCGGACGGTTTTGACGGCGAGCGTTTTGGTGTTGTGCATCTCGACGTTCGTGTTGCGGTGGTCGGACGTGAGTCTGACGGTCATGGGCGTGACGATACCGTGGTTGTTCTACATCGCATACGGGACGGGACGAGTGATCTTTGCGAGTCCGGTGCAGATCGGGACGTCGGTGGTTGTGTCACGGTGGTTCGTTCGGATGCGTGGTCGGACGAACGGGATTTTAGGGTTGTCGCACTCGGCGGGGATGGTGCTTTTTCCACTGATCGCATCGATGGTGATCGCGCAGAGTGGCTGGCGGGACGCATGGTTCGTGTTGAGCGTGATGGTGTTTGTCGCGGCGTTGTTGCCGGTTGCCTTGCTGATATCTGAGCAGCCTGAGGATCTTGGGTTACGGCCCGATGGAGATGTTGAAGATGAGACAGATGATGAGGCTGGGTCGAAATCGGCGATTGTTGAAGAGCCGAATTGGACGTCGAGTGATGCGATGCGTACGCCGGCGTTGTGGTTGTTGGCGCTGGCGACGGGGATGATGTTCGTTATGCAAGCCGGGTCGAACACGCATGCCGCGGCGTTTTTTCAGGATCAGGGACTGGGTGCAGTTATTGCGGGTGTGAGCATAAGTTTGAATGCGGCGTTTTTGGGTGTTGGCAGCTTGGTGTGGGGTCGGATCGTCGAGCGAGTGCCGGCGCGATTTGTGATGGCCGCAGTCGCGCTGAACATGGCGGTCGGTGCGTTCCTGTTTACATTGACGGACACGACGGCCGAGGCGCTGGCGTTTTCGGCGTTCTTCGGCTTCGGGCTTGGCGGGATGCTGGTGGTGCCTCCGGTGGCGTATGCGGACTATTTCGGGCGGTCAGCGTTAGGCACGATACGGGGTATCACGGAGCCGTTCACGACATTGGGCCAAGCTGTGGGGGTGCTTATCCCGGGCCTCATATTTGATTTTGTGGGCGGCGAGAGTTATCTGCCGTTTTTCTTCGTTGCTGGATTCGTGGGTATCTTGGCGGCGGTGGCGTCGTTGTTTGCTACGAGGCCAGATGCCAACTAGGTTGCGCAGGATTGAACGATTGGGAGGAGATGTAGGTTGACGGTTCAGGAATTTTCGTCGGTTTCGTCTTCGAAGATGTCCTTGGCAATTTCCGGCGGAATTTCGATGCCGCGGGCTTCTAACTCGGACCGGATGCGTTCTTTTTCCTCGCGTCGACCTTGATCTCGCACCTTTTTTCTAGCAGCTTCGCGGATCTCGGCATTGGTTCTGAACATGTCTCTGGTCCCTTCGATTAGGAATGCGATTGCTGGGACGAACGCCCAGTTGAGTTTGGATGTCGCAATATCGAGAAATCGGAACGGCACAGTGTCCGCCCCAGAGTATATCGCAAGCGTGGAAGTCGTCACGATGCCGATGATGGCGAAGCCGATGACTTGCCATAGGATGCCTCGTTGGTCCAGCTGAAATGGCACTTGGCTACTAGCCTTTCTTTTCATGCGTTTCCCCGCGTCGATTGAGATCGCAGCGTCCTAAGACTCAGATTATACAACATTTGTATAAGCGATTTTAACTGCACAATAGTCATTCGTCAAACATACATATCACAATTGAACACCTCCGTTGATGTGCTGCGATCCATAGGTCGCCAACGGATAACATGAACGCAGGAGTTGCGATATGAAGATTACCGATGTCAATGCCTATGTGGTGACGCCGCCGGGTCACGCGTATGGCGGACCGAACGAGCGACAGTGGACGTTTGTGAGAATCGATACGGATGAGGGGATTCACGGCTGGGGCGAGTGCACGAACTATCCGGGCGGTGGGAGTTTCCTGACCGCTCGTGCGGTGCTGTTGATGAAGGAGGTGCTGGTAGGTGAGGATCCGGCAAATATCGAGCCGTTGTGGCACCGGTTGTTCCGTCGGTACACGTATATGAGTTCGCGGGGATTTGCATCGACGGCGATCAGCGGGATCGATATTGCGTTGTGGGACATCAAAGGCAAGGCTTTAGGTGTCCCGGTCTATGAGTTGTTGGGTGGGAAGTTCAGGGATGAGGTGCGGCTCTATGCCAACGGTTGGTTCACCGGCGCGACGACACCGGAGGACTACTACGAAGCGGCGAAGAAGGTCGTGGCGGATGGTCACGAGGCGATGAAGCTGGACCCGTTTAATGAGATGGTGCCGGTCCACACCAAGTTCACTGACGGTGTCATCTCACACGCCGGTGAGCAGTTGGGTTACGACATCGTGCGAGCGGTGCGAGAGGCGGTAGGTCCGAAGCCGGAAATCCTCATCGACGCGCACGGCAACTTCAACGTCCCGACTGCTATTCGGCTCGCCAACACGTTGCACGAGCAGTCGAACATCGAGTGGTTCGAAGAGCCGTTGCCGCAGGAGAGTTGGGACGCATTAGAGACGGTGCGTCAGAACACAGTGCCAAACATCTGCGTCGGCGAGCGACTGTACACCCGCTGGGACTTCTTGCCAGTCTTCCGAAAGAATCTCGCCAACTACATCATGCCCGACATCGTGTGGACGGGCGGCATCAGCGAAATCAAGAAGATTGCGTCGATGGCGGAGGCGTACTACATCCCGATAAGTCCGCACAACGCAATGGGCTCCATCCAAATCGTAGCCGGCGCGCACGTCTGCATGTCGACCGTGAACTTCTACCGGCTGGAGCATGCGATCGCTTTCATTCCGATGTATCAGGCGATGCTGGAGGAGCCGATCGAGTTTGACGGGCAGTATGTGCGGGTGAGTGGGAAGCCGGGATTGGGGGTTGAGGTGAGTATGGAGGCTATGGAGCGGTATGGGGTTGAGGGGTGGGATGAATGAGATGTAATGGCGATTGTTTGCCTACATCACCGGCTCCGAACTCCTAATCGACGGCGGCGTAACCGCAGGATTCAAGGGAAACACGATGCCGGAACGGGAACGAGAGAACCCTTACCGGCCTAAGTAATCACCCGAAAATCCGAGGTTTTCGAGATAATCGTCGAAGCGCTCGTCAGATTACAGGATCAGTCATCTACAAAAGTGTCTTTCGCTGATGCCTACCTTGTCACCGCGTACGAGCAACACCGCACGACGTAATCGATCCTGGTGTGTATAGACTGGCAGAAATTTGAATCAAGATTAACGCCGAAGTATCGTTAGAGATAGAACTGTCATGATCAAAATACTCATACCAATTTCCCTCGCGGGGCTGGTAGCTTGCCTAGCCTCCCTATACTGCGTAGGTGAACCAACGACACCCGAAAGAGCGATTCCGTACAGGATTGTCGTCAAGACTCGACAGTTTGAACAGGATCACGAGAGAGAATACAAGAAGCGAGTACCGTCTATGACTGCAGAAGCTGAAGCAACTGCACAAGCGATTGTACGTTTGTCTGCTACGCCTTCATACGCGACGGTGACTGTATTAACGGCAGCCCCAATCGCAACTAGTACATGGACTGCTAAAGTCAAGATAGCAACTGTAGTTTCGGATTTGAATCTTGAAACACAGACGCCAACTGCTGGTGAACGTAGAATTGCTCGAGAAGTTCACAATGCCAATGCGGACGAACAACTTTCTACTCGTGAAGCGTATCGCCCTGAACCTAAACCGTGGACGAAAGTAGAACTCGCTGACAGCTGGGATGACGTCATCAGATTGGAACCTTCACCTAAAGGTAGTATCGGTGGTCCGTTCGCGGGACGAATGTTCGAAGTAGGAAAGTATACTGATCACTTTGCAAAATGGGTACAAGTTCGTTTTGGTCGCTGTGGATACAGGCAATCAGGTGAGGTATGCCCTAGTCAGGCAGACTGGGGCGTCAAACAAAGTTACTGTTGGACTGAAGAAGGGAACCCGATAGTTACTGGTGGGTATTGGACTAATCCTAAAGACTCAAGATCTTCTGTTCGCTCGCCATGTCCGAGGAGCCACGTCACTTATTGGAATCCGTACGACGGGTATCGAAAATGATTAACGAACGTTTGGGATCTTCCGGAAATTCACGTATTCCGGCTCCCAATCCCCGGCATCCCTACCCCCTAGTTTCGCTTTTATTATTGGATCATCAACGATCAAAAACCTGCCGGAGAAGGAGATGGGAGATGTCTGATCTCGTGGATCGACAGATGCGGTACTGGAGTGAATTCGGTACTCACGTACGCCGTAACAGCAATCGAATGGCTGGTCTACCTAGTCCACATCCATCGACAGCAAACGAGCTGTTAGTCAGCATCGGAGGGGGTGACGGAGTGGAACTTCGCATGTGGATGAATACGCGTGAACAGTTAATTGCTGTCTGTTTTTACCTCACTGGTTCTGAGAAAGATGCGCGTTACGACGCGCTGTTGTCGATGCAGACTGAGATCGACGCTGCTTTCAGAGGCGACAACTTGGAGTGGCGGCAACCAAGCAGTCGGGCAGCGGGTTACATCGCGCTAATCAAGCAGAACGTCGATCCGCTGGATGAATCAGACAGGGAAACCCAGTTCGTGTGGCTTCAACAAAAACTCGAACGGTTCGATGCGGTGTTCAGACCGATCGTCAAGCGAATCTAGCTCGGGTTTTTATCAGTGTTCGGCATCAATCACGTAGCCAGTACCGTAGCGTCGTCTTTTTGAGATTGCTGGGGTTCGGACCGTTGCACATACACGCCTGCGCTCTCGTAGTCGTCACACTCCAGATGTACCGTCTGCATACGCCCACCACCGAAGACAGCGTTACACCCAGAAATCACAGTTCAAAATAACATCCCAATCCCCGTCCGGATGGACGTTCCGCGCTCTGAACCACCCGCCTGCGCTAGAATGACGCAACCGCGAAGATATGGGGCTAGGTTCTCGGCGACGAGCTCAATGGTGACGCCGACTACTTCGCCGTCTTCGATAGCGTGGTTCGGTGATGTGCTTTAGATTTCGATTTATCAACCACAAACTTCACATTCGTTCGACAAGCACTTCGCCGTTTGTTCGCATCTCGATAGTGATTTTGCGATCTTGGCAGAGTTGCATCCCAACGATCGGAAAGCTACTGTCGTTGTCTGCGACATCGTAGCCCTCAGCGGCGGGTTTGCCGTTGCCGATGTCGAGAGTGTCTGTTTGGGGGAAATAATGGATTTCTAGTTCCATGGGATGCCCCGTTCGCAGTATCACTAGCCGTGGTAGATGACAAGTTAGTCGCGCTCGCACACAAACGCCGTGACTGCGGAGTATGGCGATGTAGGTGGCTAAACCGACGATGCTTGGCGAGGAATGGGCTTTGCAACGGCATCCGCGTCGATTGTGGCGCGTCGCATCCAGGACTTGGGGCGGATGCCCGTTCGGAGCGCAGGCGAGGATAATGAAGCCTCCTTGCACATCGCCGCCAAACTCGGCTTCGCCGAAGTGTCGCGAATCGTCCAACTCAACACATTCCGCGCCCGCCACCCTAGTCAAACCAACCCAACTGATGGTACAAAGTGAAATGCAGTTGAACTAACTGACTAACTCACGAACGAGGTCCCCATGCATTTCGTCAGATTCATAGCAGCGTTTTTGGTCTACACAATCATCGACGTAGGCTGGAACCTCTCGCCCATCGCTACGGGCATGTACGAAAACCTCCACGAATCGAACGGTAGCAAGGAGATACTTGACACATTCGGAAAAGCGATGGATACGTGGGGTGGCGGCGAGATGCTAGCCTTGCTAGTGTTCCTGCTGCTAATCGCGCTTGGAAACAGCTACCTCGCCATTGAACCAGCGATCAAGCAAAAAAGCCTCGGAGTTGCCGTACGGAACAGCTTCGTCCTAGGTTGCGCCGCTTATGCAACCTACATCGTCCCGATATTCATCACGTTTGCCATGTGGCCCGGCATCCTCGTGCCAATCGACATCCTCATCGGCGGACTCCTCAGTCTCATCACCTCCACAGTCATCACCTACGTGGCCCTCCGAAGAAGTGGCTCAAAGAGCCCAGCTTAAACCAAAACCTGATTTGATCCGCATGGTGTTAGCCGCCGCGGTTCGGAAACATCGACACGGACACCTTTCTGCCGACCCGTGTAATGCACAGCGAGACGGGACCTACCCATCATTAGGTGGCGGCATTGGATTGTGTCGTTGTATTGCGTTTGCTTCGCAAGACATTTGCCGACCCCGTCATACCCGCGTGGTCAGCCCCGTACCACGATACGGGGCGGGCATCCAGAGGCGACGGACTGCGGGGCCGCGATAACTCTCATGCGTCTCGTGCAGATACAGAAAGAGCGCGACCTTGTGGCCGATGCCAGCTTGGAGGCGATGGAGCGGTATCGGGCAGAGGGGTGGTGAGGTTGAACTGTGATTGGAATGATGGACAGTGATGCGTGTTGTCGGAACCGGGAGTTGGGAGCGTTGGTGTGTTCTGTAGTTCAACTTGTAGCGACATACAGTTAGAGTTTGCGCTTCCAATCGACACATACCGTTTCGGGTGCCACGCCGCATTTCTCTAAAAGCAGCCGGCAATTATCCATAAGCAGTTCCGCACCAGCTTGCGTGTTCAAAAACATCCCGTTACCTAAATCCTTTGCCCGATCACGATCTGTGCGAGTGTAAAAACGCGACGGATCGGAACCAATAAAGAATCGACGCGGATTATCCGCGTATGGTACAGGCAGTTGAGTTTCGGTCAATCTGCCCGTGTCGATGAGCCAGTGCACGATTGTTCTTGCGACATCGATCCAATTGCGTGCGCTTACGACCTGACCTTGCAAATGAACGCAGACAGGTTTGAGGTTTTCTTGTCTAGCGGCTCTTACCTCAGTTGTGGGGTCCGAAAGCCTTAGGCATTGAATCTCGGCCATCGAGTTTGCGTCTCCAATCTCCTCAGTGTGAGTTGAATCCTGCAACGAGTATTCAACTTGGTTGGAATCAATCGCAATATTGTGGTATCAAACTTTCGAAGACTCCCGCATCTCTAAATGCTCTTTCACATTCTGATTCGTTGCACGAACCGATCAAGCCAATAAGCAAGACTATCGCCACCGCGATCCCAATCGCCCATAGGCAACCTCTTGGACCACAACCTGTTTGACCCGAATTACTCTCGCTGGGAGTTATCGTGCTATCTACCTCGTCATCCGTTGCACGATACCACGGTGGTTCCACGGTTTTTGGAGGTTCAGTCTCGGCGTACCCGGCTTTTTGTCGGCGTCTCTGGTTGGCGACTTCGGCAACGTTGGAACGGGCCAAAACACGCTGACGGTCGTACTCTGTTCGGAGTTTCGGGTCACCCAGAATCTCCCAGGCTTCGTTCAAAAGCAACATCGCGTCGTGCGCTATGGGATCTGTGTTGCGGTCAGGGTGAAACGCAATTGCGAGTTGTCGATACGCGCTTTTGATCTCGTCGTGAGACGCGTCTACAGGCACACCAAGAAGTTCGTAGTAGTCGAGTGTCTGATCTTCCGACATTGAATGAAACTATTCAGTGCGTGACATACCGATGGTGTGATTGGGTGCTGGGCGTGAGATTTCGATTTCTCAAGTACAAACTTCACATTCGTTCGACAAGCACCTCGCCGTTTGTTCGCATCTCGATTGTGATTTTGCGGTCTTGGCAGAGTTGTATCCCGACGATCGGAAAGCTACTGTCGTTGTCGATTTCAATTGCTTCGACCTCAAAGACCTCGCCATCCCATCTGATGGTCACTTTGCAGGTAGGAACGGTGATTGGGTTGCCGTCTACGGGCCTGATATCGGTTTCGCCCTCAGATTCCAATCCGAGCCTGCGCAGAAGGTAAGCGGGTAACAAAAGGCTTACGCTACAACCAGTATCGAGTAGCGCCGGGATTTGTCGCAAGAGTCGATCTTTACCCCTGACTTCGATGTCGACGACGGGGAGCAGGTCTTCGTCTACGTAACCTTTGATCAATTCGAAGCCGTGCTGTCGGGTGCAGTTGGCTTCGTTCCAAAAGTTAGGCTGGTTATACGTCCGGCTGAATCTTTGCCGACTCGGGTACTAAAGGTGACCGCATCGGGTTGCCGACTTACCAACCTGTGGTACGTGAGATGGTCGCCGCGTTCGATCTCATGGTCGCCGCTACGTCCGTCAATGACGATGTAACGACCTTCGTGCGTTTCTTTGTATCGCGGCAACAGCTCGGACTTGTAGATCTCCCGAGCGCGTTGGATGTAGGTTTTACGTTCTTCCTTGGTGACCATTTGTTGGTGTCCGGGTAAGCGGTGTCTTGTCAGGATATTTTATCGATTGTCTCGGTCGCTTACGAGCGCGCGAAGATATGGAGCCAGAACCTCTGCGGCGTTTTCGAGCGTGATGAATACGACATCGCCGTCGTGGTCGACGTGCGCGGTGAGGTTGTCTGCGACATCGTAGCCTTCAGCGGCGGGTTTGCCGTTGCCGATGTCGAGGGTGTCTGTTTGGGGGAAGTAGTGGATTTCGAGATCGGAGCCAGTATTTGCTTCCCGTGAAACGTCCGCTTGTTGCGAGACGGATTCCTTTAGGCAGGGGGCAAGTAGTTCAGCAGCGTTTTCGAGCGTGATGCCAACGGTGTCTTCACCGTCACCGAAAAACGCGGTTAGTCGATCGGCAACAGGTTGCCCGTCGCTGCCGGGTCGGCCATTGCCGATGTCGAGAGTATCGCTTTCCGCGTCGTATGAGATTTGAAGTTTCATGGGTGAATTCATCGCGTCGATTCTACGCGTCCCATTCATGTTCGATGTGCCGACGAAAATCGTACCTGGTACCGCCACTCTTGATGTCGCGCAAGTACCGATCGTAGATATTGCTGGATATTTCGAGATCGAACATTCCCTTGTCCGTCCGCATCCTGAAAACCTGTAACGGGTTGCGGATCGAGTTCGCCTTGATCCGAAGCCAGATGAATCCGTTCGTTTTGACTAGCAAGATATGCAAATCTTGCTCGAATTTTCGCGGCGCTATGTTGAGCCACCAGACATCCTTGGATTTGTTGATATTGGCGTAATGCGTGTTGGCGTTCGTGAGCGAACTGGTATCGAGAAAATCGGTCACTTTTTGTGTGGCTTGGTATTTGTGCAAGATTTCTTGTCTTTTCACCCCACCGGAAAATCCGCATAAGTCACAATCCCATGCCCCAGATCCGCGTAGTCGCGATCCCAGCGCTCCTGAATTCCCGATCTCCATTCCAGAGCCGCCGTTTCCAACTCGGAGGCCAACTCGGGCATGTCGCCTGCCAGGTTGACGGATTCGGAGGTGTCGGTTGAGAGGTCTGCGAGGTGGATATGGGTTTGGGGTTGGTCTTCTTCTACTAGGACGCCGTCGATGACTAGTTTGTGGTTGCCTCGGCGGATGGCGGTTTGGCCGTCTAGTTCCCAGTAGAGGTCGCGTTCGGGGAGGTCGGTGGCGTTGGATAGGAGGTCAAGGATGCTGGTGCCGTCGAATTCTCCGGTGTCGGCCGTTGGTGCGGTCCCGTCTGCGGCGTGGAGGGCGGTGGGGACGATGTCCATGGAGGCGCAGGGGGTGGAAACGACTTGTCCACCAGGGACTCGTGCGGGGTAGTGGGCGATTGCCGGCATTCGGATGCCGCCGTCGAAGAGGCTGAATTTGTGGCCTTTGAGTCCGCCGGAGGTGCCTCCGTAGTAGGGGTCGAGGGTTCCGTCTAGCCAGTTGCGGGTTTCTCGGGACGGGCCGTTGTCGGAGACGAAGAAGGTGAGGGTGTCTTCGGCTTCTCCGAGGCGGGTTAGTTCGTTCATGATTGCGCCGATGGCGTCGTCGATGGCGGAGATCATGGCGGCCATGATGCGTCGGTCCCAGGGGAGATGGGCGAAGCGGGAGGTGTATTTCTCAGGCGCGTGCATGGGGTAGTGCGGCGCGTTGAATGGCGCGTAGAACAAGAAGGGTTTTCCGGAGGCCCGCTTCTCGGCGACCATGGCGCGCAGGCGTTCGATGGCTTTTTCGGCGATGAGTTCGGTGAAGTATTCGCTGTCGTGCCAGACCTCCTCGTTGTTCTCCCAGAGGTCGTGGGTCGGGTTGATGCCGGGGCCGGGTCGGTTGGCGCCCCAGTAGTAGATGTGGGAGTAGAAATCGATGCATCCGGCGAGGAATCCGAACCAGTAGTCGAAGCCGTGGGAGTGTGGTCGGCACTCGTCGGTGAGGCCGAGGTGCCATTTGCCGACCATGGATGTCTGGTAGCCGCGGTCTTTCAGGAGCGAAGATATGGTCGGAGTCGAGTTGGGCAGACCAGAAGCGGTGCGGTGCCCTTGGAGGATTGCTCGGACGCCAGCATTTCCGGGATAGCGTCCGGTTAGGAGCGCGGCTCGGGATGGGCTGCAGACGGGGCTGTTGGAGTACCAGTCGGTGAATCGGACACCATTTGCCGCGAGGTTATCGAGATTGGGAGTGCGGAAGTCGGTGGCGCCCATGCACGACAGATCGCCGTAGCCTTGGTCGTCGGTCATGAAGACGATGACATTGGGGCGGTCGGATTCGTTTGGCATGGCGGACCTCGCCATCTCCCTCTCCCGGCGAGCGGGAAAGGGGATTATGTGTCTTGTCTGCTCAGCTTCCAGCTAGGCTACGGACAGTCATGACGGTTCGGATTTGGCTACTCGCTGTCGCCATCGTCATCAAACGAGATGACGGGTTCTTCGGGAGTTTCGATGCCGCCGAAGAATGTGCTGGCGAGGTTGGAGTAGTCGGGTTCCGAAGCATTTTGACCATCGTCGCCAGAGAATCCGATCGAGACGTTTGGGGATTGACTGTCGACGTTGAACGCGGCGAGAGAGGCAGCAACGTCGTCGCTGGCGATAGCTGCGAGCGCCTCTTCCCAACCTTGGGTAACGGGCTCCGGTAGCACTTCTTCGGGGTCCGGCAGTCCAAGGAGTTCGCGGCCTTCCACTGAACGGTCAAGGCGTGCCGGAATCATGCGGCCGATGATGACGTTCTCTTTGAGGCCGGTCAGCCGGTCGACGCTGCCCTGTAGAGCGGCATCGGTAAGGACGCGCTCGGTTTCTTGGAACGAGGCTTTCGCCAAGAAGCTTTGGGACATCAGCGAGACTCGGCTGATGCCGAGAAGGACGGGCATCGCGGTTGCGGGATCGCCGTCTTGCTCTCGGACATCTTCGTTGGCTTGGAGGTACTGGGATCGGTCGACGACTTCGTCAATCAGGAGTTTCGAATCGCCGGTGCTTTCGATCTTGACCTTTTGGAGCATCTGGCGCACGACGACTTCGAAGTGTTTGTCGTGCACTTTGACACCTTGCGAACGGTAGACACGTTGAGCCTCTTCGACGAGGTAGCGTTGGACGGCTTCGATGCCGCTGATGCGTAGGATGTCGTGCGGGTTCTGGGTTCCGTCGGTGAGCTGCGTTCCGGGTTCAATCTCCTGGCCTTCCGATACCAAGATTTCGGCGTTGCTCTGCGGCATGTATTCACGTTCGTCGGTCTCGAGCCAGAAGATGCGGATGGCGGTATCGTCGATACTCTCGACTTCGCCAGAAACCTCAGATACCAATTCTTCCGGCAAAGCGAGTGCGCCGTCGTCGCCCATTGCATCTCGGCGACCCGCCGCGGTAAGTGTCAAGAGGTTGGACCCGGCATCAACCCAATCGCCGACTTCAACGTTTGGTCGATAGCCAGCAGGGATCTCGACGTCGGAGTGGAACGTTTCGACGTTCTCGACTGCGATAACGATGTTCCCTTGGGTTTCGCGGAAGTTGATAATACCGGGGATTTCCGAGAGGATGGCTGGAGCCTTCGGGTTGCGCGCTTCAAACAGCTCTTGGACGCGGGGTAGTCCCGTCGTGATGTCGCGGTCGCTAGCAATACCACCGGTGTGGAAGTTACGCATGGTCAGCTGCGTACCAGGTTCGCCGATGGATTGTGCAGCGACGATCCCGACTGCTTCGCCGATGATTGACGGGCGGTTGTCGGCGAGCATGCTGCCGTAGCAGCGCCCGCAGATACCACGCTCGAGCATGCAACCGACTGGCGATCGGACTTCGAGCTCCTCCAGTCCGGAAGCGACGATGCGGCGTGCCAAGTCGATGTCGATGAGGGTGTCGCTAGTTGCGATGACTTCGCCGGTCTCGGGGTCGACTACATCTTGCACGGCATAGCGGCTGAAGATGCGCTCCTCGAACGGCAGGTTGAGTGCCCTCGATGCCTCGGCTGAGACGGTCATGCCGATCGGGGATCCACAGTCGCGTTCGTTGATGATGACGTTCTGAGCAGCGTCAGCCATACGTCGGGTCAGATATCCGGCTTCAGCGGTCTTGAGGGCGGTGTCGGCTAGTGCCTTGCGTGAACCGTGGGTCGATGCAAAGAACTCGTGGACGGACAGGCCTTCTGCGAAGCTGGCTTCGATCGGGACATCGATGATGCGACCGCGCGGGTTCGACATGAGGCCACGCATGCCGGCCATCTGCTTGATCTGAGCCAAGTTACCTTTTGCGCCCGAGTCGGACATAGCGAAGACGCCGTTGTACTCGGGAAGATGCGATTTCACGGCATCGGTAACCAGATCGGACGTCTCGTTCCACGTCTCGATGGTCGCGGTGTACTTCTCTTCATCGGTGATGACGCCTTCGTTGTACATCCTTTGAAGTTCGGCGACTTGAGCTCGACCATCTTCGATAAGTCCGGCCTTCTCGGGGGGAGGGACGGCGTCTTTGATCGCGATGGTGGTGCCGGAACGTGTGGCGTATTCAAATCCGAGACGTTTCATCTCGTCGAGGACGATAGCGGTGCCGGCGTTGCCGAGTTCGCTGTAGCAGCGATGCACGACGGCATCGAGCTCATCTTCCTTCATGACGTAGTTGTGGAACCCCATCGAATCCGGAAGAATCTCGTTGAAGATTATCCGTCCGACGGTGGTTTCAATCCAGTCGTGAGGCTCGTCGACGATGAACGGAGTTGTCGCAGTCGATTCAGTCCAGACTGGAGTGCCGCCTGACATGCGGACTCGGATGCGGTCGCGGAGCCCGATCTGGTTGGTCTCTTGAGCAAAGAGCGCTTCCTGCAAGCTGCCAAAATATCGCACGCCGGCGTGACCGTTTTCAGACTTGGAGCCGTTGTTGAGCGCGAACTCGGTGGCGATAACGTCGGACGGAACTGGTACCGCGGTGTCCATCACTGGGCCGGTCATGTAGTACAGGCCGAGCAGCATGTCGAGTGTCGGCGATACGATCGGTGAGCCGGATCGCGGCGCGAGCATGTTGCTCGTGCTGAGCATGAGCGTCTTCGCCTCGTTGATGGCGCCCGGCGAAAGCGGTACGTGGACGGCCATCTGGTCGCCATCGAAGTCAGCGTTGAAGGCGGTACAGACCAACGGGTGGAGCTGTATGGCTTTGCCTTCGACGAGTTTCGGGTAGAAGGCCTGGATCCCCAAACGGTGGAGCGTTGGTGCGCGGTTCAGGAGCACCGGATGTCCATCAACTACCTTTTCGAGTGTGTCCCAGACTTCTGCGTCGGCTTGCTCGGCGCGACGCTTGGCGGTTTTGATGTTGTGTGCGAGACCCAATGCGATCAGGCGGTTCATGACGAATGGCTTGAAAAGTTCGAGGGCCATTTCCTTGGGGATGCCGCACTCGTCCAGCTTGAGTTGTGGTCCGGAGATGATGACGGCGCGCCCGCTGTAGTCGACCCGTTTTCCTAACAGGTTCTGTCGGAAGCGGCCTTGCTTGCCGCGCAACAAGTCGGTGAGGGACTTGAGTTTGTGGTTGTGCCGCCCCATGATTGCTCGACCGCGTCGACCGTTGTCGATGAGTGCGTCGACGGCTTCTTGAAGCATTCGGCGTTCGTTACGGACGATGATGTCCGGCGCGGAGAGTTTGAGAAGGTGGCTCAGTCGGTTGTTGCGGTTAATGACGCGACGGTACAGATCGTTAAGGTCGCTAGTCGCGAATCGGCCGCCGTCGAGCTGCACCATGGGATGCAATTCAGGAGGTAGTACTGGCAGGACGGTCAGAATCATCCACTCGGGTTTATTGCCGCTGGTTCGAAATGCTTCGACCACGCTCAAACGTTTGACCGCTTTGGCTCGGCGTTGACCGGAGGTGTTGCGGATAATTTCGTTGAGTTCCTGGTGAATCTCGTCGAGTTCGAGGTTTTGGAGCAGTTCGAGAATCGCGTCGGCGCCCATTCCAGCTTCAAAGACATTGCCGAATCGGTCTTTGAGCTCGCGGTATTCGGCCTCGTTCAACTCGGTCTTGATCTGCAGACTCTCCGCTTGATCGATTTTCCGCGCGACATCCTGTTCGAAGACGATCTTCCAGTGCGCTAGCGCGGTTTCGACCACGTCTTCCATGGAAGATCCTTCGGGTGCACTTGGAATCGCGTCTGGGTCTTCACCCAACGAGATATGAATGTTTCGGATTTGGTCGATCAGTTGAGCCAAGAAGTCTTCGTTTCGTTCGGTGGCGGCGAACTGCGTGCGCTCATCTTCGATGCGCGCGAGTTCCTGCTCGCGGTAATCCATTAACTCGGTGATCGCAAGGAGTCGGGCGTCTTCATCTACTTTGGTGATGATGTAGCAGGAGAAGTAGAGCACTCGCTCGAGGTTTCTGGGGGTGATGTCGAGGATGATGCTCATCCGTGACGGTGTTCCCTTGGAAAACCAGATGTGTGCGACTGGTGCAGCTAGGTTGATGTGTCCCATGCGCTCGCGTCGAACGGAGGTGCGAGTGACTTCAACCTTGCACTGGTCGCAGACGAATCCCTCGCGTCGCATGCGCATGTCGCGCTGACGTTTGTATTTCCCGCAGTAGCACTCGAAATCCCGCGTCGGACCGAAAATCCGTTCGCAGAAAAGCCCATCGCGTTCCGGTCGTAGCGTCCGGTAGTTAATGGTTTCGGCTTTTTTGACTTCGCCCCACGACCATTTCCTGATGACCTGCGGCGAAGCGATCGCGATTTTGATCGCACGAAAGTCGCTTTCGGGACTAGGAGCGGTTTGTTGTAAGGGTGTAAATGCCATTCCGTTTTACCTCGTTTGGTCGCGAGTGGGACGTTGTTTGGTCGCAGGTGTGAGCGCGGGGACGCACGCGGTGTGCGAACCCGTCTTGTGACTATTCGTCGGTTTCGGCCGAGTCGTCGTCGGCTTCCCCTTCGTCTAACGATTCGGAGCTTTGATCATCGTCTTCGCTGAAGTCGACATCGAACTCCAACACCGGCGGCGGCAGTTCCGCTCCGATGTCCATGACATCACCGCCAATCGGTACGAGGTCATGATCTTCTAGGAACGGAGTTTCTTCGATCACTTCGTCGGCTTCGTCGCCGGTTCCGGTCTCGAAGTTGGCGTCGCCGATCATCGAGATGTCTAGTCCAAGCCCTTGAAGCTCATGAATCAAAACGTTGAACGATTCGGGAACGTCGGCAGAAACGACCGACTGGCCCTTGACGATGGCCTCGTATGCCAACACTCGTCCTTTGACGTCGTCGGATTTTATGGTCAGCACTTCCTGCAAGGTATGTGGCGCGGAATAAGCTTCAAGCGCCCAGACCTCCATTTCGCCGAATCGCTGGCCCCCGAACTGCGCCTTGCCGCCCAGAGGTTGTTGCGTGATCAACGAGTAAGGTCCGGTGGATCGGGCGTGCATCTTGTCTTCCGCCAAGTGGATCAGCTTCATCATGTAGATGTTGCCGACAGTGACTGGCTGGTCGAATCTCTCACCGGTGCGTCCATCGATGAGAGTCTGCTTCCCGAGGATTGGCGCGGCGTTACCGCTTTCGCGATCGAGGCGGCGCGCAACGGCCATTAGTTCATTGCGGTCTAACGCGGTCGTGTCTTGCCCGGCGACTTCGGAGAGCCAGAGCCGCATGCACGCTTCGCTGGCCTTCCCAGCGTCGTCAATGTCGTGACTGCTGAGTTCGTTGTAGTCGTGCCCGCGCTCTTGGAGCCACTGTCGGATTCTCTCCTGATCGATCGATCGGTCAGTGATGTCGCGGTGGTTGCGGGCTTCGGACGCGGAAACAAACCATGCCCTCGCCAACTCGTCTTCGATTGCGACCTCGGTTGCACTATCGAACACGGGAGTAATGGCTGAGAAGTCGAGTTCTCGTGCGGCCCATCCGAGGTGTGTTTCGAGTAGCTGACCAAGATTCATGCGCGACGGTACGCCGATTGGGTTGAGGACGATGTCGAGCGGAGTTCCGTCTGGCAGATGTGGCATGTCCTCGCGGGGCAGGATCATGGCGACGACACCTTTGTTGCCGTGTCTGCCGGCCATTTTGTCGCCTTGCATGATCTTGCGAGTGTGTGCAACCCAGACGCGGACCATCATCGAGACGCCAGGAGGCAGCTCGGCACCGTCTTCCTTCTTGCTGACGCGGACTTTGATGACTTTGCCTTTTTCGCCGTGTGGCACTCTAAGGCTGGTGTCTTTGGTGTCGCGCGCCTTTTCACCGAAGATGGCTCGGAGGAGTTTCTCCTCGGCGGTGAGTTCGGTCTCGCCCTTGGGTGTGACCTTTCCGACGAGGATGTCGCCTGGACCGACCCAAGTTCCCGGGATGACGATGCCTTCTTCGTCGAGGTTTGCCAAATTGGTCTCGCCGACGTTGGCAATATCGCGAGTGATTTCTTCTGGTCCAAGTTGGGTTTCGCGGGCTTCTACCTGGTGTTTCTGGATGTGCGTGGAGGTAAAGCGGTCGTCTTTGACGAGGTCCTCGCTGAGGATGATCGCATCCTCATAGTTGCCGCCGCCCCAGCTCATGAAGCCGACCAAGACGTTTTGACCCAGTGCGAGCCGTCCGCCTTCAGTTGAGGAGCTATCGGCGATGGCTTGTCCGGCTTGGACGCGTTGCCCTTTGCTGACGATGGGGTGCTGATTGATGCAGGTGCTCTGGTTAGAGCGCTCGTATCGGATGAGCGGGTAGGCGCGGGTTTCGCCTTGGTCGTCGGCGATAACGATCTTGTCACTGGTGACCGATGCAACTAAGCCGTCGATCGACGAACGAACTACCTGACCGCTGTCGAGTGCGGCGCGGGCTTCGATACCCGTGCCGACGATCGGGGCTTCTGGTCGAATTAGCGGTACGCCTTGGCGTTGCATATTGGAACCCATCAGGGCTCGGGTGGCGTCATCGTGTTCAAGGAACGGAATGAGTCCGGCGGAGACGCTCACGATTTGCGACGGAGAAACGTCGATATAGTCGACGTCTTCAGGGCGCGCTTTGACGTACTGCTCACCACCGGTTCGGCAACGTACGCTACCTTCGAGTTGGCCGACAGCATCGACGGGTGTTGTGGGTTCGCCGATTAAAACTTCCTCTTCTTGATCGGCGGAAAGGTATTCGACGTCTTCGGCGTTGAGCGAGATGAAGGGTCGGACTTCGATTTGCTGTTCACCAAGCCTGCGGAGGCGTTTGGCGAGGTCTTCATCGATTATGGAATCCGCTTCGCCAACGATGGTCTTGCGGCTTTTTTCTCGGACGTCTTCCGTCAGCATACGTCCGATCAAATCATCGGACCGGTTCGATATTGACGTTCGAACTTTTCGGTACGGTGTTTCGACGAATCCGAATGCGTTGACTTTGGCGTAGGTTGCCAGAGAGCCGAGAAGTCCGATGTTCGGTCCTTCGGGGGTCTCGATCGGGCAGATACGGCCGTAGTGAGAGTGGTGTACGTCACGGACGTCGAAGCCGGCCCGGTCACGCGTTAAGCCACCGGGGCCGAGGGCGGAGAGGCGTCGCTTGTGGGTCAATTCAGACAGCGGGTTGGTCTGGTCCATGAACTGGGACAGCTGTGAACCGCCGAAGAACTCTTTGACTGCGGCTCCGACTGGCCGAATGTTGATCAACGCTGCGGGGGTGGTTTCGCCCGGATGCGTTGTCATACGTTCGCGGACGACGCGCTCCATCCGAACGAGACCCACGCGAATCTGGTTCTGGATCAATTCGCCAACGGTTCGGACGCGACGGTTGCCGAGGTGGTCAATGTCGTCGGGCACTGCTGTGCCTTCGTTGACCTTGATCATGCGCTTGATGATGTTGACAAAGTCGCGCTTGGTGAGGGTTCGGCGAGTGAGTTCAACGTCGACGTCGATGCGCCGGTTGAGCTTGTATCTCCCGACATCGCCCAGATCGTATCGTCGCGAGTCGAAGAACATCTGAGAGACGAGGCGCTTGGCACCATCCACGGTGGCTGGTTCGCCCGGTCGCATTCGCTTGTGGAACTCTTTCAGCGCGTCGTCTTCGTCCTTTGCGTCGGCATCTGATTCCCACGTCGACCGAATGAAGTCACGCACTTCGGCATCTTCGTCGCCTTCGGCCGGATCGCCGAAGATTTCACGCATCGCCTCGAGTGAGTCGAGTTTGAGAGGTGATTCCTGGTCGTGCTCGGAACCATCTTCAACCGCGGCGATCGCGCGCAGCAGTGTGGTAACCGGCAGCTTGCGCTTGCGATCGACCTTCGCGAAAAGTATGTCTCGGTTGCTGGTTTCGAGTTCGACCCATGCACCGCGGTACGGGATCAGCTTGACGCTGCAAAGTCGATTGCCGGTGGCGGGATCTTCGTCTTGCGAATAGTACGCGCCCGGTGAACGGACGAGTTGCGAGATTACGACGCGTTCGGCGCCGTTGATGATGAAGGTGCCGTTCTCGGTCATCTTAGGCATGTCGCCGAAGAAGATCGTCTGCTCTTTGATCTCGTCGGTCTCGTTGATCTTCAACTCGATCGTGACGTGAAGAGGCACGCTGTAGGTGATTTCGCGTTCGCGGCACTCTTCTTCGGAGAACTCAGGTTCGCCGATCTCGTGCTCGGTCAGACTCATTTCGTACTTGGGATTGTCCGACGAGTAGTCAGTGATAGGCGAAATCTCTTTGAAGAGTTGGTGGAGTCCGTCGCCGAGCAGCCAATCGAAAGAATCTTTTTGGACCTGAATCAGGTCCGGCATATCCGTCGGCACGTTAGTTTCGCCAAAGGTGCGGTATGCGCGGCTCTTGCCGCCAGCGGTCAACGCATGTGAAATGACCATTCAGTTCTCCTTGAGTGCAGGTCTGAGAATCAGCAACGACGGTTCGGCCTAGTCGATAATGCTGGGGTTCTGCACAGGTGACGGATTACGGCTGTGTCCGTTTCGCGCGAAAACGCGCCCTACCCAGCTGGAGAGTTTTTCCAGCCGCGGGTGCGCTATGGAAAGCCTGTTTAAGGCGTGGCCGCGGATTACGTGCACTATCTTAATGCTAAACGTGTGCGCGGCGCTTGTCTAGTGGGTTTACGTGCAGTTTTGTCGTGAATTTCCCAAATCGGTCTTGAGGAGCAGCGAACGATGTCGAAATTCGTTATTCGCCTGCCGTAGGCGGGGGTCCACCACGTCCTGAAGCGCTGCGTAACGGCACGTCGCGGAGGAACAGGACGATAACGATTGCGGTCACCAAGATGAAGAAGGTAGCGAGGAAAACGCTGGAAAGCGATGAAGCCAAAGCTGTGCGCAACCCGTCGAGCATTGCGCTTGTGGCGCCATCCGCTAACCCCAAATTGGCTACGATACCGTTCAACACCTCCGGATTCACCATTGCTGCCGGGTTGTTGGCCAATTCCGCAATCTCGTCGCCGCTGATGGATTCCCGGACCTCGGATGGCAATGAATCGCTCAGATTAGCGCGGAACCGATTCGCCATTAGTGAACCCAATAGCGCCAGCCCTAATGCACCTCCGATGGTTCGGTAGAACTGCACGGTCGACGTGGCGATTCCCAAAAAGCGGTGTTCGACCGCGTTCTGGGCTGCGATGGTGAACGAGGGGAAGGTGAAACCGAGTCCGAATCCGAGCAATACGATGAATGAGATCGCGATGGGGTAAGTCGTTGCTTCCGACGTGGTGGACAACAGGAATAGACCGATCGACATCATCGTGACGCCGAAGAGACCAGGCCAACGATAACTGCCAAGCCGCGAGACGACCTGCCCGGATATGGATGCTCCGATCACGGTTCCTAGCATCATCGGCGTCAGGAAACTGCCGCTGCTGGTGGCTGATGCTCCCAACACGCCTTGGAAGAATAGCGGGATGAATATGATGGCGCCGAACATACCGAACCCAGTCACAAAGGTCGCAAGAATAGTGACCGCCAGAATCGGATTCGTATATATGTGAAGCGGCATTATCGGGTTGGGTGTCCGCATCTCCACGAAAATGAAGGCTGCGACCGCGGTTGCCGCAACGGCGAAGAGGATGATTACCTGGGACGATGTCCAACCTGAATCTCCGGCAATTGAGAGCGCGAGCATCAACGGCACGACGGTCGCGATGAGCGTGATTACACCGAGAACGTCAATGGTTCGGTCCATTGGTTGCGGTTCGATACGTGGGAAGAACCGCGTCATCGCGATGATCAACGGGATGCTGATTGGGAGATTGATGTAGAAGATCCAGTTCCACGAAAGGGTGTCGGTGATGAAACCCCCGAGGGTCGGTCCGATGACGGATGACATGCCGAAAACCGCGGCGATGACGCCTTGGATTTTTCCGCGTTCCGCGGGCGCATAAAGGTCGCCTACAATAACGAAAACCAGTGACATCAGCACGCCGCCGCCCAATCCTTGAAACGCTCGGAAAGCGATCAGTTGGTTCATCGAGGTCGCGGTGCCTGCGGCGAATGAGCCGATCATGAAGATGATCAATCCAACGAGATAGAACCACTTCCGCCCAAAGATGTCGGAAAGCCGACCGACGATCGGGACGGTGATGGTTGATGCGACCAGGTAGGCCGTAGTCACCCATGTGTATCGATCGAAACCGCCGAGATCCGCGATAATTCGTGGCATCGCCGTGCCGACCACGGTTTGGTCTAGCGCGGCGAGAAACAGTCCAGTCATTGCGCACGCCATCGTGATCAAGATTTGGCGGCGCGGCAAGCCAGACGAAGATTCGCTTTGTGCCATGGATTCTCCGTTGGATTGAGCGTTGGCAGATTAACCTTAAACTATCGAGACTGCTATACATAGCAGCCCGATCATCATGACCAGGGGGCGCGTGCGATGGTTTCGAAGACCATTTACATCCGCGGAATGACGTGTGCCGCGTGCGTTTCGCACGTTACCGAGGCGATAGCGTCGGTCCCGGGCGTCGACTCCGCCGATGTGTCGTTGGCGACCAATTCCGCCAATGTCAACTTCTCGGACGCGAACACGGACACTTTGGAAAGTGGCGGCGAGATGTTCGGTGCCATCTCTGCAGCAGTGAGCGACGCAGGTTACGGCATCGATGTGTCGGCGAGGTCGGCGGATGCGGCAGCTGATGCGTTGGGAAGCGGCCACGAATCTAGGTTCGAAGCGCAACGATCAGAGCTTGTGGCGGTTCGAAACGGTGCGATCGTGAGCATCGCGGCGATGGTGTCGATCATGATTGCGACGATGGCGCGGTCCGCGTTTGCGCCCGATGTTCCGGCTTATGCGCTGAATCTGCTGTTCTTGGTGGTCGCCACTCCGATCCAGTTGCGAATCGCCGCTCCCTTTTACAGATCGGCGTGGGCGGCTGCAAAACGCAAAACCTCCAACATGAACACGTTAGTCGTGGTCGGCACTTCGGTTGCGTTCGGGTACAGCGCTCTGGTGACGGTATCTCAGCTGATACTCGGTGATTCAACGTTGTGGTCTGATGCCGCGAGCTTCGTCGTACCGGAACATCACATCGGGACATATTTCGAAGTGCCGGCGGCGATCATCGGGTTGGTTTCGTTGGGACGTTGGTTGGAGGGAAGGACCCGATTGCGAGCAGGTGAAGCGGTTCGGTTGCTGATTGAGTTGCAACCGCGCACGGCTCTTGTGGAGCGTGCCGACGGCGTCCAGGAGGTTGACATCGGAGATATCGAGGTCGGAGAAACGGTTGTGATTCGTCCCGGCGAACGAGTGCCTACAGATGCAAAAGTGATTGAAGGTGCCGCCGAGATCGACGAGTCGATGCTCACCGGTGAGAGCATGCCTGTGGTGAAGAAACCGGGTGACGCGATTTTTGCTGGGACGTTGAATATTGCGGCCGCTTGCAAGGCCAAAGTCGCAACGATAGGCGAGCGCACACTTCTCGCCCAAATCATCCGCCAAGTAGAGCGGGCCCAAGCAACTCGTGCACCTATTGAACGATTTGTTGACCGGGTGACGGCGAAGTTCGTGCCGGCTGTCCTTGTTGCAGGTTTGGTGTCGTTCCTATTCTGGCTCGTGGCGGCGCCGGACCCGTCATTACCGAACGCGTTGTTGATCTCGGTAACGGTTTTTGTGATCGCGTGTCCATGCGCGCTGGGATTGGCGACACCAACAGCGGTGGTGGCCGGCATCGGTCGCGCCGCCGAGCACGGGATATTGATCAAAGACGCCACGACTCTCGAGCGAGCGGCGACCGTTGATGCCGTGGCGTTTGATAAGACTGGGACTCTGACCGCCGGAAAACCCCAAGTTGTCTCGATCCACGTCGACTCTACTTCCGCTCTTTCAGAAGACGAGGTTTTGAGCGTTGTTGCCGCGGTTGAGATCTATTCCGAGCACCCGGTAGCGACGGCGATCGTCAGCGAAGCGCGCCAACGTGGCCTCGTCCTCCCTGAATCTGAAGGTTTCCAATCGATTACTGGTCAGGGCGTGTACGCGTCGGTCAATGATCGAGTCGTCGCCGTGATGAATCCGTCAGCGATCTCACTCGATGCAGACAGCGAGATCTTCAACGCCGTCGAGCGGATCGAAGCAAACGCCCAAACACCGGTGTCGATCTCGATTGACGGGCAGCCGGTCGCCGCGATCGGACTGCAGGACGCCGTTCGCGACGATGCCATGTCAGCCGTCGTATCTCTACGCGAAATGAACGTCGAATCGCATCTCATTACAGGAGACCGAGCAGAGGTCGCGAAGGTCGTCGCGGAAGCTGTTGGAATCGAACACGTTGAAGCCCAAGTTTCGCCAATCGAAAAGGCTACTCGGGTGAGCGCACTATCTAATCAAGACCGCAAAGTGGCAATGATCGGCGACGGCATCAACGACGGGCCGGCACTTGCGGCCGCGCATGTAGGAGTCGCGATGGCCAGTGGTTCCGACATCGCAATCGAGTCGGCGGATGTGACGTTGGTCAACAATGAACCGACCGCAGTACCGCGCTTGATTTCGATAAGCCGGGCAACGGTGCGGGTGATCCGGCAAAACCTGTTCTGGGCGTTCGCGTATAACGTGGTTCTCATTCCAATTGCCGCGGGAGTGTTGCATCCAGTATTCGCGAATTCTCCGCCGCCCGAATATCTCCGAATGATCATCAGCGAAAGCGGATTCCTTAGCCCAGTCGCTGCTGCCGCGGCGATGGCGCTCTCGTCATTGTCGGTGTCTTTGAATGCTCTAAGGTTGAGGCGCGGAACTTAGCGACTGGATCCAACGGGTATAATCCGAACCATGCCAACCAAAGAACCAACCCGCGACAAGGCAGTCGTCTATACCCATCCAACCTGCGGGTACTGCGACATGCTCAAGTCGGAACTGGTAACCAAGGGCATCGATTACGAAGAGATCGATGTATCTAAGCAACCGCAAATGTGGGACGAGGTCGAGCGGCTTTCGGGCGGTGACCGCATTACTCCTGTTCTCGTCACCGCTGACGGTGAAGTTGAGATAGGTTACAAGGGCATCGGCTGCAACTACGGGTAGAATGCCGCCCGTTTGACCTCTTTACTGGTAAACCACATCGGTAGGTTGTGCTTTGTGTCCTGGATCGTCCCTTGACGCGTTCAGTGCATAAACTATGCCCATGCGCGTGGCGTTAGGCATAGATCTTGGTTCAACTTCGGTGACGGTCGTTGCGGTTCGTGTCGATGATGGCGGAGCCGAGATGGTCGCTTCACTTTCTGCGCCCAACGATGCTGAGACTACCTCGGCACACGATCGAGTTATTGGCAGATCGGAATGGGACATCGAAGCGATGGTCGCGCGCGTTGTCCGAACCGTTGACGAGTTGCGTTCGGGATTGGATTTTGATGAGGTGGTCGCTATCGGGGTTACCGGACAGCAACAGGGTTGCCAGCTTTTGGATTCTGACGGTTCACCAATCGGGCCGTTTATCGCTTGGCAGGACCAGCGATGCAAAGACGTAGTTGACGGCGATGGTGGTGATTTCTTGGGTTTGATGGCATCCAAGGGCGGAGCGACACGAAGGGGTGCGGGATTGCCGTCGTTCAGAGATGCGGGATGTCCGATCGTAACTGGATACACGGCCCCGACCTTGTTTTGGTTGGACTACATGGGCATGATGCCTTCTAACGCCGAGGCGGCTATCACTGCGCCAGAATTCCTGGCGCACAAGTTAGTTGGCTCCAAGCGGCCGGTGACTGACGCAACCGACGCAGCTGGTTGGGGCGTTCTCAATGTTCCCAAGCGCGACTGGAATGATGAGTTGATCGGTGAACTCGAAATCGGCCGTGGATTGTTTCCGGAGATCGTGGATTCGTGCACCGTTATCGGTGGGTTGACGGACGAACTTAGCGGTCTGACTGGCATACGGCCAGGGACGCCTGTATCCGTCCCATCTGGCGATCATCAATGTGCGTTTGTCGGTGCGGTCGATGACGCGAATGACACGGTGGCGATCAACATTGGGACGGGTGGGCAAGCGACGGTATTCCTAGGGGATTTGTCGTCGCTGAAGCGGGATCCAAGCGAT
Organism: SAR202 cluster bacterium bin127; assembly: GCA_002239045.1. Taxonomy (GTDB): domain Bacteria; phylum Chloroflexota; class Dehalococcoidia; order Lucifugimonadales; family Lucifugimonadaceae; genus Bin127. The sequence goes on from MPNN01000002.1 coordinate 231,698, forward strand.
GGTTCGATCGATCACGGATGGTTGGAGCTTCGTCCGCATGTTGAGAGCGGTTTTCTTTTGGCTGGTGTCGGTGTGGTTGGTGGACGGACATTTCGTGCGTTGAAGGACTTTTTCGTGCGGACGGCACAAACCGTGTTCGACGTCGACGACGTAGATGAAGACAGGGTCTATGAGAGACTCGCGATACTTGCTGAAGCGGTTTTAACCGATCAAACTACTGACGCTATGACTTCATCTGCACTCTTCACGGGATCACGCGAACGTCCGGATGCTCGCGGTACGTTCTCTGGCATAACACCGGGCAATTTCACGCCTGCTTCCATGACTCTGGCGGTATTCCGTTCGATGGCGTCGGAACTCGCAAAGTCGTATCGAAGCGCGATCGATCTGGGAGCCGGAACCAGAGAAAGGATCGTCGGTTCAGGTAATGGATTGCGCCTTAATGCGGCTCTAAGACAGTGTTTGGAGGAGGCGTTTGGTGGACCGATATCGATCGGCAAGGTTCGGGAAGAGGCGGCAGTAGGAGCAGCTCTCACGGGAGCTGTCGCTGTTGGGATTTATCCTGACATCGGCCACGCTAGCAGGGTACTCATGAGATGAACAGCAAAAACATCGTGTTAGTCGTCGCGCTTTTTGGAGCGTTGGCGGTATTGGCGGTGATTCTGCTCGTGTCGATGTCTTGGGTGGCGGATCGGAGTTCGACAGCAACAGTCGCGAGTCCGACCCCGGCTCTGGCCGATGTGTTTACGATCGTTACTTCTACGGAGACCACAGCAAAAACGGAACCGACGGTGCCGCCGACGCGGACGCCGGTACCCTACAACTCGAACACGATGATGTACCTGGTGTTCGCGGGTTTCGACTTATCGCCGGGTTTCGGGCCGTTGAACACTCGGACGTTAGACGCGTTTGAGAGGATTCGGGAGGAGAAGGACACGTCGCAGGTTCGCGTGATCCTAGAATCGCTTCGGAATTATTTTTCGCGCGACATTATCACCGCTGCGATAGTGACTTTAGCGGATTTGACGGGGCAGGCAGCTTTCGGTGACGACTGGAAGGCGTGGTCGGAATGGGTTGGAAGACATAGCGAAGAGTACCCTGTGCCGTCGGAGTACGGCGAGTGGAAGATCAACTACCTGCGGCAGATCGACGGGCGCTTCGGTGCGTTTCTGTCCCCAGCTCTGAACGGCAAGACGAATGTGGATCTGACGGAGATCGAGTGGGGCGGAGTCATCCCCGACGGCATACCGCCACTTGAAAATCCGGCACATGTCAACGTCGACGATGAAGGAGCGGAATATTTGGAGGATGATGAGCGGGTGATCGGAGTTTCGATCAATGGCGAGCACCGGGCGTATCCGTTGCGGATCGTGAATGCGCACGAGTTGGTGAATGATGTTCTCGGAGGTGAGCCGTTATCGCTCACGTGGTGAACGCTTTGCAACAGCGCGATCGGGTATCGCGCCTACATCAATGGGGAGCCAACGACGTTCGGAACGTCGGGATTGCTCTTCCGCAGCAACAAGGTGATGTATGACCGGGCGACACGTTCTTTGTGGCACCAGTTCACAGGTACTCCGATTGTCGGGGAACTAGCCGGGAGTGGAATTGAACTCGGATACTTCGCAACCGCTAGAACCACTTGGGGAGATTGGCGAGCGGAGCATCCGGATACGACGGTGATTACACGTGAAGGTGCACTTTACACCGCGCGGTTTTATACGCACGAAGACGACGATAAATCCATTTACTTCGCATACCGCGCCGATCCTGAGACGATGTTCCCGATCGCGTACCGGGATGACGAGTTGGCGCCTAAAGCAGAGGTGTTGGGTGTAATTCTGGACGGTGTTGAAAAGGCGTATCCGATTGGGCTGTTGCGCCAGGAACGGATCGTTCACGACAGCATTGGCGACGTGGAAGTCGTGGTTATTGCTTCGGCAACGTCTTCTGACGCTCATATTTTTGAAAATCCGGATGGTCTGGAATTCCGATTGCCAGATGACGCGCTTGAGGCCGGGTTCCCTGACAAGGTTTTAGACAACAACGGCAAGGAATGGGAAGTTAGCCGAGAGAGGCTAACAGACTCTGAAGACGCGTCGTCCGTGTTGGAGGTCGTCCCTTCGAATGTCTCGTTCTGGTTTGGATGGTTCGCGTTCCATCGTGGGACGGAGTTGTATGGGCGGTGATGCTAACCGTTGGGTTCTGAGACATTCATGCCGAACGATTAGACGATTTGGCAAGGCGACTGGCTATCTGCATGGAACGTATTTACGATGCCGGCCTAGAGACGGCCATCTACGAAACTCGCGAACTTGAATTGGAGGTTGAGATGCGCGACATAGGGTCGCTCGGGGATGGAGACGGTTGCGTCTGTGAGCCTCGGCCGCCCTTGATGTCAGTGGCGTGACGAATCCTAGACGCCGTGTTCATCGACCAATTGCCGATCTATGGCCCTACGTGGATCTGTGGGCGCAGCACTGCTTCGTCTGGTTAGCTGTCGCGACGCTGGGCCGAGCAGAATCCGCATGAGAGCGACTTGGCCAGGCGGAGGGTAGAAATCACCCCATAGACGCCAGCAGCGGTCGCACCTGCCATGCGGCGTATCCTCCAGTCGGATTTTGACCTTACAGATGATGCAACGGTTCGCCGCCGACCGCGCTACGCCGCATTGGATGTCGACGCACTCTATGCGGGTGTTTCGCTCCAAGAGTTTCGTCTTCATCCAACGCATTATCAGGTCTCGCCCTTTTCTACTGGCTAGGACGTCGACCTCGACCGCTAGGGCGTTAATGCCGTAGATGCCGCTCTCCCAGTCCGGTGTCTTCAACGAATAGACACCCACCTCAACGATCAGATCGACGCTCACGCTGCCGAGCCGTACGGCGAGCGGACCGCGGACGATACGACCTTTGATAAGGATGTCGAAAACTCGACCGCGATAGCGGAACTCGGTCACGGACCGTTCTACGATGAATTCGTTGCCCCCAGGAAGCATCAACCGTTCGCTGGTGGCGATCGCTGCCTGGATCTTGTCGTGCACTGTCACCGCATCCGCCTCGTCAACGACGCTTGTGCTCCTTGGACAACCACCGCTCTGCTGCTCTCGCATATTGCCAAAAGCGGTTTGTTCGTCTAGCGCAGTCATGCCACACAGGTTAACAGCGGTCGTTACGAATCCCGATCATCACCTGCCGTTGATCGAGAACCGTCCGGATTCTCGACTCAGTTAGGGAATATCCGCTCGCAATCCGATTCCGTCATCCTCACACGGTCCTCGTCAGTGAATACTCGTTTATCAACCGTTTGGTTTGATGGCGAATTTGATGCCTAGGCCTTCGGCGGATGCGGTGATCGCTTCGGGTAAGTCGGCTAGAGGGTAGCAGCCGGAGATCACGTTTTCGAGGTTTAGTTTTGCGAGTTCGCTTGGGACGCGGTGGGTGACGTCGCCTTGTCGGAAAGCTCCGATGAGTTTGATTTCTCGGAAGTGCATGTCGTACAGATCGACGGGGAGCGGTGATCCTTCCGGGCTGACGCCGATCATGAGGGTCTGGCCGCGGGGTTTTGTGGAGTTGACGCAGGTGGCGACGAGTTCGGGCTTGCCGACGGCTTCGGCGGTTACGCTGAAGCCGCGTCCGTTGTCTGTGACGTCCGCGACAACCTCCGAAAGAGGTACATCGTTGGGGTCGTGGAGGATGTCGGCTCCGAACTGCTTGGCCATATCGCGTCGGATCTTGACCGGTTCCGAAACGACGAGCGTTTCGACGCCGTGGGACTTCAAGAAAGCGGCGGTGAAGAGGCCCATGATGCCAGCGCCGATGACGAGGCCGGTAGCACGGTACGGGATGTCAAGCATTTCGACACCCGATAGACAACACGCAGCCGGTTCGGTCAGAGCGGCGGTCTCCAAATCGAGCGTCTCCGGTATCTCAACGGCAGACCGCGATGCGACGGCGGCGTATTGGGCGAAGTAGCCGTTGGATATCATTGGCTGGTTTTCGCAGCGGCATACGCTCCAGTTTCGGCAATGCCAGCACTCGTAGCAGCTCGCCGGATGGTTGACGCACACGCGCTGGCCGATACGATCCTTGGAGACCCCATCGCCGACTTCGACGATGATGCCGGAACTTTCGTGACCCAGTATCTGTGGCGGATCTTTCGGAAACAGGCCTTGGGTTACATGGACGTCGGTGCCGCAGATCCCGGTGGTGTCGATTTCTACGACTACGTAACCAGGGGAAGGTTCGGGGTCGGGAATGTCGTCGAGGGTGAAATGGGCACCGCCGTGCCAGGTCTGAGCCTTCATGTCGAAATTCCTTGATTGTTGGGGTTTAACCGTTTGGTTTGATTACGAACTTGACACCCAGACCTTCCGCCGAGGCGGTGATCGCGTCCGGCAGTTCGGCGAGTGGATAGCGACCCGAGATCACGTTTTCGAGATTGAGCTTCGTCAATTCATTCGGCACCCGATGGAACACGTCCCCGCGACCCATCGAACCCATCAACTTGATCTCGCGGAAGTGCATGTCGTAGAGATCGACTGGCAGCGATGATCCCTCCGGACTGACGCCGATCATCAGCGTCTGGCCGCGGGGTTTTGTGGCGTTGACGCAAACGGCGACGAGTTCCGGTTTGCCGACCGCTTCGGCGGTGACATCGAAACCGCGACCTTCGTCGGTGACGTCAGCGATGACCTCTGACAGCGGGACGTCGCGGGGATCGTGCAGGATGTCGGCCCCGAACTGCGTCGCTATTTCTCGGCGTACTGTTACCGGCTCAGACACCACCAGTGTCTCGACCCCGTGTGACTTCATGAATGCGGCTGTGAACAGACCCATGACGCCGGCACCGATGACCAGACCCGTTGAGCGGTAAGGGATGTCGAGCAACTCGACCCCTGCCAGACAGCACGACGCTGGTTCCGTAAGTGCCGCAGTCTCGATATCGAGATCATCCGGCAGCGCGATAGCGGCCCGGGCGTCGAGGCCGATGTACTCCGCGTACATGCCGTCCGAGGACTCCTGAGCGACCTCGCAACGGAAGGTGTTCCAGTTCCGACAGCTCCAGCACTCGTTGCATTGCGCCTTGCGGTTCACCGCCACTCGCTGACCTACCCGGTCCTTGGTGACTCCCTCGCCGACTTCTACGATCACACCAGAGCCCTCGTGTCCCAGTATCTGCGGCGGATACCACGGGAAGAGTCCCTGCGTGGCGTGCACGTCCGTTCCGCATATCCCCGTCGTGTCCATCTTGACTACCACGAACCCCGGCTCCGGCACATCGTCAAGAGTGAATCGGTTTCCGCCTTGCCAGGTCATCGCCTTCATATCGGACTTCCCAAGATTGTGATGATTAGTTGTTTGGTTTGATGGCGAATTTGACGCCAAGTCCCTCGGCTGAGGCGGTGATGGCATCGGGAAGATCCGCGAGGGGGTATCTGCCCGATATGACGTTCTCCAAGTTCAATTTGCTCAACTCGCTTGGAACGCGATGGAACACGTTGCCGCGTCCGAAGGCGCCGACGAGTTTAATTTCGCGGAAATGCATGTCGTAGAGGTCAACGGGGAGCGGCGAGCCTTCTGGGCATACACCAATCATGAGGGCTTGCCCGCGCGGTTTCGTCACGTTGACGCAGGCGGCGACGAGTTGTGGTTTTCCGACCGCTTCGGCAGTAACGCTGAATCCTCGGCCTTCATCGGTTACTTCGGCCATCACTTCCTCAAGCGGAACGTCGTTGGGATCATGGAGGATGTCAGCGCCGAACTGCTTGGCCATTTCGCGGCGGACCTTTACCGGCTCAGAAACGACGAGTGTATCAACGCCGTGAGTCTTCATGAATGCGGCGGTGAAGAGTCCCATAATGCCCGCGCCGATGACGAGACCAGTGGCGCGGTATGGGATGTCGAGCATTTCGACGCCCGAGAGGCAACAGGCCGCGGGTTCGGTCATGGCCGCGGTCTCGATATCGAGGGTTTCGGGCAGTTCAAGAGCGGTGCGGGAGGGCAATGCGACGTATTGGGCGAATAGGCCGTTGGAAGAGACGGGTGCAACTTGGCAGCGAGAGACGTTCCAGTTTCTGCAGTTCCAGCACTCGAAGCAGTGAGCGCTGTGGTTCAATACGACCCTCTGACCGATGCGTTCATCTGAAACGCCCTCGCCAACCTCGACGATGAGGCCGGTGCCCTCGTGCCCGAGGATGGTTGGTGGCTCCGAAGGAAAGAGTCCTTGTGTGATGTGAACATCGGTTCCGCATATGCCCGTGGTGTCGATCTCGACGAGCACGAAACCCGGTTTTACCTCAGGATCTGGGACATCGTCGAGTGTGAAGTGGTTGCCGCCGTGCCAAGTCATAGCCTTCATCGAACTACTCCTTCAGTTGCCGGTATCGCATGTTCGCATGTTAACGAGAAATGAAGGCATGTGCGTCGGGTGATGGTTGAGTTGGGGCGAAGGGGACTCGTATCATTAACTTTCACTAAGGAGAGAACATGACCGCTGCAGACAACGTCACGATTCGCGATATTCGAGTGATCATGACCGAGCCGGACAATATTCGGTTGGTCATCGTCAAGATCGAGACATCTGAACCCGGGCTCTACGGCGTCGGGTGTGCAACATTCACTCAACGGCCTTCGACGGTGAAGGTTGCAGTGGACGACTTTCTGCGTCCCTTCTTGATCGGCAAGAACGTCGCGGATATCGAGGACATTTGGCAGTCAGCCTATGTGTCTTCTTACTGGCGGAACGGGCCAGTTCTGAACAACGCGCTATCCGGTGTTGACCAAGCTCTTTGGGACATTAAAGGCAAGATGGCTGGGATGCCGGTCTACGATCTGCTCGGCGGCCGGGCGCGCGAAGCGGCTCCGGTTTATGTTCACGCCAGCGGTGGATCTAAAGAGGAGACAGCGGACCGCATGGCCGCCTATATGGAGCAGGGATTTCATCACATACGAATTCAGGTGGCCACCCGAGGATACTCGTCTTACGGGTCGCACGGCGCATCTGGCGACGGATCCATCGTGGCCCGCGACGTTTCTCAGGGACCGATCCCCGTCACGTCTTGGTTGCGCGACTACGATCCCAATCAGCTATATGCCCATCCTGGTGGGGTGTTTGAACCGAAGCCCTACATGCGCGGCGCCCTCGAACTCTTTGAGCACATTCGAGATCGGTTCGGGTATGGTGTCGAGATTCTCCATGATGTTCACGAGCGTATCCCGCCGATTCTCGGTGTCTGGTTCGCCAAAGAGGTTGAGAAGTATCAGCTCTTCTTCCTTGAAGATCTTTTCAGCCCCGAGGACAACGAGTATTTTCGGATGGTGCGTCAGCAATGCGCCACTCCGATCGCAATGGGCGAGCTTTGGAACAGTCCCCACGAGATAATCCCGATGATCAAGGATCGGCTCGTCGACTTCCTGCGCATGCATATGTCGCAGATTGGCGGGATTACACCGGGCAGGAAGTTCGCCGCTATGGGCGAGTTGTTCAGTGTTCGGACGGCTTGGCACGGACCCGGTGACACATCGCCCGTTGGTCACGCGGCAAACCTGATGCTCGATATCAACTGCCACAACTTCGGTATCCAAGAGGCCTCCATCCCCGGCGAGCGGACACTAGAGATGTTCCCCGGGTTCCCAGAGTTACGAGATGGAATGATGTGGCCGAACGGTAACCCCGGGTTGGGCATCGACATCGATGAGGAGATGGCGGCTAGGTTCCCGCACAAAGATCGCGCGTTTGGCGGTGCTTGGGATACGGTTCGCCGCGCTGACGGGGGAATGGTTAAGCCGTAACCGCGGTTCTGTTCGCGCAACGTTTACATATGGAAAGTCAGACATCAGAAACCAACGTTGGCGTGCGGGGGCATATCCTGAATCGGTCGCCCGCGTTCGTCGCAACGTTGATCGGCGGCGCGGTTGCCATGGGTGTCAATGCACCCCTGACATCGCCGGACGACCTGATCGCAAACGCAGGTAGTATCGCCGTCGTTTCCGTCATAGGTGCGATTGTCGTGGGCATGATTTGGGCTCGGTTACCTGGCGACATTCAAACCCGGTCCCGGACCTTCAATATCGTGTTGACCGTACTCCTTCTTTTGGTCGTTGGAGGTGCGGCGGCCATCGAGTACGGCGGCGAGATTACGCGCGCGATCCGCTACACAGTTCCACTTGCAGCGATCGTGACGATATTTACGAGCGTCTTAACGCCGGTATTCGAACGTTCGAAAGGCCGGAGCGCAATGTTGTGGGTAGCGATCGCATTGCCTCTGGTGATGTTGGTGGCCGGATATCTGCTGACGATCAACGAATTCGGTTTCACCGAGGCACCCAGCCTCTCGTTGCCTCCTCCTCCTAAATCGAGTTAATCGTCTGGCAAATGGATGCCGGACGTACTTTCAAGACGCGCGAATTCTAGAATTTAGAGATACGTTGTCTCTCAGGTATGGGTAGTGAGCATTTGCGAAGTCTTCTCCTAGCAAAGTCGACTGGTTCTCGCATGATTGGGTTCATCGCGGCCAGCGTCGTTTTAGTGGCGCTTGCTTTGGCTTTGAGTTCGTGCGGTTCGGAGGAAGCGGGCGAATCGCGGAATGCTGAAGTGCAGGTTGGAACGGTGATGCCGGTCAGTGGAGACCTGTCGGCTTTCGGTCCGTCGGCTCAAAGAGCGATCGATCTTGCCTTTGAGTTGGTGAATGAGGCTGGTGGGGTGAACGGTGGCCAGATTTCGGCGATTCACCGCGATTCGGGCACCAACGAGCAAATCGGTACCGATTCGGCAAGCGGTTTGGTCAACGTCGATGGGGTCAATATCTTGATTGCCGCACATTCATCAGGTGTGACGATCGCCATTGCGGAGTCAGTTACCATTCCCGCTGGTGTGTTGCATCTTTCGGTTGGATCATCCTCGAAAGCGATCACGGCTCTGGCGGACAACGACATGGTGTTTCGGACACGCGTCAACGATTTCGTCAAAAGTCAAGCGCTCTCAAGTTTGGCCGAGGCGTTGGGTTACAAGCGAGTCTCGACGACGTACATCAACAACGCCTACGGAGCGAGTTTGAATGAGTCGTTTGTGGAGAATTTCGAACGGACTGGAGGTGAGGTGACCGCGGCGGTGGCGCATGAGTTGGGTCAAGCGAGTTACATAGCGGAGCTGCGGGATGCGGCTAAGGACGAACCGGAAGTATTAGTGACTATCGCATACCCAGACTCGGGTCAAACTTTGCTTCGGGAAGCGGCTGAAAGCGGTATCTACGACGAGTTTATGTTTGTCGATGTGACGAAAAATCAGACGATGTTCGACGCTATCGGCGGGAATCACTTTGAAGGCGACTTCGGTGTATCACCAGGTAACCCTCAGTCGACAGCGGTCGAGGATTTCAGGCGGATTTACGAGGAACGCACGGGCGGCGATCCCAATCAACAATTGATCGCGGAAGCGTTCGATGGTGCGATCGTAATTGCGTTAGCGATTGAGAAGGCCGGTAGCGACGATCCGGTTGCGGTTCGCGATGCCTTGCGCCCGGTCTCCAATCCCCCCGGCGAGATTGTCGGACCAGGCGACATCGCCCGAGCGTTAGATTTGGTGCGAGAAGGTAAGGAGATCAACTACGTGGGCGCGGCTGGGGACATCGATTTCGACGAAAATGGGGATGTTGTTAGCGGAATGCGAGTTTGGAAGATCGAAGACAACCAAATCGTCGACACGGACATATATGCATTTCCGGGCGATGACATCGATTTATCGTCGGTTCGGTAAATTGGAGTCGATTTCAGAGTGAACGCCCTGACACACGTGAAGTTAAAGGAATCCAGAAACATGGTTTCAAATCTAAGCAGGAATCGTCGCGGTAAGGCGTCGTTGATTGGAGTTGCGGCGGTTGTCTCGATTCTGTCATTGGTGTTCGCATACTCGTGCACATCTGAAGAAGAATCTGATGGTGGAGACACGACGATTGGCACAGTGTTGCCAGTAAGCGGAGACCTTTCCACACTTGGGCCAGGAATGCAGAAGGCGATTGACCTTGCGTTCGAGTTGGTGAACGAGGCTGGCGGTGTCAACGGCGGAGAGATTTCTGCGATCCATCGGGACAGTGGAACGAGTGAGCAAGGAGGCACCGATGCGGCGAGTGGTCTCGTGAACGTCGACGGCGTCAAGGTCGTGTTGGGCGCGGTTTCTTCGGGCGTGACGATCGCGATTGCGGAGTCGGTGACCATTCCTGGAGAGGTGCTACATATTTCGCCAGCATCATCATCGAACGCGATCACGGCTTTGGCCGACAACGACATGGTGTTTAGGACACGCGTCAACGACGCGGTCAAGAGCCAAGTTCTCGCCGAGTTGGCAGTAGCGGCGGGTTATCAGCGGGTATCGACGACGTACGTGAACAATGCCTACGGTGCGAGCTTGAACGAGTCGTTTATTGAAGCGTTCGAGAGTATGGGCGGCACTGTGACCGCCGCGGTTTCGCACGAGTTGGGACAAGCGAGTTACGTGTCGGAGTTGCGCGACTCGGCTGAGGGCTCGCCAGAGGTTTTGGTTACGATCGCCTATCCGGACTCCGGTCAGATCTTGCTGCGCGAAGCGGCCGAGGGAGAGTTTTACGACGACTACATGTTTGTCGACGTGACACGGAGTCAGACGATGTTTGACGCGATTGGCGGCAACTATTTTGAAGGGGATTTCGGAGTTTCACCGGGCGCGCCCGCGTCGCCCGGAGTCGAGGCGTTTAGGCGACTGTACGAGGAGCGCACCGAAGGGGATCCTTCGGCGTCGTTGATTACGGAGGCGTTCGACGCGGCTGCGGTTCTGGCATTGGCTATAGAGAAGGCTGGAAGCGATGACCCGGTGGCAATCAGGGACGAGTTGCGGTCAGTTGCTAATCCACCTGGCGAGGTTGTCGGACCGGAGGATATTGCGAAGGCTTTGGAGTTGGTGAGGGATGGTAAGGATGTAGATTATGTCGGCGCCTCCGGGAATGTCGACTTTGATGAAAATGGGAACGTCGTTAGCTGGATGCGGGTCTGGACGGTCAAGGACAACACGATTCTGGACACGGACATCTACGCGTTGCCGGGTGATGAAATCGATCTCTCGTCTATTCGGTGAACCGTTATTGGTCCGTTTAGTTGGCTGTCGATAGAATCTGGATTATGGATTGAACTCCATCGGAGCGTGACTCCGCTTGAGAATGATTGAATGTCCAGAACCACTGTCCGTAGAACGATCGATGCACCTGTAGACTTCGTGTTCCGCACGGTATCCGAAATCGACAACTACTCCAAGGCGATCCCTCACATCGTCGATGTCGAGTTTCTTTCTGATGTCAGGAAGGGCGTCGGCTCGCGTTTCCGTGAAACACGTTTGATGATGGGTCGAGAAGCATCCACTGTCTTGGAAGTTACGGAGTACGTGGAGAATGAGCGAGTGAGGCTAGTATCCGACGAAGGCGGAACGATATGGGATTCGGTATTCACAGTGAGGCCTGTCGATGGCGGGACCGAGTTAACGCTGGTGATGGATGCTGCGCCCTACACGTTCAAGTCAAGGATCTTCGTGCCGGTCATGAAGTTAGTAATCAGAATGGGCCTGGTTAAAGATCTGGATGCTGTAAAGGAGTACTGCGAAAGCAGTTGAAATGAAGACGATACGAACAAGCTCGATCATCGATGAAAGGAACTAGACGGATGCACGAAATGCAAGTACTGAAATCCTACGCCGCCGCTCGAATGTCTGGAGTGTTTGTGCTGTTGCTGATAGCCGCTTTGAGCGTCAGCGTCGCAGTAGCTTCATGCAGTTCCGAAGAACCAACTCCGACTCCGGTTCAACCTGCGCCGACCGCAGTACCACCGACGGCGACACCGGTGCCCGCGACCGAGGCCCCCGAACCGGAAGAACCCGCTGGTGAACCGATCAAGATTGGCACGTTGATAGACGCCACTGGAGACCTTGCAGCATTTGGCCCGCCCATTGTCTTAGCTACTGACCTCGCGGCGTTGCTGATAAACGAAGCCGGCGGTATCGATGGTCGCCCTATCGAGATGGTGCATCGCGACAGCGGGACCAGCCCTCAGATCGCAACCGATGCCGCCAGTGCGCTCGTCAACGTGGATGGCGTGGAAGCTATCGTTGGCTCCCTATCCTCCGGTGTCACATTGGCCGTTGCTGAGTCCGTTACTATCCCGAACGGTGCTGTTCTGGTCTCACCAGCTTCAACATCTCCCGCGATCACCAATCTCGACGACAACGACACGGTTTTCCGGACTACAGTTTCGGACGCATTGCAAGGCGTGATCGCCGCGCAGCTCGCGAAGCAACTCGGCTACGAGAATGTGGCGACGCTCTACATCAACAACGCCTACGGTGAAGGACTTTCGAACGTCTTCCAACAAAACTTCGAAAGCCAAGGCGGGACGGTTTCCGCAGCCGTGCCCATTGAAGGCGGCCAGGCTAGCTACGCGTCTGAATTGCGCCAAGCTTCGCAAGGAGATGCCGAAGTCCTAATGGCCTTGTCATATCCCGAAACCGCAGGTGTCTATCTGCGCGAGGCGGTTGAGGGTCAGTACTTTGACGATTTCATGTTTGTCGACGGCACCAAGAATCAGGAGATGTTCGACAACGTGGGCGCAGACAACTTTGAGGGTAACTATGGGACGGCGCCGGGTGCTCCCGGGACGCCAACGCAAGAGGCTTTCAAGGTCCTTTACTCGTCGAAGCTGGATGGCGACCCGTCGAGCCTATTCATTTCTGAGGCGTTTGACGCTGCGGTCATTCTCGCGCTGGCGATAGCTGAGTCTGGCTCTGAGGATGGTGATGACGTAAAAGCCGCGATGCGCAAGGTGGCCAATGCACCGGGCGAAAAGGTCGGACCCGGTGATCTCGCCAGGGCCTTGCAACTCATTAGTGAAGGCGCAGATATCGACTACGTCGGTGCCGCGGGTGACCAAGACTTCGATGAAAACGGCGATGTGCAAAACACCATCGAGGTCTGGAAGATCGACAGCGGACAGGTGACTTCTACGGGTATCTTCGCTAGCCCAGGCGATTCGATTGACATCTCTGCGGCACCGACGGCGATGGAACCGAGCGACGAACCGATCAAGATCGGTACGCTCATCGACGCCACCGGCGATCTGGCAGTATTCGGTCCTCCCATCGTTCTTGCTACCGATCTTGCGGCGTTGCTGATCAACGAATCGGGCGGCATCGATGGTAGGCAGATCGAAATGATCCATCGAGACAGCGGCACCAGTCCGCAGATTGCGACGGACGCGGCGAGCGCGTTGGTGAACGTCGACGGTGTTGAGGCAATTGTTGGCTCGCTGTCGTCTGGAGTGTCGTTGGCGGTTGCGGAATCGGTGACGATCCCGAATGGTGCGGTGCTCGTTTCGCCTGCGTCGACCTCGCCGGCGCTCTCGAGTTTGGATGACAACGACCTCGTATTCCGCACCACGGTATCGGACGCGTTCCAAGGGGTCATACTTGCGCAAGTGGCCAACGAACTCGGCTACGATAACGTGGCGACGATGTACATCAACAATGCCTATGGCGAGGGTCTCTCGACCGTGTTCGCGGAGACGTTTGAGAGTCTGGGTGGAACGGTGTCGGCATCCGTACCGATCGAAGGCGGACAAGCAAGCTACACCTCGGAACTGCGTCAGGCTTCGCAGGGCGGAGCAACGGTTCTGATGGCGATGTCATACCCCGAAACCGCGGGCGTATACCTGCGCGAGGCGGTTGAAGGCCAGTTCTTCGACGAGTTCATGTTCGTGGACGGAACGAAGAACCAGGAGATGTTCGATACCGTCGGCGCAGATAACTTCGAAGGCAACTACGGCACCGCACCCGGCTCACCAGGTACCCCTTCGCAGACCGCATTCCAGGAGCTTTACGCTTCCAAACTTGGCGGTGATCCGTCGAGCATCTTCATCTCCGAGGCGTTCGACGCCGCGGCGATCCTTGCGTTGGCAATCGCTGAGGCTGGTTCCGAAGATGGCGACGACATCAAGGCAGCGATCCGAAAGATCGCAAACGCACCGGGCGAGAAAGTCGGCCCCGGCGATCTCCCCAAAGCATTGCAACTCATCAGCGAGGGCAAGGACATCGACTACGTTGGCGCCGCGGGCGAGCAGGAGATGGATGAAAACGGTGACGTGTTGAACACGATCGAGATCTGGAAGATCGAAGGCGGGCAGATAACATCGACCGGAAACTTCGTCAGTGCCGGCGATTCGATCCAGTTGGATGCTGGGCCAGGGGCGAAGAGACCCGGCATCGGGTCGGAATTCGCACCAAGCTATACGGTCGGAGCAGGTTCGAAGGCGCTGTTCAAAGTCGACGAAACACTTCGGGGTGCCGATGTGGTCGTTTCGCTCGAGACCGAGGCGCTCAGCGGAGTCGTTGATTTCCGCGCCGACAACGCATCGCTCGAGATCGACCTTCACACTCTGATGAGCGATCAATCTCGTCGTGATCGATACGTACGTGAGCGCATGTTTCCGAACCAGCCAGTGGCCACGGTTCACTTCGCTGATTTGGGCGACGTACCTGCGCCGTTCATCGATGGCAATGAGGAGCTGAAAACCAAGTTGACGGGAACTGTCAACGTTAACGGAACCGAAGCCGATCTCGAATTCGACATCACCGCACGCATAGACAACGGCACTGATTTGGTCGTCCTCGGGACGGCCAATTTCGTGTGGGCGGATTTCGGGATGGAAGCTCCCGTGAGCCAAATCTTCGTCGTCGAAGACGAGGTGACCGTCGAGATTCTGCTGTTAGCACCCATTTCAAATTGACGGATCGATCCTGAATCCAACATCAAGTTTGAGAACCTCAAATGGAAATGCGCAATGGACAGATATGGGCTGCGCTGTTCGATCTGGATGACACCCTACTGGATCGGAGCAGCGCATTCGAGGCGACTTTTAGGGAGTTCTACGACACGCAAAAAGCGATCAACTCGACAATGGGTTGGGACGAGGCGATTGATTTCTTCTGGTCGCTGTCGCCCCACGGCACGATCGACGGACAGGCCGCCGCCGTACGGATCATGGAGCGATGGTCGGAGATCGATTTGAACCCTGTCGAGTTTGAAGAATGGTTCTTCAACTCTATGGGTCGGCAAGCTAAGCCGATCGCGGGCGCGATGGAGTTCGTCCAAGAGTTGAACGAGGCTCGTTTCCCGTGGGCGGTAGTGACGAATGGCAAGAAGTTCCAAGTCATCAAACTCGAACACAGCGGCTACGCCGACGTCGTCCCGTTCGCAATAGTTTCCCGCCTCTTCGGAGCCGACAAACCAGACTCTAGCATCTATCACGAAGCTACCCGCCGCCTGAAACTCTCTTTCGAAGGAATCGACGACATCCAACCATCCGAAATCCTCTTCGTCGGAGATAACCCATACACCGACATTACAGGGGCAGCCGGTGTCGGAATGAAAACAGCCTGGATCCGTGTCACCGACGAATATCCAAACGATGCGCCCGCGCCTGACATGGAGATTGGGAGTGTTGTGGAGTTGCGTGAGGTATTGGGAATCTAGCAACGTGCAAAGCAGCCAATTCAGGAGTTAGGCAACCTATCATGACCGAAAGATTCTCGCAGAGACATGGGTACGGTGATACTGCCAAAGATATCGTGGTGCGTCTTGACGCACCTCAAGAGTTGCGTGAGGCAGTTATCGCCATAGGTTACGAAACCTGTAAAGACGATCCAAAATGGATGCGCGGCGTCGTCTGCAGAGCCTTGCGAAAGTTGCCCAACCCGGGTAATTGGTCCACCGATGCTATTCGAGAAGAAATCTATGATGAACTTGGTTATTGTGAATGGTATGAGGTATACGACATTATTGAAGCAATTGAGAAGGAGGCGAGAGGTGGTATGCCACAAGATCAACCAACAAAATTTGCTACCGAACTTAACAGATATTTCGTGAATCACGGCATCGGTTGGCAGTTGAGAGATGGTGAAATTTATGCGCGCGGCGATGATGCAACTGAATTTACGCGACAAAGCCTAGACGAGACGCTTCGGGACAAGGGGCTCGACACCTCTAGAACAGAGTTCCGGGAGGCAATCAGGTCTTTATCTGTTCGCCCAATAGCAGATGTGACAGGTGCGATACAGCATGCAATGGCAGCACTCGAATGCCTTGCGCGTGAGGTCGCAGGAAACCCCAAACTGACTCTAGGCGAGATCATCAAGAAGAATCCAAAGATGATTCCTCCGCCACTTGACGAATCGGTTCTTAAAGCTTGGGGCTATTCGTCAGAGCGGGGCCGCCACTTACGAGAAGGAAGAACGCCTGACTATGCGGAAGCGGCATTGGTAGTCAGCATTTCGAATTCGGTTTGCATGTACTTATCCGACAAGTTGAAGTGAGAACGTTCACGCTAAATATCGGCTTGACGCTGATCTCGTCATAGGCGGGTACTGTGCTGATACATTTACGGATTAAGCCTAAGCCACCAATTAGTTAGAAAGCAGGATCACGCCCTATGTCATTCGGAGTTGCGGTGCTGGGCACCGGAAGAATCGGCGGCAATTACATCGATGTCGCGAAGAAAACCCCCGGCGCCGAGGTGAAGGTGGTTGCCGAACCGCGAGAGGACGTCGCGGCTTCTTGGCAGGACCGACATCCGGACGTTGATTTCGTTGCCGACTACCGCGATGCTCTGGCACGCGACGATGTAGACGTCATCGTCGGTACCCTTCCGCACTGGTTGCACTACCAAGCGGCACTCGATGCCGCCGCCGCGGGCAAGCATATCTACATGGAGAAACCCACCGCGGTGTGGGCATCGCAGGCTGAAGAGATGCTGGATGCAGCACGCGAGAACGGCGTCAAGTTGATGACGGCGCATACTCAGCGCTATTACCCGGCGGTTCGGGCCATGAAAGGCGTCGTCGACAGCGGCGATCTTGGATCGGTACTGATGGCATACGACGTATGGCACAAGCCGTACGGGCCGTACAACCGTCCCGAATGGATGCTTGACCGCGAGCGCGGTGGCGGAATGGGGCAGATGGACGGCACACACCAGATCGACCGGCTGCTGTGGATCATCGGCTACGATGTTGCAACGGTCTCGGCGCAACAGGGGCAGTTCACCCATCCCAACTCTGAACATCCCAAGATCAATGCCGATGACACCGGTATGTATTTCATCCGCTGGAAAAGCGGCATCGTTGCTTGTGTGAGCCGCATCGCTTGGGACCACGGCGCTACTGAGTATGGTGGCGACTGGTTCTTCACCAATGGGATGGCCCGATTTCGATTGCCTTATGGTGGAGGCGACAAACCAGCCCTCTACATCGCCGACACTAGCAATGGCAGCTGGCGCAAGGAAGACGTGCCCGAACGCGACAGTCTCTTAGACGAGTTCACCGAGTTCATCGAGTCATTGGAACGCGGTGACGACGACACACCGATACCGCAGGTTCACGGTCTAAACGTGTTAAAGGTATTAGAAGCAACCGAAGAATCTGCGCGCACTGGGCGCGAAGTGGTTCTGGACATGGAGTAAAAACCGATGGAACCGGCACAACTCAAAGCCACACTCAAGGCGGGTAAACCCGTATTCGGATTCATGATCGCCGCAATCGAAGGATTGCGATGGTCGAGAGTCTACGCCGGGTCGACGCTCGACTACATCATCATCGACTGGGAGCACACCTCGCGCAGCCGCGCTCGTATTGCCGAGATCGTCACCAGCATCAAGAGTGCTGGCGTCACATGCATAATCCGAACGCCCAACACCGACGATAGTTACGTCGCTATCGCGCTAGACGCTGGAGCAGACGGCGTGCTCGTGCCCTACTGTGAAACTGTCGAAGAGGTTAGGGCATGCGCCAACAAGGTGCGTCTCCACCCGCTCAAGGGAGAGTATTTCGAGCGCGCCGGTTTGACAGGCGAGTTGCCCAGCGAAAAGACGCGTGAGTACCTCCACAACCGGCACAAGGACCACATCTTCATCATGGGGGTCGAATCGGAACCCTGCGTAAACCGATTGGACGAACTTCTGCAATGTGCCAAAATCGATGGAATCTTCGTGGGACCTAACGACCTCACTACTTCGCTCGGCATCCCAGACGAAGTGGACAATCCCAAGTACCTCGAAGTCCTCAAACACATCATCGACACCGGCGAAAAATACGGCGTACCGACGATGGTGCATCAACAGTCCATCGAGACTTCGACGAAGGCGATTGAGCTAGGCTCCCGCTTCGTCCTTCACTCGAGTGATGTGGGCATCTTGTTGAAGGGTATCCAAAGCGACTTTGCCGAGCTACGCGAAGTTGCCGCCGGCAAGTTCGGCGAAGTAGAGGCGCGCGAAGCCGAGGACACGCTCGAGACGATTTAAGGCCCCCCGAGACGTACATCTTTGGCCGAGGGCACACCCCTCCCCCGTCGCCGGTAGGGGCAGGTTTCAAACCTGCCCCTACTCGGAAATCCCCTCTCCCTCTGGGAGAGGGCTAGGGAGAGGGCAATCCATCTTTCCTGATCGGTGAGGTGTAGGTGGCGATGCCGGCTACAGCGACAGCGCAGCCGAGAATCACGAGCAACAATATCAACGCCTTTTTGTTTGGCCCCTTTTTGTTTAGCCAAGGGGCACCACCCGTATCAGGCAGTTCCTCAGCCTCCCCTACTTCAATCATGGGCGCCGTGGGAGTTGGAATCGGAGGTCCCGTGATGGCCGCGGCGACCGTGATCGGCAGTTCGCCTATCGTGCCGCACACCTTGAAACCCGAAGCATCCAATCTTGCTTGACTGTTGAGCAGTGTCAGATCGCAGAAGTCGTCAACCGCGGCCAAAGTTGCGCTACTGTAGCTTTCGGAGATAGGGAACGGCAGGGGCACGCACACTTCGACCGGGGCTTTGAGACGGTATGACTTCAGCGACCGCCGATTGACGTCCACGGCGTCTATGCGGTAGCGCGAGCCTTGCAGCATCGCCCGGCCGTCGGACGTGTACTCACAATTCGCGGTGCTGTCCTCGCCGGACCGCACACCGATCAACTCGCCATCCCGAACTGCGCCGGGCTTAGCAGATATGCTGACAGTGTCAGACTCGAACTTGCCGCCTTTAGTCGGCGAAAAGACGACGTACTCGTTGCCCGCGTCGTCAACCAGCGTACTCGGGATCTCGCCTGGAGGGTCTACCGGGGGTGCAGTCGGTTCCGGCCCAATTCCTTCCCGTCGCACGTTGATGCTCATGACCGCGGTGCAATCGTCCATATCGTCTTCGGTCAAGTCTTGGCACTCCAATCGATCGAGCGACGCGGTCAGGATGTAATCGCCAAGCACGTCCGGTATTGTGAGCATGATCACACGCCCCTCCGGATACTTATTTGCATCTAGGTCCCGGATCGCGCGGTTGTAGAAACTCCCATTGCCGTAGACGAGATTCCATTCGAACGTGACATCGTCAGCCAAAGTGTTGTCCAAGATGTTCTGCACACCGTAGACATCGATGTCGATGCGCACCGCGTCACCCTTGTGTAGGGTTATCGATCGGACTGGGGGTACGATCCTAGAAATCAGTGCCCTACTGACGGGCGTAGGTGTGGGGATCGGCGTGGGCGTGGGAATCGGCGTAGGTGTGGGAATCATGTCACACCAATACAAGCCGAGCCTCTCTGACAAGATCCGGGGAGCAGAAGAACCAATCCGCAGTACCGCTGGCCGCAGTGCCACTGGTATACACCCCGTCAGTATGTTGACGTCGAGCCGCAGGTCTTTGAGGCTTAAGAGATCGCCCAGTTCTTCGGGAATCTCGCCGCTGAACCGGTTGTTGTGGATGAGAAGCCGCTCGAGTTTTGTGAGGTTGCCCAATGCGGGTGGAATCTCGCCGATCAACCGGTTGTTGTGAAGCCAAAGTTCTTTGAGTTCTGTGAGTTCGCCGAGTTTGGGTGGGATCTTGCCGCTCAACTGGTTGTTGCGGACCAGCAGATCTCTGAGGTTCTTGATCTCGGCTAGCTGGGGCGGCAACCCCCCGCTCAACCGATTGATGGAGAGATCGAGTACAAGGAGTTTTGTGAGGTTGCCCAATGCGGGTGGAATCTTGCCGCTCAACCGGTTGTTATAGAGTCGCAGATCTTCCAGATTGGAAAGATCACCTAGCTCCTTCGGGATGGCGCCGCTCAGCCGGTTGCTGCCCAAGTTCAGTTGCCTGACGTTGCTGAGACCTCCCAGTGTCGAAGGAATACTGCCGCTCAACTGGTTGTTGCTCATGTTCAGTTTCCACAACTTAGTGAGGTTGCCCAAGGCGGGTGGAATCTTCCCGCTAAGAGAGTTCCAACCGAGTTCCAGCCTTCGGAGCTCGCCCAGTTGTCCCAAGGACTCGGGGACTACACCGGTCAAGCCGCTTACAGCCAAAACAAGCTCGTGGACGCGTTGCGGAGAGCCACCGATCCCGACTCGATCCCATTCGCTCATTGCACGGTCCCCCGACCAGTTCAACGTGCCCGCGCCCGTGCCGATCAAGACGTCTCTGGCGTTGAGCAATACCACGCAGTCAGCAGCCAGTCCGGGATCTTCTAACGCGTCAACTCCAGCGCCAGCGGGGCATGTCGTTATAGCCTGTGCCTGCGCAGTGGGTTGCGAGGGGTACTCAACCGCTACCAGTGTGGCGATGAGCACCGCCAGAAGCGGCACGAGGATATTGCAACGCGTATGCACGCCACGCCCCTCAAATCCGGTGTCTGGAGATTTGGGGAATGGACTGTCGGATCATCTTTACATGGCAATCTTGCGAACACAACGAACTAGCGACTCGGTTTGAAAAGAACCCGATACAGCTTCGACATTAAACGATGCTAGATAATGCGGCGAACATGTTTCAATCCCTTTCAACGCGTTCCACAAGGAGCGCGAGAGGTGCGTTTGCGTCGTACGCGGAACTGACGATGTGACTGCGTTGTCACGCTCGGGAATGCTGTAAGCGTTGTTAGATTCAGATAGAGTGCCGCCAATCGTTGCGCGGCCAAAAGGCAATCATTTCGACTTGAATGTGGAACAGTAAATGAATACCCCTACCGAAATCGACCCATATCGCCTGCCGAGTTCGGTAGTGCCAAGTCATTACAACTTGCACCTGAGCCCGAACTTGGAGGCTGAAACCTTCTCCGGTGAAGTTGAGATTTCGATCGAGATCGCCGAAACGGTCTCGGAGATACTCCTGAACTCCAAGGAGATCGACGTTAGGTCCGCACGGCTGGTCGGTAATAACGGCGAAATCGAAGCGTCCGACTTCACGTATGACGAGGAGTTGGAGCGCGTTACGCTCCAACTGGCGAGCGACGCCGCACCCGGGTCGTACCGTTTAGCGATCGATTTCGACGGAATCCTCAATCGCAAACTCGCGGGTTTTTACATCTCCACCTTTACCGACGAGTCGGGAACTGAGCGCAAGATAGCAACAACACAGTTCGAGAGCACCGATGCCCGGCAGGCATTCCCATGCTTCGATGAGCCAGCGATGAAGGCCTCGTTCGAGGTCGCCCTGACTGTGCCCGCCGACCTCTTCGCCGCGTCCAACGGTCCGATCATTTCCGAGGTCGTATCTGACGACGGATCCGTGCGAACCGTCAAGTTCGGCACCACGATAAAGATGTCTACCTACTTGGTGGCATTCATCGTCGGCCCCTTCGAAGCGACCGATCCGGTCGATGTCGACGGCGTACCGCTCCGCATCATCCATCCCATCGGCAAAGGCCACCTCACTCCATTCGCGCTTGAATCCGGTGCCTTCTCGCTGAAGTACTTCACCGATTATTACGGCATTCCGTATCCGGGCGAAAAACTCGATTTGGTGGCTGTTCCTGACTTCGCTTTCGGCGCGATGGAGAACTTAGGTTGCGTCACGTTCCGAGAGGTCATCCTCTTGGTTGATACCGAACGGGCTACCCAACCAGAACTCCTGAGAATCGCCGACGTCATCGCTCACGAACTCGCCCACATGTGGTTTGGAGACCTCGTGACGATGGAGTGGTGGAACGGCATCTGGCTCAACGAGGCGTTCGCGACCTTCATGGCGGCGATGTGCACCGACGCGTTCAATCCGGAATGGCGACGCTGGGACCAGTTCAGTCTCGAGCGATCGGCCGCATTCGACGTTGATTCCTTGCAGAAAACGCGACCGATTGAATACGAGGTCAAGTCGCCCGCTGATGCCGACGGAATGTTCGACCTGCTCACCTACGAAAAGGGCGGATCGGTGTTGCGGATGCTCGAGCAGCATCTCGGACCGGATCGTTTCCGTGACGGCATCCGGCACTACCTCAAGAAGCACGAATACGGCAACACCGAAACCTCAGACCTCTGGGACGCGCTCGAGGAGGTCACAGGCGAACCAGTACGCAGCACGATGGACGCGTGGATATACCAACGGGGATACCCAATCGTTAACGCTAAGCAATGCGATGGGTGCAATAAGACGATTCTCACTCAAAACCGTTTCTTCTACAAAAAGCCCGAACTGGCGGACGAAACGGTGTGGCCGATACCGATGGGTATCAAATACGCCGACGCCGGTGGCAATATCGGCAGCACGAAGATGCTGATGAGCGAGGAGGATGTCGAGATCGCCGAGTTGGAGGGTGTGCGTTGGGTAAACGCGAACAGCGGCAGCAACGGCTTCTACCGCGTCAACTATTCGCCCGATCTGATGACGTCCTTGCGCGACGCGATGGGCGACATGGAGGCGATCGAGCGCTACAGCTTGGCAGACGACCAGTGGGCGGCCATGGCGGCCGGCAACTCGTCCGCAATCGATTACGTTCGTCTCGCCGAACAATATTCGAACGAGGACGACCTAGATGTGTGGACTTTGCTGACGCGCAACTTGGGTAGTCTTGAACGCATCGTCGAAGACGACGCTGCGAAGGCCCGCATGCGCTCGCGGCTTGCAACCCTCTATAGTGCCGGCCTGACGCGCTTAGGTTGGGAACCGCGCGACGACGATTCACCGCGCGACCTCGAGTTGCGCGGAGTACTCGCCCGTTCGCTGGGAATCACGGCGCGCAACGCAGATGCATTGGCGAAACTGCGCGCAATGCATGATGGTTATCTCGCGGGCGAGGCGATCGAACCCAACCTAGCGTCCGCGTCTGCCAACGCCGTTGCGATTTTGGGATCAGCCGATGACTACGAAGTCTTCCTCGGTCGATTCAAGGACCCTGCTACACCCCAAGAAGAGCGACGCTACATGAGCCTGCTCGCATCCTTCCCGGGCGAAGGCGAGTTTCAGAACACGTTGGAGATGTGCTTAAACGGCGAAGTCCGTTCGCAAGACGCGCCATACCTAGCTGGCGGTGCGATGTTCAACCGCCACCACGGGTTCGCGGCATGGAAATACATCAAATCCCACTGGGATGAAATGCTCGAGATGTATCCGGACAACAGCATCGTGCGGATGGTCAGCGGCGTACAAGCTCTTTCAAAACCTGAGCAGGCATCCGACATCAAGCGGTTCTTCGAAGAGCATAGCGTTCCGACGGGTCAACTGACCTTGGAGCAGCATTTGGAGCGACTCGATGTCAACGTGGCATCACGCGAGCGGGAAGTTGGGCCGCTGACGGAGTGGTTGTTGACTGATTAGGTGCTGCTGTGGCGAAACGCAACAAGCAAGCACAATCCATGGCAGAGATACCCAAGCATAAGGTATTCATCAGCTTCCACGATTGCGATTCGGACCGGAAGTTCAAAGAACGCTTTGCCAAACTGCTTGATGGACATATCGTCGATAAGTCCGTCAAGGACGAAGATATTGACGACACAAATCTGCCCGTCAGCAGAGTGAGACAGATCATCCGCGATGGTTTCATCGCCGATGCCGCGGTCACTGTTGTCTTAGTTGGGTGTTGCACCTGGCAACGTAAGCATGTCGATTGGGAGATAGGCTCGAGCCTGCGAAAAACGAAGAAGAATCCTCGATGTGGGCTGGTCGGGATACTGCTTAAGTGCCATCCTCAATACGGTGCCTCGGAAATAGACCCCAGGTTGCTGCCACCGAAATTGGCGATCAATTTGGTGGGCGATGAACCTTACTCGAATCTTTACAACTGGCCCAAAAAGCAGGTCACTCGGAGATTCCGTCGGTGGATTGACGAGTCGTTTCAACGAATAGAAGGGGCCAATCCCATAATCGGCAAGGATCAGTTCAAGGAAAACAGGACCTCAGAATGCTTGGAAGGCTGGAAGAGCGGGCCGAGAGTCCCCAGAAGTGTTAACGCCTTGTGAATAGCATCGATCCGAAGACGCTACTCAACGTAACAGCATCCAGAGCACGGCGACCACCAGTACCATCGCAATGTAAAACGGCCAGATCGCGAACAATTTTTGACAAGATAAGACCTGCCTTGGAACGGAACCGGATGGCGCAATCATGAAAACCTCGCCTTCTTTGAGTTCCCTCGCATGAAAACGCTTGACGAAAACGTTGTAACTCTCGCGAAACCCACGTTCCAACGCCAAGTAGTAAGAATCCAACAACCAGAACAGAACTGTAGGCACGAGTGCTATCCATGCCGCTTGTGCACCGAAGGCAGACTGGTCATCTGACGTCCCAAACCGAGCAACCACCACCAATATCGCCGCCACCAGCGTCACCGCCCAAGTCTTGCACGCCCGGCTATTCTCGGCCATACGCGAGATCACGTCCTGCATCATCGATAGATGCGTTCGGATGTCTTCGGGTGTGTGGTTGCAATCGTTCATGCCCACAACCATAGACTAACGCGCGTCGATTGTTGGGAGTTCTGGCCCTGGCTCGTGCCGATGTCCGAGAGTTCGGCGAGTTGAAGGACCATGCGGATTTTGATGACCTCAATAACGGCGCATGATTCTCGAATGCGACCGTCCATAAGATGCATCATCCAGTCAAGACCAACTAAATCTATGCAAACTTGCGTTTAATTATCGCTATTTCTTCGCAACGTTGCTTGAATTCTTGTAATTCATATGTTAACGTTGTGGACATCGACACTGATAAAGGAGTTTCCATGACCGTGAACGAAGTTTCCAGCCGAGACATCACGACGCAGAACGGAGCCACTGGCAAGTATTTGGCTCGTCTTCGAGAAGACGCCGGCCTGAAGCAGAGGGACGTGGCGCGAATGGTGACCTGGAGTCCAACGATCCTGTCTCGTGTAGAGGCTGGAGAACGGGATGTTACTACGGAAGAATTGGATTTGATACTCGAAGCCATCGGAACCGAGAAAGCCTTGAACTTCCAAAAAGGCGTTCGGAGAGTCTGGAAACAGCTGCCGAAGCCGGCCCTTGGACACCCCGACGAATCGCTGTTGTGGGAGACAGAGATGATCCTGAGGGACATCGAGGAAGTCTTGAACGATGACGAGATCAGACGGTCCTTTGCTAACTTTTTGGAAGAAACCAAACAGAGTCTTTGTGACGCAGCGCGGAACGTTGAAAACATAGAACACTCGATCGCTTTGGTTGGCGACATCGGAGTCGGGAAGTCCACGGCGATTTGTAACGTTGCCGGGCTGTTGGTTTCTGAGCGGATGACGATGACCCCCACTCCCGTGCTTGAGGTCGGAGGAGGTGGCGTAACAATTTGCGAAGTCCACATCGCACAGGGCCCTGGTTATGGCTTGTTAATCGAGCCAATGAACGATTCTGAATTGCGTCGAGAAGTTTCAGAATTTGCGAACTTGCTCAAGAATCCATCAGTTTCAGCTGAAGGTATCGATGATGGCGGGGGACAGGTCATAAGCACTCCAAAAGAAATTGAACGAGCTATCAGAAATATGAGCGGTCTCATCAAAAGGAGGATACGAGAGAAAAGTTCTGACGGAAAAATCGTTCGATCGACAGTTGACCCCGCTCGGGAACTCGCTGAGATGTCAGCGAGCGAGTCCGAATTTGTAGTCGAAATTCTCTCGAAAATGAACCTTGACCGTCGGACGAAACGTGAGCTCTGGTACACCGCAACGTCAACGGGTAAAGAGCCGCTGTTGTGGCTAAAAGAAAATTTCGAAGCACTCAACAACGGTAGACACCCCGATTTCTCAATTCCCAAGCGGTTGGAGATTTTGGTGCCTCAACCTGTACTCGGCGAGGAATTGCTGTCAATTCGCATTGTCGATACTAAAGGGATCGATAGTACTGCTGATAGATCCGATATAGGGAACCTCTTCAACGATCCAGGTACTGTTGTCGTGATGTGTTCGGATTTCAACGCAGTGCCGTCACCGACGGTTCAGCGGTTACTTGAGAGAGCGAGGGATGCGAGGTTTGCGGGTGTCGAGAAAAAATCCGTCGTCGTCGCATTGCCCCGCCCTGACGAGGCTCTGGCTGTTAAAGACGACATCGGATTTATCGCCGAAACAGTTGAAGACGGATACGACCTGAAGCGTGACCAAGCTGAACTGAGGATGCAATCGATTGGATTCCCCGATCTACAAGTCGAGTTTTTCAACGCACGCAGCGATGAACCGGCGAACCTCAGGGAGCAGTTGCTGAAACTGGTCCATAAGCTAAGACAACATCACCGTTCGCAACTTGATGAGATAATCTACGACGCGCGATCGATGATCGACAATTTCGAACAACGGCAAACGTTAGAGGTTCAGAGAGACGCTGCGAGAAGACTCGGAGTCTGGATAAAGAGTAACAGCGAGCTCGAGTCTAAGGTCATTCATGGACCCGAGCGGAGATTAATGTCTGCCATAAACAGTGCCCATCCTAGCTCAGTGCGTGCGAGCGTTCGACGCCAAGGCGAGTGGTACAACTTGAATTATCCGGATCAACTTAGTGTTGGCGCTAGGCTATTGGCTGTCAACGCGCTAGGCAGCCGACTAAGTGGATTCTCATCTGTGACTGACCACTACCTTGACGATGATGAGTTAGAGGAGGCGTATGCGCTGATAAGGCAGGCGTGCCGATTCGTGAACACAGGAGTAGAAACTCTGCTCAAAAAATGCGAGATCGAAGGAGAACGGATACACAAAAGAGACATGGAACCAAGTCGAAAATTGTGGAACGATTGCGATGCTGAGTGGGGGTTGGGGGCCGGCTATCGTGACCGTGTCTTGGATCATCATGACCAGTGGTTCAACGACGATAACCGTGATTATCTGGAGTGGCTACGCAATCTCGTAGAACGAGAATGGAAACTCATACTCGACCGTCTCTCGGAGAATCTCGAAATATCTTGAATTCCCTAGAATCTGCCGGATATCGCCGCAACGGCCCCCTTTGTCCTTCGGACATTTCCCCTGCGAGCGGGGGACACCCTACTTCCTAAAGCTTTCATCCCTTCCGCACAAACTCCACGATCTGTTCTGGCGGCGTAGGCTCGCGCTCTGCACCTTCCTCTTCCTCAGGCACATCATCCACGACCAAGTGCCGGATCGGGTAGTTGATCACGATTCCTGCTTCGTTGAAGCGCAGGAGTATCTGTTTGATCAATTGGCTCTTCAATTGGAATGAGCCCGCCCGGTCTGTAGCCTGCAAAAACACCCAGAAGTCGATGTTTGAGTCGCCGAACACGCTGAAACCCGCCCGCGGCTCAGTCTCCGTTACCGCATGCTCGGATTCCACCACGATCTTGTTCGCTACTTCCATCAAGATGTCCTCGACCTGTTGAAGGTCCGATGAATAACTCACGCCCCCGGTCACGATCACATTCATCGCCAAGGCAGGTCGGGAATAGTTAGTGATCATGTTTTCGGACATCATCGAGTTGGGGATGATGATGAGGTTGTTGAATCGGGAGCGTAGTTTCGTGCTGCGCCACGAGATGTCTTCGACGAATCCTGATGGACCACCCTCGATCTCAATGAAATCTCCGGGCTCAATCTCGCCTTCGGAGATCACATACGTCCCGGCGAAGTAGTTTGAAAGCGTCGGCTGTGCCGCCAATGCGATGGCGATACCGCCGATGCCGAGGGTTGCAAGTAACGGGCTGATTTCGATTTCGAAAATCGCCAACCCCCACAGAATAGCGAGTGCGTAAACCAAAATCGGCAACATCCGCTTGAACGAAGGCATTAACTGATCGTCAAGTTGCGTGGATGTCTTCGGCGCGACGTTTTCCGCGTACCAGTCGAGCAGCAACGATCCGATCCGCGTCGCCAAAAACGCGCTTACGGCCACAACTCCGACCGTGCCAACTCGCCTTAATAACGCCGCTAGATCGGTATCTAGGTCACGCCCCGAATGCCAATGATCCAAGGCAAAACCACCCGCGAACGTCCCCCCCGCCAACAGGATGATCAATATCGCTGGACCGTCGATCGCTTCCAAGACGATGTACCTTGGCGTAGGCACGTAATCGTCCCTGCCCGCCCTCATGCGACTCTTGACGATCTTGAGAGCGACCTCCAAGATGGCCGCAACCGCCGCCGTAACGGCGGCGATCAAGATGGCGATGATGTATTCGTTGTCTAGGGTGAGCAAGGGATGCTGTCTTTGCTAAAGCGCCGCCATCCGCGCGCGCCTTTTAACAAAGGTAAAGGATGTTGCTGGTTATAGGTTCCGGCTTTCGCCGGAATGACGGTGGGTTCAAGGACCTTTGGTTACCCAAGGCTGTTTGCGCGGCTCGCCTAACGCCTGCAAAAGCGCAGTTATGTAGCCGTAGACGAAGGCGAACGCCGTTCCTTGTGGGTCGCCCCCGGCGATGTGCGGAACGTGGTCGGGCATCAGCATGTATTTGTAGCCGACTTCTTGGTAGACCTTGGCGCACTCGAACATGTTGATGGAGCCTTCGTCGGGGAAGACCTCCATGAAGTCGAGTTTGTGGCCCCTGATGTTGCGGAAGTGAACGTTGAAGATCTTTTCTCGCGAACCGAAATAGCGGATGATGTCGAAAATCTCCTCTCCCGGGTCGTCGAGCATCTCCGTCACCGTGCCTTGGCAGAAGTTGAGGCCGTGGTACGGGCTTTCGTGCATGTTCACGAACTTCTTCAATCCCGCGGGCGAACCCAAAACTCGGGTGACGCCGCGGAATCCCGGGGGTGTGTAGGGGTCGTGGGGGTGGCAGGCGAGCCGCACTTTGTTCTCGGTGGCGACGGGGACGACGCGTTCGAGGAAGTAGTCGATGCGCTCCCAGAACTCGTCTTCGGAGACATTGCCGGCGATGCCCGGAGCGTTATCGTCAGCAATCTTGTCAAATCGCATCGTTGAGTTGCTAGAACCGCCTCTTCCGGGTTCTCGTTCGGAGCGCGGAATGCCGATCAAATTCATGTTGTATTTGACTGCTGGGATGCCCACCGCGGCACAGTTTTCGATCAGAGTGTTGACGACCTCGATCTCGCGATCACGGTCTGGATCGACACCCAGCATGATGCTCGGCGCCTCGGCCGTTTCGATCGGCGTCGACGACAGGGGCAACTGGATCATGTCCAACTCGATGCCGAACGAGTTGACGTGCTCCCGCCACTGCGCGAGATCGTCCTGCTTCCAGGTATGGGCATTGCCCTCGCGCGGGTCGGCGCAGATGTTGACAACGCCGAGTTGCGCCCACTGCTTGAGGTCTTCGTCGTGTCTTGGCGCGACTTGTGTGCCTACGTACATTCTGTCCTCCGTTGGTCGCCGATCGGGTAGATGACTGGATGCGTGCCCGGTTGCGTCGGTTCTGACGTGCAAATATACATCATGAGGGTGAACTAGAATCTGAAAGATTTGAGGGGTGCGCAACTGATACGGACACTGCGGTTTTGCATTGGTATCCTCCGCAGAAATGACGATAGGTGTTAGGCCAGTGGGTGGAGAGACGGGAAGGTGCCGCGTATGTCATAGTTATCTAGTAAATTGGTACTACAATTATAGGAAAGGTTGAATCTAGGCACAGTAAACCAAGACTTCACGTCCGAAAATTTATCGAAATCATCCACGGTTAACGAAATTTTGATCAATGTCGTGGCATCCCCGAGGACACATTCCACAGACCTAATCCTGCCGCATTGATATGATGCAGGGATGTTCAGTTCACTGAAGTCTCACGTTCACAACGAAGTGTTGACGATCGCGACCCTTGTCGCCGTTACGGCGTTCATGTTTTCAATCGCATGTCGATTTGACGAGGAGTCGCGGGACATTTCACGGACTGCCACATCGGAAATCACACTGACAAACATTACACCACCAGGGACTGAAAGCGTCTCATGGGATGGTGTCGGGCGTCCATCCACTTTTCCTGGTAGACCGGGATTACAGGATCGGCGCGTGGAAATCGAATTCGTCGATTGGCCGTGTCGATATTCGGATGTAATCTGGAACAGTAGTGAGATTGGCATTTGCATTTACGGACACCATTTCGTGCCGGAGGAAGTTGTCAAGCTTACCCTAGTCGTGGGTGACGTTACCGACGTTATCGGCAGCGTTACTACAAACGAATTTGGGCAATTCTTAGCAGAAATGACACTCGTACCCAATGAATACATGATCGGTCAAAGCGGAGGCATAGTGGCAAAAGGTGGCCGCGGGTCACGTGCGAGTATCGAATTGCCGATCGTCGATGCTGCTCATTTCGACGAGGCTCCGCAAGCCATATCGGACATAGCGGTCCTGGAGACAGAAACGATCCAGTGCCATTGCGATGATCCCGAACCGCCCGGTACTCCCGGACCGCTCTCTCAAGAAAATGATCGCGCAAACATCACAGTTTTTTCGGGTAAAAGCTCATTTTATCCTTTGAAGGTTTATTGGCATGTCGGAGGGATTGAGTTTAATATCGCAGGTTCTGGATTCTGGCCCGGCGAAGACGTGTCTTTCACAGTCTCAGGCACGGACTATGACGTTAGCATCGGTAATGGTACCGCCAATGGCAGTGGGGCATTCGTGATTTACACCTCGCTCGATTCCGATGCCTATAGCTATAGCATCGGCGATGTCATGTCCATCGTAGCTACCGGCGATGAGGGGTCGCAAGCGAGCACTGCTTTGCTCATCGTTAGTCCCGAATAAACTCAATTGTTGCACTAGCGCATGTGCAGTTTGAGACCATTCACCCGTTCCTCGACGGCAACGGATGTTTAGGCGGCTTGTCGATCACGTTTCTGCTAATAAATGCCGAGGTTTTGCATGATCCTGTTTTGTATCTGAATCTGTACCTGAAGACGCATCGGCAACGTTACTATTAGCTACTCGATGAATCAAGTCGTCGGACTAGAGACTGGGAGGCGTGGCTGACTTTTTTCTTGGAAGGAGTTATCGAGATGCCCGACAACGCCTATCGCACTACAGATCGGCTGGGACGGATGTTTGACGAGGACCGGGTCCAGATCGAGAGTGCGGGTCGGCGTTCCGGTTCGGGATTGAAGATTTTCGGCGAGTCGATGGCAAGACCAGAGGTATTGGTGTCGCAAGCTGCCGCCGCGACTGAGCTTTCATTTCCTGCCGCTTCATCAGCGCTAAAGCTGCTTGGTGAACTCAAAATCGTGCGCGAAATAACCGGTAGGTCCGCCGGAAGGGTGTTCCGCTACTCGCGGTATTTAGAGATGCTAGAAGAAGGCGCGGAGGCTGTCGGCTAGACATCTTTGCCAAGATTCAGAAAAAGGGAACCTTTCCGTTGAAGTTAAAAATTATGGGGTTATATTTTAGTCCTCGGTTTCGAGATTAAAGAAAAATTCAATCCAGCTTTGGTAAATTAAGATTTACCATCCAAAAATTCAACCAAGCTACACCTGTGATTTGACCATCTATAGGCATCACATTTTCCGCATCGTCAATCGCCATTTGATGACCACCTCAACACTGGTCGCCTAGCCGCCGTAGCCTCATCCAACCGCGTGTTGGGCAACGTGTGCGGCGCGTGATTGACCGAATCTGGATCGCTATCGATCTCGTCGTCGATAGCTTGCATCACGGCTACGAAGCGGTCGAGAGTTTCTTTGGATTCGGTTTCGGTGGGTTCGACCATGAGGGCTTCGGGGACGATGAGGGGGAAGTACATTGTCGGCGCGTGGATGCCGTAGTCGAGGAGTCGTTTGGCGATGCTGAGGGCCGGAACGCCGCGGTCGGCCTGTCGTTTTCCACTCAGTACCGTTTCGTGCATGCACAGACGATCCACTGCAAGATCGAATCGGTCGCGGAGTCGCGCTTGAATGTAGTTCGCGTTGATCAATGCATTCTCGGATACCGCGCGCAGTCCGTCACCACCCAGCGATTGCATGTAGGTGTATGCACGGACGAGGATGGAGAACGAGCCGTGGAAGCCGTTGATCTTCCCGATGCTGTTGTCGGGGCGTGTGAGATGGTAGGACCCCCTCTTAATCTCCCCCTGTGAGGGGGAGGGAGTGGGGATATCGCTCTGCCCCGGCCCCTCTGGATTCCGGCTTTCGCCGGAATGACGGGTGGTCGAGCCGGAATGACGGGTAGTGTCGGATTTGACGACGATGGGTTCGGGAAGGAAGGAAGCGAGTTCTTCGGTCACCATGACTGGCCCCGCACCGGGTCCGCCGCCGCCGTGGGGGGTCGAAAAGGTCTTGTGGAGGTTTGAGTGGCAGATGTCGACGCCCAAATCTCCCAACTTCACGAGACCGAGTAGTGCGTTCAAATTCGCTCCGTCGGCGTAAACCAAACCGCCCGCGTCGTGGATGATGTTGTTGATTTCGATGATATTTGGCTCGAACAATCCCAAGGTGCTTGGAATTGTCAGCATGAAGACGCACGCGTTCTCGTCCGCCTTTGCCCGCAGGTCTTCAACATCCACATTTCCGAATTCGTCGGTCTTAACAGTGACCACATCCAACCCTGCCATCGCGGCCGAAGCCGGGTTGGTGCCATGGGCCGAGTCCGGAATCAAGGCCACTTTCCGATGCGATTCGCCGCGCATCTCAAGGGCAGCGCGAGCAATTAACAGTCCCGCGTATTCACCCTGCGCGCCAGCCAATGGTGCTAATCCAACGCCTGGCAATGCCGTTGCCTCGCCAAGCCATTGCTGGAGTTCGAACATCACCTCCAACGCACCCTGCACACTCTCATCGGTTTGCAGTGGGTGAATATTCGCAAACCCTCCCAGCGATGCCACCTGATCGTTAAGCTTCGGGTTGTATTTCATCGTGCAAGACCCGAGCGGATAGAAGTTGGTGTCGATCGAGAAGTTCAGTCGACTCAGCAGCGTAAAGTAGCGGATGACATCGAGTTGCGACACCTCCGGCAGCTGCAGATCATCGGCATCGCGCAAAAGATCGTCGCTCGGCATCTCCGCCAACGGAACATCCGCGGCCGGCATCTCGATCGCTCGCCGTCCGCTAACGGAGCGATCCATCAGCAAACGCCGATCATGCATGTCGGCAACGCTTGCGTTGGGCACTACGCCATCACTCATGCGGCACCTCCATTCCCGATATCCGAGAGCGCGTTTACAAGACGATCAATGCCTTGCCGACTGTTCATCTCGGTTACACAGAGAAGCATTCCTTCGGATGCCCCCCTTGTGTTCCCCCCAAAATCGGGGGGAATGGTGACGGGTAAACCGCCGGTAATCCCACGGTCCGCCAATCGCCTACTGACTTCAACCGGGGCGATCGGACACTCGACGGCAAATTCGTTGAAGAATGTGCCCCCTCCTCCAATCACACTCCACCCGGGCAGTGCGTCAATCGCGTTCGCCAGATAATGCGCCTTGTGGTACGACAACTCTGCAACCTTGCGCAAACCGTTCGGACCCATAGTCGCGCAATAGACCGCGACCATCAATCCGATGAGCTGCGTGCTCGTGCAGATGTTAGAGGTGGCTCGCTCTCGCCGAATGTGTTGTTCCCTTGTCTGTAACGTCAGCGTGTAGCCGGTGCGACCTAGCGTGTCTGTTGTCCTACCGATAATTCGACCGGGCAACTGACGAATGAAGCGCTGCTTGGTAGTGAACAGACCGACATATGCGCCGCCAAACGTCAATGGCACGCCTAGCGGTTGGCCCTCTCCAGTGGCGATGTCGACACCAAACTCTCCGGGCGACTTGAACATCCCAAGCGCCGTCGGGTACGTGTGCATCACCGACAACGCTCCCGCCGCGTGCGCGGCATCTGTCAACGCTTTGACATCTTCGATCCGGCCCAAGAAATTCGGAGATTGGAAAGCGATACATGCCGCGTCGTCGGGAACGTCTCCGTTCAACACGGACTCGCGACTGATCGCTTCAATCTCGACCTGCTGGTAACGGGCGTAAGCTTCAGCGACTTCAAACAGTCTTTTGTCGGCTGTGTCCAGAATCAAAATTCGATTGCGCCGACTAACCCTGGCCGCCATCAACCCGGCCTCTGCAAACGCCGTCGGACCGTCATACATTCCGGCATTGGCGACTTCCATGCCGAAGATCTGAGCAACCGCCGACTGAAACTCGAATCCGCTTTGCAACACTCCTTGCGCCGCTTCGGGTTGATAAGGGGTATATGACGTCACGAACTCGCCGCGCTGCAATATCGCGCCCACGGTCGATGGAATGAAGTGATGGTACGCGCCCGCGCCCAAGAATGACGGTCTAGTACCGGCATCTTGGTTCAAAGCTGCCAAGGCCTGCATGCGGGTGGCGACCTCCAACTCCGATGCAGCATTCGGTAGTCGGAGCGACGAATTACGATGCTGCTCCGGGATGTCGGTGATCAGAGCGTCAAAATCGTCGACGCCGATCGTCGCCAACATCTGAGCTCGTTCAGATGCCGTGTTTGGAATGAACGGATGGGGAGAGTCGGCGTTGCTCGTCAAAGACTACTCCAGCGTTCCTTGGTAGGTTTGGGAATCCATCAACTCATCCAGCTCCGATGGATCGTCGAGCTGCACCTCCATGATCCACCCGTCGCCATAGGGGTCCGAGTTGACGAGTTCGGGCGATTGCTCCAACTCTTCATTGACCGCGGTAACGGTTCCGCTAACTGGAGAGAATAGGTCGCTCACGGCCTTCACCGATTCGATCTCTCCAAACTTGTCGAACTGATCCACCTTCGAGCCAATCTCGGGCAATTCGACAAACACAACATCGCCAAGAGTGTCCTGTGCAAAGTTGGTAATTCCGACCTCGGCGACGTCGCCATTTCCGACGCGCGCCCATTCATGTTCGGACGAGTACTTCAAATCATCTGGATACAACGCAGTTTGCCTCCGTCGCTACCTATGTCGATAACCGCATTGACTCTAACAAATTCATGTGCGGAAAGTCGTGATCTCGCATTTCCTGAGTAAACCCAGACCTATGAGCTTGCATCTGGACGATGTTTGGCATCATGTCGCGAAGCGAAAACTCGGAGGACGGCTCAGCGTCGAGTACGTGGCCGTAGTGCGGTAGGTTTGATGGGCCTGTCACTTCGATAGAACGGCAACTTCACGACTTCTGCGTCAACCATTCGACCGCGAACGTCGATCTGAACTACGGTTCCGATTTCGGATTGGGCGATGTCGATATATCCCATGGCGATGGCCATTCCCAACGTAGGAGAGTGCGTACCCGAGGTAACGACACCGACCTCGTCTCCGTTAACGTGAATAGAGTGCCCATGCCTCGCGATCCCGCGAGAGCGCATCACGAATCCCGCGATCCGCCTCGGCGTACCCTCGTCTCGAATCTTGCGCAGGGCTTCACCAGCGATATATTCCGTACGATTAGGTCGCACCGTCCATCTCAACCCTGATTCGTACGGATTGTTCTCGACCGTCATATCTGAACCATGGAGCATAAGCCCGGCCTCTAATCTCAAAACGTCTCGAGCTCCCAATCCACATTCCGTAGAGCCAGAATCGATCAAAAGATTCCAGATTCCCGGCGCGTGCGCGCTGTCGAACATGATCTCGAATCCGTCTTCACCGGTGTATCCGGTTCGAACCGTCAGGATGCGCTCACCATCGAGCGTCGCTTCACCCGCGCGAAACCTAGTTGTCAATCCCGCCTCGTCATCCGTCAATTCATCCAGCATCGACACCGCATTCGGACCTTGAACCGCAATCATCGCGATGTCGAGAGAACGGTCGACGAGTTCGACGTCAACGTGTCCTTCCGCGGCAAACGCATTCATCTGAGACGTTAGCCACGCTCGATCGGTGTCGGCATTGCCGGCGTTCACCACCAGTAGGAATCGGTTCTCCGCAAGGTTGTAGACGATCGCGTCGTCGATAATCCCGCCATCTTGGTTGCATATGACGTGATACCTGCCTAGGCCATGCTCAAGCCGAGACGCCCGCAAACTCAGCACCGTGTCCAAGAACCGACCTGCGTCTACACCCGTGAACTCCAACCTCGCCATGTGAGAAACGTCGAAGATGCCAACATCGTTCCGAACCTGCCGGACCTCGTGAATGATCCCGTTCGGATACTGAACCGGCATGTCCCATCCCCCGAACGGCACCATACGTGCGCCGCTCGCGACGTGAGTTTCATATAACGGTGTCCTCATTGCCATACTGAGCATCCGCTCTTTCCCCTAGGTTCTTGATCGCCTTATGTCAATCGTACGGTATGGAACTTAGGTGGCGAGGCCGTGACAATGGATCCCCATAGACAGGCGCCGTTTCCAATCCGGCGAGGTCAATCTCTGGCGCACCACGACGGTGTTGAGCGACTCTGAAATTCCCAAGGCCCCGCGTGTCGACGAGCGAATTCAGAGACCGCAATTCGCGATTCTGGAGGCCCACATCCATCTCACGTTGCCTTGACACGAACGCCTCCCTAACGCGGCGCAAATACTCGCCTATCCCCAGATCAAACAGAAAGTCTCGTTGCGATTTCAACTCCGTCTTCCGCTCAAAACCAACCGCATTCAAAACTTCATCAACTGCGGTGAAATCTACATGCGACGTAATGTCCTGTAGACCGATATCACGGAACGGATTTTGTCCAAGTACGTGGTCTCGATAACATCTCAGCGACCCTTCATATCTCAGACGGTGATATAGATTGTCTCGTTCATGACCGTAGTCAATCGTCAGCACATACCCTCGCCCCAGCAGCCCCGCGACACGTTTCGCCCACGCATCGAGCCCCAGATTGACCTCGCCTCGATATCCATCGGGCAATCTTGAGACGAAATCGCCTACACGATCCACAATCTGGTAACTCGACGGCTCACCTTCAACGAATGCCAACTCGCTGGTGTCGCGAAAACCGACGTAACACTCGAGGACTTTACGATTTCGTACGGTAAAGACATGCGCGGGAAATGCATCCAGCAACTCGTTACTGATCACACATCCGACAACTGATTCAAAGCTCGGCAATTCGTCAACATCACGCGCCGATCCCCGGGGGCGGATATCGAACGCGTAGTATCTTAGCGCTTCGCTGAATTGCGCTCGCCGATCATTTGATTCTTGTACTCTTGCGACCGTATCTTGAACGTCCTGTGCCAATGCGCCATCACCCGCGCCTAACTCCACAACATCGAACATTCCTGGCTCGCCTAGTGTCTCCCAAGCCTTGAGGAGGTACCCCGCAATTAAAGCGCCAAATGCCGGATGCATCTGGGGAGAAGTCGCATAGTCCGCTCCGGCGCTGACCGACGAAGTGTAATAACCGTGCTCCCCATAGAGCGCGATCTCCATGAAATGGGCGAATGTGATCGGACCATTCCCGCGAATCTCAGATTCAACGATCTGACGCGCCGGTGTGATGTCGTCCGGCATGGAAGGCTCTGTTTAGCCGCGGTCAGAAATCGGGATGTACTCGAGCTCTCGTCCGCCCGTGTACTTCAGCAACGGCCGAATTAGGATGTTTCGACGATATTGTTCAACGACTTGAATGATCCAACCCGGGACTCGGCCGATGGCGAATATCGGTACGAACAAGTCCTGTGGGATGCCGTTCAGGTAGTAAATGACGCCCGCGAAGAAGTCCACGTTCACGTGAACGCCTCTTCGGGCGTACGGCGACATCGCCTCGACCACCGCTTCCAAGATGTTGTACCACTCCGGTTCACCCTTTTCCTGGCTCAATCGCCGAACTCCCTCTCGCAAGTGACGCGCACGGGGATCTTCCGATTTATATACCCGGTGCCCGAACCCCATAACTGGAGTCCTTGACCTCAACAGGTCTCTGACGTAACCTGCGGCATTTTCTGGACTCCCTATCTCGCGCGCCATTTGCATTACGTTCTCGGCCGCCCCTCCGTGCGAAGGTCCAGACAATGCGCCGATCGCGGCCGAAACCGTGCTATACGCCTCGGCTTTTGTGCCGGCAACTACCCGTGCCGCGAACGCGCTCGCGTTCGACCCGTGATCAGCGTGCAACACCAAATCCTTGTCCATCAATTGGGCGGCATCGTCTGACGGCGGTACGCCGTCGAGCATGTAAAGAAAGTTCGCCGCATGGTTCAAATCCGAGTTCGGAGTCACTGGATCGTTGCCGCGTCGGATATTGTAGTGCGCCGCAATAATGGTGGGCACCTGCGCGGTCATACGGATTCCCTTGCGGAACGTCGCTTCCACATCGTCCCACTCCGCCTCCTTATCCGGGTCGAAAGCCGACAACGCCGAGACCGCAGTCCGGAGCACATCCATCGGGTGTGAATCCTTGACGGCATCGATTATTGGAAATATCTGTTTCGGCAACTCTCTCTGACTGCGCAGCTCTTCGTCGAATGCATTCAGATGTTCCTGCTTCGGCAATTCGCCATGCAACAGCAAATAGGACGTCTCTTCGAAATTTGAATGTTCTGCCAGATCGTGAATGCTGTAGCCCCGGTACTCGAGCACGCCGTTGGTACCGTCGATGAAGGTCGTCTCTGTGCGGTCGAAATATATCTCTCGCAATCCGCGGTTGAGCTTGATTTCACTGTCCTGGGCCATTGATGTCTCGTCCGATGCTGTTGAACTATTAGGGGATGCCGGTGGCGATTTCGATGCCGTGAAGAGGATCGCTGCAACGTCAAACACTTCCGATACGTTTCAACCTATTTTAGAGCATCGACACGCGCAGCCAAAAAGCCATCTGACTGCTCGAAATCGTTTCGCCGACTGCCGTTCGAGAGACAGAGCAGTGATCGGGTCCGATCAATTGGTCAACGTATGCAAAACCGGATCCGGTAGTCCGACATCCACTCCCAGACTTGTGAGGCCGACGTATTTCAGTTTTTCGCTTTCCTGAAGCGCCAACCGTACAAGATGCTTCCGTAGTAATTGAAAATCCGAGTTGCTTCGGGATCATCGAATGGATAGTCCGCTCCGATCTGCCTTGCGGCGGCGAGCCCGGTTATGAAACACGTTTCCTGGCTGTTGATCAACGTGTGGGCGCCACAGTGCCAAGTCCGCCGTTTGCCTTGGATAAAGCGAAACAAATGGATCAGCAGGGCAACGTGACGCACGTCATGCACAATATGCTGGAACCACCGCCTTTGGATGACCTTTGATTCATCGATCCTACTGATCGGGTTGTAGGTCACCAGACACGGCTTATCGGACCTACCAGCCCACGGCTGCTGGTTGTGCATGATGTACGTGATTTCGTAATTGTCCGGTCTCGAACCATATTGTTCGATGTGATTACTCCGGGTCTTCAGTGGGCGCACTTCGTTGTCTGGAAGGATCGACGAGTCTGAGTGCACAACCGTGTGATTGTGGAGTTCACTCTCGTATCGTATCGACGAGAGTATGTACCGCTCCCAAAACGAGGGCTTGTCGAGAATCATCAGCGTCTGATTCGCGTTGCAAGCGAAAATCACATCGTCGAACGTCTCGTTCACACCGTTTGCGTCCTCGACCACGACATGAGTTGAATGGCGGTGCACCTTTCGTACCGGCCGGTTCAGGTGGATTTTGTCCGTGAATTCAGCAGTGAGATTTTCGTAAATTCGCCGAGTTCCCTGGTCCCAAGTGTTCATCGGTGTGGCAACCTCGATGTCGAAAAACTCGAGGTACCTAGCGAACAGAGACGCAGGCATGTCGAACACATTGGTCGCCATCAAGAAGTTGACGAACATCGGTTTAAGGATTTTGTATCTGAAATCACCCGAGAAACCGCCCAGATTGAGTATCGTCCCCATGCTTATGTAGTTGAAAGGATTAACAGCGTTAACCAACCTCGACCGAGAGCGGGTCAGCCAGCCGAACGAATGTAGCCGTTTCAAAACTCGTTGGAATTTTGCGATTTCAGGTTGTAGCTGTTGCCTTATGTCGGAGTCGAAATCGTGAGCGTAGGTACCGCCTTGGTACTTCACGCTGTAACTGAACTTGGTATCTATGACTTCGATACCGAAGCGTTGCATCAATAACTGCACGTGTTGATAAACCGACGGAATCAAAGCGGTGACTGAAATATCAAATGGAATCGAACTGCCGTCTTCCTGTGGCATGTCCGCAGTTATCGCATTTCCACCGATTCGATCTTGAGCTTCGAACAACCGAAAGTCGAATCGGTCTCGGTGGTTGTGCAGCGCCCATGCCGCCCCTAATCCCGCAATGCCGCCACCGACGATCGCAATGCGCCGCTGTTTGCTGTCGCTTTCGCCCTTTGCCATACCAATCAGTCTTACATACGGTGATTGAAACTTCGGTGATCGCGTTTCTCAATCTCCCCAGTATCCTGCGTGCCGTGCTTCGGTACACCAATCTGCCAACTTCACCCGCGAGTATCCATGCATTTGCGACCCGAACCGCTCGAACGCTGGATGACCGAATGCTTAAAATATCCAAGGTAGAAGCGGCGGTGCTACCGTTGCTCTGCGGATGTTGACGCTGTTTTCATTCGTTGGCCGGTTGATTCAGCTGACTAGGAAGAGTCATTACGCGGATCACGCGAACCGTAACGAGGAGTGGAGCCATGTCGACCCAAAGTCGAAGCACTACGATTTATCGGGAACCAACACCGTTTCCTGAGGGCTGGTACTTTGTGGCAAGTCGGCAACAGCTCCTAAAAGCAAAGCTCATCCAGAAGAACTGGATGGGTGAAGACATCGTTGCGTGGTGCGACCAGAACGGGCGTGTGTGTGTCGCCGAGGCTTATTGCCCGCACCTCGGCGCTTATCTGGGACCCGACGGCGGTGGAGCCGTATCCGAAGGCCGAATCGTCTGTTCTTTCCATGGCTTCGAGTTCGACGCGACCGGGCAATGCGTCGCCACACCGTACGCCGATCCGCCTAGAACGGCCAGATTGAGAGTCTTCGAAACACGAGATATTGCGGGCCTGATCTTCGCTTGGTGGGGGATCAGTGGGCGGGCGCCACAGTGGGCTTTGCCTGCCGACGCGCTGGAGCAAGATGGATGGTCCGACCTCGAGATCAGCACCACTCGTTTTCCCGGCCATCCTCAGGATACAACTGAGAATTCGGTGGATCTAGGCCATCTGAATTATGTCCATGGCTACGATAATGTGGGCCGCGCGGAAAGTTTGTCGGTGGACGGTCACCTGCTCACAAGCCGATTCAAATTCACGAGTGTTCGGCAGATTGCCGGGATCGCGACTCTGACCTTTGACATCGCAGCAGACACTACTGTCGCCGGATTGGGATATTCGTTCGTGGATATCCACGAGCAGTCCATTGGAATGTGCATGCGCTTGTGGGTTTTGGCGACACCGGTCGATGGCACACTCATTGACATGACGTTAGTCTCGCAGGTGCGCGAGATACGGAAACCGAAGCGCTGGGTTGTAGGTTTGGGGTTCCTTCCTACAAGGATGCGCGCACCCATCATGAACAAGTTTATGGCCCTTCAACAGCGTAGCGATGTTCAACAAGATGTCGTTATCTGGAGCCGCTTACGATACCAATCTCGCCCGCGCCTTTGCCGTTCCGACGGCGAGATCATGCCATTTAGGGCCTACTGTGCACAGTTTTACCCGGATCCAATCAATACTGTCGAATCGCTCCCGGCACCTCCGAATTGAACGCAGTGTTGAGGTGCGCGCAGCGACGAGCGCAATGAGTTCATTGCGGCGACGGCGAGAGTCTAATAGCCAGTGTAAGATGACCACGGAGCACCTCGCGCTAGCAGGCGTCGCATCTTGCGACTTCCACCATTGGAAAGGCTGGCCTGGATGAACGTTCTTGGCAACATTCTAGACAAGCTAAGCCGGTTGATCACGGTCCGGCCGTATGTCACGCTTGTCGTACTCCTTATCGTTACTGTTGCACTGGCCGGCGGAACTACGCTGCGCGCCCCCCCCACTGAGGGCGCTAGTGTGGCATTCCTTCCTCCGGGTCACGCCATCGCTGATGTCACGCGGGAAATAGAAGAGCTTTTCGGGGCATCGGGCGAGATCAGCGTCGCGACTTTGATCTTTCGTGGAGAAGCACTTACTCCGGAAGGTCTTTCGCAGATGGACGGTCTGATCAACGACATCGTCAGCGATCAGACTGTGAATGAGTTGCTGATACCGGTCGACCCGATCGTTGCCCCCTCGTTTTTGATCAACGGCGTAGCGCAGGCGAGCGGAGCGGAGTCGATCACGCAGGCGATAATCGACTCGGCCAGGAACTTCCCTGAAATCGATGATGCTCTTGCCGCGATGACCGGTACCGATACGGACGGCACACCAGTCGCAATCGCCAACATCCGGTTGAGCGATACGGGCGACGACCAGGTCAAGGATGCGGAACGAAGGATCTACGAACTGGCGACGGGCGATGACGGACCACTGGACGTGAGCAGCATATCGCCGGCGATCGTCGAGGATGAGTACACGGAGGCGACTGAATCGGGGTTGGCACCGCTAATGGGACTGGCGCTGGTGTTAATCGCGTTGCTGCTCATTCTCTTCACCCGCACGCTCGGAGACATGTTACTGACGCTCACCGGGCTAATCGTCTCGATAGTCTGGATCGTGGGAGCGGAGGGTTGGCTCGGTCCGAACGGACTGAGTCTGATTGGGCCGCCGAGCTCGTTAACTGCGATGGTGCCCGTAATCGTTATCAGTCTGACGGTGGACTATGCGATCCAAGCGATCTCTCACTACCGCGAACAACGGATTGAAGGCGAGGGAGTTGTGATGGCGGTACGAAAGAGCTTGAGGAACGTCACGATTCCGTTGACGCTGGCCGCCGTAACGACGATCGTCAGCTTTTTAGCGACGCTATTCTCGCCGATTGGCGTCGTCGCCGATTTCGGCGTCGTCGCCGGATTGGGAGTCGGGTTGAGTTTGATCGTGATGTTGACGCTGATCCCGGCTGGCCGAATGATAATTGACCGTCGCCGCGAGGCACGCGGCACATTGGGTTCACCGCGCCCGATCTCCAACGCATTGCCGGGCATCACGTCCGCGGCGGAGTTTCTCGGCAGAGCCGTCACGCGTTGGCCCGCTCCCTTCCTCGTCTCGATCATCGCAGTGACGATTGGGCTCGGTTTCGCTGCCAGAGATCTGGAGTCTGAATTCAGCATCCGAGACATCCTTCCCCATCGTGGGAGCGTGGTCGCGGATATGGATACCCTTGACGCGGCGGTCGGCGGAACGACCGAGATCGCTAGCATGCTGGTGAAGGCCGAGGTGACAGAGAGCCGTACGCTCCTAAACCTGCAAGACCTCACGTCCGCCTTCGAGGACGATCAGCGTCGACCAAAGGCTGCTGCGGGACCGATTGATACATCGTACGAGTCGCTGTTGGAAGACTGGACTGATGATAGCGGTGAGCCCGGAGATAAGTACGATCCAGAGCTCGACGCGCTCCTACAGGAAGCCTCGGCTGGGGTGCAACTAGATCCAGTGCTGATGCAGGAACTAGTCGACAAGCTGGAAGCGAAAGATCCCGAACTGGCGCGGGTTTTGATCAACGATCCAGATGGCATGGACACAATGCTGCTCCAGTTCCCGATCTATCTGAATGATCCAGAAGAAACGAGGAATATCCAAGACGAGATCGATGAGCGATGGTTCGGGGAAGACGACTACATCACGGCGACTTCTGACAGCATCGTCTCAATCGCCGTCACCGACCAGATCACCGACCGACAAACGGAAGCCATCAGCACGACGATCGCAGTGGCCCTGGGTATTCTTGCCGTATTCTTTTGGGTGACAGTGCGTCAGCCGGCGCTGGGCGTCGTAGCGGTGGGCCCGATCGTGCTAGTCCTAATCTCAGTGTTGGGCACGATGGCACTGCTCGGGATTCCATACACATTAATCACCTCGATAATTACCGCACTTTCTATCGGGATTGGGGTGGATTACACCATCCACGTTATCCATCGCTACCGGGATGAGTTTGCGCGCTCACGCGATCCGGAGAGGGCGGCGATTCGGACGCTCACCACAACCGGTTCAGCTTTGTTGGGCTCTGCCATGACGACGGCGTTGGGTTTCGGAGTGCTCATCGCATCATCA
The DNA here is from genome assembly GCA_002239045.1 of SAR202 cluster bacterium bin127. GTDB lineage: Bacteria > Chloroflexota > Dehalococcoidia > Lucifugimonadales > Lucifugimonadaceae > Bin127. The sequence goes on from MPNN01000002.1 coordinate 275,898, forward strand.
CTGCAGGCGTCAGCACAATTCGGCATCACGGCTACCATAACGATCGTCTACTCCTTGATCGTCTCGGTCTTGGTCGTGTTGCCAGCGATGGTTGTTTGGGGCGCGTTCCAGAATATGCGGCTACGGTCGATGGTCGAACGCGAGTGGGAGGAACTGGATGTCGCGATTGAGGGCATCTATCAGGAGCACGAACAGGAATAGGATTCCTCGTAGGCAAGGCACTTATGCAACTCCGCAAACTATCCAATGGTCTGAAGACGGCATACCAAGGGTCGGATGTCCGCCGTCGGGTGAATCATTTCGATGAATGGATGAAGCGAGCGCAAGTCGAGGACGCTGGCCCGAATGGTTACGACCACGCAGCAACCGTCCAGGAGTACTACAACCTTTGTACCGACTTCATGGTTTTCGGATGGAGCGAATCCTTACACTTTGCACCGCTATCGCCCCGGGAGAGCTTGGAAGAATCACAGGTCCGGCACCAACGGCTGATGATTGACAAGCTGGCGTTGCGCAATGGGATGACGGCAATCGATGTCGGTTGCGGAATCGGCGGCCCGATGCGCCGAGTCGTTCAGGAGTCCGGCGTCAGCGTAGTCGGGATAAATCGCAGTGAAGTCCAGTTGCAACAAGCGAAATCTTTGATTGCAGAAGCTGGGATCGACCACATGGTCAATTTCCTCGCATGCAGTTTCATGGACATGGGCACCATCGCGGACGACACGTTCGACCGAGGGTACGCGATCGAATCGACGTGCCATGCTCCGGACAAGGCGGGAGCGTTCGCCGAGATATACCGCGTGCTAAAACCCGGAGCACTCTTCTGGGGTCAGGAAATGTGCATGACGGACAAGTTCGATCCCGGCAACAACCGACACCTTGAAATCAAACGGGAATTGATGCGCGGCATAGCGCTCAATGACATCGCGACTACCGACGAGGTGAACAGGGACCTCGAGGCGGCGGGATTTGAGGTCATCGAGGCAAAGGATCGTGCGGTCGACGAGAACGCTCAGACCACGCCGTGGTATCAGCCGATGGAGAGCCGAGGCAATACGCTGGCCAACGCCCTGCGCAGGACTCCGCTGGGCCGACAGGTAATGTTGGGAACGTCTAGGCTGGCCGAGGTGGTCGGAATGTTTCCTAAGGGATCGGCGGAAGTCGTGGGGCTGATGGATCGTACCGCCAAAGCTTATGTCGCAGGAGGGAAATCTGGGGTCTTCACGCCTTTGTACTGTTTCCTGGCTCGCAAGCCCCTTTAGACCTTTTACTGCCCAGTCTCTCGGGCGATTCCGTGGTGCATTAGACGTTTATTTCGCGCCTCTGCTCTGCGACTAGGAACTTGAGCTTTTTGCTCACAGAAAGCGATGGGAACGGATCGATCTTCAGTTTGTAGTTCGCAGGCACTTCGAGCGTGAAGTGGTGCGCGATCATCAGCAGGTTGATGGCCAGAAGCAGCTCCATCTGCCTAGAACCGAGGCATGTGTGTGTACCTAGCCCGTACGGTGCGTACCCGGAACTGTGATGCTCGTTGCGCGGAGGCAGATATCGGTCGATATCGAATTTCCAGGGATCGGGGAAGACATCCGCCATATAGTGGGTGGCGGCCTGGGCGATGTGCACCTGTGTACCTTCCGGTAGTTCGTGCCCCTCGACCGAACACGTATTCATAACCGTTCGAATCGACATCGGGACGATCGAGTAAAGTCGGAGGGTTTCCAAGATGAAGCGGCGAGTTACATCAATCGCTTCCGGAGTGTAGGATTCGCGACCCGGGTCGCCGTCGGCAAACAAGACATCTGCTTCACTGCGTATGCGACTGTAAATCTCTGGTTGTGATGCCATGGCGTAGATGCAGAAGCCAAGAGCATCTCCTAGGTACACGCTCGCGATGAGCGGCGCAGATAGAGCGAACAGGAGGTTAGATTCCGGCACAAACTGCGGATCGCTCGCGTGCAAACTCAAAATGTCATCAGCAAGATCGCGAGGACATCCAGCGCGTTGGGCGGGTGTATGGCCGCTCTGGACACGATTCAACAGTTCGAAGATGCCCTTCTTACGGCGTCTCATGCCGGGTGTGTTCAGCATAAACTTCGGCAATACTTTCAACACGTGAGTAGTCAGTGCTCGTGTTTTGTATTCAACAAGATCGTCGATGAGGTCCTGCGAATCGACGCTGATCATGACCGGTGAGTTTTGTGCGTTGATCATCATTCGGCACATCCGTACCGCCGGTAAATCATCGCCAACCGACCAATCCGACATGAAGTTTCGGGCGTGATGGTATACGAGTCCCAGATGACTTTCCAATCTCGATCGCGAGTAGGCAGAGCTCATCGACTTTCGGAAGCGGAAATGGTCGGCGCCATCCAGTGACGGCAGAATTCCAGACGCCCCATAGACCTTCTCGAAGTCCGCTAGGTAGTCTCGGGCTCTCAGATAGTTGCGCCCGTGCCTATGCGCCCAGTAATTTGTCTCGACACCTGCCAAAACAGTGATGGGACGCTTCTGAAACGGCGGACGGATCTGAAAGACCGGGCCGTGTTTTTCAGCGAGTTGGGCAAATACCGCGTTCAAGTTGCCGTTGCGCATATGACGATTGAACACCAATTCGCGAAGCGGTGCGACCGGAATCGGCTTGGATAGCGAGGGCCGTCGAAGCGCCGGGCCGACCAAGTTGTGTGCCACCGCTTCGGAGATCGCACGGGCGATCAAGTCCATCCTACAGATTTGCTTGATCCGCTCCTCCGACTCCTCATCGAGTAGGAATATAAAGCGCATCACATCGCAGGTTTCGATGAGGGAGACAATAATGATGTCTCTAGGGTCTGGGATCTCGTTGTTGAAGATCACATTGGCGATACGCGCTTTCACGAATTGAACCGCCGTACCGCCTTCGGAGTCGGTGAACAACTCGGAGTGCCAAACAGCGTTGGACAGCGTCCAGTAATCACCCTCGTGGTAATCCAGAATCTCTAGATCGACCAATCCCTCTAGGGTTGAATCGATGATGGCATCCGCGCGGGGAACGAGACGTTCGATCCAATACTGGGCGTTGCGTTGAGCTGTTTCAGATGCGATTTCTTTGAGAATTGGATCAAGGACGGAGTTCCCAGTTTCTGTATCGTCGATGAGGAACAGGGATTCCATATCGGTATCGATACGAGATTGGAGCGAAAGTTCAGCGAGTACGGCCCCTACGACGGCGCAGTTCAAATCCCAACCGGCTATTTGGCGAAAGTAGCCAGTCTCCTCGTTGAGGAGCATAAGGATAAGTTCCTCGGGCAGAATCAGCTGTTCACTTACAACGGCGTCTGTTGAGAGTGTCATCAGTCTTTACCTTCTTCCAACAACTCGGAATATCCAAGACGACGCACGCTTGCTGGGCTTGCAATGCAGTATATCCTTGCCCGAGACATAGCAGGACAATGTATCAATAAATCAGATTCTCGATTCCGCCAAACAGGCCTTCAGCATTCTCGTTCAACGTGATCCTAAAAGAGTCGAGAATCGCTTCCTGCAACATACAGTCTACCCTATTAAACTTCCGATCAAAACCTTGGGAGCAAAGCGTTGATTGTTGACGTCCATTCACACAACCCGACGCACGAACATGACGTGCCAGCGGAAGATGTGATCACAAACTCGCTTATCGGGACGGGCGTCAAACTCGCCGGGTCGTTGGGCGAATACTTGGCGGCAATGGAGCCGGTCGATAAGGCACTCATTTTCGGGATAGCCCCCCGACCAGGCGGCGACAAACATCCCCTAACTGATTGGAACGCTGGTTGGGACGACGACCTGAACCATAATGACATCGCGGCGCGAGTCGCGGCGGTAAACCCTAATAAGTTCATCCCGTTCATGTCGCTGCATCCAGATCAACCCGATATCGACAAAGAATACGACCGCGCGGTAGGCGAATTAGGTTGTCGAGGGATCAAACTCGCGCTTAGTTACCAAGCGGTCGACCCGTTGAGCGACGCCGCGTTCCGCCTCTTTGACCGGCTTCAATCAGACGGACTGCCGATCGTGTTTCACAACGGAATGTCGGCTTCACCCGACGCCGTCCTCAGATACGCCCACCCTTTGGCGATGGACGAAGTCGCCATCGCCTTCCCGCGCCTCAAAATGGTTCTCGCCCACACATCGCACCCCTGGTACGAAGATTGCATGGCCGTCGTCCGCAAACACCCCAACGTCTACACCGACATATCCGGCATGCCGTCGCGACCATGGATGGCCTGGCGAGCCATGCGCGTCTTCCACGAATTCTCCGCAACCCACAAAATGCTCTTTGGATCAGACTGGACCCTTTGGACTCCCCAAGAAACAATGGACGGCCTGCGAGCAATCCCCCGATTCGCCAAAGAACATAACCTCCCTCCAATCCCCGAACACGAAATTGAAGCCATCATTAACCGCGACTCCCTTTCCCTCCTCGGTTTGGAATGAACTCCCATGAACTCAGAACGACCACTCATAATCAATCGCGCCAAACAAAAACTGAAGGCCGGCGAACCGATATTCGGAGTCAACATCTTCGAGGCGCTCACTCCATCAATCGTCAAAATAGCCGCCAACGCCGGTTCCGACATGTTGATGGTTGACGCCGAACACGCCATTAACGACGACGGTCGGCTTGCCCTCTTCCTCACCCTCGTCCGCGACAACGGCATGGCACCTGTAGTCACAGTCATCGCCCCCGAACGCGCATTGGTATCTCGAGTCCTCGACGCCGGCGCAATGGGTATCATCCTCTCCCACTCCGAAACGCCCGAACAGATGAAAGACTTGGTCCGATGGGTCAAATACGCACCCGAAGGCGAACGTGGCCTAGCCATGGGCGCCAACGCCGGCTACGACAGCTCAGACATTGCCAGTTACTGCCGAGATGCCAATGACGCCACCCTCATTCTGCCAAAGATCGAATCACCCCTCGGCGTCGAGAACGCGGGTGCAATGATGGACGTCGAAGGAATAGACGGCGTAGTCTTCGGCCCAGGCGACCTATCCGCCAAAATGGGGCACCCCGGTCAATGGGAACACCCCGAAGTCCTCGCCGCGATCAACAGCGTCGTTGACGCCGCGATCGATCGCGGCCTGGCGGTCGAACCACCGGTCATGCCCTCGGATCGCGCCGAGTACAACCGTGAACTGATACGCGGTGCCCGCATCTTCGGTGCCACGAGACAAACCGAATACGACCTATATAGGGATGCGTTGAACCGCGTCTTAGCGACCAATCGCTAGCGAAGTTACGTTTACAACGCCATGCTCGCAACTTCGTCGCCGAGTTTGCCAATGATCTCATCAATGCCGATCGCGCCCAGGTTGTCTCCTGACCGCGTCCGCAACGCGGCAGAATTCGCCTCGATCTCCCGGTCGCCGACAACCAACATGTAGTTGATCTTCAGCAACTGCGCGTTCCGTATCTTCGAGTTCATCCGCTCGCTCGCGTCGTTGACCTCAACCCGCAAGCCCGCTTTTCGCATCCGATCCGCGACCGCATACGCGTAGTCGTTATGCCGATCGGCGATCGGCACCATCATCGCCTGCGTCGGAGCTAACCACAACGGCAAATTGCCGCCCAAGTGCTCTATCAAGACCCCGATGAATCGCTCCAACGAGCCCAACATCGCGCGGTGGATCATAACCGGCCTCTCGCGCTCGCTCTCCGAATTCACGTACTCCAGGTCAAATCGTTCCGGCTGGTTGAAGTCAATCTGCACCGTACCCAATTGCCACTCGCGACCGAGAGCGTCCGGCACGAACATGTCGATCTTCGGTCCGTAAAACGCGCCTTCACCCTCGGCGGTCTCAAACTCTCCACCGCGATTCTTCAGAACCGACTCGAGCGCCGACTCCGCACGATCCCACTGCTCATCCGAACCCACCCGTTTCTCGGGACGTAACGACAACACGAACCGCGTCGAATCGAACCCGAAAACTTCGTAGCTCTCATTCAACATGTCGATGAAACCGTTGACCTCATCGGCGATTTGATCCTCGGTACAGAAAATGTGTGCATCGTCTTGCGAGAATGACCGGACCCGTGTCAATCCTTGCGTGACTCCCGACAGCTCGTACCGATGCAATCGTCCAAAGTCGGCATAACGTATCGGGAGTTCTCGATATGAGTGCAACGACTTCGAATACAACACTGCGTGCGATGGGCAGTTCATTGGCTTCATGCCATACTCCTGCTCATCGATCTCGAGCATGTACATGTGCTCGAGGTAGTTGTCGTAGTGACCGGAAGTCTTGAACAAGTCCGTCTTAAACAGCTGAGGTGTTATCACCTCGTCGTATCCGTACCTGTCGTATAAACCGCGTACGTACTCGAAAAGTTTGTTGTAGACAAACGCGCCCTTCGGACGGAAAAATGGGTTTGCCGGCGCCACCTGATCAAAGAAGAACAGACCCATCTGAGCGCCCAACCGACGATGATCCCGCTGCTGCGCTTGCTCGCGCTGCTTTAGGTACACCTTCTGCTTGTCGCGCGACTCCCAAGCGGTGCCGTAAATCCGCTGCAGCATCGGATTCGCTTCGCTACCGCGCCAATACGCTCCAGCCGCCGACAACAGCTTGAACGCAGATATTCGTCCAGTAGATTCGACGTGACCACCACGACAAAGGTCATCGAACGCTCCATTTGAATGGCTCGTGAACGTAACCTGTTCATCCTCTGGTATCCCGTCGATGATCTCCTGTTTGTACCGGTTATCCGCCACCAATACTCGCGCCTCATCCCGCGAGACCTCCCGCTCCACGAACGGGGAGTTTGCGCGAATCGACGCCCGCATCTCCACCTCGATTGCCTCGAGGTCCTCGGGTGTGAACGGGCGCGCCACATCGAAGTCATAGTAGAAACCGTCCCGAATCGGCGGCCCGATAGTCAACTTCGCCTCTGGGAACAGCTTCAACACCGCCTCTGCCAACACGTGAGCCGCCGAATGCCGCAACGTATCACGATAATCTGATTGTTCCTCCGGGCTCATGTCCCGAAACCGCGTCCGTCTCCCACCGTCATTCCCGCGAACGCGGGAATCCACTAGGCTCGGGTGGTTACTAGATTGTTCTTGTAGTTCGCTGTCTGCCATGTCGCTTACCTGTGCGGAGTCAAATATTGAGGCGACGGTAGAACGCGAAGCAACATCACCGACGAGGCACGGATACTTCGAGTAGACAATTGGGTCCCCGCCGCCAAGAGATCGTGGGATTAGGCGCGGGGCCGGGAGAGATTTAACCGGCCCGCGCCATCATAGTGAGGGTACGGCGCCGTTTGGGGTCGCCCTCGCTGGATGTGGATAATGTGAACTTGATGTTCATCGGGGAATGCAACTTGGTTGGTTGCGGTATGATGAACCTAAGTTTAACGCACGGCGTATCTAGTCAAGTGGACACAGTTTTGGTGGATATGATTCTGTTCTGGCGCCAATGTCAAGTGCTGTATCAGAAGGTGATTGCGTATCAGATTAAGAAGATCGAAACGTGGGCTCGTGAATGTGCCGCCATTCAGCGGGTCGTCGTGGTTATGTTAGTTTGCGTGCTGCCATTGGTCGGGCTTGTCGCGTGTGCGGATGATGGTGGCGATTCCGACGGCGCAGATTCAAAAGCGGATATCGATCTGACTGATAAGAAACAGTGGTTTAAGGATGATGGCCAGTGGTCCGACAGTAAGGGGGATCGGATGTCGTTGTCAGAAGGCACCGTCGCGGAAAGGACCGCGAGGTTGGCCGAGGATGCCGGTGGTGTGGTCCACTACGTCGTCCATGCCGGGAGAGGGGATCGTACCGTTTTAGTGACACCGCAGGATTTTATTGACGGCGAGACTCCGCTCATCGTTTCGCTTCACGGCTTCGGGGGGAATTCAGCCGACCACGCCGCTTACTTCCCTTTGCACGAGAGAGTGAACAGTCACGGGTTTGCCCTGCTGTTGCCGAACGGGTCGCGTAACGCCGATGGAATTACGTTCTGGAATCCCACTGACGAGTGTTGTCAGGGAGGCAAGAGCGGAGAGGATGATGTCGGTTATCTGACCGAGTTGGTTGCGGAAGCTCAGAAGGTCAGGAACTTCGGGCCGATCATTTTTTTCGGTTACTCCAACGGCGGGTTTATGGCCTACCACATGGCGTGCAAGGGACTGCCGGGTCTGGCTGGGGTGGTCAGCTTGGCCGGGACAAGTTACGTGGAAGACGCCAGTTGCCAGGGCTCACCACCCATCCCCGTTCTACACATTCACGGGACCGATGACAGCGTGATCATGTTTGAAGGCGACTCAACGAAGTCACAGCCTCGTGAAGAGGTCGAGCCGGGGTTCTACATCGGAGCCGAGGAGATTGTGACGCGGTGGGCTCACCGTGCAGGATGCGCTTGGCCCGAGGATCTGGAACCTTATGACACGCTCGATCTGGATGAATGGGTAGAAGGCGCAGAAACCCAACTCTACCGTGTGGGCTCGCGTTGCGGGGTGGGCATCGGAATTGAGTTGTGGGAAGGTGTGGGGAGTGGGCATTCGCCGGGTTATGGCGACGAGTTCATTGATGCTGTAGGACAGTGGTTTCTATCGCACTTTGACAGTGCATTTGACGACCGGTGTCCAGGCTACGATCCTCGCACACTAAAGGTGATACTGCACCAACCGCACGTCCCGGTGGTGCTGCGACCCGATCTCGTCGATCAGATCGCCGAGGCCATTCGGCAAGACCTTGAGGACCCTGTGACGATCGACAATCTGGAAATCGAAGACGCGGGTGACGCGACGCTGGTCACGGTCCACGACAGTGGCGCGTTGGGCGATCCGTCGACACGGCCCAACCAGCGCCGCGACGGCACTCCGTTTTTCCGGATCATCGAACTGTATGCAGAAGCTCACTTCGAGGACGGCATGACCGTATTCTTCAGGGTCTACGTCAATCTTGATGACACCGAACAAGGATGTGTGGTCAGCGGTGTCGCAATACCGCCACTGGATTTCGTACCCTAGAATGCAACGGCGATCCAGGGTTTGTTGTTGGGACTTGAGGATTCAAAGCCGCACGAGACACTTGATCTTAACGAACAGGTGCCGGGCGCAGAGACCCAAAAACCAGATTGAGAGAGGATTGCGCGGAAGGGATCAATATCGAGTTATGGACGGGAATGGGCATCAACCATTCGTCGAGGTACAGGACGCGTTTTTGATGACGTATTGGAGTGGCTTTTAAGGCAGGAGTGATAGTGGATGCCCGCGACCGACCTGGATTAGGGAAGCACAATAGCCGCGCCGAATTGAACGGGATGGGTGAAAGGTGGTGGGCGATGGAGGATTCGAACCTCCGACCTCGTCGATGTCAACGACGCGCTCTAGCCAACTGAGCTAACCGCCCAAGTTTAGTCTGACGGCTTCAGATTATACAACTGGCCATACGCGCCCCTTAACTCAACGACCGTCGCTAACTGCAACACAATCGGGCAATCGTTGACAACGTCAGCAGTTGCGACTAACATGAAAGCAATTCCTCCCCCGCGTATACAGCCACGATAGCATCGACGGTGATGATATTCGGGGGGTTTTCGTTTGTTTGGGAACCTCCAACTCTGAAGCCAGCACCTTAAAGAAGGATTTCGATGTCAGGTAACGAGACGGATCGTGCAGTCGTTCTAGTCGACGGTATGAATCTGTTCAATAACGCGAAACGGGCTTACGGTTACCCCTACCCAAACTATGATGTCGTCAAACTTGCCAACGCTATCTGCGGCAAAATCGGGTGCCAGCTCGCAGAGACGCGTTTTTACACCGGTGTCCCGGCGCAACGGAGCGAACCCGATAGGCACCACTTTTGGTTTGCCAAATCCCAAGCAATGAGGCAAGCCGGGGTCATCGTTTACACACGGACTGTTCGACAAACTTCGCCACCCCAAGAAAAAGGCATTGACCTTCGAATTGGTCTCGACGCGCTAGCCCTCGCCTTCCGGCGGGCCTGCGATGCGTTGGCCATAGTCAGCACCGACCAAGATTTCACTGAATTAAACCGATACGTACGCGAAGTCGCAAACGAGCAAGGGCGCAAAATTCGCCTGATTAGCGCCTATCCCGTCGGAAATCAAAAAGTTCGAGGCATCAATGGCATGGAACAGCTCCCTATTGCCCGAAAAACCTACGATTCGTGCATAGATCCGACAGATTACCGACCGCGTCGCAAACGCCGCAACTGAAGCGAGCCACTCCCCCAAAAAGAAATGGCGCGCTTGGCGGGATTTGAACCCACGACCTCAGCCTTCGCAGGGCTGCGCTCTATCCGCTGAGCTACAAGCGCGCGGCGTACTTATAAAGGTTATCACCGCGACACGGCGAGACCACCAGTCACGAACATTGGTGCCGAGGGCGGGAGTCGAACCCGCACGTCCTTGCGGACACTACGCCCTGAACGTAGCGCGTCTACCGTTTCGCCACCTCGGCACGAGTACCACGCACGAAAACGCGGTAATGAACTCAATACTAATTGCCAAATGAACCGATCAGATATCCCGCGGCCTTCGCCTCCTCCCTACCATCGGCAGCGGGCATCGCGAATAGCCCAGAGGACACTCTATCCACTAGCTGGGCGACCCGGCACTTACGCGTACGTAAAGAATAGCGGTATCACCGACCAATCCCAGATGTCAGCAGACGTTTCTACCCGTCCCTATTCCTCAGGAAGGCACTGAGTCACACCAAACCGCTCTCGTTTTTCGGACATCAATTGCGAAAATCGGCAACAATTGCGGCGTGTGCGCGCGGATCGGTTCTGATGCTAAACTACGGTGACGCAAACAGGCTTCGTTAAGGAGGAGTCAGGATGTTTAACTTGAAAAATATAGTCCTCGTGCTACTGGGCGTCGTCAGTCTGACCGCAGTAGCATGTGGCAGCGAGACGATCGTCGAGGTGACTGTTGAACGCGAGGTCATCCGTACCGTAGAGGTGGAAGTCCCGGTCGAGATCGAGAAAGAGGTGGTGCGCGAAGTCGTGAGAGAGGTCGCGGTCGAAGTCCCTGTCGAGAAGGAGGTCATCCGCGAGGTCGTCAAGGAAGTGCCGGTCGAGGTCGAGAAGGAAGTGCTGCGCGAAGTTGTGAAGGAGGTCGCGGTCGAAGTCGTCGTAACGGCAACCGCTCAGATCACAACCATCGACGCACCCGTCAAGAAAGTTGACATCGAAGGCGTCTCCCGCGGCGCGGGCGACGACGTCGAACCGTCCGGCGTCCTAATCGCGGCCATCGGCAACTCCTACTTCATGAACTCCAGCCCCCGCTACTGCCCGGCATGTTCGGTTACGGCCCGTACGGGTGCCACAGAAACCTTGCTTGAGGCGGTTAGAGCTGACGACGGCACGGTGGCACTAGGTCCGTTACTCGCGAGCGACTGGCAGATGTCGGCGGATGGCAATTCCTACACCGACTTTACGTTGCGCGAGGGTGTCCAATTCCACGGTGGCTACGGTGAGATGACGGCTGCGGACGTGGCCTTCTCTTGGAACGACTCAAACCCGAAGATTCAGCCTGACAGCATTCACGACACCGGCGGAGACTTGGCGAACTTGGTGCGAGAAGTCGAAGTTATCGACGACTACAAGGTTCGATTCCACTGGATCGCGTTCGGCGGTCACACGTTGTTGCAGTACGTGACCAACTTCTCAGAGGGTATCTCAGTCTTTTCACGAGGCTTCTTCGACGAGGTGGGCGCTGAAGGCATGCGGACAAAGATGATTGGAACCGGCCCATTTGAGGTCACTGAGTGGACGCAGCACAAAGGCGTTTTCTTGAATGCGGTGGACAACCACTGGCGCAAGCGGCCATATGTCGCCAGCGCAAACGTGTTGCAGGTTACCGAGGCTAGCGTTCGCAAAGCCATGCTCAAGACCGGTCAGGCTCAGATCGGTGAACTCGCGTTGACCGACTGGAAAGAGATGTTTGACGAAGGCTTCTCGCAGGCGCCAGAGGGCTTCTGGGGCGACGCCTCATACGTCTATTCCGGCAACTACTGGGAAGACAAGCTCGCGATCGATGGTCAACCGTTTACGAGCGACGAGCCAGGCGATTTGCTCTACAAGCCAGTTCCTGACACTTCCTTGCCTTGGATCGGCGACCCGGCGGATGAGGCATCGATGGAGAGATCCAAGAAGGTTCGAACTGCAATGGCGATGGCGATCGACCGCGAAAAGCTGATGACGGCGTTGACCGACGGTTTCGGACGTGTTTCCTACGCTCCAGGCTGGGACGTCAATCATCCGTTCTACAAGAGCGAATGGTCGATTGAACACGACGTTGCTGGGGCACAAGCCTTGTTGGCAGAGGTAGGTTTGGCAGACGGCTTCGACGTTGAATGGTGGGCTGGTCCCGCTGCTGGTTCAGGCGAGACGATCCAGGAAGCCATCGGCATCGAATGGTTGGCGAACCTGAACATCAACAGCACGTTCGACAAGCAGAACTACTCGTCGTTCAGGCCATCGTTGGTTAACCGGACGAATAAGAAGATATTCTTCAGCGGTGGTGGGGCTCAGTTCCCGCCGACTTGGCCGCAAGACCTGAACGCGACCTCGTTGTCACGCCCAGGCGGCTACAACCGTGCGATGGAGATACCGATCTTCGCCGAGACCCATCTTGCAATGGCGGGAGAATCCGATCCCGAAGTGCTGCGCGAACTGATAACAAAGATGTTCGACTGGAACCGTGAATGGATGGTTTGGGTTGGTGTCTATCAGAACCCTGTCGCGGCGCTTTACAACCCGAACCTGATCTCCGAGTGGCAGATGGTGCCTGAAGGCAAAGGCGTCCTCGGCAGAATGAACAGCTTGGAATGGGTGCGCCTCGCCAACTGAGGCCCCACATTCCTGCCAACACACCCGCATCCCTCGTTCACACTGGACGAGGGATGCGGGTTTACCCGTACCCGGCTAAGTTATTTCCGAGACGGGTGAAGTGAAACGACTAACATCAGGATGACCGATGCGCGGCTTCGTAATGAGAAGAATCCTAGCGTCGCTGATTGCGATGTTCTTGGTGACGATCATCATCTTCAGTTTGTCTCGTCTCGTCGGCGACCCGGTCGCCATGCTGATCTCTGAAGGCGGATACGGCATCTCCGAATCGGCGCTCAATATACAGCGTGAAAAACTGCATCTCGATAAGCCGGTTCCTCTCCAGTACGTCTTTTGGTTGAGCGACGTGCTTCGAGGTGACCTGGGCCATGACCTATCAGACGGGTTCCCGGTCACGCACAAGATACGTGAGAAGGTTTGGCCGACGGTTCAACTGGGGGCTTCGGCATGGATCATTGCCACGGTGTTTGGACTAGCGTTCGGAGTCATATCAGCGGTCAAACGCGGATCGCTGGTGGACTACGGAGTGCGATTGTTTGCGAACTTGGGTATTACGCTTCCCGCGTTCTTCGTCGGTATCATGGCGATTTTGATATTCGCGGTCGAGTTGGGATGGGTGCCGGTGACCGTTATCGGGACGATCGGTTCGAACGATTTGGGCGAGCAGTTGAAGGCGATGATATTGCCGGTGCTCACTTTGGCCTGGAGCGCCGCGGCCGGATACATGCGATTGATGCGGTCAGCCATGCTCGAGGTTCTTGATTCAGAGTATGTGAAGCTTGCCAGAGCCAAAGGTGTAAATTCGACCACGATCATCTGGAAACACGCATTGCGCAATTCGTTGATCGTACCGATCACTGTTTCGGCATTGCTGCTCTGGAACTTTGTGACCGGAACAGTGGTTGTCGAGGCGGTGTTCGCTTGGCCCGGATTGGGGCTGTTAGCGCTCGAAGCCGTGGTCAACAACAACCTCAATCTGGTGGTTGGGACCGCCCTGATTTTCGGCTTCGTGTTGATCATGGCGAATTTCGCTGCGGATGTTTTGTATGTTTTCGTCGACCCGCGGATCAGACTGAGTTGACACGATGGCAACTCGAATGGATACAGAACAACAGGCAATGGACAACAGCCGCGTTCGAGCGTCACTGCGAACTGCACTGCGGGGTCCGATGGTCGTCTACGACTTGCTGTTGCGTTACCCGATCATCTGGGTCGTGACATTCGCCATCCTCGTAATCTTGGCGGTCGGCGCACCATTATTCGCACAACATGATCCCATCAGAGATGCCGATTTCACACGGGTTCGGGGTGCGCCGTTCTGGCTCGAAGGCGGTACCACCGAGTTCTTGCTGGGTACTGATCAAGTCGGTCGCGACATTTGGAGCCGCTTGCTTTACGGCGGGCGCGTCTCTTTAATGGTCGTGGCCGTGGCGATGACTAGCGGAATGATCATAGGCACATCGCTCGGGTTGGCAGCAGGTTTCATCGGCGGGATCGTCGATGAAATCGTGATGAGGTTGGTCGATGCCTGGATTGCGCTTCCGTTCATCATGTTGGCGTTAGTGATAAAGATCGTGTTGGGGACATCATTGACGGTGATGTTTTTCATGCTGATTCTTATATCGTGGGTGGGATTCGTCCGTCCCGTGCGGGGCGAGGTGTTGTCGCTGCGCGAGCGCGACTATGTATTCGCGGCACGCGTCGCGGGCGCGTCTGGATTCAGGATCGCATTCCGGCACATCCTTCCCGGAGTAAGCAGCACCGTAATCGTTCTTGCGACGCTTGGGGCGGGCGGACTGGTGCTTACGGAGTCGGTCCTTTCCTATCTCGGGGTCGGCATCCCTCAACCGACGCCTACGTGGGGCAATATGATCTCAGATGGACGAGAGTACCTCGATACCGCGTGGTGGATCTCGACGATGCCGGGGATCGCGATATTCCTGCTGGTATTGTCGCTGAACTTTATTGGCGACTGGCTGCGCGACCGATGGGACCCCAAGCTGCGGCAGTTGTGAACGCGCCGAGTCTGGTGGCGATTGGGCATGTGACGTGGGATGTGTTGCCGGGAACCCCTCTTAATCTCCCCATGAAAAGAGGAGGAGGTGCAAGAGAACCAGGTGGTGCGGTGGCGTTCGCTTCTGCGACTGCGAGTAGTTTCGGTGTGAGCGCGGCGGTAGTGACCTCGTGCGCGGATGACTATCCGATTGCGGACATCGTTGAAGCGCCTGACAGGTGTATACGGATCCCTTCCGACGACACGTCCACTTTCGAGAATCGTTACGACGCGCGGGGAGATCGAGTGCAGGTGCTGCATCGCCGGGGAGGCGACATTTCGGTCGGAGACATACCGGAGGCGTGGCGCAGTCCCGACATGCTCTTCGTCGGCCCGCTGACTCAGGAATTGCCGGTTGACTGCTTAAGTTGGTTTCGACCCCGTGTCTCGTGCGTTGTTCCGCAGGGTTGGTTGCGGTCATGGACCGAGCCGTTGCCGTCGTTGGTTGAGGTGTCGAAATCGCCGCCGGCGGGGATGAACGCTGGGTGGGACATTTGCGTGGTTTCGGAATCGGAGGTCGAAGATCGAACTTTACCACGATGGCGAGTGTTGGCGCGCAACTTGGTCGTCACAAAGGGCAGCGAAGGCGCGGAGTTGCATTTGGATGATTCAGACGCGCCGGTTGTGATCCCTTCATTCAGCGACCAAGTTGCCGGGGCTGGTGCTGACACTACGGGAGCAGGCGACGTATTCGCAGCGGCGATGTTGATTCGTTACGCTGAGACCGGTAAAGCCGAGGAGTCGGCCAGATACGCGTCACTCTGCGCCGGGCTATCCACACGCGCACCAAGTTGGAGCGCGGTGGAAGTGCCGTGAGTGACCCCCTTTAGTTCCCCCTTTTCGCCGTACGAAAAGGGGGAGGGATTGGTGGGTGATTACGGGCTTAAGCGGAATGGCGGGTAGCGGTCAGTGGTGAGCAGGAACGCGTAGGCGGTTACTCGATTTGACCAACGAGCCACGCCCACCACGTAGTTGAACATGCCGCTCGGGTACTTGCCGGTAATGATGATCGCGAACCACGCAATGATCGTGACGATCAGGGCGATGATTTCCAAGATGAACAACACGATATAGTGCGGTACAGCTAACAACCACTTGATTAGTGGCATGAACCTGTTCAATTCCGAATCAGCATCCGGGTATGCAACATCAAGGTGCACCGACTGTTCTTCGTCTGTTGACGGATATTCATCAGTCGCCAGAGACAAGTAGGCAGAGACCCGAGCGTTGAACCGGAGCACCTCAAGTTGATAGTCGAACATCCACTTCGGGTACTTTTTGCGGAACAGGATCATGAGAAACGCTGCAAACGCTACGGTGCTGTAAGAAACGACCATCAGCACCACGAGGATGGGAATCATCGTGATCAACCTGAACAGCGTCGTCAACCGGTTTCGCGACCCGTCTCCATAATCGATGCTGAACTGCACCGGATAGTCATCGTTCATGCCTGCCTCCTCGCCGATCATCGGCGCGTTTGACGGATTAGCACCATTCAATCATCCAAAGCGACCATTTCCAGTCAACTTTGCTCGTACCTTACCACTATTTGAGTCATATCAGGATTGCATTTCGAATACAGCCAGACCCGCGCATCCCCCTGTCGATCCGATCGATCTTGGCGACAATAGATGCGTCTATGTTTTAACTTACGAACGAACGTAATGAATCTGGCAGATGGAGTTAGTCCGATGAACGAACTGGGTAATCGAGCGCAAGCCGTTGCGGAAATCTTGAAAGACAAAGGACAGACCATCGGCGTCTCCGAATCGTCTGGCGGCGGATTGATTTCGGCGTGTCTTTTGGCAGTGCCAGGAGCTTCGGCGTATTTCATTGGCGGTGCGGTGACGTACACGCGGACATCTCACAGGGCCTTCTTAGGTGTGCCAGATGATGCTTTAACGGGTATCAGGTCATCAACAGAAGAGTACGCTGCGCTCAACGCGCGGGCGGTGCGAAAAGCACTGGGCACAACATGGGGCCTCGCCGAGACGGGTGCGAGTGGTCCGACCGGCAACCGTTACGGTGATGCTGCAGGTCATACCTGCGTCGCGGTTTCGGGACCGGTTGAGCGATCGATCACACTGGAAACTGGCGAAACGGACCGTGAGGCGAACATGTGGGCGTTTGTGGATGTGGCATTCGGACTGTTGGAAGAATGTCTGAAGGAAGCTGACTGATCGGCGATACGCCCACACCCGGCATCTTCATCGAAACTGTTTTGGACGTTGGTTTTCTTGGGCCAGGCGTGCCGTCTCGACGATTCGCCGCGCGCGAGTCGCGTCACGTTTGGCGGTCACAATCCACTCTAGGGTGGCTCGTTTTACCCACCGAGGGAACGACTCGAAATTTCGAGCAGAACCGGGATTTTCGGCGAAGGCGATTTCTAAATCAGGCGGGATTTCGAGGTTTTCAACAGCGTCGAGCGCGTTCCAAGTGCCATCAATCTTGGCTGCTTCAACCTTGGCGATCCCGGGCGGCATCATCAATCCAGCTTTGGCGAGTTTTGCGATGCGGTCTTTGTTCGATCTCGACCAGTTGGAGCCTTTGCGGCGCGGTGCGAACCAGAGCATGGTGCGTTCGTCGTCGAGCGATTTGTTGCGGCTGTCGATCCATCCGTAACAGAGCGCCTCTTCAACCGATGCGTCGTAGCCAATTGATGGACTACCGCTCGCTTTCTTATAGGTCACCAACCAAGCACCTTCGTCGCGCTCGTGGTTGTCGGCGAGCCACGCACGCCATTCGCCGCGGGTATTACATTGAAACGAATTTGCAGGGACGGTCAATTCTTACATCCTCGCGTCACGTCATCTGACGTCTTACCAGATCTCGGAACGGACCCCTGATGTTCGCCAGTTCGTCGAATCGCCCTTGTTGCACAATCCGACCCGACTGCAAGACAAATATTCGCTCGGCCTTGCGGATTGTCGACAACCGGTGGGCGACAACAATCCGAGTCGCCGCGAGGCTCTCGATGCCACGCATTACCTCCGCCTGACTCCTAGCATCCAACCAGCTTGTCGCCTCGTCGAGAAACACGATGCGCGGGCGACGAACCAATGCCGCCGCAATACGAACGCGTTGCGTTTGACCGCCGGAAAAGGTAGAGGAACTATCCGTGACGGGTGTGAACATCCCCATCGGCATCGCCGCGATCTCTGCGTCGACGTTCGCCAAGCGCGCCGCACGCCAACCGTCCTCAATCGTCAAGTCGCTGCCCGTTCCGATGATGTTGTCAAGAATGTCACCAGGTTTAAGCGCACCATCCTGGGTCACGACTCCGATTTGGCGCCGAACGGATCGTCGGTCAAGGTACGCGAGTTCGCGTTCGTCGTAGTAAACGGCCCCCGATTCGGCATCTTCGAGACCAAGTGCGAGACGCAGCAAGGTGCTTTTGCCAGAACCGGACTCGCCCACGATTGCGACGAATTCGCCCGGCCGCACTTCGAACGAAACATCGTCGATGATCAACGGACCCTCTTCAGAGTAGCCGAAGCTCACGTGATCGAAACGAATCTGCCCCTCCAGATTGACCAGACGATCAATGGTGCCTCCGGTCATTCCCATTTCCTTGCCGTATCCGCCGTGCGACCGCTGCGGTATTTCATCGAGTATCGGTTTCACCTGCTCGTATGCCGGCACAATCGCCGCGATTGATTCGATCGAGCTACTCAGACGACGAATCGCTGCATAGAAAATCATCGACGCCGCATAGACGACGAGAAAATCACCGATCTCCGTAGGTTCGATACCGGTCCAAAGTGCAGTGCCGAAGAGCATCGCCACCGCCAGAAACGGCAACGCCGCTCCCAAAGCCATTAAGTGCTCCCTCAATCTCCCGATCCGCATACTCAACAATTGCTGCTGTCGGTACATCCTCGCCCACGATGCGAAGGCCGAGGACTCGGCTCCGGCGGAACGCAATTTGCTCAGGCCATTGATGAACTGGTACAAATCACCGCCCAAATTACGCGCGACTTCGAAATGTCGCCGCAACGGATCGATCTGTAGGTAGCCGATGATTGCCGTGACCGCCAACGATCCGAGCCCGAGAATCATGCTCAACCACGCCAGCGTTGCGTCGTACAGAAACATCAGCCCGAACGTGGGGAGCAGAAACACCACTGTCAGCAATGAGTTGGCGACCACACCAGATACCTGGTCCCGCGACTGATGGAACACCGTTAGTCGTGATGCCAATTCGCCAGCGGTATACCGATGGACGAAACTGGGCGATAGGGACAACAGTCGATCCCAAACCGCCGCCGCGCCTCGTGCTGCCGCTCGGCCCTCCAGTCGCATCATGGCGGTTCCGTGCAGCATTTGCAAAGCCGTAGCAATAAACGCGGTCATAAGCAATACCACGGAGATTTGGATCAACATGTCGTTCGCTGCCGAAGGGAGCACCCAATTTGCCAGCTCTCCGATTGCGATCGCCGGCCCGAGCACCAACAAACTCGCAAGGAGACCCGTAACCGCAATCCAGCCGAGATCGACGCCCATGTTCTTGCCGACAAACCGCATAAGTCCGCGCGCGTTGATCGGTTCGTCTACGGGTAACGGTCTAATGAAACTCCATGCGGTGGTCTCAATCGTCTCAGCGACATCGGCGTTAACGGCCTGCGAACTTCCCGACACCGGGTCAACAGCGCGATATCTACCCCCGGTTACCGGGCCAAAGGGGCTGGGCAATAGAGCGATTGGAGCGCCGTCTTGTTTTCGGAACGCGAGCACTGGGCCACTATCACCCAACCACCATTGATCCTCTTTGGCCAGTCTGATCTGACGGAAACGAACGCCCGAAACGTTCGCGATATCGCGCATTGAATATTCTGCTTCCGCGGCGCTCCGGTCACTCTGCGGTGCCCGGAACTCGATGCCATCGTAATCGCCTACCAACCGCATGGCGCTGAGCAGCGCCGACATACCGCTCAAGCGTGCGTCGCGTTCGTCGGCCAAGACGCCAAACAGGTCGCGCCGGGCGTTATCCGCATCGACCCGACGGTGACTCGTGCGTGAGACCTGTGCATTGGCCTCGTCGGCGAGTAACAAAAGGCGATTCAACTGTTCAGCACCCAATATCAAACGATGGAACTCGCTCAACGCCGCCAGGATCAGTCCAGTCTCGGTCAATTCGAGGGACGTCATTCCAACAACCTTGGAGGGACGCCCAATCGTCAACCAAGTCGCCGAAGTCAGTGGTGCTAAACCCTTGCCCACTGACAGAACCTCTTCAGTCCCCAAATAAAACCCGTTTTCTATTGCTGCCCATGTCAAACTCTCAGGTTGCGTAGACAACACAGTGCCGGTTTCAGAGTCCAATTCATCCCCGGCATGCAACAGCAAATCTGTCCAAGGTCGAGGTGCGATTGGTTGCGCAACAGATTCGGCAAACGAAGTGATCCAGGAGTCGACTTGGTCGGCGAAATCAACATTTGTGGAGTTGGCCAGCAATGTTTCGGAACTGATGCGACGGAGTTTAGTACCTGGCAATCCTTTGGTATGGGCATCCAGAGTGGTCCCTCCAGCATCGAATCCGAACACGAGACGACCTTCGTCGGCACGCAGGATGTGCTTAGGGGTGACGGATGGGACACCGTTTTCGTGCTCAACCAAAAAAACATCGAGTGCGCCTTGCTCCACAAACCACAACTCACCTGGCGAGCAAAGATCGATCGGCATGTTGCCGGCAGATTCCGTGAGCGCTCCGTGTGAAATCGCCAAGGATTTCAGATCTTGTTGTTTGGTTTTATTCATTCTTCGTTGACTCGAGCGAATCGTCGCGCTCGGGAATGCCTCATTGCGCGTCGATCAACTCGTAGTAAAGGCCGGCCTTGTCGGCAATCAACTGTTCGTGCGTACCGCGTTGCACCTCATTGCCGCCGTCCAGCACGATGATTTGATCGCAGTCGCGGATCGTACTCAAGCGATGAGCGACGATCAAGTTCGTGCAACCCCGCCGTCTTAGCGCGTCATCGATCCTAAACTCGCTCGCGGCGTCCAACGTACTAGTAGCCTCATCGAGGAGCAAAACCGAGGGATTGTTAATCAATGCTCTGGCGATCTCGAGGCGCTGACGCTGACCGCCGCTGAAGTTCCTGCCTCCTTCTGCAACAAGAGAGTCGTATCCTGATGGACGCTTCATAATCTCTTCATGGATCAACGCGTCCGTGCTCGCAGCAACCAACTGATGGTCAGTGACGGTCGGATTCCACAAGGTCAAGTTTTCGCGAACGGAGGCCGAAAAGAGCATTATCTGCTGGTCGACCGTGGCGACCGATCCGGTCATCACATGTCTAGGGACCGCGATGCGAGGCACCCCGTCGAAAAGTATTTCTCCGGCCCACGGTGTGAATTCACCACTCACCAAGCGCAACAGTGTGGATTTGCCAGAGCCGGTCGGACCGATGATCGCGATGCGTTGACCCGATTCGATTGTTAGGTTGAAGTTTTCAATCAATGGCGGGTGATTGGGCCTGAAACCAAAAGTCACGTCGCGAAGTTCAATCCGCCCAGCGAGCCGCAACCTTCCGCGCAACGTCGCGATTTTTCGCGGCTTTGCATCGTTTTCGGCGCCGAGGTTTTGGTCCACTCTCGCGCTCATTACATCGTTGATTCGTTGAAGATCTGCCTCTAACATTTGGAACGAGTCCGTAAATCTGACGAACGTCCCAACCGGCGTCAGGAAACTTACCGCCACGGTATAGAAACCAACGAGTTGACCCAAAGTCAAGTCGCCAGAGATCACCCGCCAACCTCCGAAACCAAGCACTAGCGCGGCACCGATGAGAGTGAAGAACCTGGGCATCGCGGCGATAACGAATCCCAGTTCAGCGAAATTCTGTCTGGCCACCAACTCGCGGGCTTGAAATCCAGTCAAACGGGTGAAGAAATCCTGTTCGGAACCAGTGGCGTTTAGATTGTCGATGTTTCGCAATCCGAAGACTCCGGTGCCATAAAGCAGTGCTTGTTCGCGTCCGAGTTGCCGATTTCGGTCGGAACGAATAGTCGAAACGATACGCATCAATCCAACATTGGCGATGGCCAATGCAGCCACAAGTAGCGCAAGGAGTGGGTCGAAATAGATCATGAGGCCCAAAAATAGGACGCTCATCACCAATTCAACCATCACGCCGACCAAGTCGTTGGACACCTTCGCGGCAACTTTATCCACCGATCGGACGCGCGTCGCTAGATCGCCTGCGTAACGGTGCGCAAAGTACTGCGCGGGCAATCTGAACAATCTTGCCAACAGACGATCTGCGTGAACCACCGACAGTCGAATTGCAAGCCGGCGCAAGACGATCTGTCGGAGCAACGTTAGGAGGTAGACCAACAGCGCAGCGCCCGCCGCCGTCACAACCAATATGTAACCGATCGTATGCACGTCACCGATGATCACGTTGTCGACGAACGCACTCAAAATGAGCGGCACCGCTAGTCCCGGTATAGCCAGCAGCAACCCGCAAATAGCGACGTATACGAGAGAAGCCTTAACGTCGCGTAACCACGGACAGATGTTTCGGAAGATGCCAGGTGGCGATCCGCCGGCGGTGAATTGCGGACCGGGCTCCACCGTCAAAGCGACACCTGTGTAACTTTGCCTGAATGTTTCTTCGTCGACGATTCGTCTGCCGTTGGCCGGATCATTCAAGTAATATTTGCCAGATTGGATGTGCTCCAAGACGACGAAATGATTGAACTCCCAAAAGAGAATGGCGGGCAGTTTCATCTGATTTAGGCTCGCGACCGAGTTGCGCAATCCAGCGATATTCAATCCGTATCGCCTCCCGGCGGCTACGATGTCGGCGGCATTGGAACCGTCGCGGCTAACGCCGCACGCCGACCTCAACTCTTCAGTTGAAACCCACCGGCCGTAGTAACCGAGAATCGCACCTAAGCATGCCGCTCCGCACTCTGAAATTTCAAGCTGGGGAAAGAGCGGCGTCCGCAGTGGTAAATTGAATACGCGGCGTATCAAATTCCGAAACATATCAAAGTTCAATTCCGCTGTGGCCTAAGGGAGAATAACGCTCATCGGTGAACCCCGTTCATAAATGATCCTGGCGTTACACGTAGAGCCGTCGGCAACTTGAGCGCCGAGTTGGTCGCGCAACCCCAGTTTGACGAGATGCATCTGGTGTTGGCTGCTGAGACCGAGATCGGATAGCCAATCGGGCGGATGGACCGGCGTGTTCGAAATCTCCACGACGCCAGCTACGATGACGTCGCCGCCGGTGACCATTGCCGAAGACGTGCTGACGCGGGCCTCCATTCCAAGTTCAATCCTTCGCGCGTTTTCCGAAGAGACCAATGCCACTGCTTCGATCATGCCTGGATCAGCAGTCCTGACGATAGCGATGACGTCGTTTGGTTCGATAGCTCGCCCAACAAACAGCTCGTGGGCCATCACTTCACCAGCTACATTGCTCACGATCAACTGTCCCTCAGATTTGATTGCGGCGAGTTCGCGAAGATCTGTGCGAGCTAACCGGAGTTCATGACTTTCGACCGGATCTGCGACGTCCTCGAGCGCTTCAACTCTTGCCTGGGCGATACGAACCTTACGATCGAGTTCGTGGGAACTCAAACGAGCCACAGGTTGGTCGACCTCCACCACAGAACCTACTTGGACGAAGATTTCGGCCACTCTTCCGTTCGTTCCGGATGTGATTGCGTTGCGATTTCCGGGGTACAGAAGCACGCAGTCGGTGGATATGCCACGTTGGATTTCGCCTAACGTCGCCCAGCCGATTGAGACGATGACCGCGACGAGAAGCCCAAATTGAATCAACCACTCATGCGTGGAGGTGACGCGCTGTAATCCGTCGATCGATTCCCGTTGCCCGCGACGCGTGATCGCTTCATTGCGGTAGATGATGTTCGACGTCGCGGAGGTGGCCGTTTCGCTTGGCTGATTTTTGGTGTCTGAGGTACCGGTTGACACGATCGGGTCAGTCCAAACTCAGGTAGTTCGTATATCGATGTTCAAAATAACCTTATTCCGATTTTCAACTTTTGACTAGTGATACATCATCCCGATAAGACTAGTAACACATGGGCGAACATTGCCGATCTTTGGGTGTCGTATCGTCAACAGGCGAAACCCGCTTGAGGTGGTACCGAGATTGCGCAAGGTTCAGACCAACGAGATTGTCTTGAACGATGTTGCGCTAAGCCCAAAATCTGTAGAGGAACGGCAATAGAGTGTGAGTATTTCCATGATGTGCACTTGATCATTGCTGAATCGCAATTTGGCAATCAGTGCCTTCAGGTACGCTCAGAAAATCGCGATTGTGACGTCAGTTTGTACATAGCTTCGACCAATGTCATTGGTGTAGACTAGGTTTCGAGCCAAATACAATACGAGATCAACCAAGAACTCATGAGGGGAGTGTTCCTTTGGACGCGGATCCAAGACTTGATGTCGACTCGGAAGAGGAGGATCGCCCCAACGTCTTGAGAAGGTTTGAAAGCCACGTCCAAGGCCGGGTTTTGTCGGGATTGCTCGAATTGGTTCCGCTTTTGGTGACCATAATCGTCGTGGTTTACCTCATCAACGCGACCGACGAATTTTTCAGAAGCCTACCGTTCATCGAAGACAAGCCGTGGGATTTTTCTGGTATCGGATTAGTGGTGCTGGGTTTCATTTTTTACCTGATCGGCCTGTTAGCCCTTTCGAGGTTGGGTCGCGGTGTTTTGACTCTAGTCAGCAAAGTGATGCACTTCATCCCGGTAGTGAAGACTCTGTATGGCGTTACCCAACAAGCGATGGCTTCGGTAGGTTCTTCCGCGAATTTCAGCCGCGTCGTCTTTATCGAGTGGCCGCGTGACGGGATGGTGGCAATGGGTTTCGTCACCGGGCGGGCTAGGGCTCCGGGTAGCGAAGAAGATCTGGTTTCCGTTTATGTCCCCACAGTTCCGAACCCAACATCGGGTAACATGGCATTTGTTTTGGAAGACGACGTAGTCGAAACCGATATCACAGTTGAGGACGCGATGAAGCTGATCTTTTCAGGCGGTATCGTATTGCCCGAATCGATCTCAATGGCAAGAATGCCTCGTCCTCCTCGAACCGCGGACAGCTTTGTTGGCAGATACGATAGAGATGCATGATTGATGCACTGACTCCAGTGGTTGCGCGGCTATAGAATGTACGCTCGCGGAAGTGCGAACGATGCGGAACCGTAAAATCTGAATTACCCTAGGCCTAAGGGGGTGTTGAACCGATGGAAATTAACACAGAACGAGTGGGCAATGCACTGATAGTAATGCCCAGCGAAAATCGAGTGGATGGCACGAACGCGCGGGATTTTCAAGTTGGTCTAGAGGAGGCGATCGATCAAGAGGATCGATCGGTCGTGTTCGATGCCGAGACTCTGACATACATCAGTAGTGCCGGTCTACGGGCGATTTTGTTGGTTGTCAAGTCGATCAACCGGCAAGGCGGCAAATTCGCCGTGTGTTCGTTGTCGGACCCGATACGGGAGATCTTCTCGATTAGCGGATTTGACAACATAATTCCCATCGAATCTACTCGCGACGAAGCAATCGACGCCGTAAAGTGAGCGTCATTCCGGCCGACGCGAAACGCAATCGGGGATAACCTACCTCGATAATTCCTCGAATCGCAGTTCGGAGAAAGCTACCTAGTCTCGATGCGGAACACCACAAAAAAAATCCTGGTCGTAGACGACGAACCAGATCTCGAACCGCTCGTACTCCAACGGATGCGCCGGAACATCCGAAGAGGCGAGTACGAGTTTGTCTTTGCTCATGACGGCGTCGAAGCCCTCGAGATGCTGATGGCCGACAAAGAAATCGATTTGGTTGTGTCGGATATCAACATGCCTCGCATGGACGGTTTGACACTGTTGCAGCAGATCCAAGAAGTTACGCCGGACATTCGCGCCATCATCATTTCTGCATACGGCGACATGGAGAATATCCGAACTGCGATGAACCGCGGCGCGTTCGATTTCGTGACGAAGCCTCTTGATTTCCAAGACCTGAGACTGACGATCCAACGTACGCTGCAACACCTCGACGAGTGGCGGGACGCCTTACAGTCGAGAGACAAATTGGTAGCGTTGCAAAACGAGCTTGACGTCGCCAATAACATTCAACAATCCGTTCTACCGGCCAGTTTTCCACTAAGCGATCAGTACGAAATCTACGGGTCTATGCAGCCGGCGCGCAACGTCGGCGGCGACTTCTTCGATGTTCAAATCTTGAGGGCCGGCAAGATCGGGCTAGCGATCGCCGACGTCTCCGACAAAGGAATGCCGGCTGCTCTGTTCATGATGTCGAGCCGGATGTTATTGAAAGGTGCGGGGCAAAGGTTTGAACACCCCGGCGAGGCGCTAGCGGAAGTCAATGACCTTCTTGACGCCGAAAACGAAGCCTCGATGTTTGTCACGCTGTTCTACGCGATCTACAATCCTGAAAACTCGGAATTTCGTTATGCCAACGGTGGTCATAATGAGCCGATAGTAGTCCACCCAGACGGACGGACCACGATAATAGATCCCACAGGTGGGACCGCACTGGGGATCCTGCCCGGGCTGGAGTATCGAGAATCCATGGTGAAGCTCGAATCCGGCGACACGGTGATCCTATACACCGATGGGATAACCGAAGCATTTAACGCTGAGGGCGAACTCTTTGGCATGGATCGGCTGCGACAGGTTTTCCAAGATAAGCAACCGATGAACGCCCAAGAAGCCAGTGCGATGGTGTTTGATGCGGTCAATGAATTCGCTGGCGACGAACCGCAATCCGATGATCAGGCGTGCTTGGTCTTTAGACACGCGTAATCACCCCGCCCCATGAGCGTACGAACTTCAGTCGAATTTATGCCCGAAATCGGCGAACTCGAGGTGATCCAGACAACTATTGGGTCGATTTCCGAGCAGGGGGAGTGGACGCCGGACCTGACCTATCAAATCGAGCTGATCGTCGAAGAGCTTTGTATCAATGTCATTAACCACGGTGAAGTCGACGGTACCCAACCAATCAGAGTTGAGATTGAATCCGACGTCGATTTCGTAAAAATCGAGATCTCGGACAACGGACGGGCATTCGATCCGACGAAAGACGTAGCGACGCCATCGCAAATTACTTCTATCGAGAACAGCGAAATCGGCGGATGGGGCGTGCATTTGGCGCACACGTTTTCAGATGAAATGCACTATCGCCGCGTCGACGACAAGAACTGTCTGACCCTCGTTAAACGGAGGACGGGTTGAGAGTCCGTCGCCCTGTTATCGCTTTTTCAGGGTTGGCCGCGTTACGAGCGGCGATTGCAATTGTCTGCCTCCTCGCATTTCTAAGTTGTTCGAACTCACACGAAGCCACTAGTTCCCCGACCGATTCGGGTGGAATCGTGCAGCAATTAGTTGCCGACGAGTTGGCTTCGAACCCTGTTTCAACGGACGCCAATCAACGTAACGGCGTTTCAGACGGAAGAATATTGTTCGGTCAATCAGCGGCTTTCACTGGTCCAGCGTCAGAACTTGGGGTGGGCATGCGAACGGGCATCCTGTTGGCGTTCAAAGAAGCCAACGAGGCAGGCGGCGTTCATGGTCGTATGCTTGAGTTGGCGTTTCGCGACGACGCGTACGAACCAGAAGCGGCGATTGCGAACACGTCGGCACTGATCCAGGAAGATATGGTTTTCGCGCTCGTCGGGGCGGTTGGCACTCCGACTTCGAGGTCAGCGGTGCCAGTTGCCGCCGCAGAAGGAGTTCCGTATGTCGCGCCATTCACTGGGGCCGAGTTCTTGCGAAGCCCTAGTTACGGCCATATCTTGAACGTTCGCGCTTCGTATTACCAAGAGACGGCCGAGATGGTGAATCGTCTATTGACTGAC
Source organism: SAR202 cluster bacterium bin127 (assembly GCA_002239045.1). Classification (GTDB taxonomy): domain Bacteria; phylum Chloroflexota; class Dehalococcoidia; order Lucifugimonadales; family Lucifugimonadaceae; genus Bin127. The sequence goes on from MPNN01000002.1 coordinate 303,661, forward strand.
CTCGGCATAACTCGTATCGCCGTAATGTATCAAGATGATTCATTCGGACGAGCCGGTTATCAGGGCGTGCGGATCGCATTGTCCGATTTGGGGATGGAACCAGTCGCCATCGGAATCTACCCTCGCAATACCAAGGCCATTAAGACCGCACTATTGGACTTAAGGCAGGGCGAACCAGAAGCAGTGATCATGATCGGTGCATATGAACCGGTAGCGCATTTAGTCTCTTGGGCGCGCCACACCGGCTTCAATCCGGAATTCATGACCGTGTCGTTCGTTGGCAGCAACGCCTTGGCGAGGGAGTTGGGGGAGCAAGGCAAAGGAGTTTATGTGACGCAGGTGGTTCCCTTTCCTATGGACTCATCGGTGCCCATCGTTGCAGATTATCTGAACGCACTTCGGTTACACGCGCCGGGTGACGAACCTGGATTTGTTTCCTTAGAGGGGTACATCGCAGGAAGATTTGTTATCGAAGTTGTCGAGGGGTGTGGCAGCGACATCACGAGATCGTGCTTCTTGAATAATCTGCGCAATGACCAGATTATTGATCTCGGCGGTTTTCCACTGCGTTTCGGCGAGAATGACAGCCAAGGTTCTAACGAAGTATTCTTGACCGTCATCGGCGAAGACGGTGAATACCATCCGATTGAGACAATGGTTGAACGATAACATTGATTGCTCAAGCCAGAGGACTGCTCGAAGGACGTTTCCGCCTGTCTGCGCAGATGTACGTGGGTATCGGGGCGGCGGTAGCTTTGACACTCAGCGCTAGCCTTGTGGCATGGCTTTCATTTAACGCGATCGGGCATGCCAACAATCGAGTCCGAGAGGAGAGCGTACCGGAGATGGTCGCATCGTTCGGTATCGCTCAATATTCGGGTGTGCTGGCGGCGGCGGCACCTCGTTTGACTGCTGCGGTCACGACCGCGGAATTCAACCAGGTTGTGACCGAGATTGATGCCACTGCAGCGCTATTCGAACAACAACTCGACTCGCTGACGGCTGCGGGTGATGGCGGGCAGAGATTGGCCCGCATCAGACAGTACGCTGACCAACTCACCCAAAGTGTCGAGCAAATAAAAGTCGACAAACAAGAACTTTTGGATCTAGGTGATCGAACCACGGCCATCAGCATCGAACTGTCGCTCTTGCAGCAAAGGCTGGATGATATTTTGATCCCGGCTATCGATGATCAGCTCTTCTATACGATGACTGGGTACAGTGACCTCGGTCGCGCACCTGCGTCGCAAAGCGATCATTTTTCGGAGACCGAGTTTTATCGCTACCGAAACGTAGCTGATCTACAGTCGGCTGCTAACAACGCGACCCAATTGTTGGCCAGCGCTTTTACCGTCTCCGATGCAGCGTTCATCGAGCCTTTAAGGGAACGGGCTGAGGCAGCTCGGAGTCGTATCGAACGTAGTCTCTCGGTGCTGCGAAGCACCGAATACGCGCAGGTTTTGACATTCATATTTGATCGGCTTTTCGAAGTGGCGCTCGGTGATGACAGTGGTTTCGAACTGCTGGCCCGCCAACACGAACTCGCCGACCGCCAACATGAACTCTTGGAACTGAATCGACAGGTTGCTGTGCTGCTCGTCGAAGAAGTTGACAACTTAGTCGAATCTGCCGAGACCACCGTGAGCATCGAAACGGATGTCGCCGAGCAATCGATATGGCAAGGCCGTGCATTCCTGATAGCGATCAGTGTGCTCAGCGTCGTGGGCGCGTTCCTGATCACTTGGTTGTTCGTGGGCAAGGTGCTGTTGCGACGCATCCAAACGCTTTCTAATCGCATGCTCCGGATGGCTGATGGTGACCTCGAATCGAAGGTCGAGATCGGTGGGCGTGACGAGGTGTCGGAGATGGCGGATGCGTTGGAAGTGTTCCGCCAACACGCGCTTGAAGTGCAACGCTTGAATTTGGTTGAACAACTCGCCAACGAATTGCAGGGCAAGAACGATGAGCTTGAACGCGTGTTGAACGACCTTCAGGATGCTCAAAGTCAGATTATTGCGCAAGGCAAGTTGGCCGCACTGGGTGAGTTGACCGCAGGTGTCGCCCACGAAATCAGGAATCCGCTAAATTTCGTGAACAACTTCTCCGAGGCATCCGAGGAATTGTTGGAGGAACTCAAAGAGATCCTCGAAGAGTCGGCCGCAGAGATCGACCAAGAGGATAAGGATTACATCGAAGAGATCACGGGGGACTTGACCGGCAACCTCGTTCGCATCAAAAACCACGGCGAACGCGCCAATCGCATCGTGCACGGCATGTTAGCCATGGGACGTGAATCTACCGACCTTCAGGAAACTGATCTCAACAGTCTCATCGATGAGTTCGCGCAACTTGCGTATCACAGCGGCCGCGCGACCGATCCGGATATGAATTTGGAGATCAAGTCAGATTTCGATCCCGACGTGCCGTCAATCCAGGCGATTTCGCAAGACTTAGGGCGGGTATTTTTGAATCTCGTAACCAACGCGTGGCATGCAACAGAAGACAAACGCGACATGCTCCGTGAGCAAGCCCCCGAAACCTCAATGGATTACATGCCTGGCCTGTCCATCAGCACACGTGCCGTTGACGATCACGTCGAGATCCGATTCCGCGACAACGGTACCGGAATGCCCGATGATGTCGTTGAAAAGATTTTCAACCCCTTCTTCACGACGAAGGCGACCAACCGCGGGACCGGTTTGGGACTCTCACTCTCGATGGACATCATCCGGAGTCATGGCGGCACCTTGGATGTGGAAACCGAGCTTGGCGAATACACCGAGTTCTTGATGACCCTTCCGAACCGCCGATCTGGTGCAGCCGCGGGTGGCGCGTTGGTTGCTGATGACGACGACGACGGCGACGACGACTAGGGATTGTCCATCGACTCAGGTGGATAGCACGTTGTCTTTGATGCGGTAATTCACGGCCGCAATCAACGGTCGATGAACCATCGAAACGTCTGTTGAATGCATCGACGGATGGGGATTCTGATCGTCGCTATTTCCTAGAATTTCGGGCACCTGCCGAAGATTTATCTCGTTGAAACGAGGTTTCCCTTGCAATCGATCCGCATGGTTTTAAATGCGCGCGTGTTTTTCACAATGGCGTTGGTCGCGATGTTCGCCTTGATCGTCGTATTTCCAACCGCTGATCAGAACATCTCAGCCCAGCCCAATACGGTTGACATCTGCGACCGGACACCTCAAATCGAAGAGGCGATAAGCAAGGCGACCAGCCAAACGAATCCCCCTGTTTGCGAGGATGTGACCTCGGATCAAGTCGAGCCGACATCCGAAATCAGCGTCGGTGGCGATCGGATGGGATCGTAAGTCACAGGGGTCAAATCAGGTGATTTGTCAGAGTTGACCTCGTTAAATATTTCAACAAGCCGGCTTGAAGATAGGGCATCCGCAGGCTTTTTGATGAAATGATGCAGAAACTCACAAACCTCACGGGATTGACATTGGGCGCCGATTTTTTCAGTCGGCATCCGGGTTGAAGCAACATCAGAGAGAATCTTTGGGCAAAATTGCGTACCAAGCAGACATTTGCGAAACCGTGCGGATAACTTCCATCTGAATGTCGCGGGTTGTGCACGACATATCACTTCACATTTCTAGACGATCCGCGAAACCTAAGGCGATGTACAGACGTGTGCCGATACGCCGCCATCGGTCACTGAAGAAATTCATAACCTAAATCGTACCAAAGCGTAGTACCTGGTGTCGCAAGTTGGCGAATGTTCTCGAGGCACGCAGTAGCATGGCAGGCTGAACCGTCGTGCCGTTGCTTTACAGTTGCCGCAATCTCGGATCCCATCGGTCGCGCAACCAATCGCCGATGAAGTTGACCGACATCACGATCAGTAAAATCGCCAATCCGGGAAATACAGCCATCCACCAGGCGGTGTTGAGGTATTGACGAGCATCGGACACCATGTTGCCCCATGTTGGGATATTGGACGGCACACCGGCTCCAAGGAAGGATAAGCCTGCCTCGGTCAGGATAAGTCCGCCGACGCGGAGTGTGATGAGAACCACGACGGTGTTGACCAACCCGGGTGTGAGGTGTCGCCACATGATCCGCAAGTCAGAACCGCCAGCCACTCGAGAGTATGCGACATAATCCCGAGTCTTGAGGGTCAAGACTTCGGCACGCACGTTTCGGACCACGCCAGCCCAGGTGGCGAGTATGAGTAGGACGAGCAACACGGAAACGCTCTGGCCGAAAACGATGGCGGCGAGGATGGCGATGAGGAGGAATGGAAGTGCATTCCAGACATCGACGAGGCGCATCATGAGTTCGTCGAAGATTTTCCCGTAGAAGCCCGAGACCATGCCAAGGGATGCGCCTACGGCAACCCCGACGACGAGAGAGATGGCAGCGACTGCGAGCGAGATGCGGGCACCGTACATGATGCGGGTCAGGATGTCACGGCCGAGGTGGTCGGCACCGAGTATGAAGCGATCCGTGATGCGCTCATTTTCTTCGTAGAACTGGGTGTACCAGATCGGCGGAGCTTGGCGCGCTCGGAGGTTTTGCTCGTCTTGTCCAAAGGGAGCTAGCCAAGGTGCGGAGACGGCCATGAAAATGAGTCCCACCACAATAATTATTGGAAGCAGTGGCCAACGGCGGAGTACGTACCCGACTTTGCTTATGAAACCTCGTTCGTCCGAACTTGTCGGCGATTGCGATGCTGCTGCGGTGTTTGCGGCGTCGGTAGCCATCGGTTAGTCGTATCTGATCCGGGGGTCGACGAACAGGTAGAGCATGTCGGCCAGGAAGCTGCCGGCGACGTAGAGGATGGCGAACATGAAGATGACACCCGTCAATAGCGGGAAGTCGTTATTGTGGATCGAGTCGACTGCCAATCTGCCGACGCCAGGCCATGCGAAGACTGATTCGACGATCACTGAGCCCTCGAGGAAACCGATCAATATCAGCGCAGAGACGGTGATCGGAGGTATCAGAGCGTTTCGGAAGGCGTGTTTCCAGATGACGGAGTTGATATCGACGCCTTTGGCGCGTGCAAGTTTGACGAACTCGGAGTCTAGGACCTCTAGCATCGAGGAGCGGGTGAGTCGCAGATAGCTCGCGGCTGGCAGCAACCCGAGTGTGATCATTGGCAAGGCCAATGCTTCGACCTGGTGCGGCCAGAATGGTTGATCGACAGGGCGGCCTCCCGGCGGGAGCCAGTCGAGGGTTACGGCGAAGATCAAGATGCCGACGATACCCATGAAGAAGGAGGGGGTTGCCTGACCCAAGAGTGCGAAGGTTCGCCCGAAGTAGTCCCACACCGTTCCGCGGGCAATCGCGGATACGACGCCGAGGGGTATTCCAATGAGTGTGGCGAGGATGAATGCGGCGATTCCGAGTTGGATCGTGGCTCCAAGTTTTTCGAAAACGACGGTCCGAACGTCGCGTTCGGCTAGGAGGGTCACGCCGAAATCGCCAGTGACAACTCTCCCAAGCCAGATGAAGTATTGAACGATTAGAGGTCTATCGAGACCGAGTTTCTCGGAGAGTGCGGCGATCTGCTCTTCGCTCATGCCGTAGCCGCCGGGCTTGGCGTAGAGGAGCAGAGGATCGCCTGCCATGCGGGATAGGACGAAAACTATTAGTGTCGCTGCGACGAGCGACATGATTGCAAAGACGAAGCGTTGGGCGAGGAATTTTCGCATGTGGTTTTGCGTCGATCATCGAAGACACAAACGGCCCCGCAATTGGGGACGTGTCACTAGACGATGATATGTGACGCTGGATGGTAAAGGCTCAAGGCCGAGGCGACTTAACATCGCCTCGGCCTAGGAGCGAGCTTCACACTAGCGCTGGACGAGTTTGATGTTCTCGAACTCGTTGGAGCCAGCGAATGCAGACGACGTACCGACCCACTCTGCGATGGCGTTGGGGTTGTAGACCGTCAACACCGGGACCTGGACGGTGCCGGCGAAGATCATCTGGTCGTAAAGGTAGTCGACCAGTTCGGTGTTCAAGCGGATGCGCTCGACGGGGTCGCCTTCGATCGCCACGGCCTTAAAGGTGTCGGCGATCGCGGGGATCTCGATACCACAACCGAAGCCGCCGCGAGTAAAGCTGGTCTCGGTGAGACCGTGCGGCCAGTCGAACGGAATGGCGGTGGAACCTTCGTCACAGTCACCCGCGTACGGGATCGTGTTGGTGCGGCCAACCAAGCTCGGGCGGATGATGGAATACGCAGACTTGAAGACCTGCAGATCCATCTCGGGCCAGAGTTCTTTCCACATTCCGGCGATGGCATCGTTCAATTCAGCGTTAGTACCGCTGGAGCCGCCGAGTTCGCCACCAGTCCAGATGCCAATCGGGAACCTGGCGGTGGGCCATGCGGTGTTGGCCATATGCTCTAGAGCCTCATCCGGGTTGTACGGGATCAACCACTCGTCTTTGAAGTAGCTAGCGGTCGTGTCGACGTACTCGATCGAGCCGACGGTTCCAAAGCCGTCGAGAATCGTCTCGACGAGGAGTTCGCGGTCGATGGCCTTGGCCAACGCCCATCGGACATCACGCGCTTCTTCCATGTCGCCTGGCTGCTTGCCAGGGATGTTGCATCCGACCCACGGGAGGTCGTGGACGCAGTAACCAGAACCTGTGCGGTTGAGGGGCTCGCCGGTGCGGGCGTGGTTCTCTTCCCAGTAGTTACCGGAGAAGATTACTTGGTGCACACGACCGGAGCGAGTGATGCTCTCAGCCTTGAATCCGCTCTCCACCAACGGGCGAATGTCCTTTAGTGGGACGGCGTCGGCGATGTCAACATCGCCGGTGCGGAGGAACGCTACACGGGTTGAAGGTTCGGGGACTTCGGTGAAACGGAGTGTCTGAATCTCGGGATTAGCGAACCAGTGGTCGTAATCGACGGATGCGAGGACCGCTCGGTCATCCTGGACCCACTCGACGACTTCGAAGGGGCCGGTGGAGACGATGTTCTCACGTAGCCAATCGACGCCGTTCTGGTCGTGGGCGGCCTTTGAGAAGAAAGCGGTTCCCTGCGCCTGTTCATTCAAGAAGTTACCGTTCCAGCGGGGATCGAAACCACCCTCAGTGAAGTTGAACTGCACGGTGTAGTCGTCGACCTTGACAGTCTCGTCGAAGATGGCGGCAAAATCGCCGGCCTGACCGTGGATGCTGGTCGGGTTGGTGTTTGCGTTGGAGTCGTTCATCGTGAAGACAACATCGTCGGCAGTGAAGCCGCCGAAGCCGTCGTGGAAGACGACATCCTCGCGGAGGTTGATGGTGGCCATGGAGAGGTCAGAAGCTAGTTCCCAATCGAGGGCTAGCTTGCCGACGGTTCGGCCGTCGTCATCAACTGCGAATAGTCCTTCACCAACACCCCAGTACTGCATAGCTTCGACTGGCGCTTGAGCGCTGCCGAGGCCAACGCCTGGTGCGATGTTGAAGACTGCAACACGGATCTCTCCGTAATCGTGGTTTGGCTGCGGTGCGGGTTCGATTGCGACGATCGGCAACGGAGTTGCGGTCGGGATCGGGGTGGCGGTCGCGATCTCGACGACGGTTCGGGTCACTTCGACCTGTACCTCGCGGACCACTTCCTTTTCGACTTCGACCGGAACTTCAACCTCGACTTCGCGGATGACTTCCCGTTCGACTTCGACCGGAACTTCAACCTCGACCTCGCGAATGACTTCCTTTTCGACTTCGACGGGAACTTCAACCGCTACTTCGCGGATGACTTCCTTTTCGACCTCGATTTCGACCGGAACTTCGACTTCGACCTCTCGAACGACTTCCCTTTCGACTTCCACGGGAACTTCAACCTGAACCGTCCGAACCACTTCACGTTCTACAGTGACCTCGACGATTTTTTCCGTGGTACATGCGAACGCGGCGATTGCGACGAATCCGGCCAAAGCCGCGAGTGCAAATCTCTTTGAGACCATGGTCCCTCCTACTGTGCGTTTTCGTAATTCGCAACCTTTTATTGTATTTCTCGACTCATCAGCGAGATCGAATCGCAGCGCGGCTACGCTTTGTGGCGGGATGCGTTGAAAATACGAATCTTGGTTCGTGTATCGTCGGTGCGTGGGCATTCAACGAACGAATCGGTTCAATGTGTAGCACCGGACGCGTTCGCCGGCACGCCTATCGATGGACGCAAAATCGCAAAATCGTGTCGAATCGGCGTGATCTACCGTGGTTTTACGACTACGTGGCGTTCCGTGCCTTGTCCTTCGCTCTCGGTTACCACTTGCTGGTTGTCCGACAATGCGATATGGACGATGCGCCGCTCTTCCGGAGTCATTGGGTCGAGCGATTTCGCTCTTCCGCGCGATGCAGAACGAGCAGCGCTTTCTGCGATGGTGTGAAGTTTTTGAGTTCTGCGCAGCTGGTATCGTTCAACGTCGATGATGATGTTGGCGCGTTGTTCGATACGTCGGTTTACTAGCATCCTCACGATGAACTGAACGTCGCGCAGTGTCTCCCCGCGGCGGCCGATGAGTAATCCACTGTCTTCACCTTCAATTTCGAAAACGACCGAACCATCACGCAATTCGTCCAAAACGTAAGCTTCTACATCCACATTCATAGCGGATATGAGGTAGGACAATATTTCGCCCGTAACGGTTTCGAGTTCGGCGCGGTCTTGGATCGGTTCTGCCTGAGGTTCAGGCCTTCGTTGGCGTTGGGTCACCGCGGGCGCGGGATCTTCGACGTTGCCCGCACTCCCACGAGTCTCAACTTCTTGCCGCCTTGGTTGACGTTCTCGCTGATTCGGTCTGCGTTGAGAACGTTGCCGGTTGGTTGACGATTGACGATTTCGCCGAGGTTGCGGTCGCTCGCGACGTTGTCGCGGTGCTTCGCCGTCTTGTTCGTCACTTTGTGTATTTCGTTCTTGACGTCTTGGACGCGATTGACGCTGCCGACGTTCGGTCTGTCGCGCCTGCCGTTGTGGTCGGGTGCGTTCCGGTTCCGTGACGCCTGTCGCCTCATCCATCTGTTGCTGGCGTTCCTCGACTTCCCGCGCTTCTTCAGCCAAAACGTCTGACAGTTTGGCGACTTCGATCTCTGCGAGAGCGCCGCCGAGGCCGAAGATTCCGGCCCGGCCTGGATTTAGTACTCTAATGTCGACGTCTTCGAGCTCGGCGTCGAGTGTTTCGAGCGCGACGGCGGTTGCCTCTTGTACGTTCTTGCCGGTGAATACCCGTCGTATCGTCATCTGTTATCTCCTCATCGTCCAAATCGTCGTTTTGGTTTTTCTCCGCGAGGTCAGTTTGGATTGCTATCGCCTGTGCTCGCGTCTCTGCCGTGCCGAGGTAGAGTTTTCCGAACAGCTCGATCGGCTGCTTTCCGCCAACGAAGTATTGGATTACTACGCCGACGATGTTCGATAGCAATATGTAAATGCCCAGGCCTGCTGGGAACTGGTAGGTGAAGACGCCGATCATCACTGGCATCATCCATTGCATAATCCGCTGTTGGGATTGCTGGCGCTCGTCAACCGCCACCGTTGATGTCATCTTAGTCGTGATAAACATCGAGGCGCCCACTAGCACCGGCAGCAAAAAATTGAGCGGCAAATAGACCTGCGACACAGTGTCTGCCAGGTCTATGCCGAGGAATAACCGACTGAACGGGACGTCTGCGCTGGCAGGATTCCAGGCGTAGAACGAGGCGGAAAGATTCGCCATGCCTTCTGGAGTCGTCGGCATCGTGCGAATAATCGCACGATAGAAACCGATCCAGATAGGCATCTGGATAACCATCGGTCCCAAGCAACCGATGGGATTGACGCCGGCCTCTCGGTAGAGAGACATTGATTCACTCGATTGCGCTCGGCGACTTTCCGGATCTTTCTTGTCCTTATATTTTTCTTGTATCGCCTTCATCCGGGGCTGCAATACTTGCAGCTTCTTCATCTGTCGGGTCTGACGAATGGTGAGCGGTATCATCAACACTCGCACGATGACCGTGAAGACGATGATGCTCACGCCGTAGTTCAAAAAGAGATAGTGATACAACAGCGCAAGCGAGTTGATCATTGGGCGCATGATGCCCTGATCCCAAAGCAAACCGATGAATTCCATCAGGAATTGCCTCCGTCTGCTTGGGGCCTGATATCAAAGGTGATCAGCCGCATCGACCACCATCCTTCAAGACGACGCATCCCTGCAACGTCTGATCACTTGGCGAGAACCACTTGAGTTCACCGTCGAGCGTGTGCACATATACAAAGTCATTGAGTAGAACCGGCGCAGATTTCACCGCACTGTCAGTAGGGAATGAACCGACGACTTGACCGTCGTTAACGTTCAACACATGGACACCATCATCACCAGACGGCACTGCGAGGACCCGTTGAGTGAAGTCATTGCGTACTCGATCAAAGAGTAGGGGAGCCCCGACGATCTGTCCGTCGACTATCGTCTGCCAGATCGGGTTGCCGTTCGATATGTTGAGGGCGTGTACATGGCCACCAAGGGATGCGACATAGATCGCTCCGTTTAGGTCGTCAGGTATCGCTTTTGCCCACACCCAAGCCCCCGCGTCGAACTGCCAATCTGGAGTCTGTGACCTTGGGTTGAGGCGGTAGAAACGGCCCGATAGATCGCCAAAATATATCGAGCCTTCGTGGAACAACACGGGCCCGGCGATCGCGCCTTCCGCTTTATATGTCCATCGCACACGGTCACTGAGATCTCCGTCAGCGAGGTCGATGGCGTAAAGCGTCCCTTTGTCTGTGCCAACGTAAGCGGTATTCGAGGCGTTGTCGACCGCGACCTCGCCCCAGACTTCACCGTCCAATGGTGTGCGCCACGCAACTCGGCGACCGGCTATGGGGTCGGCATTCAATGCGTAGAGGTAGCCGGGAGGGTTTCGTTCTCGATCAACTGGCCCGGTTCCCTGTAGTAAAAGGCCGTTATCCGTCGAGGTCAGTTTGCCAACCAACTTTGTCCGTAGGCGGTAGCCACCAGAGTTCCAAGCGATCGCACCACTATCGATGGAGACGCCAAATATCTCGCCGTCGCAATCGCTGCCGGCGCAGGTATAGCCCGAAGCGAAGACAGTGCCATCTTGGATCACGGGCGAGCCGTAGATCGCGCCGAGTCCCTTGGGCTTTTTGCGAACCCCGTCGAGTTCAAACGGGTACAACCAATTCACGTCATAGGCGTGGCTCGCCGCGTCGATCCGAACTAGGACGCCATCGACGTTGCCGACGTATATGAAATTATCGTCTGTGACCGGAGACGACCACCGACCTTGTGGCGTGAGATCGTTCAAACAAGCAGTCAACGAAGTGACGCTAAGAACCAAGAGCAGGATCGCGAGGGTGCCGCGTCGTCGGATTCGCTCGCCGATTGCGCGCTTCATCGACCTAAGGTCTCCGCACTATTGGTTGGCGAGATAGAGCGTTCGTCGACGTTCGACGCTGGGCTCGGCACGAGATCAAGTCCTCCGGTTGAGAACGGGTTGCAACGAGCGATCCTTTTCATGCCCATCCATGAACCTTTGAGCACTCCGTGAGTTTGGATCGCTTCTGCGGTGTAGTCCGAACAAGTGGGTTGATAAATGCAAGAACTCGGCAGGTACGGGGAGACAGCGAGTTTGTAGCCCTTAATGAGCATCAGCGCTACTTTCTTGATCACGCGTTCACCTCGGACCTCGAGCACGTTGCTCGGTGCGGCGATTGCGGCCGCCGGACCTCAAGCGCTTCACCAGTGTTTCCACCGATTGCGCCAATCGTTCGGACGTTGCGTCCGACGCTGCCGGGAAGGCATATATGACGTAGTCCCATCCTCTAGGGTGGTCCGTTTGGTTGACAATCGCCCGGAGCCGTCGCTTGATGCGATTTCGCGTCACTGCGCCGCCGACACGTTTGGGAATGGCGAAGCCGTAACGCGGTTCGGAATCCGGGGTTCCGTTATCCGCCGCAGTGATTGAAAGCAGAGCGTCTCGGGCCCGATTGCCGTCTCTCAGTACTCTTCGGAACTCCTCGCGACGGCGCAACCGTCGATGCTTCGAGAGCCCCATCTGTGTTCATTTTTGGGTTGCCGCGTATGCGGCGCTGGCCGAGCGAAGGGACGAACTCAAACAGTTAGGCGCTTGCGACCTCGAGCTCGTCGGCGCGCCAAAACCGCTCGCCCGCCCTTAGACGCCATCCGAGATCGGAAGCCGTGGACGCGCGCACGTCGGCGCTTTTTGGGTTGGTAGGTTCGCTTAGGCATGGTTCTTTAGGTCGCAAATCTAGATTGTAACACCGGCGAATCTGGTGATGGCCCCTAGTTAGCGAAACCAAGATCGACGACCAACTCCCATGCGATATGTGCTAGCTACACTCATCTATCGTCTTCAAAACCCTCGCCGTCGAGAACGATGCGGAGGCGGTCTGACACTTGGTTGAGTTTGGCCAACTCCTCCGGTGGGATTTCGATTTCGAGGGCGCCCAAGTTGTCTCGCATTTGGTCGGCGGTGTCGGCACCGGAAATCGAGACGCTTATTTCATCGTGGGAAAGCACCCATGCCTGTGCGACTTGGGCGGGGGTGGCGCCGATGGTTGTTGCGACTTCGGCGTTTACTCGGATGACATCCGCGGCGCGCCCGCGCATGATGCGGTCGAAGGCGTGCGACCTTCGATTGCCCCAAATCGTGCCGCGTGATGGCATGCGGTCCGGTGAGTAGTCGCCGGAGAGCAGGCCGACACCGAGGGGGCTGTAAGCCATGATGCCAAGGCCGGCGTTGCGAACCATCGGGAACATCTCGTTCTCGAGTTCTCGATACAACATGCTGTAAGGGTTTTGCACGGTTATCAGGCTGCCGGCGTTGATGCGATCCTGCACGCGGAGCGTTTCCACGACCTGCCAAGCCTGGTAGTTGCACAGACCGGTGTAGCGGATCTTGCCGTCGCGCACAAGGTCTTCCAAGGCTCGGGTTCGTTCTTCGTAGCCGACGGTTTCGTCGAAGTGGTGGATGAGGTATACGTCGATGCGGTCGGTCTGCAACCTTTTGAGGGACCTTTCGACCTCTCGCATGATGTGCCATCTTGATGTGTTGCGGTCGTTTACGCCGGGTGCGACCGGACTAGATACCTTGGAGGTGATGACGATGTCGTCGCGGTTGCCGCGATCCTGCATCACCTCGCCGAGGATGATTTCCGATGTCCCGGCTCTGCGTCGGTCGTCGCCCAGACCGTAGATGTTGGCGCAGTCGATCAGATTCAACCCACCGTCAAGCGCGGCGGCGATTGTTTGCTTCGCGTCGTCGGCATCGTTTTGGCCTCGAAAACCGAGACCCAGAGCCATGCGCGTCACCATGACGCCGCCCTTGCCGAAATTCACGTACTCTCGTTGCATCTAGTAGTTGGTCCTTCTTGACGGGTCGTTCGCCGCTCGGTTGCGTTACGGGAGTTCGATTTCGACTTCTAACTCGGCGCCGATCGAACGATACCAATCTATAACCTCGCGGTGATACGGGATTCCTTCATTGAGCCGTTTCTCGGTTTCTTCACCCTCGATTAGTCCGGGATATAAGACGCGTTCATGGCCCGGCGCGGGTGGTGTGTTAGCGAGTCGTTCGAGAGCTTCGTCCATGTTGTCGAGGAAGTCGTCTTGGTCGCAGAAGGCTTCGATCTGGAAGGCGGCGAAGAAGTGGTAGCCGCCGGTGTATTCGGTGCCAGTCCCGGCCAGTCCGGCTCCCGATAACGTCTGACACATGATGGCACAGACTGCGCCGTAGCCGTAGCCTTTGTGTGAACCGTTTTCGCGGGTTCCTCCGAACGGCAAGAGATAGTATTCGTCCGGCGGCAACACCCGATCTTCGTATGCCGAACCGTCGGTATCGGTGATCCATCCCGGCTCTAGCTCGACTCCTATGCGGCGGGCGAGGCCGATCTTGTTGTTGGCGATTTGCGTCGATGCGATGTCGAAGAGGAATGGAGCTTGTGAGCGTGCGGGTGCAGCCCAGGCGATGGGGTTGGTACCGAGGCGCGGTTCGGCTCCGAACGTCGGGACCATGCCGCCGGTTCGACGCGGGCCGGCGAAATGGCCGCCCGTCATGCAGAGCCCGATCATTCCCTGTTTGGCGGCCTGTGCAGCGTAGTATCCGCACCCGCCGAGATGGCCGGAGTCGAATGCCGTGACCGCGCCGGTGCCGTATTCCTTCGCCTTGTCGATCGCGATCTGCATCATTTCGGCGCCGATGTGAATGCCCAACGCGCCGTCAGCGTCTACGTTCGCAGTGGTGGCGGTTTCGCGGACTGTTTTGAGTTGCGGTCGAGGATTGAGCGCACCCGCCATGTACGACTGGACATAGTTGCGCATCATGTTTGATACGCCGTGAGTCTCAACGGCTCGGAGGTCGTTGGTTATAAGGACATCGGTGCATGCTTTGGCACCGGCTTCGTCCAAACCGCAGCGCATAAAAAGTGCCTCGGTGCTGGCACGCATGCGATCGGCCTCGACGAATACCTGGTCTTCTACTGGGACGTGAAACTGTTCCAACACGACATCATCGCTCCTGATTCTTGTCAATCTGTGCGCAGTTTAACGCACGAGTTGATCGTGGGGAGGTGTTGATTGAACTATGATGCGAATGATTGGGACGGATGGGGTGGTGGTTGTTTAGGCTGATGCTGTGATGTGAGGGGTTGGTGGTTTGGGCGGTAGGGCGACCACAAGGGATCGCCCCTACGGGTGCTGTGCATAATCGCCGTCATTCCGGCGAAAGCCGGAATCCAGAGGGGCCGGGCAACGGGGAGGCGCAAGTGAATCCGTCGTAAGTGAGGTTGTGCACAGCACACCTACGGGTTGGACTGGGGAGGGTGTTGTTGGGTGAGTTTCGGGCATTCCCTGCGTACGAGGGCGGGTTTGAAACCCGCCCCTACGTCGCGTCCCCTTCGCGGGCGAAGGGGAGGGTTCATGATCGACGTAGGCCGGGGGCTAGGAGCATTGCTAGCAGTACTAGGGGTGTGCCGCCGATTGCGCTGACGATTAAGGTCATTTCGTTGCCGATTAGGGCTGAGAGGGTGCCTCCGAAGGTCCAGCCTAGGGGGAATAGGCCCATGCCGATGGCGTATAGGGACATCACTCGGCCTCGCATCGGGCCTTTGGCTTCGCGTTGGAAGAGGTGGGTGATGGCGTTTACCCAGAACATGCCGGCGATGCCCATGAAGAAGAGTAAGGCGAGGGTGAGAGGGTAGAAGCGGGAGAAGCCGAAGCCGATCATGCCGAAGTCCCAGATGAAGCTGGAGACGATGATGATCCAGATCACGCGTCGGGGTAGTCCGAAAATGGCGATGATGATGCTTCCGATAGCGAGTCCGATGCCGAGGGCGGCTGACATGATTCCGAAACCGACGGGTCCCACGTCAAGTACCTTGGTGGCGTATTCGGGCATGAGGGGGAAGATGGCGACTCCGGTGATGTTTACGGAGGCGTTCATGATGAATAGCCAGGGGAGGACGGGAGATTTACGGGCGTAGGCGATGCCCTGTTTCAGGCTCTCGTAGTAGGCGGGTTTGTCTTCGGAATCGGGAGCGGCGAACCGGCCTTTGGGAGCGTTGAGGATGAAGACGGCACCGAGGAGGTAGACGGCGGCGATTATGGCGTATGCCCAGTCGGCACCGGCGGATGCGATGATCCATCCGACGATGACGGGTCCGGTCATCTCGCCGGCGTTTTGTCCCATCATGACGAGCGCGGTGGCTCTAGACAGCGAACGTTCGGGTATGAGGTCGGCGAGGTAGGCCCAGAAGGCGGGCATGGCGAATGACACGACGGTCCCGGCGGCCAGAGCGAGAGCGAGCATGTGCCACGGTTCGATGATGTCGAGGGCGATGAGAATGGCCTGGATGATGGAGACGATCGCCAGGGCGACGCGCACGAAAGCGAGTAGTTTGCGTTTGTCGAAGCGGTCGACGACCGCGCCGGCGAAGATGGGAAGGATGAGGATGGGAATGGATCGCATTCCGGAGACGACTCCAACCCAGAGGTTGGAGTCGGTGAGGGCGTACATGACCCACGACTGAGCGGCGGTACGTGCGACGGCACCGATGTCGAAGAGTGCTTCGGACGCTAGGAGGCGTGCGAAGCCGGGGATGGCAAAGACGCGGAGCGCGACGCGATCGCGTCTCGCCCGATTCAGGTTGGGTGGTCACGGAGATAAGTTAGATGCGATTCGACACGTCGGTAGGCTGTTCAGCTTGATTATCGAAACTGAGTGACCGTCTGTTCGTGCATCCTTCTGCCAAATCCTGTGTGCATGGCCTGAAACTGGGTAAAAGGATGATGTCTAGAGTCATTGATCGGTTTGGTGTGAACAGCGAATCAAGTGACAAAACCGTTGATATTGTCACAATAAATGTCAACGAAATCGGAGGTAAATGGGCATATTTCAAACTGAAAAACACTTGATTCCGAACGATGGTTATGTGACAATGTCAATGACACTGTCACAACAATCGGAGAGCGGAAATTGCCGGCATGGGACGTGCACTTCGGCTTGGTCGTCGACATCGATGACCGCGAGTTGATTGAAGATTTGGCTAAGGTTGCTTCGTTGTCTGGGATGCTCCGAGAGATACCGATTCCAGTTTCACTTCAAGAGCAGCTGCACCGTCTGAACATAGTGAGAGCGGTGCGCGGGACGACTGGGATCGAGGGCATTGAGTTCAGCGAGGAGGAAGTGATGGATGTCCTGGCCTCGGATGGGGGTTCGCGTGTGCTTTCGGCGACAAGGAGGCGGGAGGAGCGTGAAGTCAGAAACGCCAACGAAATGATGGGTGTGGTCGAGAATGCGTTGCAAGAAGATCCGGACCTCCGGCTTACCGACGAACTCATTCGTGGATTTCACAGAATCTTGACCTCCGGCGTCGAGTATGAGTACAACGCACCCGGAATGTATCGAAGCCAAGATGTGCAAGTCTCGACGTACCAGCCGCCCAGTCACGTTGAAGTCCCGAGGATGATGTCGGAGTTCATCCGGTGGTTGGAGGATGACCGTGGCGGTTCGTTAGATCCGGTCGTTCGGGCTTTGGTGGCGCATTTCCTGCTGGTTAGCATTCACCCGTTTGGTGACGGGAATGGCAGAACGTCGCGCGGGGTTGAGAGTTTTCTGTTGTACAAAGCCGGTGTGAACATTCGCGGTTTCTACTCGCTTGCGAACTACTACTATCAACATCGCGATGAGTACGTAAGACTGCTGGATCATGTTCGGTTCGTATCTGATCCGGACGTCACCCCATTCGTGCGTTTTGCACTACGTGGTTTGACTGCGGAGCTTGAGCAGATGCACTCGGAGTGCATGTCGCAGCTGACCATCGTTTCGTTCCGAGAACACGCGCGAGAAAAGATGTCATCCCGCGGGCGGATTATGTCTAGTGCAGGTCAACGGCAATACATGTTCTTAATGGAGTTGGGCGAGGAACGAGTCGCCATGGACGCCCTATTGTCTGGAGGCCATCCGGCTGCCAGGTTTTATTCGAATGTGAGCCCGCGGACGGTTTACAGAGATGTCGATCGCTTGGGAGCGATGGATTTAATCGTGGTTGAAGACGGAATGATCAGAGCCAAGACTGAGGTGTTGAATCGGTTCACGACTCCCAGTTAGAGAAACCGAGACATGCCGACGCCGGCCTTCGCCGGAATGTCGTAGGCTGTCTCTTCGCTGCACACAAGAGACGGATCGCCTCCAGCCCCTCTGGATTCCGGTTTTCACCGGAATGACGTGTTTTAACCGGATTCCGGCCTTCGCCAGAATGACGTGGTTGTGCCTCACCCCCTCCGAAACCCCGGCGATGCGATGTAGGCACTGATCGGCATAATGATGCTGGCGATGGCGGAGGTTATTAGGGCGGTTTCGTTGGTGGTGAGGTGGGCGATGGCGCTGCCGATGGTCCAACCGATGGGGATCAGCCCCATCACGATGGTGTGGAGGTTCAGGATGTTTGGATGCGATCTTGTGATGTGGTTGGCTCGGATTGCGGTGAGTATGGCGTTGCCCCAGACGATGCTGGCGAAGCCCATGATGAAGAGGATGAGAAGCGTTGTTGCGAGGTTGGGGGAGTATGCGAAAGCGATGCTGCCTGCCGCCCATATCAGGCTGGCGATGACGGTGGCGATGGGGGCGTGTCGGCGGAGGTCGATGATGGGTGCGGCAGTGGATCCGATCGCCAGTCCGCCGCCCAATGCGCCGGTCATCAGGCCGAAGCCGAATCCGCCGCTGTCGAATACCGCGATGGCGTATTCCGGGATCAGCGGGAAGACGGCGAGTCCGAAGAGGTTTGTCGTGATGAGCATGGCGATGAGCCAGGGCAGCGGTTGGGCACGGCCAATGTTGTGAAGGCCGATCCTGAGCGTCCAGATGTATGGGTGATGGTAGTTTCCGACGCGCGAGTCGTGGTCGGGCATCGGGACGTTGAGAATGAGAATCGCGCCGCCGAGGTAGAGGATGGCGATGAAGACGAACGACCAGTCGGCGCCAACGAATGCGATGATGATTCCGACGGTGATCGGACCGATCAGCTCGCCAAGATTGTGGGAGAACGCGAGCACGGAGTTTGCGCGTGTAGCCATGCGGGGCTGGACGATGTCGTTGAGGAAGGTGACGAATGATGGCCATGCGAAGGCTAGAGCGAGACCGGTCAACAGCGTGAGAACCGCTTGGTGCCACGGCCGCATGGCGCCGGTGGCAATCAAGATGGCTTGGATGACGGCGAGGATGCCGATGAATGCCCGAATGGTGGCGACCAGTATTCGGTGGTTTACGCGATTGCCGATGTAGGCGGCGATGGCCGGGCTGAGGAACGACGGAATGGCGCGGAAGGCGGCGACTGCGCCTACCCAGAGGCTCGAGCCGGTGAGATCGTAAGCGACCCAAGACTGTGCGGCGACGCGGGCGAGGACACCGATGTCGACGACGGCTTCGGAAGCGACAACCCAGGTGAAGCCGCGGTCAAAGAGTTGGTGGAAGAATTCGACGCCGTGTCTGTTGGCGCTGTTGAGTACCGAACGGGGTGCGGATTGTGCCGGTGCGTGCAATGCTTGGTCGCCAGGTAGCGGTCGTCGGTCGGTAGTCCGTGTCTGGGTAGATCGGGTCACACGAATGATTAAAGATTGCAACAATCGCCGCCAGCGAATCAGCGAAATGTGGTGCAATCAGTTTGTTGCGCTCACCCCCTTATTGACAAGGGGAGTTTAAGGGAGTTGTCAACAAGTAGACGCCAAACAAAAACTCCCATTTTGCTATGCTTTTGCAATTCCATTGACATGTATCATGTATTAACGGTTTAATCGTATTGAAGAATCGACGAGGCAAACGTGAATCGGTCGTATCCTGTTCCACGAGACACTGGGAGTAGATTTAAGTTGAACATTAGTGCGAAATGGGGGGGGGGGGGGCAAGACCTTTCGCCCCGCGTCACCGAGATGATCGCCGGTTCGATCGTTTGGCGCGCTCTTCTGGTCTCGACGGCGGCTGTGGCGCTGTTCTTCGCCGCACCGCACCTGAACTCGCCTCCGGCACAGGCGCAGACGCTAACCGACAGGCAGATTCTCGAAGCCCTGTACGACGCGACGGACGGTCCGAACTGGGCGAACAACACGAACTGGAAGACGAACCCGGACCTGAGCACCTGGTATGGCGTCGGTATCACCGGGAACGTTATTGAACTGGGGCTCGGCACAAACGGGCTCAGAGGCGAGATACCGCCGGAGCTGGGCAGTCTAACCAATCTGAGGACATTGCGTCTTAACAACCCCCAGACCAACCCCCAGTTTTTACAGCCCGGCCAGATACTTAACAAACTGACCGGCGAGATACCTGCTGAGCTGGGCGAACTGAAAGCGCTGGGGGAGCTGTCTCTCGATGGCAACGAGCTTAACGGCGCGATACCTGCTGAGCTGGGCGGTCTGACAAATCTGCAGATTCTGAATCTCGGTGGCAACGATCTTACAGGCGCGATACCTGCTGAGCTGGGCGATCTGACAAATCTGGAGTTGCTGTATCTCAATGGCAACGAACTTACGGGCGAGATACCTGCTGAGCTGGGCGATCTGACAAATCTGGAGTTGTTGTTTCTCCACCGCAACAAGCTTACGGGCGGGATACCTGCTGAGCTGGCCAATCTGGCAAATCTGGAGCAGCTGGCTCTCAGTTACAACGGGCTCACAGGCAAGATCCCAACTTGGCTAGGCGATTTGACGAATCTGGGGTGGCTGTATCTTAACTACAACGAACTGACCGGCGAGATACCGCCGGAGCTGGGCAACCTCACAGAGCTAGTGCAGCTGTATCTCAATGGCAACGAACTTACGGGCGAGATACCCGCTGAGCTGGCCAGTCTCACCAAGCTGACGCATCTCATTCTGAACCAAAACCAACTCACGGGCGAGATACCGGTGGAACTGGGCAATCTCATAGCCATGCAGCTTTTGTATCTCAGCGAAAACCGGCTCACTGGCGAGATACCACCGGTGCTGGGCGAGCTCAAAGCGCTGGGGGAGCTGTCTCTCTGGGGCAACGAGCTTACGGGCGAGATACCGCCGGAGCTGGGCACTCTCCCCAGGCTCTGGTGGCTGTTTCTCCATCAAAACCGACTCACGGGCGAGATACCATCCTCGCTAAACGGTCTCACAAATCTGCTGCTGCTGTACCTCTGGGGCAACGAACTTACGGGTGAGATACCGGACCTGAGTGCCTTGACCAAGCTGACGCAACTCTCTCTGAGCCAGAACCGGCTAACGGGCGGCATACCATCCTCGCTAAACAGTCTCACCAAGCTGACGCATCTCTACCTGAACCAGAACCAGCTCACAGGCGAGATCCCGGATCTGAGCGCCTTGACCGCGCTGACGCAGCTGTACCTGAACCAGAACCAGCTTACGGGCGAGATACCGGACCTGAGCGCCTTGACCAAGCTCACGCATCTCCATCTGAGCCAGAACCGTCTCACGGGCGAGATACCATCCTCGCTAAACAGTCTTACAGCTCTGACGCAGCTGTACCTCTCGGACAACGAACTCACGGGCGAACTGCCAGATCTTAGCGCCTTGACCGCCCTAACGCAGCTCGGCTTGGGCGGCAACAATCTCAATCTATCGTGGGCGACGTTCGAGTCCGGCGGCATGCTTCCTCTCGAAAGCTCAACCGCGCTGACACGTCTGTTTCTCCACGACAGCGGACTGGAGGGAGCGATCCCTTCGTGGCTGGGCAACCATGCCGGCTTGGAGAATCTGCGACTGCACGGCAACAACCTTGACGGGGGCTGGGCAGCGCTGAAACGTGTGACGGCTCTGACGGCTCTGACGATGTTGCTGGACGCCTTCTCCGGCAACGGGTTGCTCGTCTGGTTCGATGGTCGGCCCAATTTCCTGAGCGTGCCTGCCGGCGCACTGCCGGCGGGCGTCGACGCGATCAAGTCGACGGTGAGCTGGGCCGCGGTCACGATTGATGACGAGGATGTTCATGTTCCTCCGCACCCGCGTATCGCGCGTATCGTCAAGGTGTTCGCGGATTCGGGGGTTGAGATAACCGTCGCCGTCCGCGACGCTGATGGCGAGCCATTGACAGGGGCCGAGGCGGTTCGTGCCGTGGTCTGTCTGCCGATCCCGTCGGCGGACGCGGCCGAAAACATGCGGATTCTGAAGTCCGACGATGGCAAGGTATGGGAGTATCTCGAAACCGCGGACCCGCCCTCGGGATACGACCCCGGCGCGGGCATGGTGGCGGTGTGCGGCACGACGAGCGGCTTCTCGCGGTTCGTACCGGCCGTCGTGGAGCTCGCGTCGGGCGCCTCGGCCGGGTCGGCCGCCGGTCGCGTCGGTTTCATCAAGCGCATCGAGCCTTCGATACGCTCGGTGACTGTCTCCCCGGGAGACTCTGTACATCTGAACTTCAACATCTACGGCCGGCAGGACATTCCAGACAACGGTCTCGGCGACGGTCATGTGTTCGGCTGGGACGACGGTAGCGCGGGAGGAAGCTTCGAAGCGACGGACCGCGCAAACACGATCATCTACACCGCTCCTGAGAGTCCGGGTACGCACACCGTGACCGTGATGCCGCCTGCGGGAACATGCTTGGACGGCGAGGATGCTGATGAGACCGTGGAGCGATGCGCAGCGAGATTCACCATCACCGTCCGCCGTACCTCGGCGGAACTTGTAGATCGACCAGCACCGAAGAATCCTGTAGGGGAGATTCCCACGGTGCTGGCCGACGCCGAGGGTCGCCAGTACGAGGTCTTCACGCCCGAGGGTGGCGGCTTCTTCGACGGCGAAGAAGTCACGGTCTCCGCCGATGCGGGCGTTGTTCCCAACCTCGAGGTAGTAGGGGTGCGCGCCGAAGCTACAGGCTCGGCGTCCAACGTCGGCGTGACCACGCAGCGCTATACCTTGGTGGGCGACCGCTACAACGTGCTGGCGGTCGATGCCGACGGTGCGGCGATATCTTCATACGTCTTAAACGCTCCTTTGGAGGTCTGCGTTCCGCTGCCCGCGGAGGCGCGCCACGACATTTCGGACATTGCGCTGGTCACGGATAATGCGGATGGCACCTTGACGGTGCTTTCGGCCTCGGTGCGGATCACCACATCAGGCACCAACGTCTGCGGCAACCTCGGCACGCTGCCGGCGACGATTGCAGTCGGTACTGCGGGGTCTCCGGACGCGATACCGACCGCGACGCCGGAAGCTGAACCAGCCATTCCCGACACCGGTGGCGCCGCGCTGTCGGGTAACGGGTTGCTGTTGCTCATGATCCTCGGAACAGCCGTCACTCTTGGAAGCGTGGCACTGGCGTCTCGCTGCAGACGGGCGCGGCAGGGAATCACCGCTCCAAAGTTACATTCGTAATTGCCGTGTAGGGGCGGTTCGCGAACCGCCCCTACTGTGTGGTACCATTCGAAATGGAGATGATTCAACATCGTCGCCGAGCCGGAGGGGTATCGTAAGTTCGCTTTCAGAGGTTACGAGCCAATTACGCCTTGCTAGGGCGACCTCCGGCTTTCTCATTCTCGCGCACCCTCAGTCATTCCCGCGGACGCGGGAACCCAGAGAAAAACAAAGCACGCCACTTCTTTACGCTGTCGTCAGTGATTGGGTGTTGATCTACAGGGCGCCCAATGGATCGTTCACTGTTTGCGGACGATGTATCGTTCGATGCCGACTTCGTCGATTGTGACACCGAGCCCGGGAAGGTCGGGTAATTGGAATACGCCGTCGGTGAGTTGCCAACCGGTGTTGGATGCGTCTTGGAGAAGGTTGGAGAGGCCGCCTTGGAACTCTTGAAGGAGTTCAGGTGAGGATACGGCGGCGCATTGCAGTGTTGCGGCTTGGAATACGGAGACGCCGTTGCCCATGTGGGGCGTAACGGGGATGTTGGTGGCGTATGCGAGGTCTCGCTGGCGGATGAAGTCGCTGATGCTAGTTCGGCCAATGTCTGGTTGGTAGACGTCAAAAACCGGTTCGGGGGTCAGCCAATCGTTGATTTGGTACGTTGTGCGGAAGTGTTCGCCGATTGCGATTGGCGAGCCGTCAGCTTGGTGGAGAGTGCGGTGCGCGGCGAGGTCTTCCGGTTGGAGTGGGCACTCGAAGAAGCGGAGGTTACGTTCGCCGAACTCGCGTTTGGCTTTGATGGCGTCTTCGAGGGTGCACATCCAGAGCGTGTCGACCATCCATTGCTCGATGTCGGGTGCTCCGCGTGAGAGGGCATCGAGTTCTTGGAGTGCAGTTTGGATATCGCCGGATTGGAAGATCTTTGCGCCACCGATGCCTTGGTCTGCGAGGGATTTTGCTTGGGTGATGCGTTCGTCTAGGGTAGCGCGTCGGAGGCCGGAAAGGTAGACGGGGATGTTGGTCCGCGGCTGGTTGTCGAGCAACGCAGCGACTGGTGCATGGTTACGTTTTCCCAAAGCGTCCCAGATGGCGATGTCAAGAGCGGCCAAAGCGTCCATCCAATAACCGGAGTTGACGCCACGCCCGCGTTGGGCGTCATATACGAAGTCCCAGAGCGCGGTTGGGTTGGCGAATTCGCGATTGACAACCATCTCGGAGATTGCGGCGTCGAGAATTACGCAGACTATCTCGGGTGCGACGGGGGTATTGGATTCGCCCCAGCCAGTGTAAAGGTCAGCGAGTTCGACGCGCACGAGCGGCGTTTCGACCATGGTGGCGTAGACGGTCTGCCACCCGGACTTAAATTCGTACCTCGCCTGAGACGGTCTCGCTGAACGAGCTTCGTTTTGGCGGCGGTATTGTTCCCAATAGCCGGGGGTGTCGGGGAACGCGAGGTGCGCGGTGCGAATCTCGCGGATGGTGAATGAGAGGTCGTAGTCAGTCATAGGGACTTCAGGTGTTCGGTGAGCGCGTGTTTGACGGCATTGATGGTATTGGTGTTCAGGTTGCCTTTTTCGTTGGCGATGTCGATTTGGGCGAGAGCGAGGGCGGCGTAGGCGCGGGAAGTGTCAGGATTGATCTGTGCGGTGGTTTGGAGATGTTGGCGTATCGTCGCAAGGTCTCCGCGGACGTACGGGCCGGATATGGCGTCTGGAAGTCCGTCTCGAGTGATGGCATCGATGGTTGATTGGAGCATCGGAGAGAGCATTTTGAGAGCTCGATTGCGTTCGATGCCGGCCGATTCCCAAAGTTCTGCGGAGATTCCAATGAGGCCGGCGAGGAGTCCACATGCCAATACGGCGGATGCGTGGTAGGCGGCATGGGCGGTTTCGCCTTCGATTGCGAAGGTACGGCTTCGGTGAGTTCTGGCGAAATCTTGTAGCCATGAATGTAGGTCATCGTCTTGGCAGTCGATGGCGAATGAGATTTCCTCGAAAAGGTTTTGGGCACCATCAAACGGGAAGGTTTGGAGGGGATGGAATCCGGCGACGGATGCACCGGCACTTTTGGCGGTTTCGAGGACGTCAAGGGTTAGAACACCGGAGCAGTGGATGACCCAATGGTTGGGGTTCCAATCAATGCTGTCGCAGACCTCTTTGATGGCAGAGTCGGTGGTTGTGATGAAGACGATTTTGGCATTATCGGGAATCCGAGTGTAATCATCCACGACATCGGCGTTGGGAAACTCGTCGCGCAACCAATCTCGACGCTCCGCGCGTCTTGAGGAGATGACGATTTTCTGGTCGTGAGCGTGTAGCGTAGCGGCGAGAGACGAACCGAGTTTGCCGGCGCCGATAATTCCGATCTTGGAGTTTTCGCGTGCCAATTATGGGCGTTCGGATTCGGGTGTCGGTGATGCCACGGAGAGCGGTGTTTTCTGCGATAATGAATTGAATCACAGTATCGCATTAGATTTGGATCGCTTCAGGCATACTCGGTTCGATAGGCGTTCGAGGACGTCTTCAATTTTGGACGCGCGGGGCGAGTTGGAGCATGGGGACGGCAAGGGAGATAGTGTGCGAGCAGGTCACCAACAGAGGAGTCTCTGAAGATATGCAGTTACCCATCGGAATGCAAGCCCTCCCTCCGGCGTACGGTTACGACGATGTAGCGATCGTGCCTGGAGACGAGACGGTTAACCCGGACATGACGGATGTGTCGACGAGTTTCGACGGTTTTGGTATCGATATTCCGTTCATGGCGTCGGCGATGGATAGCGTGGTGGACACAAAGTTTGCGGTGAAGATGTCGGATGTCGGTGGTGTTGCGGTGATGAACATGGATGGCCTGCATACGCGTTACGAGGACACAGATGAGATATACGCAGATATTGCGGCGGTTGCGCGTGACGAGGCTACGGAGTTGTTGCAGAAGGTCTATTCGAAACCGATAGACCCTCGGTTGGTGGGTCAGCGAGTTGTTGAGGTCAAAGAAGGTGGCGGAAAGGCGGCGGTGTCGTTTGTGCCCCAGACGGCGAAGCGCCATGCACCGTTGGCGGCAGATGCCGGAGCGGACATGGTGGTGGTGCAGGGGACGGTTATCACGAAACGGCATCGATCGAAGAACAGCCCGGTAGGATTGCGACTGGCAGAATTGGTGGCGGATGTTGGAGTGCCGGTGGTGGTCGGGAATACGGTGACTTATTCGGTGACTAAGGAGTTGGCTGAAGAGGGAGTGCATGGGATCTTGGTTGGGGTTGGTCCGGGTTCGGCGTGTACGAGCCGGGAGGTGTTGGGGATCGGTGTGCCGCAGGTGTCAGCGACGATGGAATGTGTTGCGGCGCGGGACGCGTATTTCAAGGAGACGGGGCGGTATGTTTCGATCGTTACGGATGGAGGGATTCGGACCGGAGGCGACGTTTGCAAATCGGTGGCGTGTGGTGCCGACGCGGTAATGATTGGGAGTCCTTTCGCCAAGACGGAAGAGGCGCCGGCAAGCGGTATGCACTGGGGTATGGCGACTTGGCACGATTCACTTCCGCGGGGTACGCGCATCGATCTGGGCGTCCAGTATTCGCTTCAGGATCTGTTGTTCGGGCCGTCGTCGACATCGGACGGAACGTTGAATTTGGTGGGAGCCTTGCAGGTTTGCATGGGATACGTAGGGGCGGAAACGATTCGGGAGATGCACGGGGCACGGATGGTGTATGCGCCGGCGATTAAGACGGAAGGCAAGATCTACCAGATGGCCGGGGCGTAGTCTGCGCGTTTTGCGGATATCGGATCGTATCAGCTCGGGGCATATATTGCGATGGAATTGCCGGACGTAGATTCGTTGCCGACGCCGTTGGACGGCATCAAGGTACTGGACTGTTCGCAGATTTTGGCGGGTCCGTACTGTTCGATGCTGTTGGCGGACATGGGTGCGGACGTGGTGAAGATCGAGAAGCCTAGTGGCGGTGATGACACGCGACGGATGGGACCGCCATTCTTAGAAGGGGAATCGGCTGCGTTCCTAGCGATGAACCGGAACAAACGCAGTGTGGTTTTGGACTTCAAGAACGCAGATGGCGTTGCGGCGATGCGTCGGATGTTGGCCGATGCTGATGTGAT
This sequence comes from SAR202 cluster bacterium bin127, assembly GCA_002239045.1. Lineage (GTDB taxonomy): Bacteria > Chloroflexota > Dehalococcoidia > Lucifugimonadales > Lucifugimonadaceae > Bin127. The sequence goes on from MPNN01000002.1 coordinate 330,593, forward strand.
TATCGAGAACTATCGCGCCGGGGTGATGGGCCGATTGGGTCTGGATTACGACGCGGTGCGGGAGTTGAATCCGGGTATCATCTACTGCTCGATATCTGGATTTGGTCGGACGGGACCGTATGCGGAGCGTGCGGGTTTTGATCTGATCGCGCAGGGCATGAGCGGGGTGATGAGTTTCACGGGGATTCCGGGATCGCCTCCGGTAAAGGTTGGCGTACCGATGGCGGACCTGAATGCGGGTCTGTACTCGGCGTACGGGATACTGTCGGCGTACATCCACAAGTTGAAGTCGGGCGAGGGGCAGTATTTGGAAGTCAGCATCATGGAGGCCGCCTTGGCGTATACGGTGTGGGAGTCGGCGAGCTATTTTGCCACTGGCAATGTTCCGCCGCCGTTGGGATCTGCACATCGGTTGTCGGCACCGTACCAGGCGTTGCGCACGGCGGACGGGCACATCACGATCGGCGCTCCAAATCAATCGAATTGGGAGCGACTGTGTAAAGCGATGGGGCGAGAGGATCTGTTGGATGATGAGCGGTATGCGGACAATGCGGGTCGGTTGTTGAATCGGGAGTCTTTGGAGCGGGATTTGGAGGAGACATTCGGGAAGCGGTCGACGAGGGAGTGGTGTGAAGTTTTGGACGCGTCGGGCGTGCCGGCGGGGCCGATTTACGACATGGAGCAGGTATGGGCGGATGAGCAGGTTCAGGCGCGCGGGATGGATGTGACTTTGGAGCATCCGAAGGTCGGATCAATCCGGAATATCGGTTTGGCGGCGAAGTTGTATGGGTCGCCGGGACGAATACACAGTCCGGCGCCGTTGATGGGTCAGCACACGCGCGAGGTGCTAGCGGAGTCGGGGTTCAACGAAACGGAGATTGAGGGATTGATCGCTTCGGGAGCGGCTCAAGCGGGATAATCTCCGAGTCGCTTACTCGGATATCGTGCGGATGTAGTTGACGAGGTGCCAGATTTGGTCGGGGGTCAGGTTGTCGCGTTGGCCGACCATGGGGGTGCCTGCGATGCCGTCGGAAATGAAGTTGTAGAGTTCGGTGTCGGAGTGGAGGGGGACGTGGACTGCTAAGTCGGCTGGCGGCGGGTTTAGGAGCAGGCCGGCTGGACCATCGCCTTTGCCGGTGTCGCCGTGACAGGTTGCGCAGGTGGTGGTGTACGAAACTTCGCCGGTTTGAATCGATTCTTGGTTCAGTGGGAATGGGTTGCCTTGGCTTTCGGATGGAATCCCTAACCCGGTAGTGAAGGCGTTGAGGATGGCGAAGATGCCGATGGTGATTGCGATTGCGGAGATGCTGTAGTGGGGACGAATGTTGAGCGTTACGGGTTTTGCAATTACCACTGTGGCGACAAGATAAGCGAGACCGGCGATGGCGATGAGGACGCCGAAAGCGACCATGGCCGATTTGACGGAAGGCCGAATGAGGTCCGACGCGAACGCAGTTGATGTGGCTGAGAAGCGGGTGGAGATGTGGGAATCGAAGGAGTCGGATCTGACGACGGTGACGTCGAGCTGATATGCGCCCGCAATGCCGATGGTGATGTCGTCGAGCTGCCAGTGTCCGAGCGATCGTTCGATGAGCGGAGTGAAGTACTCGCCGAATTCGTCGTCGAGGTATTTGATGCGAGCGCGCACCTCGGTTGCGAAGAGGAAGGCTGAACCGTCGTCGTCGGTGATGTCGACCGTCAGGGTGTTAGCGCCCGTGTTTCCGGGATCTAGTTTTGCTGCGATAGTTGCGCCCGAGATGGTTTCGGAGTGCCTGACGTCGTGGGCGACGCCGATGCCTTGTCGTTCGGCGTATTGCCTCGCAGGTTCGAGGCTCGCGAGGCCCGCTGTTGCGAGGAGGACTACGAAGGCAACTCCGAGTTCGAGCGCGATGAAGCGACGAAACGATGTCGTGGATGCCTTGTCGGCAGTCGAGAATTTTGCGACGGATCGGTTGTTGCGAATCGCCAATGCGATTAACACGACTAGGAGCAAGATCTTGGCGCCAAGTACGCGGCCGTACGGGGTGTTGAGCGCCTCGGGTATCGTGACCTGCATGAGGGATGAAACGATGCCCGATGTGACCAAGATTGTGACAGCGAAGATTGCCCACGGCGCGAAACGGGCAGCGAACTCGAGATGTACCGAGGTTGAACGCAGGTCGGGTACACGAGCTGTGATAACGGATGCCATGAGGAGATATGCGATCCCGCCGATCCAGATAGTTGCTGCGACCACGTGGACAATATCTGTGCCGATGGCAAACCATCTAATGTCGTTGGGAGTCGCGGCGTTGTGACTGGTGAGAGCGATTAGCAGGATGAATATCCCACCTAGCGCGATTGCGCCGATGCCCATCGGAGTCTCCGTAATCAGAGACATTTCTTCTAGGTCTTCGACCTTCTGTGTATACGGATCATCTCTTCTGAGTTGAATCGCCGCGAATAGTGCCAATCCCGCTAGGACGGCGGCAGTGATACGCCACGACCAGTACCGTCCCCAGTCGCTTTCAGTAGCTACGTCGACTATTTGACCGGGGCCGATGGCGTGAATTGGTACATCGAATGCGATCGCGGTTTGGAGCGCCAACTGTGCGAGTTGTGCGAGTACTACGACAACCACAGATGCGATGGCGATGAATCCGAAACTGATGGTCGCGATTTGCGTGAACAGCAGGGTTGATCTATCGTCTGCGGAGCGCGCTACGCGAGTGGCGATGACGAGATCAAATAGCAGGCCGCCGGCGAATGTGGCTATGCCGACGTAGATGAACCAGCGGACGATCGGGTCCAAGGGAGATTGAATCAGGGGTTGTTCCGCGATGTCGACCTGTGTTCCAGCGCCAATCGGTTCGCCGACTGCGAAGAGGAATGAACCTGCGACTTTGTGACCATCGACCGTAGAGACGTTGCGCCATACGACGGTGTACGTGCCGTTTTCGAGAGGACCGACGGGAACCCACATAGCGGTGGGTTCGGTGGGATCGAACTCGGTGTCGCCGGCGGTTACGGTTGCGCCGGAGGTGGCCAAGACCAAAATCGAACTGAACGCGGGTTCTATCGGTTCCGTGAACCAAATGATCACGCGTTCCGGCGCGACTTCAAGTTCCTCGGATGGTCTGGGCGATGCTTCGAGGAGGTTGGCGTGTGCGGACGCGGACTGGTTAATGAATATGGTTGCGAAGCAGGCGATGAACGCAAAAATGACGATCAGCTTGAGGACCTTGCGCCTCCGAGGGGTCGTTGGCAAGGGTCATTCCTCGTCGTTAGCGCTCTCGGACCGGAGTTGACGCCGTCGCCGCCGTCGGCGCTCCTGCTGCGCTTTGCGTCGTTTGTTGCCACTGGACCATGCCAAGAAACTCATGAGAATGACGAACGAGATGATGGCGACAACGGTCCCGATTTCATCCCAATATCCGACGGCACCGTGAAGCAGGATTTTAGTCATGTGGTCAGTCCCGCAGGTGCGGTAGGTGTCAGTTGCGTCTTCTGGCAACGGTTATGGCGAACGCGCTAGTGCCAGTCGCAACGATTCCGATCAGAATCCCTATGATCCCAATGATGATTCCGGTATTTGCCGTCGATGCGGTGGCTTCTAGGTCTGTTTCAACCTGTTGAACCGCGTCGATTGCGCCTTTGGTCGCGTTCTGGATCTCTCGATTGCTTTCCAAGACGACCGGGAATTGGATCGCGTCGGATGCGACGACGGTGTCAAAGGTGTTAGGCCCAGAGTAGAACGTTTCGTCGATGGCGTTACCTTCAATCGACCCAAAGAATCTCATGCTGTAATCGCCCGGCGCGGTGGGGACAAATTCAGCTACATAGTGGCCCGGGTCGGCGAACATCTCCGTCAGTGACATCTCGCGTGCGGCATCGGTTGGAAGATGGTAGACCTCGACCTTTAGGGTAGATGCGAGGCCTGTGACTCGATTTCTTGTAGTAACGGTTTCAGCGGTTACGGATGGCGTTTCGTCGCTCATCATCGTCGTCATCTCGGTGGTCATCGACGACAAAGGGCCGCTCATGACAACAGCGTTTTGGTTTTCATGGTTCATCCAAACAACGTTGTCGCCGATGTTCGCTTCGAGCCTAACAGGCATTAGATGATCGTCCATGATCATCACGGACCGGTCTTCGCCTTGATGCGACGCGTCCGAGGAGACGACGATGATGCCCTCTTGGTCACCGGGGTGGACATGGTAGGGGATTTCGACGCCGCTCAGTTCTTCAGTGACTTCGAATTCGAAGTTTTCCATCATGCCGAATTGCGGGGAAGTGAATACTGCGCCATGCGTGATCACGTCGACGGCATCCGTCTCCATCATCGAGGTCATCTCGTGGTCACCATCTTCGGTTTCCATGCGATGTGTTTCCATCGCATCCTCGGTTGACGTTTTGGTGACGACCAAGGAGACGCCGTTGAGTTGTCCTTCGTACGCAGGTTCACGCAGGAAACCTACGACTAAGTTGTAATCGCCTACGTCACGCCCCTCATGCGCGGCTACCGGAGTTGCCAGCGTTCCGGCGAGGATGCCAACGACTACGGCAATGATGATGGACCCGGTTCGAATCGTTGAGAGTGTTGTACTGTTTCGGAGCATTGGCGATCTTGGCTGGATGGTGCTCAAGGCGCAACGATAAATACGAACATTAATCGGGCGCGGATCAGCGAAGCGCCGAGATCTGATCGACAACCGAGACGATCGCGAATGTGCAACGGAGATTAAGCCCTGGCGAAATCTGGGCGGTACGCGGTTTGCAGCGTGCGGAGGTCGAAGCCTTCGGGTTGCTCACCGACAGCGAAGTCGTACAGCGCTGCTTTGAAGACGCCTTCTAATGCCTGCACAGTAGCGAACGCAAGTCCGACGAGCAATATCCCGACGATGATCCCGACCACCGGCACAATCAAGAAGAGCAGTATCGCTGGAATGGCTGCGGCTACGATCGCCAAGATGTAGACGATGAAGAAGCCGAAGGAGGCGGTGATTTGGCGGCCCCAAGTCTGTCGGATAATGCTTGCGGACCTTTTGATTGAGGAAATGGGGCCTGCGTTTTCCGAAACCATCACGGGGATCACGAAGAAGGTCATGAATTCCCAAACGCCTTCGATCATGCTGTAAATCATCTGAACGAGGAAGTTGTCGGTCTGGGACCTGAGAACTCGGAACAGGGTTCCGACGATGGCGGAGATTACGGACCAGAGGAAGATGTGATGGATGTGTTTTGCGGCGTGGTTCAAGCCGGACATGACGTTAGGGTCGCCGCCTCGAAGCCTTTCGAGCGCGGCGGAGATTAGTGCGGCGTTGAAAAAAGTGGTTATGAAGTATGCAATGAGGATCATTACCAAGAAACCGATCAAGTTTCCGGTGTCAGCCACGCCAACCGCCAAACCCGCGAATCCGAGGATGAGTAAACCGATTCCGGATAGAACGGGGAAGAGGATGAGTTCGCGGTCCATCATAAGGACGTTCCAACTCATCTTCATCAATTCGAAAGTGTGTCCGATAGTCGCAAACATTAGGTAGGTCCACTCCTAATCGCCCAGTTGGAATCGAGGACGATATTCATTGAGAATGGTACTACACACTTGAGAATCGACTGGACGATGGAATGGGACTCAGCGCATACAGCGAACATATGGAGGCGGCGATAACGGCAGCGAACGTGGCGAGCGAAGTTTTGATGGCTCGATTCAATGCCGGGCTTCAAAACTTACAGAGTTGGGAAAAATCGCCTGGCGCATTGGTGACGGAGGCGGATCTCGAATCGGATCAAGCGATCGCATCCGCACTCAGAGATTCGGGTTGCGGTGGCGAGATACTTTCGGAAGAGAGCACGGTCGATTTGGGCGACGCGGGTGTCGACGTTGAACGGAAGATCGAGTGGCTCATCGATCCCTTGTGTGGAACGGTTCCGTTCAGCACGGGGATGAATCACTGGGGCGTGAACATCGCGATGCGATCGGAAGGAGAGTTGGTGTTGTCGGCTCTGGCGGTACCGTCCAGCGGAACGTTGTTGACAGCGGAAAAAGGTGTAGGCGTGAAATTGAACGGCGAATCGTTGCAGATTACTGACCAGGATCGAGATCTGGGCGACGCGGTGGTTGGCCTTGAGGTGGATGGACAGGAGGTGTGGCGTTCGCTGTTGGGTTCGGGTGGCCTGGACTGGGTTACTCACGTACGTCAGGCGAACAGTTTCTCGTCAGCGGCCTATCCAATGTTGCTCGTGGCCACCAGTCGGATGGCTGCGGTGGTCTTTTATCGGATCGAACCGATGCATGTTGCTGCGGGATCGCTCGCGGCGATGATGCTCGGTGCGAGGGTTACTGATGGCGTAGGTCAACCAATCGATTGGGCGTGTAACGATGAAATCCCGATATTGGTGGCTGGGTGGCCCCGTGCACATGACACTCTGATAGAGGTGATGAACGAATCGGGCTAGTCGTCGATCAGATGCGCAGCGGTTTTGGACAGCAAAGTTTCGGTGCTGCCGGGGAAGGGAGCGGTGCTGAAGACGGCGTTTCCCAACATGATCATGGTTGCGACGCCACCATTGGCACGAGCTTGAGAAATCGAGTTTTGCACGCGGTCATCCATCAACAGACCGCTGGATGTGGCAAAACCCAACCCTAAGGTGATGAGTTCAGCGAATGTGATGGTCGACCCTTCGTCGATCGTTTTTTGGATTGCGGACAATGCATGATCGGCGGCGTCGTTGATGAGTTGGTGTCGATCGTGGTCTGCGAGTATCTCGCTAGTTTTGATCTTCCCGAAGTAGCGCCAGTGGACTGGTGTCGGCGGTAGGTCGATTGAAATGGCTGCCAACGGGTGTCCGACCTCGGTCTTCACCAAACATCCACCGTTGTACTGCGAGCAGACGTCGCCAAGTCCGGTAAGGTTTCGGACCTCTGCGACGTGTGCAATCATGGCGAGTTGGTCTCTGGAATTGCCGAGGTCCAGCAGGTCGTTGGCGGCGATGAGGGAGGCGAAGGTGGCGGCGCCGCTAAGACCGAATCCGCTACTCAGCGGCAAGTTCGAAGTGATGGCAACGTCGAATGGAACATCGGCGGCATCGACAAGTGCGCTGGCAACGGTTGGGAATTCAATGGGTTTGCCGTTGAAATAGACCTGGGTAGAGGTGGCGGATGAACGTGAGATTTCGACGTTGACGCCGTCTCGGACAGTGAATCCCCAGCCGAGCGAATGCATCTTCTTAGGATCGTTGTGGGTGATGATCTTGAAGAGTCCGGAGATGTTTCCGGGCGCGAACGCCTTAGCGACTTCGCGCGATGATTGATTTGCCACCTTCGAATCCCAGTGAAAGAAAATATTAGTTGTATCGCCAATGATTAGGCGGTAAATACTATCCCACGCAAAGCGTTGGCTTCGTCGCTAGCCATGAACGCGACGATCTCGGCGACATCACCGGGGTTCGTAAGGGACGCAACGGCTTGTTCAACATCGGCAGCTGGCTGTTCGGTAATTGCGCCGGTGGAGCGGAGTTGGGCTACTTTAAGCGGAGTTTCGACAGAACCCGGTGCGAAGTCGTTGACGCGGATGCCTTGAGATTCGAGGTATTGTTGCATGACCATCGTGAATCCATGAACTCCGCCTTTGCTCGCGCCGTAAGCGTACGACGATGACCCGCCTTTGACGCCGGCGCCGGATGCGGTGAGGATGATCGTGCCGCGGTTGGGGCCTGGTTTCTTAAGCATCTCGGTGACGACGTATTTGGCGATGAGGTAGGTGCCTCGCAAGTTGATATCGAGCACGGTGTCCCAAGTCTTTTCGGGGAAGCCTTCAAGCGGGATTGACGCACCTTGGAGGACACCGGCGAAGTGACAAAGGACATCGATGTCGCCGAGCCACGATTTGGCAGCGATCACGGTGCCTGAAACATTAGCTTCATCACGGACATCGCAACTCCAGAATCTCGAGTTGCCACCGTTGTCGTTGATCTCGATTGCCGTGTTGTTGCCGTCTTCGTTATTGTCGAAGATCGCGATTTCTGCGCCGAGTTGAGCGAGGCGAATGGCGGAGGCTCGACCGATCCCGGTTGCGCCACCTGTAACAATGCATCTCTTGCCGGTTAAGTCTGCAGGCATTTTCAACTCCTAAATGACTACTACCGATTCTAGTCGCGCGCGGGGTAGTTTCAGTCCCAAATCACCCCGGCAATTTGGGCAGCTTTTCGAATACCCGCGGCAGCGGCGGGAATCTTTTCGTCGGGATAATGTTCGACGGTAACCGTGATGTCGGGTGCGGTTTCTTGAAGGCGGGTGAGGAGAGTTACGTTGTCAAGGAGCGCGTTGGGCGCGCCGATGACTTCTTCCTCGAAATGTGGCAACAATGCGTCGACGATGGTGAAGTCTTTGGCGTCGCAACCAACAATCTCGTCAGCCATTAGGTCGATGCATTCATTGATCAGCGACGTGGTGTCGTATGCGATTTCTAGGGATCCAACCAGGTTTACGGGATCGACGTTGAAGCCGAGTGCCGGCATGTCAACGGCGTCGAAAAATTCACGCACGCGTCGCGGCGTGTAGAGGGGGCACACAACTCCTGCCTCGACGACCAATTTGATCCCCTCGGAGTCGGCGACTGCGCATGCTTGTTGCGCGCTGGCGACTAGGTTGTCAAAGGTTGCTTCCAAGCGGTTATCGGGATGCGGCAACCAGGGACCGTCGGGGTTGTGACTTCCGGGACGAAAATAGGTGGTGGGGCATGCCATCTTGGCAGAGAGCCGGACGGTGTCCTCGAGGAATTTCACGGTCCACTTGCGTTGGCCTTCGTCGTCACTGCAAAGGCCACCGCCATATGCCCCGCGGGTCATCGGCATGTTGAGGCCATGGGCGGCATAAAGCGTTTTGATGTTCTCAATGTCTCGGTCGTCGCCCGCAGTCGGGTCAGAGATTGTGAGGAGTGCGGAGACGAAGCCGTTATCAGCGACCATTTTGACCTGGTCTTCAGTGACATTGAGCCAGTCGCCTTTGACAAAGCCGGCAACACCTAGAAGCATGATTCAACGCCTTTCACATTGAGTCGCGGCGATGATTCGACCGCGGCTATCTTTCAATGTTATCCCTGCCGAAGTTGCATGAAGTGTTGAATGACTAGACGTGGATTCGGTACGATTCAATCAGCTACGACGAAGATATTTGGCGATTCGAGGTCGGTGAATGCGCTGACAGGTATGGCGCGCGCTCAAGGGTATCTTCAAACCGGAAAGCGAAAATCAAGTGATTGAGTTCACGCTGTGGCCATGACAGTTCCAGAGCCTTGGGAACTAGGCGACGTACTTTCTGAGGTAACCGATCTGCTGGAGGTCGGCGGGGTTTCGGTTGCGCTGAAAAGATTGGAACCGCTGCGCCACGCGGACTTGGCAGCGGTGGTGGCGGAACTTTCGGAAGACCATCTGCGGCAGCTTTTGCATCGCATGTCGAACGAGGCGATTGCGGATGTGCTGGACTATCTTGACGTGGATCGAGGGTCGCGGGTGTTCGAAGCCATTCCAGAGACGAGACGTCCAACGGTTTTGGACGAGACTTCCCCCGAGGTAGCGACCGATCTGTTGCACCGCATCGCCTGGGACGAGGCTGCGCAGACGCTGGTTCGGATGCGGAACCTCAACATCATCGGTGATCTGCTGATCCACGATGACGACGATGCCGGCGGGTTGATGTCGCCGTCGTTTGGCAAGCTGCGGGAGTATTGGACGGTCCGTCACGCGCTGCGCGTGTTGCGTCAGATGGAGTTGGACCCGGAGATGTTGCGGGAGTTATTCGCGGTTGATGCGCACGACACGTTGGTGGGCCGGATAGAGTTATCGGAGCTAGTGTTCGCGCCTCCGAATGCGACGATCAGTGAGGTGATGAATCGGGACGTGATATCAGTCTCGGCGACGGAGGACCAGGAGAGTGCGGTGCGTTTGATGCAACGTTATCGGTTGCCGAGCATACCCGTTACGAATACCCGGCGTCAGCTGCAGGGAGTGATCACGTCGAACAGTTTGGTGGAAATTGCGGAGCAGGAAGCCACCGAGGACATGTTCCGTCTATTCGGTGTGGGCGGTAGCATCGCCACTGGGTACAACGTCCGCGAAGCGATGCGCAACCGAATGCCGTGGTTGGTGTTGAACTTGTTCACGGTGATGTCGGCGGGCTTTGTGTTGAGTTTGTTCCAGCCGACGTTGGATGCGATGACGTTGTTGGCGGCGTTCTTGCCGGTGGTGATGGGCCAAGCCGGGATCGCAGGAACTCAGACCGTGACGATCATCGTCCGTTCGATGGCGTTGGGAGAGCGTTCGTTGTCAAACGTTTGGCAGCTTTTGTTGTTCGAGTTAGTCCTGTCTCTAGTTCAGAGCGTAGCCGTAGGTGGGATTCTTGGGGTACTAGTACACCTCTGGAAAGACGACTGGGCGTTGACGTTGTTGGTCACGTTGTCGCTGGTGATGAACTTGATATTGGCAGGGTTGGCTGGAGTGTTGGTGCCGATGTTCATGCGATTGATTCGCATCGACCCGGCGATGGCGTCGGCAGTGATTGTGACGACTGCGACCGACATCTGCGGGATCGTGATGTACCTGGGTTTGGCGAGTATTTTCCTATCTTGGCTGGTCGGTTAATTGACGTCATTTGTTTTCGACAAATGCGGTGGCGACGTGGCGACGCTGGATCTTGCCGGTTGCGGTGCGGGGCAACTCGTCGGCGAAGTAGATGACGTCGGGGACTTTGAAGTTGGCTAATCGCTCGCGGCAGAAATCTTGGATGTCTTGTTGTTCGCAATCGTCGCGGAGGACTACTGCGGCCTGGACACATTCGCCGTACATCTCGTCCGGAGCCGCGAAGCATACGGCCTCGGCGACCGCGGGGTGCTCCAAAAGAGTTGCGTCTACTTCGAGCGGTGAGATCTTTTCGCCTCCGCGATTGATGAGTTCTTTTAAGCGGCCGGTCAGCGTAAGGTAGCCGTTGTTGTCGAGGAACCCTTGATCACTGGTGCGGAACCATCCGTTTACGAATGCGTCGGCATTGGCCTCTTCGTTGTTGTGGTATCCCCACATGACGTTTTCGCCTTTGATGACGACCTCGCCACGTTGACCGTTTTCCGCTAACTCGCCGGTGTTTTCGTCGGCCATGATGGCGACTTCGACGCCGGTGGCCTGACCGACGGTGCCGGGGATGCGTGAGCCCGGCGGCAATGGGCTGCTGGACATCTGGTGTGAGGCCTCGGTCATGCCGTATGCTTCAAGCACTGGTGCACCGAAGCGGCTTTCGAGAGCGTCGAACACGGTGGGAGCGAGGGCAGCGGAGCAGGAACGGATGATGCGGAGGGATTCGTGGGGTGCGCCGTCGTCATCGGCGCGCGCTAGGAGAATTTGGTGGATGGTTGGCACTGCGGAGTACCAAGTAGATCCCGATTCTGATTGCTGTTTCCAGAATGCGCTCGCGGAAAATCTCGGAGGGACTACGACGGTGCCGCCGGAGTTTAGGGTCGACAGACACGCGCCGATGAGTCCGTGAACATGGAATAAAGGCATTACGATCAGTGATGTGTCGTCAGGAGTCAGGGCGTAGGTGTTTTTGATGTTGTCGATGGACTTCATCAGGTTTAGATGTCGGAGCGGTACGCCTTTGGGTCGGCTGGTAGTGCCGGAAGTGTGAAGAAATAGTGCGATGTCGGCATCGTCAGGGGACAAAGCGTCGCTCATCGAAGTGAGTTCGACTCCGGTTGCGGAAAGAGTTACTCGGAGGTGACCGTTGGCGGAGGTGAGATCGGCGTCGATTGTCTTGATGCCCAGATCTGCGGCGGCTTCGCGAGCAGGGTGGGGTTCGTTGGGTAGGATTGCGACTTTTGCTCCAGCGTCGTCCATGAAAAAGTTGAATTCGTCGGTGGTGTACGCAGGATTGAGCGGCGCGGCGATTGCGCCGGCGCGAGCGACGGCGAGGAACGTCGCGACGAATTCATATCCATTTATGAGAACGATGGAGACGGGGGTGCCGGGACCGACGCCGTTGGCAGCCAAGATGTCTGCGAGGCGGTCGACCTCGGCATCGAGTTCGTCGTATGTCCACGATCCGATGCCGGGCGCGATGACGGCGACATCGGCTCCGGATGCCGGTTGCAGGAGAGAATTCAGGGTGTTGGTTTCGGACACTGTGGGCTCCGATTGGTTCGCTCGGTGGTTGCGAGCATCGTGTGGTTCGTGAAAATTTTATCGTTTTGGCGTATCAGTCGCGGAGGATGACGAGGAAGCGTTCCAATCCGGCGAAGTCGCGGTGGATCCGTATCTCGGCATCAGGCAGTGATTGGCGAGCGATTTCGAGGCAGAATGCAACCACTGGCGGGGCGATTTCTATGAACGCGGCGGTTGGGCCTTTTTTGCGTAAAAGTTCGGGTAGCGAGTGGATCAATGGACGCAAGATGTTCATACCGTCGGTGCCGCCGTCTAAGGCCTGTCGTGGCTCCCAATCTCGAACTTCGGGTTGGAGGTCGCCGAGGGTGTGCGTTTGAATGTACGGGGGATTGGAGACGATGATGTCGAAGTCGCCGCGTGCCACGGTTCTTGTAGCATCTTCGACGGCGAACTGGATGTTGACGGAGTGATGGGTTGCGTTGGTCTTGGCGATTTCGAGGGCTTCGACATCGATGTCGGCGGCGGTGATGTTGGCGTTTGGGAGTTGCTTGGCTAGGGTGATGGCGATAATGCCGGATCCGGTGCCGATGTCGCAGATTTTGGGTTGTGCGACGTTATTGTGTTCGACGAAGTCGGTGCAAAGGTCGATTAACGTCTCGGTTTCGGGTCTTGGTATCAGAACGCGTCGGTCGACTCTGAACGTTCGACCATAGAACTCTCGTTCGCCAAGGATGTAGGCGAGTGGTTCGCGGGTTGTGCGACGGATTAGGAGGCGATCAAGCTCTTGGATTGCGGTTTCCGACAGTTGATCCGCGTGACCGGCGAGGAGTTTCTCTTGGGTTAATCCGCATGCGTGCCGGAGAATCGTGCGAGCTTCGATGGGGGCATCGTCGGGAGTGATTCCGGCGTTGAGGAGTTTGGATGTGGTTGTGCGGATCGCTTCCGCTACAGTTGGCAATTGGGGCAACTGGGGCAATAGGATTGCTGAGTTATGTCGCGGAGGCGGCTTGGATTTTGCGAGTCTGCTCGACCTGTTGTAGCGCATCAACGAACTCGTCGATCTCGCCGTCGAGGATTTTCGGGAGATTGTGGCTGGTGAGGTTGATGCGGTGGTCGGTTACCCGGGATTGCGGGAAGTTGTAGGTGCGGATTTTTTCGGAGCGGTCGCCGGAGCCGACTTGCGCTTTTCGATTGGCGGCTTGTTCGGATGCGCGGCGGCGCAATTCCATATCCCAGAGACGGGCGCGTAGAATGTCCATCGCCTGCATCTTGTTTTGGAGCTGCGAGCGCTCGTTCTGGCATTGGGCGACGATGCCTGATGGTTCGTGGGTGATACGGACCGCGGTGGCGACTTTGTTAACGTTCTGTCCTCCGTGGCCGCCGGCGTGGAAGATGTCGATCTTGAGATCCTTGTCGTCGATATGAACGTCGATGTCCTCGGCTTTTGGCAGGACGGCGACGGTTGCGGCGGAGGTGTGGATGCGCCCTTGGGACTCTGTTTGTGGTACGCGTTGAACGCGGTGGGTACCACTTTCGTGTTTTAGGCGTGGATATGCACCTTCGCCTTCGATCTCGAAGACGACCTCTTTGAGGCCGCCGATGCCGGTATCGTTCAGGGAAAGGACGGAAGTTTTCCAACCGTGAAGTTCGGCGAAGCGTTGGTACATGCGGTAGAGCTCGTTTGCGAAGAGTCCGGCTTCGTCGCCACCAGTGCCGGCGCGAATTTCGAGGACGGCGTCGGCGTCATCGGTTTCGTCGCGCGGGATGAGCGCGATTTGGATTTCATCGATTAGTTCATCGTGGCGCGCCTGTTGATCTCGAGTGATGTCGCGTGCCATCTCGAGCATTTCGTCGTCGGTTTCTTCGGCGAGGATGGTTTGGGCGTCGGCGATCTCTTCGAGGACGGCATCGAATTCGTCGCGTAGACGGACGAGCACGGAGATGCGTGAGTATTCTCGTCCGAGACGTTGCATCTTGAGACGATCGGAGGCGACGTCTGGTTGCGACATCTGGGTTTCGAGTTCCGTTTGTCTTTCGGCGGCAGCTTGCAGGCTGGCTCGGAGTCGGTTTTCAATGGTTGTGGATTCAGGCATTATTCGGAGGGGGCGATGAAGTTTGCGATTGTTGCGGAGTCGAGTGCGAGCGTTTTTTGGTCGCCTTCGAATTGGAGTGGTTTTACGGCTGCGACGCCCTGTTCGATTTCGCGGTCGCCGATGATGATGGCGTAGTTTGCGTTGGCGCGGTTTGCGTAACGCATCTGCGCACGCATGGACTTGCCGGCGGGGGCCATGAGGACGGATATGCCGTGGTTGCGCAGTTCGGCGGCGAGTTGGGCAGCGCGTATGGTGGCGTTGTCGCCGACGTGGACCATTACAGCGTTGCGAGGCGGTTCGGCGACATCGAGTGATTCTTGGCGTTGAGTTTCGAGGATGATTCTTTCGATGCCGGAGCCGAAGCCGACGCCCGGTGTTTCGTTGCCTCCGAGGATGCCGATGAGCGGATCGTATCTTCCACCGCCGAAGAGCGAAGTTTGACTGCCTTCGGTGGATGGTTCGAACTCGAAGACGGTTCGGTTGTAGTAGTCCAGGCCGCGGACGAGGGTGTGGTCGGTACGATAGCTGAAGTTGGGGTAAGCGGTTTTTAGACCGTCCAACAGGACTAACAGGTTTTCCCAGTGGTTTTGTGCTTCGTCCGAGAGATAGTCCAATGATTTCGGCGCGTCGGCGCTGAGCTTTTGGGTCGCGGGTTCTTTGGAGTCGAGGAGTCGGAGCGGGGCCCTTTCGAGGCGGTCACGGTCGACTTTTGGCAGGTCGTCGGCGAATTTTGCGTAGTGGTTACGAAGATCGTCGGCGTAGCTGGTGCGAGTTTCTGGGTCGCCGATGGAGTTGATACGGACGGTGACGTCTGATAAGCCGAGAGCGGTGATGTAGTGGAGACCGATCTCGATGATTTCGGCGTCGATGGTTGGCGAAGGGTCGCCGATGGCTTCGCATCCGAATTGGTGGTGTTGGCGATACCGGCCGGCTTGCGGTCGGTCGTAACGGAACATGGGAGCGATGTAGTAGAGGCGGACTGGTTGCGGGAGGTTGTGCATGCCGTGCTCGATGTATGAGCGGCAGACGGGCGCGGTGCCTTCGGGTCGCAGAGTTAGAGATTCGCCACCGAGGTCGTCAAAGGAGTACATCTCTTTTTGGACAATGTCGGTTTCGCCGCCTACGCCGCGGCGGAATAGGCCGGTGTTTTCGAATACCGGGGTATCGATCTGCTGGTATCCGAACTGGCGTGCGGTGTTGATAGCGGTTTTCTTGACCGCGTTCCAGACGGATTGATCGTCTGGGAGGATGTCGGCGACGCCGCGTGGTGCCCGGTAGTTTTGTTGCTCAGCCATTCCTAACCGATTCTATGCTCCCTAACTTACAGACCATTGCAAAACTCCGTCATTCCGGCGAAAGCTGGAATCCAGAGGGGCGGTGCAAACGGGGCCCGGTCGCCGAAACGGTCGCTTCGTGGCCCCGATCACGGGTTTTGCATTGGCCTCGCTGATCGGGAGAGGGGACACGTTGTTGCGTGAGACGGTGCCGCGGTGGATTTGGGGTTGGTAAGTGGGGTGGTAGGGGCGGTTCGCGAACCGCCCCTACGTCGTGTGCGCGGGGTCGTGTGCGCGGGAATGAGGGGGAGGACGGGGAAATGCGTTTTGATAGACTCTGGGCTACAGAGTCGGGGCATGGCGCAGCCTGGTAGCGCACTTGACTGGGGGTCAAGAGGTCACAGGTTCAAATCCTGTTGCCCCGACCATTCTTTTTGGGATTGCTCCGCATCAACCCGTCTGCGAAATCGCGCTGATTTCTCTCTTGGATAACGGAGACCCTTGCAAAACCCTTGATCGGGCTGACGAAGTGATTGTTTCGGCGACCCGGTCCCGATTGCATCGCCCCAATCGATGTATGTTTCGTCCCTCTGGATTCCTGCTTTCGCCGGAATGACGGAGTTTTGCGGGAATGATGGAGTTTTGTAGTGGTTTTGGATGACGGGCAAGGACTGCGAACTTTAAATCATCCGAGTCGCCGTGCCCGCCTCACGGCTGGTTGCAAAACGAGAAAGACGAGCGCCGCGATAAACATCAGGATGGTGCCGGCGATTAGGACGGGTTGGTAGGTGCCGAGGCGGTCGAAGGTGTAGCCGGCGGCTACGGGTGCGATGATGAGGGCGAGGTTGTAAATAGGTGCCATCATGCCGCGAATCGTGGCGTAACGGGCGCGTCCGAAGAGATCGCCGATTATGGCCCAGTTGAGGGAGCTACCAGCTTCGGAGCCGGTGAAGAGCAACATTGCCATGAAGATCGGCCAGGTGCCTTCTACGAGCGTCATGAGAAGCAAGCTGACGGCGGAGGCGCTGTAGAGGAACGTGAGCAAAAGTGGTCGTCCAACGCGATCGCTGATGTAGCCGGTGAAGAGGATTACTGGTACTGCGGATAGGGATATGAGGCCGACGAGGTTGGCGGATGTTTGTTGGGTTTCGCCGCGCCATACGAGGATGGGAATGAAGTGGAGAAAGATGGTGCCGTGGACCGACATTCGCAATGTGGTTGCCAATACCAACACCCAGAACGACGGAGTTCTCAAAGCCTGCTTGGTGGTGAAATTGCGTTCTGGGTTCGCGTTTGAGCCGGAGGTTTGCGAAAGGTCGTCCTGCTCAGTCGCAGATGACCGGTTCTGCGCTCTGTCGTTTCTGCGGAGTCGTCGTCGCATGTGGAACAGAGAAACACCGCCATCGGGTTTCAAGCCCATGCTTTCGGGCGATCGCCGGAACAGGAATGCTAAGGGTGCGACGAAGACGATCAGGGCGGCGCCGATGATCCAAGAGGTTGTCTCCCAGCCGAGGTTTATGACGCCGACGGAAATGAGCGGGATCATGATCGCGCCGCCAGCCCGAAACGCGGCGCTGTTGATGGACATTACGAGGCCGCGATAGCGAATGAACCATGTGTTGAGGGCCGCGGTTGTGGCTTGCATGAAGGAGGTCGACGATCCGATGGAAATGACGAAGAGATATATGAGCATGAAGGCGATATATGTCTCCGCCTGCGAGAGGATGATGTAGCCGACGCCGGTGATTATGGTGCCGCCCAAGATGAGGGGCATGTAACCGAATCTGTCGAGCGCCCATCCGGTGATTGGTCCGAGGACGCCGTTTTCGGCGCGGGCGAGTGCAAATGCAAGAGAGGTCTGCCAATAGGTGATCCCGAGCGTTTCGGCAACCGGGATGAAGAATACGGCGAAGCCTTGCCAGACGATGGTGCCACCGAAGGCATTCATCAAGGATGCGCCGGCGAGCATGTACCAGCCGTAGTAGACGCCCTGCATGCGCGAACGGCGCGGCGTATCGCGGAGATTCACGGGTTGGTCCCGACATCCACGTCCGCATTTGAAGTTTCGATCCATGCGGGCCGCGCAACCAGCTTTGGCCACGCTTTGGCGAGTCGGTCGTACATGACGATGTTCACGGTCATGCCGAGGTTCAGGGATGCCATCGTTGGGATCATGACCTTGTGTGCGCATCGGTCGAGAATTTCGTCGGAGAGGACGCCGTTTTCGGGACCGAAGACGTAGCAGGCGCGTTCGGGATGTTTGAATTCCACAAGTGTTGAGGCGTCGTCACAGAGTTCGATACCGACAACGGTGGTGTCTTCAGGGACTGCTTTGAGCAGGTTTTTCGATTTGATGACTGGGATGTGTTTGTATGACCGCATCGGATCGGTGGTCAGTTTAGAGAGTCGGATGCTTGGCGTTTCGCCGCCGATGATGACCAAACGTGCGTCGAAACAAAATGCGGCTCTGAGCGCATGGCCGACATTGACGGGGTCTGTTGGTCGGTCGAGTCCGATGCAGGCGAAGCCGCGATCTTTACGCATCGACGGTCGGTTGATGTGGCGATCGTGTCGGGTGCGTTTTGTGTTGTGCGCGGATGCGTTTTCGGTTTGCATGGGTGTGCCCTCACCCTAACCCTCTCCCGCTAAGCGGGAGAGGGGACGCATGGTGGTGGGAGAGGTTACTTCTTCGTAGGGCGGTGAACTACTCATCAGTACAGCGGCACGGAGCCGGCGGGCAGGTTTGAACCTTGCCCCTACAAGTTAGGAGATCGGAGGTCTTTGAGCGTGCCAACCGGATAGCTCTTCGTAGGCGTGGCCTACGCGTACGACGGTTGTTTCGTCGAAGGCGTGGCCGGTGATCATTAGTCCGATGGGCATGTTGGAGGAATCGAATCCGCACATTACGGAGAGTGATGGTTCGCCAGTGACGTCGAAGATGGATGTAAAGAGCGGGATCTCGGCGCCTTTGTCGGCGATGGCTTCGCCGGGCGCGGGTGTGCATTCGGCGATGGTGTGAGTGCGGACCGGTACCGTTGGCGTAGCGAGGACGTCGACGTCTTTGGTTGCCTCGGCCATGGCGACGGAGAATGCTTGGCGGGCGCGTTGGGCACGGACGTAGTCGACGGCGGGCATTGCGAGTGCGGATTGGATGCGGCTACGGACCGCCGGTGTGTAGTCGTCGGCGTGGTAGGCGAGCATTTTTTCGTGGACCGCGGTGGCTTCGGCCAGGGTGATGATCATATTGATCGACCTGCCGTTCGATACCCAATCCAAAGGCACGGGAACGATCTCGGCGCCGTTGTTGGCCAGCAACTCGATGGCGGTATTGACTGCGGCGGCTATTTCGGGATCGACGATGTCGGGATCGAAGAAGTAGTTCTCGGGGACTCCGATGCGCAATCCGTCGACACCCTTGTCGAGATCTGCCGCGAAGTCGGGAACCGGGCGCGTGGATGACGCGATGTCGAGCGGATCATGTCCGGCGATTACGTTGAGCATGTGGGCGCAATCGGCGGTTCGGCGGGTCATCGGCCCGACGTGGTCACAACTCCAGCAGAGGTCAAGGACGCCGGTGCGGGGAACACGTCCGTATGTAGGTTTCAAACCTGCGATGCCGCATAGCGATGCGGGCATCCGAATGCTTCCGCCGGTGTCGGAGCCGAGTGCGCCGTAGACCATGCCGGCGGCGACACCAGCACCGGATCCGCTGCTTGAGCCACCGGTAATCTTGTCGGTGTCCCACGGATTGCGGGCATCTCCGGTGTAGGGATTCACGCCAGCCGCTCCGAACGCGAACTCGACAAGGTTGGTCTTGCCGATAGAGATTGCACCAGCGCAATTCAAACGGTCAGTGATGGTTGCGTCGTTCTTGGCGATGTTGGATTGGAGGACTTTCGAGCCGCCGGTGGTGACTTTGCCGGCGACATCGACGAGGTCTTTAAGACCGATCGGGATTCCGTGCATTGGACCCAAGTATTGACCGTCGGCAATATCTCTTTCGGCTTTGGTCGCGGCCGCGAGCGTTTCATCATGCCAGATGTCGAGAAAGGCGTTCAACTTTGGATTGAGGACCGCCGTGCGTTCGAGCGCGATCTCGGTGATATCGACCGGTGAAACCGATCCATCTTTGATTTTCGGGGCTAGTTCGTGGATCGAATCGAATGCCAACTGTGTGCGCTCGTCGCTCATCGGTCGTTCCTTTCGCGGGGATCGTCGTTGGAACCGACGGGATTGAACACGTTGGAGGGTTCGTGGGCTTGGTAGTCGATGGCGCGTACGACGTTGGCGGATTGATAGAGCGAGTCGCCCCACTGCGCGGCGAGTTTTGCGTGTTCGTCGGAGATCGGTATTCCGACGCGACCACCAGCGTTGGCGATATCTTCGGCGCGTTGGCTTGCGTTGGGGGGTATTTTTGATTCGGTCATGGGAGGAGATGGCATCGATTGACCTGAGCCAACCGAACGCGTTTTCTTATCCTTATATATGTACGGAAGTTGGTGTGTTAGCAGGATACATGTGCGGTCGAGAATATCGGCTTGCGCGTACGGATTTCAGATTGGGATAGTATGCACCCGCAAAAACAGATAGCAGAAATGGTGGTTTCGGCTCTCGATTCGGCTATTGCAGCAGATGCATTGCCGCAGATCGGGGAGGTAACTCCGACGGTTGAGCGTCCGAAACACGCGGAGCACGGGGACTACAGCACGAGCATTGCGCTGGCTTTGGCTTCGAGCATGCGAATGGCGCCGCGCGAGATCGCTGCCAAGATCGCGGAATCCGTTGAGCAGTCTTCGATGGTCTGCGATGTGAGCATCGCGGGCCCGGGATTTATCAATTTCCGATTGGACGACGAATGGCTCCGATCGCGGGTTAACGTTATCCGCCAGCAGGGCGTGAGGTTCGCGCATTCCGACATCGGTGCGGGTCAGAAGGTCCAGGTCGAGTTCGTGAGCGTAAATCCGACGGGACCATTGCATATTGGGCACGTACGGGGCGCGGTGATCGGCAACGGCATCGCGAACATCTTGGATGCGGCGGGTTTCGATGTGCAGCGGGAGTACTATGTCAACGACGCGGGCAATCAGATGCGTATTTATATGGAATCTGCCTATGTTCGTTTCCTGCAGGCAGCTGGAAAAGATGTTGAATTGGGTGTGGAGTCTTATCCGGGCGAATTCGTCGCAAAGTTGGGCGCAGAGTTGTACGCCGAGTATGGTGACGCGGTGGTTGAGATGAGCGAGGACGAAGCGATTGGCGTCATCAGGAAGACGGCATTGGATCGCACATTGGCTAACATTCGCGCCACGTTGTCGAGGATGGGGATCGAGTATGACGAGTGGTTCAGCGAGAAATCGTTGATCGACGGCGATGATTTCAACGAATCGTTGGAACTGCTGAAGGACCGGGGTTTCATCTCAGAGCGCGAGGGAGCGTTGTGGTTCCTGGGCACCAAGGTGGGTCTCGAGAGCGATAGCGTGATTATTCGTTCGATGGAGCGTGGGCCATCGTATTTCGGAACCGATATCGCATACCACTACAACAAATTCGTGAAGCGAGGTTTCGATCGCGTGATCAACGTTTGGGGCGCTGATCACCATGGACACATTGCCAGAATGAACGCGGTGGTCGATTCATTGGGCGTCGAATCCGACAATCTGACGATCATCATCAACCAGATGGTCAATTTCAAAGAGGGCGATGAGACGGTCAGTTTCAACAAGCGTAAAGACAATTTCATCGGTGCAGACGAATTATTGGACGCGGTGGGTGCCGATGCGTGCCACTACATCTTCTTGGAGCGAACACCTGGTACACACATGGAGTTCGACCTTGAGTTGGCTAAAGCTGAGACAGCGGAGAACCCGGTGTTTTACGTGCAGTACGCGCATGCGCGGCTTTGCGCGGTGCTTCGTGCCGCGAAGGATCGGGGAATCGAATTCGCGGATGGCGATGTTTCGTTGCTGACGACAAGCCAGGAACTTGCGCTGATGCGGCGGTTGAACGAGCTGCCCGATGTGATCGCGCGCTCGGCGGAGATGTTGGAGCCACATCACATGCCGCACTTTGCATATGAAGTGGCGCGCGAGTTGCAGCGCTTCTACGAAGCATGCCGCGTGATCTCGAGCGAACCGGCTAATGCGGAGTTGACCAAGGCCAGGTTATTGCTGGTCGATGCGGCGCGAATCGTGCTTGAGGGCACGTTGAACATCATGGGGATGAATGCGCCGGAGCGGATGTAAGTCCGAATTGGTTATAGAGGGTTGTCTTCGGTGGATGACCGCTTGTAGCGTTCGATGCGGTTGACGTAGCTCAGGGCGGCGCGTTTCTGTAACTCTTGGTGTCTAGCGCGTAAATTGCCGATGGCTTTGCCCGGAACGCCGCGGATCAATTGGTTGTCGTCGAACTTGGCGTTTTCAGGGATGACGGAACCAGCGGCAACGAGGCAGCCTTTTCCCAACACGACGCCGTCGTTGAGAACTGAGCCGTTGCCGAGCAGGCATCCATCGCCGATCGTCTTGCCGTGGCATACGACGCCGTGGCCGATCGTCACACCATCGCCGATTGTGGCGTCGTCGTCGGCATGGATGACGGAGTTGTCTTGGACGTTCGATCCGGAACCGATGGTGATGGTTCCACTGTCTGCTCGGATTACGGCTCCGGGCCAGACACTGGATCGGGGTCCGACGCGCACGTCTCCGATCAGCGTAGCTTGTGCGCTTACGAACGCCGTCTCGTCGACATGGGGAGCGCCGCCGCCGAGTTCGAGGAGCATTATTGTGCGTTCAACTCGCCCGGTCCCATCGGGAAGTTGAGATCTAGCTCGACCTCTTCGAAGGTCCCGGTGTTTTCGTATTCAACGGTTTCGTTCGCTTTGACTGCGACACCTTCGGGGTCGCCGAGGCAGAAGACGAAGGGCACATCATTGTCGGGCGGGTGAACCGGACCGTGAATGATGTCGCGATATTTGCCGTTCTCGAGAATCTCGACTGCGTGTGAGCGTGACGCGGTGAGTTTCACGTAGAGCATTTCGCCTTCGGGCGCGGGTTGACCATCAATATAGGCAGTGCCAGCGAAGATGTAGGGCATTCCCGGGGGCGGTCCCAGCGGAGTGTCGCCAACGTTCGGCGGTGTTTCGAGGTCTGGGCACTGCAAATCTTGTGTGCTGATCTCTAATTCGGATTTGGCGGTCGATGTGCCGTCTCCGTCAATGTTCACGATGTTGATTTCGGATGAACTACACGCGAAAACTGTGGCAAGCGCAAAGACCGACATCGCGGCAATGATTTTGACGAACGAAGGTTTTGGGACGGTTAGGCTTTTCATAATTCTGGAGGTGTCAGCTTCCAATTTGCCGATTGCTCGTAGGCATGCGCGATCTGCAACGCGGTGCGGTCTCCCAATTGAGGGGCGACGATTTGCAGTCCTACTGGTAGACCTTCGGAGAGGCCGCAAGGGACCGATATTCCTGGCAATCCCGCGATGTTGACCGGTATGGTGCAGACGTCGCTGAGATACATCTGGAACGGGTCCTGCGTTTTTTCGCCGATTTCGAAGGCTACGGTCGGAGAGGTCGGCATGACTAGAGCATCGAACTTTTGGAATGCGTCTTGGAACTCTCGCCGGATGAGAGTCCTGACTTGCTGCGCTTTCTTGTAGTAGGCGTCGTAGTACCCGGCTGAGAGTGCATACGTTCCGATGAGTATGCGCCGTTTCACTTCTGGCCCAAATCCGTTACCCCGTGTTGCTTCGATCGATTCGCGAGCGTTTGGCTCGCCATCGACCGACATTCCGTATTTGACGCCGTCGAAGCGGGAAAGGTTTGCGGACGCTTCAGATGGGGCAATGATGTAGTAGACGGCGAGGGCGTGGTCGGTTAGGGGAAGGCTGGTCTCTTCGACAACGGCGCCTAGACTTTCGAGGACGGCGATCGAGGCGTCGAATGCGGATCGTACGCCGGGTTCGATGCCTTCGACGAGGTATTCACGGGGAATACCGATCCGCATTCCATCGATGTCGCGATCGAGGTATTCGGTGAAATCTAGGTCGAGTTCTAGTGATGTTGAGTCGAATGAGTCGCGGCCGGAAATTGCATTTGCGGTGTCGGCGCAGTCTGCGACGGTTCTTGCGATGGGTCCGATTTGGTCGAGCGATGAGCCGAATGCGATGAGGCCGTATCGACTGACGGTGCCGTAAGTAGGTTTGAATCCGACGACGCCGCAGAGCGATGCGGGTTGGCGGATGCTGCCGCCAGTGTCAGATCCGAGAGCGATTGCGGCTTCTCCCGCCGCGACGGCCGCCGCGGCTCCGCCGCTGGAACCGCCGGGCACGCGGTTTTTGCCCCACGGGTTGATGACCGCTCCGAATGCGGAGTTTTCGTTCGACGAGCCCATGGCGAATTCGTCGAGGTTGCCTTTGCCAAGGATGATTGCGCCGGCTTTTTTGAGCCGTGAAACTACGGTGGCATCGAATGGCGGGACGTATCCGTCCAAGATCTTGGAGGCGGCGGTGGTGCGGACGCCATCGGTTGATATGTTGTCCTTGATCAGGAACGGTATGCCGGTCATGGCTGAGGCTTGGCCAGCTCGGATCATCTCGTCTGCGGCGTCGGCTTGGGCGACGATTTGATTTTCGTCCAGTACTGTAAGGAAGGCGTGTGTGTGTTTGTCGACTTTTTGAATGCGTTCTAGGTGTGCGAGCGCGGTGTCTCGGACGGTTGCTTGGCCGGATTCGTACTTGGCGCGCATTTCGCGCGCCGACGCGTGGGTTTCGGGAAGGGTTTCTGTCATCGTGGGAAACGCAATCTGGTGGCGGTTGGCGTCAGCAGTAACGGTTATTCAATTACTGGCCTGACGCGGACGAATTCGCCGTCGATAAATGGCGCATTTGCGAGAGTCTGCTCGCGATCGAGGGCCGCCATTTCTTCATCGTCACGCATCACAGAGTGCGCGTCGGTGGTGTGTCCGGTTGGCGGCACTCCTTGGGTGTCAAGTTGTGCCAGCGTCTGAAAGTGAGCGAGGATGTCGGATAACTGGCTTCGCATCGTCTCGACCTCTGCATCATCGATGCGTAGAGCGGCTAGGCGTGCGATGTGTCGGACGTCGTCTTCCGTCAGCAATGGGGAGTTCATTTGACTGGCACTTGGGCTTGCACTTGGATTGGTGTCACAAACGAAGATTCTATATGTGAGCAAATCTGCGCGTTTTCGGATTGAGACGCTCACGAACAGTTCGATTTTTGGGTACACTTTTCATGTGCCGAACCTCCGCAACAACGCTCGTTTTTCACGTTGAGTAAGCGCCGGCGATACATCTTCGTTACGGGCGGCGTAACCAGCTCTTTAGGCAAGGGCATCGCCTGTGCATCTATCGGGCGCATGTTAAAGAATCGGGGACTGCGGGTCACTATACTCAAGCTCGACCCTTATCTGAACGTCGACCCAGGGACGATGTCGCCTCTTGAACACGGCGAGGTGTTCGTGACGATGGACGGTAGCGAGACGGATCTGGACCTGGGGCATTACGAGCGCTTTTTGAACCAGGATTTCACGATCCTGTCAAATGTGACCGCGGGGCAGATCTATAACGAGTTATTGGACAAGGAACGTTTGGGTTCGGAGTATTTGGGGGAGACGGTGCAAGTGGTGCCGCATCTGGTGAGTGCGGTTGCCCGGCGGATCAGGAAGTTGGCGGAGAGTGAGGACGCGGATGTTGTGATTGTCGAAGTGGGTGGAACGGTAGGCGACATGGAGGCGGAGGCATTTATCGAAGCAGTGCGGTGGATGCGGGACATGGAGGGGCACCAAAATTCGTTTTCGATACACCTCACGTTCGTTCCCATGCTAAAGCCGACGAACGAGTTGAAGACGAAACCGACGCAACACAGCGTTCGCGCGCTTCGAGCGTTGGGTATCCAACCGGATGCGATTCTCTGTCGTCTTAACGACCCGACGGATTCGGAGGAAGAGGCGGAGAGCCTGAAGGACAAGATCAGTCTGCATTGCGGTGTGCCGCGCGACGCGATCATCTATCTACCAACTTTGGGCAATGTTTACGCGGTTCCTGGTTGGTTGGAAAATCAGGGTTTGGCGGAGGTGATCATGGATCGCCTCGGCTTCGAGCGGCGGGATCCGGTGGTGCCTCCGGTATGGAAGGCTTTGGCGGATACTCCGAATTTGGCGAATAACGGCGAGGGTTCGTTCGTATACGACAGCGACATGGAACGAGTGTCTATCGCGATCGTCGGCAAATATACGAGCCTCCAGGATTCCTACCTGTCGGTAGTTGAAGCGTTGCGACATGCGGAATTAAACCAAGGTGTCCGCATCGATCTCGAATGGACACCTTCGGAGTTGATCGAGGAGAATGGCGCCGATCGCTATCTTTCGAAGGCGCAGGGGATTGTGGTACCGGGCGGTTTCGACAAGCGCGGGACGGAGGGGATGATTCAGACGGCGCGGTACGCGCGTGAAGGGGGCATTCCGTATCTGGGTCTGTGTCTAGGTTTGCAGATGATGATCATCGAGTTTGCCCGCCACGTGGCCGGAATCGAAGAAGCGGATTCGACGGAGTTCGATGCGGCAGCGATGGAACCGGTCATTGCGCTGATGGAGGAGCAGAAGCAGGTTACCGAGATCGGCGGAACGATGCGGTTGGGCGAGTATTCTTGCGTTCTTACCCCGGGAACGAGGGCCTACGAAGCATACGCGATTGCCAAAGACGCGGGTGACACGAGTAACGGGACGTTAAAGATCAGCGAACGGCACCGCCATCGGTTTGAGTACAACAACGCGTATCGGAAGCGTTTGGAGAATTTAGGTCTTCTGAGCAGCGGGATGAATCCGGAGCTGTCGTTGGTCGAGATCGCGGAGTTAGCTGATCACCCGTTCATGCTGGGCAGTCAGTTCCATCCGGAGTTTCGGTCTCGTCCCGAACAGCCGCATCCGCTGTTCGATCTCTTCGTGCAGTACGCTCGGCAGTTCCAACCAGAAGGCACGCAGCATCAACTTTTCGCGAGTGCGTTGTCTGTTGGCAGTTGATGCCAACGTGGAGCGGTGGCAACGGGCCGGAAATTTGGAATTCGTGACATCTGATTGATTTGACTCGCTGTTGTTTTTTCATATAGACTTTCTCGCAGAACGCGGAATGCCATGCGCGGTGTGGTGTGTAACTGATGGTTGATGGGGACGATTGGCGGGCAGGCAACCGCTCCACTCGGAGACATATCGCCCAGAAGCGATCCCTCACTTTAGTAATTCGCTGAGTCCTAACGCGAAGGTGCTTAATGACACGTACCCCTATTGATACGTCGATTCCGATTGATCAGAACGGACAACGGAGGCAAGTTGCAATTGCCCCGAAACCAGCTCCACGTCAATCAGAACGATTGAGTCCGGATGCCCTTGGCAATCTTGGAACCATGACCAACGCTGAGTTGATGGTGGAGGCGCGGAGCATCGGTCTGGTTGATATCCCGGAACGTCGCACCGAGCTTGCATTGCAGGTGCTCCTTGCCAATTCTGAGACGACCGGCATCGCAATCGGTGCTGGCATTCTGGATGTTCACGACAAGGGTTACGGTTTTTTGCGACCTCCCGGAGGTGGGAGCAGCGACGATGACATCTACGTTCCCAATGGACTGATTCGCAAGAGCGGTCTTCGGCAGGGCGATTTCATCGCCGGTCCGGTGCGGTCACAGGGCGAGCGCACGCGGGGACGCGGCAACAATCCGTTGCTGTGGCCGGAGTTGGTCAACGGTCGCGACGTTGAATTCGCCCGCCGTCGCCCGCGTTTCGAGCATTTGACGGTCGTCTACCCGGACAAGCAGTTGACCCTGGAGACTCTGCCGAACAAGCTCAATAGCCGGGTGATCGACATCATTGCACCGATCGGCAAGGGCCAGCGCGCATTGATTGTGGCGCCTCCCAAAGCTGGCAAGACGGTGATCTTGAAGGACATCGCGCACGCGGTGGCCGAAAACTACCCGGCGATTCACATCATCGTCGCTTTGATCGGCGAACGGCCGGAAGAAGTGACTGACATGCGCCGGTCGATTAAGGGCGAGGTCTACTCCTCGACTTTCGACGAGCAGGTCGAGCATCAATGTGAGACGTCGGACCAGGCTTTGGACCGTGCGAAACGGCTCGTGGAATCTGGCGAGGACGTGTTGTTGGTACTTGACAGCTTGACTCGTCTGGCACGCGCCTTCAACGTTAAGCTGCCGAGCAGCGGCAAGACGTTGTCGGGAGGTATGGACCCGTTGGCACTCTACCCGCCGAAGCAATTCTTCGGCGCGGCTCGGAACTGCGAAGAGGGCGGCAGTCTGACGATCGTCGCAACCGCATTGGTCGAGACCGGCAGCCGTTTGGACGACTTGATCTACGAGGAGTTCAAAGGCACCGGGAACATGGAACTCCACCTTGACCGCACGATGTCGGATCGCAGGATTTATCCGGCGGTCTCCATGGAACGCAGCGGCACTCGGCACGAAGAGTTGCTGCAGAGCCCGGACACTTTGCGACAGGTCTGGTTGTTGCGTCGGATGCTCTCGTTGTTGCAACAGCAGTCATCTAATGGGAACCCGACAGAGGCGACCGAGCGCATCTTGGAACGTCTTGCGCGATCAAAGGACAACGCATCGTTCCTTCGGAGCATCACCGAGAAATAAGGGTCGCAGTCGTCCCTGATCGCTACGATTGGAGCGGATCGAGACCGCTTCAATTCTTTCGATGGAACAAAATCCACGTCGAGAACGTTTATCTTTATGAACGCGTGTGAACGCGGTTCGACGTTGACGCGACGGAAATCGATTTTCTTGGATCGAAAGTCGACTCGCCGGTTAACGCACGCGACCAATCTGGAATAGGCTCCGATGAGAACTCCGCAGCACAACACTAAGTACATAAAGTGGAACTTTTTGGGAATTGCGCTGATCGTCTCCATTGCGTTCGGCGTGTTCGGGGTGCAGATGAGCGGATACGGCGTGCAACGTGCGGACGCTGCCACAGGGGTGATTGATGCTCTGAACGTCGGCACGTGTCTGGCCACGGATGCCTCGGTATTCGAGGACGAAACATGCCATTTGTCCGACCGGTCCGATGGTTGGGAAATCCGGGATGAGATCGAAGATGCGCGGACCCTGTATGCGACGTATGCCCACGATCCCAAGACGGCTTGGGATGAGCCGCGAGCGATCCTTGAAGATACCGATCTCCTTAAGATCAGCATCTACGATCCCGACCGCGACAAACGAACCGGCGTGCTGGTGAGAGGTGAGGGCCATGCCGAAATTGTCGGCGACTTGGCGGAGATTAGACGACTGCTGCGAAACCGCGATCTCATCGCCAGCGATGAAGATACTGTATTCGAAACGGGTACGAGACTCACAGTCCGCGACTCGAGCGGGGTCGCTACTATTCCAACTTCGGGCAGTCGAACGCTGAACTTTGAATACGGCTCGAGCTATAAGCCGATGGACGGTGACAGCAATATCCGTTTCTTCGGTTGCGTAACCGATCTTGTTGTCTGTTCGCTGTCGAGTAGCGGTGATGACAGGTTGACCGATGTGAGCGATTCGGTAGGAGTCGACGAAGACCGTGTATCCGGTAGCGTTAGCCCGTCGGTCGCCCCTTGGCTGGCCGTCAACGCCAGCGTGCCGGCGAGCAAGAACGTCTTGATCCATGCCATCTTTTACGAGACCAGCGGGCGCGAAGAGATGGTCGGCGATCGGTCGTATTACCACTGCGGCGTATCCAGCACCACCGATCCAACACGCGAGCGGAACGATGTTTGGAGGTGCGGAAGCAGCGAGGCGGACGAGCGGGACGGCGGCCGTGATGTGCAATACACGAGCAATGAAATCGACGGCAATGACCAGCTGCTGCTTCTGGCTAGCTCCGACGGCGACCGCGACGCCGTAAATCTACATCTGGAGGAGACCGGTCTATTCACTGGCCGGTACGAAGGGTACGTACGGTTGACCGACACCAATGGCGATGGGCGATACTCCTCAAGCGATACACAAAGTACTAACTGGGGAGCGCGCGTGCGCGACGCGGCGGGCAGCGGGGAGTCGGATACGGCGGTGCTTGGCGTTGCGAGCGGCCCGGTAACTATCGAGTATCGCGATTCAGGCGGACGCCGACGAACGCTCCGCATCGCGATCGATTATGAACCGCCGCGCATCGAAATCGATCAGCCTCGGCACGCATCTTCCAGCGATGACCATTCGCCGGACTTCATCGGATCGTTTGACGACAACGACTCCGGCCTCGCTCGAGACTCGTTCCGATTGGTCGTGGACAACGACTCGGATTCCTCACGCAACTTTGCGCTTGATGGCATCGTTCCGAGATTCAATGTCCGAGGAAGCGGCCCGAACGGAAGCGTGTCTCGACGAGAGGACTATGTCGGATACAACACCTCGAGGGACGACCCGTTCGGCGTTATCGACCCGCGTCGACTGTTCGACCTGGGAGACGACTCGTGCAGTCGGAATCAAGACCGGTGCTACATCGAGGCTGACAACTACAACGATGGCGCTAGCTCCGGCCGTTTCGACGATTCGGTGCGCTTACGGCTTGGAGGCGATGAACAGGAGTTCGGTGTCGATTTCCAAGCCTTTGTCGTCGACATTGCCGGAAATATCGGGTTCTCCGATGCCGACCGTGATGATCCGTATTTCATCGACGATCTTGGGGAAGAAGACCCGCGTGATCGGAATCAGCCCAACGTTTTGGGATATCTCTCCGCGCACATCGTTGGCCTTGATGAAAAAGATCCGGAGATCAGTACTGAGCGATCTGCGACTGGTTACTATGGTCGGGACCGCGACGATGACCCCGTGCCCGACCGGCGCGGCGTAATGCTCGTGTTCGACGGACCTATTAATCCTTCGTCTATCGGATTGAACACGTTCTATGTCGAGCTGGATGATGGTTCGGAGGCCGAGGTGGTCGACGTCGATGTCGACGAAGAACATGTCTTCTTGAAGTTGGCGGACGAACTCGATTCGGATGAGACGCCGTATGTTGGCATCTCGGCTGGCGAGAGCGTCCGTGACTTCGCGGGCAATATCACGTCGGGCCGCGAGTTACGACGATTTGAAGCTAACGACGGTATCGGGCCACGTTTAACTGTGACGTTGAGCGGTGGTTCGGGCCGGGGAGATGAATTTGAAGGCCCGGATCGGCTGACGAACAGTTTCATCAACATCCACGTCGAATCGGACGAACCGTTGCAGGGAACTCCGACGGTCGTAGTGGTGTGTGAAAGCTTGAGTTGGGAAGAGACGGTCAACGGGCGCAAGATCGAGTACGACGTAGACGATTTCATTGCGAATCGTCACGGCGCCTTCTCCGGCGAGCCACGCGAACCTTCCGGCACTGATTACACCTGTGGATACAACCGTGACCGAGACAGTCGTGGCGATTCCTTCCAGCTGACCGAAAGGTCGATGAATTCAAGGCCCGGTGAGAACTGGGAGGTCGAGTGGCTCAACACGCGCAGCGGCATCGCATCGCTCGAAGATGGTCGACTGCGGGTCGTGGCATTCGCGCGCGACCGGTCGCGGCACGTCCGCGATGGTCAGCGCGTGCAGAGCTGGGGCGCGGCATCGACCGATTTCACCTTGGACACCGAGTTCCTGTCTCCGCTACGATCTGGCGGCGGTGAAGTTCAACCCGAAGACGACTCGACATCGACCGAACTGCGTCCCTTCATCTTCATCGAATTCGCCGAGGCGACCACAGTCACCCTCGACAGCGTGACGCTGGATGGCGTTGAGATCAAAGACGACTTTACGAACCGGGAGACGAACCGTTTCGTCTACTGGCCGCCCAGCATCTCGCGCGGAGAGCATGAGATCGTCGTCGAAGCGACCGACGCCGCGGGCAATCCGTTGGAGTTCGATCTCGAATTCGTCTCAACCCAGCGCGGCGACTTCGTATTGGACCTCGTCACTGGCTGGAACGCGATATCAGTGCCGGCCGATCCGATAGATACGAGCATCGAGACCGTGTTCACGAATCCGGCGATCCAAGCGGTCATTGGATGGGATACCCAAGGATGGCGCGTTGCGGTTCGCCGCGACGGCATCTGGGAATCGAGCCAGTCCTTCGGTACCTTGCCCGACATCCGTGCCCGTTACGGTTACTGGGTGAAGTCCGCATCCTTTGTACAGCAGCCCGTCGCGCTACGCGGCACGATCCGGCGCAGCGACGGCGTCGTCCCGAGCCTCTACGAGATTCCGACATTGGATGGCTGGAACTTCGTCGGCGTAGTCGACAACGACGGCGACCAGACCGAAGACCACTTCGGCGTCTCCCTCCGCGACAGCCAAGCCGCGCCCGTGACCGCCAGCGACTACCTAGGCCCAAACTTCATCCGCGCCTACACCTGGGACGCCACCTTCAGCCGCTTCAACACCCTCCGCCCAAGCGACACGATGACGATCGGCGACGGGGTTTGGGTGTTTTATGGGGGTGGGATCGCGCCTTAGGGGGTTGTTTTGAACTAGGATGCGAAGGATGGGGAAGGATTTTAAGGATGGGTTGTTGTGAGAGGTCCTACGTCATTCCGGCGAAAGCCGGAATCCAGGGGGTGGTGGGGATCATTCCCATCTTTTCCAATCATGCGCATCATAGTTCAAAGGCGGGTTAGGGGCGAGGGTTCCAATTTCCAGCGGCCAACTCGGAAAGGTACCTGATGTGTTGGTTTCGTTCGTTTTCATCCGCTAGTGCCGTTTGGGGCAGAAGAATAAGGGCGTGGTAGGGGTTTTCGGGCATCTGGCCGATGGCTGGTGCAGGGTCAGCTTGTACTTTGAATCCTCTGTTCGTTATTTCTTTAACCGGGAGCATTCCCCAACCTTGAAACCTACGTTTCCCCGATGTACCGCGCTGAAGGATGATGTTTACAAGGTCGGTGATTTCGCCTCGTTTCTCGGCTGCGCTTACGCGGTTGACAGATAACTCGGGACCGTCCTTGATGTTTTGACGCATCGAGTCGTAGATCGCCTCGGGGGTACGCGCTCTTGGTTCAGATGAGCGCGTTATATCGTGCCCCACATCCTCATCCAGTTCGACCGGTCCCAAACGAATCATACCGTTCAATATCGGACAGTTTCCAACAGCGCCTTCAAGAATCCTGCGCGCTCGGCCTCCCCCATATCCTTGTACCGCGCGTATGATCTGACGTTGAACATCACCGACACCTCGCCGTTTTCCTGACACTCGACCGAGATGTAGTTGAGATCTGCGCCCCGGGCGGTTGCCATCATTCCTTCCTCTAGGACAGCCACGCTAGATAACCCTTGTGGGCAATGATCATCCATCATCTTCACTGCTCGTAGCGCGTTCGATAGAACCGAATCGCTTGGCGTCGGAATCTCTTCCTCTTCAGCCTCCTCAAGCGCGTCTTTGAAGCGGAGTTTGGCTTCGGCGATGGTTGCGGGTGAGATCCCCTCGTTTCCGCGTCGCAAAGCCTCATTCGCCACCTGCTCGAAGGGCTTTTTCTCGTCTCGACTTCGCTTTTCGAGAATCTCAGCGACATCATCATCGATCGTCAATGTGGCTCTCATACAGATACCTCGCATCGCTTCAACACATGCCAACAAGTCTATACAGGGGGGGTGAACTAGGATGGGCATGATTTGGAATGATGGGAATGATGGGTTGTTGTGGGTGGGGATTGTTGCGTTGATGTGGGTTGGGGGGGCTGGGGGTGGTTTGCTGCGTGACGACTGTCATTCCGGGGGTTTGCGGGAAACTGGGCCTACGTCATTCCCGCGCACGGGTGCTGTGCATAACCCTCCCCCTTGATGCCCAAGGGGGAATTAAAGGGGGTTTAGGTGTGGCGTTTAGCTTTGCGCTCCGTTGCCCGGCCCCTCTGGATTCCGGCTTTCGCCGGAATGACGGTAGTTATGCACAGCACCCGGACGCGGGAATCTATGGGGGTGGTGGGGATCATTCCCATCTTTTCCAATCCTCCGCATCATAGTTCAAAGGCGGGAATGGCGTGGTGGATTTGCGCGTTATCGTTACAGAGGGTCTATCCACTTGAGGCCGGGGAACTGCGCAAACTTGGAGTCTTTTGAGTGGACTTCTGCGTTGTGCTCAATAGCGATAGCCGCGATGTGGGCATCGGTAACGACGTTGCGGCTAGTTCCTGTTGCCTCAACCATTAGTCGCATTACATCAAAGTGATCGGCTCCGGGGTGTATCGCGAAGATGTGCGTGCGTTCAAACCAATTTCGGACACGGTCTATAGAAACGACCGGAGAGACTGGTGGGGCGATGACTTTCGGATTAGCCATCAAGCGGACGAAGCCAGTTGAAACTGCCGAAGGTATGCCAACATCCTCA
The DNA here is from genome assembly GCA_002239045.1 of SAR202 cluster bacterium bin127. Taxonomy (GTDB): domain Bacteria; phylum Chloroflexota; class Dehalococcoidia; order Lucifugimonadales; family Lucifugimonadaceae; genus Bin127. The sequence continues at coordinate 364,447 of MPNN01000002.1, forward strand.
GATCCTTCGAGCAAACCGTACCACCAATCCTTGGCGACGTTGTGCATGGGAGAGGTTTCGTTGTAGGCGTAGACCAACATGTTTACATCCGGAACGATCACTCTCTGATACTCCGAAGGTAGTCTTCCACTTCCATATCTGCCAAGATCTCTTTTAGTCGCGCGGGGTCATCGCCGGCCATCCATTTACCGTCGTGCGGTTTCAATTCAGACGGCTCCTTCGCCGGTTGCTGGGCGTCAGCAGTTTGTGGAGATGTTCCGCGCCGCAAAGCCTCATTCGCCACCTGCTCGAAGGGCTTTTTCTCGTCTCGACTTCGCTTTTCGAGAATCTCAGCGACATCATCATCGATCGTCAATGTGGCTCTCATACAGATACCTCGCATCGCTTCAACACATGCCAACAAGTCTATACAGCCGGTGATTGGTGCGGTTTTGAACTAGGATTTGAAGGATTGGTAAGGATTTTAATGATGGGTTGTTGTGGGAGGGGGTTGTTGCGTTGATGTCGGTTGCGCTGGCCTCCGTCATTCCCGCGGACGCGGGAATCTAGGGGGTGGGGATCATTCCCATCTTTTGCCATCATGGGCATCATAGTTCACAGGCTGGCGGGGAACGGTGATGAGCGATCCATCTGATACGATAAAGGCGCGGTTAATCTGTGAACGTGCGATTTCATAAGGCGGAACGGAATGCCGACACTCGAAGAACGTGTTGAACAGTTAGAAGCTGATCTCCCGACGCGTCGGGCGTATGTCGTAGAACTGCAGTCACTCCGGCAAGGCCAGCAATTTCTGCTTCAGCGCATGGGTGCGCTGGAGCAGCGCGTGGGTCGCCTAGAAAGTGATATGGCAGAAGTGAAGTCCACACTCGCAGAGATAATGACTGACCTCAAATCGATCCTGCAACACTTCAAGATCGAAACGTAGATCATCTCTCCAATTGAACTAGGATTTGAAGGATTGGGAAGGATTTAAAGGATGGGTTGTTGTGGGTGGGGTTGTTGCGTTGATGTCGAGGTTTTTGAACTATGATGCGAAAGATTGGTAAGGATGGAAATGATGGGTTGTTGTGGGAGGGGGGTGTTGCGTTGATGCGGGTCGCGCGGGCTGGGCGTCGTTCGCTGCGTGACAACCGTCATTCCGGCGAAAGCCGGAATCCACGGGGGCGGCGGGGATCATTGGCATCTTTTGCCATCATGGGCATCATAGTTCAGAGGCTGGCGAGGGAACGGCGTGCTTTATGTTCCCTGGTTTCCCGCGTGCGCGGGAATGACGGTGGCGGGGATCATGGGCATCATAGTTCAGAGGCGGCGGCATCCTAGTTCTCGCGAAAATGCTTCGCTAAACGCGTTGTGGTGCATTGAATCGGATTCGTCTGGATTCGTATATTCGGGAACATGAACGCCAAATGGCGAACTTTTGTGTATGCGAGCGAGGGATTGCTTGCGTCTGAAGGTCAGCCTGAGGCGAGGTTCTATCGACAAATACGGTGACCCACAAGACAGTGAGTGAGATCCGCATGAGAGAGAGAATTAGCATGAAATCGAAGATGCTGGGTGCGCTGGCACTCTTTACGCTAATCGGCGCGCTGTTTATTTTGCAGTCGGCAGGAACTGGCCCGCCAACCGTGGATGCGGCGACCGGCAGCATCGACGCGTTGAATATGGGGACGTGTCTGACGACGGACGCAACCCTGTTCAAGGATGAAGACTGCGACCTGTCCGGTGAGTACGATGGGGTCAAGTGGGAGATTCGCGACAAGGTCGTCGAGGTCTCTACGCTCTATGCGACATACGCGCATGACCCGAAGACTTCGTCGGACGCGCCGAGGGCGATCCTTACCAACTCTGACCTGATCAAGATCAGCATCGCCGATACCGGACGCGACAAGCGGACGGGTGTGTTGGTACGAGGGCGTTCTTATGAGGGCGTAAACGATGATTCCGACGCGGATGACACTGCCGTCGATTTCGACGAGGATCAATCCGGTTCGCTGGCGGTTTTAATCAGAACGGATTTGGACGCCGATGGTTTGAGTTACCAGACAGCTGTTGATCTGGATACTACCGACACTGATGAAGATATCAAGTTCACGTCTGAGGAAGCCGGAAATGGCACGGACGGGATATGGCTATACCAGGGTGCTGCTACAGTTACAACTTCCGAAGTAACTTCCAGCGGCAATTACACGCTGAACTTTACGCGAGACGGTGGTATTGGTGATGGGGTAGCTAATCCTTGGCAATTCAAGCCGGCCGATTTCGATGTCGCCAACGGTGCTGAGGTTAGGTTCTACGGTTGTGTTTCTACTAATGCAACATGCGGGGACGACGGGACTTCTCCTAATTTCACGGATCCCATCAAAAAGTTGACCGAATTGGAGGTTGACGAGGACGCGTCGAACGGCGACGCTGGGGGCAACACCGCGCCGTGGCTCGGAGTGAATGCAAGTGTGCCTAGCGGCTCAAGAGTCGTCATCCTCGCCATCTACTACCGCACGAGCAATGAAGAGAACTTGGTTGGTGGGCAGACCTACCGCGAGTGTTCGGGAGAAGGTAATACTCCAACCAAGACGAATGGTGATACGTGGAGGTGCTCGCCTGATGGTACGTTGAGCACGAACGATGGCGTGGGCGGTGAGGATAATGTCGTCTTCACCGACAATGAGAAGAATCGCAACACTGCGTTGGAGGTTCGGGCATTAGCGGATGGCAACCTTGAAAATCGAAGTGTCGACCTGTTCCTGACGGAGACGGGGCGCTTCGATGGTGTCTATCAGGGCTACCTGCGGCTGACCGATGCCAATGGCGATGGTAGAGGCACTGGCACAAGTCCAGATAACTGGGGTCGCGTAGTTGGAGACGGCAAGACGGATAACTCTATTGGCAATGCGGCGGTTCTGGCGGTTCAGAGCGGTCCGGTGACGATCGAGTACCGTGACAGCAGTGGGACGAAGCGCACGTTGCGCATCGAGATCGACAACCGGGCGCCGACGATAACGGTTGCGAACCCGGCGCACGGCGCTGCCAGCGGAGACCAATCGCCCGACTTCGCGGGCGCGATGGAAGACACCGACTCCGGTCTGGTGGACGGCTCGTTCCGACTTGTGGTCGACAACAAGGTCGACAGCAACGGAGCACCAGGCAGTAACAGTGACTACGCTTTGGAAGCCAAGGCGCCGAATGCGGAAAAAGTAATTCTGAGAACAGTAAGCCCGGTTCTAAAGCGAGCGACACGCATAGCAGATTACGCCGGGTATTCCGCTTCGGACCAGACATTCGGAATTTCAGATGCGGATGCTCTCTACGCCTTGGGCGATGATGCGTGTGACGATGGTCAAGAGGTTTGCCACATCTTGTCGGATGAGTACGACGACGGCGCCACTCGTGGCACGTTCGAGGACTCGCTGCGGCTGGATCTGTGGGAGACCGAGGGCGAGACTCTGGTGTTGCGTGACAAGGAGTTCCAGATCGACTTCCAGGCGTTCGTGATGGACATGGCGGGGAACATCGGTTTCTCGGATTCCGATCCTGCGAACCCGCGCTTCATCAACGACCTTGGCACGGAAACCGCTGACCGCGACCTGGAAATAGCGAAGCAAGTTCTCGGTTACTACTCGGCGCACATCATCACCTTGGACGAGAAGGATCCGGAGGTCATGACCGACGAGTCGGCTACTGGCTACTACGGTAGGACATCGGACAAGAGCTTGATTGCGGATCGTTCGGGTATCGTGGTGGTGTTCGACAACAATGTCGCGGCGAGCTCGATCTCGACCGACACGTTCACGGTTGAGTTGGACGACGAGTCGGCGGCGCAGATCACGGACGTGGAGGTAGATGGCAAGTACGTCTTCCTGAAGCTCGCTTCGGAGCTGGCGTCTGACGCCACGCCGGAGATCGACATCGCGCAGGGCGCGAAGGTCGAGGACATGGCCGGCAACGAGACGTTCGGCCGGGAGCTGGAAGCGTTCGATGCCAAAGACGGGATCTCCCCGCGGCTGACGGTGACGTTGAGCGGCGGTTCCGGCACTGGCACCGGCAATGAAGGCCCGGACAAGCTGACTAGGGATCAGATCATGGTTCATGTGTCGTCCGACGAGCCGTTGCAAGGGTCGCCGAGAGTGGATGTCGTTTGCACCAGCCTGGAATGGATGAGCCAAGACGATACGAAGATGGATGTCGACGACTACGTTGCGAACCGCATGAGGGCTTCCAGTAGCGAACCAATGGACAATCCGAAAGAAACGATGGAACGTGCCAACAGAAACGAAGTGTACGACTACACCTGCGGTTACGAGGATGCCGACAGCGACCTCGTGCAGGCATACTCGCCGAACTCTGGGAGTCGTGCGCTTGCTCTGCCGGGCGAGAACTGGCAGTACACTTGGCAGAACCCGCCCAGCGCCGATATGGCACTAGAGGATGGCGGAGCCACCGTAGTGGTATTCGCGAGCGACCGTTCGCGTTACACGATGGGCAGCGATGCCAGCGTCCGTAACTGGGGTTCAGCTTCGGCAGACTTCACTCTCGACCGCGAGCTGTTGTCGCCTCAGGCAAACGGCGGCGGAGACTTGCAGCCGGAGGACGGCGGAGAGTCGAAAGAGTCGCGACCGTTCATCCTGATTGAGTTCAATGAAGGCACGACGGTCACCCTTGACTCGGTGGAGCTTGACGATGTCGAGATTGCCGACCAGTTCACTAAGCCGGCGATGAACCGCTTCGTCTACTGGCCCGACACGATCACGCAGGGCGACCACGAGGTCGAGGTCGATGCATCGGATGCCGCGGGCAACGAGGTAACCTTCGACTACGAATTCAAGGTTGTCGATCGTGGCGACTTTGTGATCGAGCTGCAGGCCGGTTGGAACGCCATCTCGGTACCTGCAACTCCGGTCGACACGGCAATCGGTTCGGTCTTCACGGACGCGGCGGTCACGACCGTTATCGGTTGGGACACGCAGGGCTGGCGCATCGCAGTGCGACGCGACGGCGTGTGGGAATCGAACCAGCAGTACGGCGCATTGAACGACATTCAATCGAAGTACGGCTACTGGGTGAAGTCCGACCGTTTCGTGAGCCAACCCGTGGCGCTACAGGGCCCGATTGGCCGCGACGCAGGCTCGCCAGGGACACCGGATGCGATCGACACGATTGCTGGCTGGAACTTCGTCGGGGTCATCGACCAGGACGGCGACCAGACGGAGGGCCACTTCGGCGAAGGCTTGCGGAGCGGTATCGCACCTGTTTCAGCAGGCGAGTACCTAGGTTCGCACTACATTCGAGCGTACACTTGGGACCCGACCTTCAGCCGGTTCGAAAACCTGGCTAAGGACGTTCAAATCGAGATCGGCGGCGGCGTGTGGGTCTACTACGAAGGCGGCATTGCACCGTAGATTGCACAGTAGGACATGTGCCCTCACCCCTACCCTCTCCTGCTGAGCGGGAGAGGGGGTAGGGTGCGCCTTTGAACTAGGATTTGAAGGATTGGGAAGGATTTTAAGGATGGGGTGTTGTGCCCTCCGCCGTCATTCCGGCGAAAGCCGGAATCTAGGGGGTAGCGGGGGATGACGTTTTTTGAACTATGATGTGAATGATTGGGAATGATTTTAATGATGGGTTGTTTTGGGAGGGGGGTGTTGCGTTGATGTTGGGCGTGTTCCTCGCCGTCGTTCCCGCGTTCCCTCCTTCGTCATTCCGGCGAAAGCCGGAATCTAGAGGGGCGGTGGGGGGATCATTTCCATCTTTTTCAATCATGGGCATCATAGTTCACAGGCGCGTGGGGTTGTGTGACCGCGCCCCTTGGCCGCCCCGTTGCCCTCACCCTGGGAACCCCTCTGTATCTCCCCTTGGGAAGGGGAGGGAATTAGCTCGCGGGAGAGGGGATCGTTGTTGTGGTTTGGGGGTGTTGCGTTGAATTTCGAGCATCCCCTGCGTGCGAGGGCGGGTTTCAAACCCGCCCCTACGTCGCGTCCCCTTCGCGGGGCGAAGGGGAGGTGGTGGTGGTGGTGGGACGGTGGTGAGCGATCTATCTGATACGATGGAGGCGCGGTTACTCTGTGAACGTGCGATTTCATAAGGTGGAACGGAATGCCGACACTCGAAGAGCGTGTTGAACAGTTAGAAGCTGATCTCCCGACGCGTCGGGGGTATGTCGTAGAACTGCAATCACTCCGGCAAGGTCAGCAATTTATGTTTCAGCGCATGGATGCGCTGGAGCAGAGTATGAGTGCGCTGGAGCAGCGTATGGGTGCGCTGGAGCAGCGCATGGATCGCCTAGAAAGTGATATGGCAGAAGTGAAGTCCACACTCGCAGAGGTGATGACTGACCTCAAATCGATCCTGCAACACTTCAAGATCGAAACGTAGATCATCTCTCCAACGCCTGCGATTTTTTGAACTATGATGGGCATGATTTGGAATGATGGGTTGTTGTTGGAGGGGGTGTTTGCGTTGATGTGGGTTGCGCTGGCTGGGCGTCGTTCGCTGCGTGACAACCGTCATTCCGGCGGACGCGGAAAACCGGGCCTACGTCATTCCGGCGAAAGCCGGAATCTAGAGGGGCGGTGGGGGGATCCTTTCCATCTTTTCCAATCATGGGCATCATAGTTCACAGGCGCATTCCCCGTTGCCCGGCCCCTCTGGATTCCGGCTTTCGCCGGAATGACGGAAGTTATGCACAGCGCCCGTAGGGGCAGGTTTGAAACCTGCCCCTACCACCCAAACCACCAACCTCCCATCACCGCAGTACCTTGAACGACCACGCCCCATCCTTCCCATCTTTTCCAATCCTTTGCGTCCTAGTTCAAAGGCGCGTGGGGTTGTGTGACCGCGCCCCTTGGCCGCCCCGTTGCCCTCACCCTAGCCCTCTCCCGCTGAGCGGGAGAGGGGATCGTTGTTGTGGTTTGGGGGTGTTGCTTTGAATTTCGTGTATCCCCTGCGTGCGAGGGCGGGTTTGAAACCCGCCCCTACGTCGCGTCCCCTTCGCGGGGCGAAGGGGAGGGAGAAGGCGTGCGCCCCTACGGGCCAAACGACGAACGTCACGATCACCGCGGTACCTTGAACGACTACAACCCATCCTTCCCATCCTTCCCCATCCTTCGCATCCTAGTTCACAGGCGCGTGTGGGATCGGCGTGCTTTGCTTTACTCTGGATTCCCGCGTGCGCGGGAATGACGGGATGTTTGCGGTGATGACGGGGTGTTTGCGCCCCTTCGCCCGACGCGTAGGGGCGGGTTTGAAACCTGCCCCTACCACCCAGACCACCAACCTGACTATCACCGCAGCATCCCAAACCGCCGACACCGCATCCTTCCCATCCTTCCCCATCCTTCGCATCCTAGTTCAGAGGCGCGTGTGGGATCGGCGTGCTTTGCTTTACTCTGGATTCCCGCGTGCGCGGGAATGGACGGGGTGTTTTTAGCCGGTAAAATCGGTGAAACGATTTATTGTGGGTTTACGCGCGCACAGAAGTTTGGGTATCATATACTTTTCATGGCACGCCGCGCGCGTTGCGCGTTGGCGCGCTTGCAAGTATTATGCAAACATCGCACAGATCCGGACAGAGGACGTATCGGGCTTGGCTTGGCACATTTGCCGACAAGGTTCGTTCACGATCGTGCCGGGAAAGTAAGCAGGAGGACTGAAGCGTGCAGCTTTCAGCGAGAATCTTGACAGCACTGGCCGTGCTCGCATTCGTCGTCGGCGTCGTCGTCGGCACGAGAGGTGCGACGGACGAAGTCAGCGCAGCTACCGGAACGATCGATGCTTTGAACGTGGGCGCATGCGCGACGAACAACGCGGATGTGTTCGTGTTGGCAAACTGTACACAGAAGATGGCGCGCTTCCAGCAGGAAGAACTCAAGGACCTTATCGAGGTCGACACGCTCTACGCCACTTACGCGCATGACCCGAAGACGGGCGCCGAAAACCCACGCGCAATCCTCGGAGACTCCGACCTCATCCGGGTAAGCATCTCCGACAAGGGACGCGACCGCAGGGACCCGGTTTTGATTACGTCGGCGAATCCGGAGTTTAATGGCACTGGCCTCGGTACCACGGACTCACCATTTCTCAATGCTGATGGAGACCCGTTCGGAGCACCTGCCGCTCCAGACGATCCAGCTACTACTACTGTTGACGAACAAGTTGTTTACACGTTGTTGGAGACGAGCGCAGACGACGATGCAACCACGCGGGATGTTGATGAAAGCGTCAAACCTCGGGCAATCGTCGCGGAGTCGGCGATTGGCGATGCTGAAAAAACAATGGACTTGCCGCCTCTCGAGCAGGTCGTCCAGTTTGGTGCTGACGGTGTCGCTCCCACCGGAATTACGGACGATGAGGGGACAACCTTCGGCAGTTCGGGTTCGTATCAGGTGCTTTTCGAGGATGGAGACCTCACCGCTACTCCCCCGGTACACTACAAACCCATCGCGCCTGATGGTACCGTGAAGTTCTTCGGGAGAGTCAGTGATAATGGGGACACAACTATTGACCCTGACGAAAAGTTCCAGGACATCGGGACATGGATCAAGATCGACGAAGACGTGATATCTGGGGACACCAATGTCGCGCCGGCGATCAAGTTGAACGTCAGCGTTCCCAATGGTGGTGCCGTCCAACTCCAACTCATCTACTACGAAACCAGCGGGGTTGAGTACATCCAGGGCGGATTTAAGTGTGTAGATGAACCTGAAGCGGATCCGACTGACCTTGTTTCGTTTGCCCAGGCTGAATGTACGGCTAAAGAGCGTGAGCCCGCGGGCGAGGAAGACAATGCGTCGTTCGAGTTGTATGCGGAATCGGATGAGGACGCAGGCGGTGACGGAACCGACCGAAGCCATCGCAAGAATCTCGCGCTGATCGAGACCGGAAGATTCACTGGTGTGTTCCAGGGATTCCTGCGACTGACCGACGCCGATGGAATAGGCGGCACTAACCGCGACAACTGGGGTTTGATGAAGAAGAGCGGCGCATTGGTGGGTGATCTGGCAGAAGGGATCGATCTGGCAGACGGGATCGATGCCGATGAACTCGCAGCCGCGCAAGCGGTGCTGGGTGTTGGCAACGGTCCGATTACGATCAGGTACAAGGATTCGGACGACAAAAACAAGTCGTTCGATATCCAACTCGACATTGAACCGCCTTCGATCCAGATCGATTCGCCGATGCACAACGACCGAAGCGACGACGAGAAGCCGTCCTTCATCGGCACGTTCAACGACGCCGATTCCGGCTTGGCGGCGGAATCGTTCCAGTTGAACATCGATAACCGCGATATACAAGAGCCTGAGTCAGCAGTGATGCGGATCATGTCCGATGTCAAAGGCACGGGTGATGACATGGACGGACAAGTTCTTCGTCGTTTGGACTACCAGGGTTTCTCCGATGAAATGAAACAGTTCGGCGTGATCGAAGGCGATAATCTGACCATGGAGATTTACAAGATCGATTTGGAAATTGAGCTTGAACCTGGTCAATCTGCGGCTTTCAAGGCAGTCGAAGCGGATGACTTCGATGATGGCGACCCTGACGGCGCCTTCAACGAAGAGCAGGAGATCGACTTCGACGAAGTGACCGGTGTTGCAGCCGACTTTGTGTTCAACCACGCGATCGACTTCCAAGCGGCGGTGCGTGACCTTGCGGGCAACATCGGCTTCTCGGACAGCGATGCTGCGAACCCGCGCTTCATCGACGCCCTCGGCGAGGAGAAAGCAGCAAAACGGACATCTGAAGGGAAGAAGCACAACGTCTTGGGTTACTTCTCCGCCCACATCGTCCACATCGACGATTTGGATCCCAAGATCGCGAAAGAAATGTCGGTTACTGGTTTCTACGGATTGAACAGCGACGACGAGCCGGTGAGAGATCGTTCGGCGGTGATGGTCGTGTTTGATGGTGGAGTGAACGGCGACCTGATCGATACTGGCACCTTCACCCTGGAGTATGACGACGAATCGGCGATTGCGATCGAGGATGTCGTGGTTGACGGCAAGTTGGTGTTCCTGAAACTCGGCGAAAAGTTGGCATCGGATGCCCGTCCGACGTTGAGCATCTCCGAGGGGCGTGAAGTAGAAGACATGGCCGGGAACGTTTTGTCTTGGCAAGAGAAAGATGCGGAAGCATTCAAGTTGGCGGATGGCATCCTGCCGGTCTTGACGCTGACTTTGAGCGGCGGCTCTGGCACCGGCATTGGCCGAGAGGGTCCGTCGGAACTGACTGATGGTGCTATCGACATCGCAATCGCCTCCGATGAGGACCTGACGGGAGCTCCGAGCGTTTCGGTCGTCTGCCCGAACGTCACTTGGAAGGACGGTGATGATAAGGAACGTGGTCTGAGCGACTTCGTGAATAACCGCACCGGTTACACCGATGCATCCACGGGCGAGATGGATCTGGGTCTACTTTGTGGTGAAGCCGCTGAACCAAACTCGTTCATCAGGTCTGCATCGCTGGCTCGTCCGGGCAACAACTGGGTCTACGCGTGGCGCAACAGCAACACTAAAACGCTGAAGCTGAACGACGGCGAGTTGGTGATTGTGGTATGGGCTCGCGACCGCTCGGATTACGATGGACACAACGACGAAATTTGTGACGGCAGCAAGTGCGAGAACTTTGGTTCGGTGACGACGAGGTTCGTTCTGGACAACACGTTCAACAGTCCATTGAAGCTAGACGGTTCTGGCGGCAGTGTGCAGCCGGCAGCCGATTCGGAAGTGAAAGAGCCGCGTCCGTTCGTCTACCTCGACTTTGCTGGCGAGCCTACGACGGTGAAGGTTACGGAGTTCACGATCGATGGCGAAGACGCATTGAGCTCGTTGTCGACGGTCGGCGATAACCGTTTCCTGTATTGGCCGGAGTCGTTGGCGTTTGGTACGCACACGATTGAGTTCGACGCGCGCGACGCGGCGGACAACGAGCCAATTGGCAACACATCGTTCGATTTCGATGTGACGGCACGCGACCCATTCGTAATCGACCTCACGGCTGGCTGGAACGCGATATCGTTGCCGGCCAACCCGGTCGACACTGCGCTAGACGCGGTGTTCACGGAGGAAGCCGTGGATCGAGTTGTGGGTTGGAACCCGCTTAGCTCGACCGGTCCGTGGAGCATCGCGACTCGCATGGACGGCGTGTGGTCGACAAGTGCGAACTTCGCACCGCTTACCGATGTCGTTGTGCGTTACGGATACTGGGTACACTCGATGGCCTTCGTGAAACAGAGCGTCGACCTGAAGGGTCAGCTGGACCGCGAGACTGGCGACAACCCGGCTCCGATCGGCATTATCACCGCGCCGGGTTGGAACTTCGTGGGCGTGATCGACCAAGACGGCGATCAGACGGAGAACCACTTCGGCAAGGTGCTGCAAGACAGCGAAAAAACCGATGTGACGGCGGATGACTACATGCCGGGCTTCCGCCAGGCCTACACGTGGGATGCGATAGCCAACGGCTACCGTGTGCTAAACGGCGACGGCAACATGATCATCGGCAAAGGCATCTGGGTCTTCTTCCCGGATGACGAGACGATCGCGCCGTAAGAGACACAGAGACGCCAAGAACGGAAAGAGACGCCCCCCGTGGAAACACGGGGGGCGTTTTGAACTAGGATTTGAAGGATGCCCACCGCCCCCTGTCATTCCCGACTCACCGCCTCCTGTCATTCCCGGCCTCGCTTCCGTCATTCCCGCAAACTCCTCCGTCATTCCGGTGAAAGCCGGAATCCAGAGGGGGGATTGCGTTTTTTGAACTAGGATTTGAAGGATGGGTAAGGATGTGAAGGATGCCCACCGCCCCCTGTCATTCCCGACCTCGCCCTCTGTTATTCCCGCGAACTCCTCCGTCATTCCGGCGAAAGCCGGAATCCAGAGGGGGGGGGATTGCGTTTTTTGAACTAGGATTTGAAGGATGGGTAAGGATGTGAAGGATGGGGTGTTGTGGGAGGGGTGGTTGCGTTGATGTCGTCCTCGCAAGCCCCGCGTCATTTCCGGCTCCGACTCCGTCATTCCCGCGGATGCGGGAATCCAGAGTAAGGCAAAGCACACCGATCCGACACGCGCTTTGAACTAGGATTTGAAGGATGGGTAAGGATGGAAAGGATGGGGTGTTGTGGGAGTGGTTGTTGCTAACGATGGAAATCATGAAGATTGCCATTGGTGAGGCCTTCACCCGTAGTATCTCCTAGACCCTCAATCCTTCGCATCCTAGTTCAAACGAAAGTATGATTTATGGTCTTGGCGGTTCTTTGTATGGAGACGTTGAAACATGGATAAGAGTCATGTTCATTTCGAGTTGACAGGGGCGGTGATCGGGTGTGCGATGGAGGTGCACAGGGAGCTGGGTGCTGGTTTCCAGGAAGTGGTTTATCAACGATCTCTTGAAGTTGAGATGACGCAAGCGGGGCTCGACTTCGGGCGCGAGGTTGAGATACCGATCTATTACAAGGGCCGGCAGGTGGGACTACGCCGCGTTGATTTTCTGGTGGGTGATGTTGTCTCAGTGGAGTTGAAGGCGGTAGGGACGTTGGACAGTGTCCACCAAGCCCAAGCGATCAACTACTTGGAGGCGTTCAACTTCGAAATCGGCCTGCTTATCAACTTCGGCGGGGAACGCCTAGAATTCAGGCGACTGTTCAACAACCGCTACAACGCAAATCGGCGTTTGTGAACTAGGATTTGAAGGATGGGGAAGGATGGTAAGGATTGAGGGTTTGAACTAGGATTTGAAGGATTGAGGGTCTTGGAGGATACTTCGGGTGAAGGCCTTGCTTTCGGGTTTGAACTAGGATTTGAAGGATGGTTAAGGATTTGAAGGATTGAGGGTCTAGGAGGATACTTCGGGTGAAGGCCTCACCGATGGCAATCCGCATGATTTCCATCCTAAGCATCCCCGTCCCCAACCAACATCCCATCCTTTCCATCCTTCCCCATCCTTAGCATCCTAGTTCAAAAGCGCGTGTGGGATCGGCGTGCTTTGCCTTACTCTGGATTCCCGCGTGCGCGGGAATGACGGGGGCGGCGGGGATCCTTCCCCATCCTTCGCATCCTAGTTCAAAACCCCGACATCGACGCATCCCCGTCCCCAACCGACACCCCATCCTTTCCATCCTTCCCCATCCTTAGCATCCTAGTTCAAAAACCCGACATCGACGCATCCCCGTCCTCAACCAACACCCCATCCTTTCCATCCTTCCCCATCCTTAGCATCCTAGTTCAAAAGCGGGTGTGGGATCGGCGTGCCTTGCCTTGCTCTGGATGGGCGTTCCGCCCGCTGAAGCGCCCGCGTGCGCGGGAATGACGATTGCGGCGGGCATCCTTCCCCTCCTTCCCGATCCTTCGCATCCTAGTTCTCAACTGTTTGAGAGAATTTGATTGACAGGGCGCGCGTGGTGGCATATATTCGGTATCATATAGTTTTCAGGGCGTGCCTACGGACGTGTGGTTCGTTGCGCGTCTTGAGAGTGCTATGGAAACATCCGGGCAAGACCGCTTTGATTTTGGCGAAGAGTTCGCTGGGGTCTACGTGTCGGGTATCGAACCGGTAGAGATATAGATAGAGGAGGACTGCAGCTGTGCAGCTTTCATCGAGAATCTTGACGGCTCTGGCCGTGCTGATACTGGCCGTTGCGGTGGTGGCGGTGCGAACCGGCTCACCGGAGACGGTAGAAGCGGCTACCGGTACGATCGACGTGCTGAACGTCGGAACATGCTACACCACCGACGACGAGGTCTTCACCGTCGACGATTGCGACGATGGCGATGGCGGCGATGCCTACGAAGTGGCCGAACGCGACACCATCACCGAGACCGGCACGGTATACGCGACGTATGCCCACGATCCGAAGACCGCGCCTGACAGCCCGCGCGCAATCCTCGAAAACTCCAACCTCCTGAAGATCAGCATCACCGACACCGGCAGAGACAAGAGGACACCGGTTTTGCTCGGTGTGGGAGGTGCCCGGCCATGCGACTCGACTGACATGGAAATCGATGACACTGTGGATCCCCAGACGGATCCCCCGACGATGAGGCTAGTAGACATTGATTGTCAAGTAGGTTTTAATTCCGCCGAAGACGGTTCTGGTCACATTGACACCATCCGTAAGGACTACTCTGACATTGTCGCTGACGCAAACGATTTTCGGTGGGTAGAGCGCAATCAGACCACAGCCGCCACAGATCCCATACCCAACGCGCAAGCCATGACTTTCCTTGGAACGCCTGATCCTACTGCTGCCGAAAGGGTGATAACGGGTATCACGATCCACAAGAACGGTTTGTCCGACAGTCTGCCGTACAAACCCATGTACGTGGCTGATGGGGATGATTCGCCTATCTCTCTCTACGGCACAATCGGCGGACTGACTCCGGCCTCGGAGGATGGGTTCAAGAAGCTGAACAAATACCTCGCGATTGACGAGGACGTTGGACCAGGACGGGTTTTCAACGAAGCTGGGAATCGTGAGTTAGAAGTTGCACCGTGGTTCAGCGTTAAGTTGAATATCCCTGCTGGTGCGACTGTGACAGTGATGTACGTCGTGTATGAGACGAGCGAATTTGAGTCGCTCGTAGGTGGATCGACGGTTGGTGATGAAAATGGCAAAGCCGCTGTCGGTACCACAGCCGTTACCGAAGCCAAATCCGATGCGCCCGCCTTTACAACGACTGAGTTACGATCCCCCAATACGGCGCTGGTCGTTGAGGCAAGGTCGGACGGGCGGAAAAATTCGCAAAATCTCGCACTCAGAGAGACCTCCCGCTTCAGCGGCAAATACGAAGGCTATCTAAAGCTGACGGACGAGAATGGCATCAGCAAAGACGGCGATGGAGACGCCACGAACTGGGGTCTAGATAACACGGACGCTACTCGTTGTGAAGACCGCACCGGCTGTCAAACTGGCGAAGCTGCCATCTTGGGCGTTGAGAGCGGTCCGGTCGTGATCGCATACAAAGACACGGACGGCACGACGCAGCTTCTGAATGTGGCGATAGATACGGCGCCGCCGATGGTGGAGATTCACGAGCCGGCCCACGAGGCGCAGATCCAAGACCTTTCGCCAGAGTTCTCGGGCGCGTTCAGCGATGCCGGATCGGGCCTGCGCCGGAATTCCTTCCGAGGATATGTTGACCACACAGATGACACGAATGAGAACGGTGAAGATGCCGGTAAATTGGCGTTGGACTTCAGAGTCGACCATGTGAATGGTACTGTCGAGACCTATGGTGTTGTCACGATCGACGGAGACAAGAAGACGGTTGAATCGCACGCCGACTACGCGGGATACGAAATGAACGCGGATGGTTCGGTGTTCGGTGTCATTCCGCACGGCGATGTGTTCGACCTCGATGCAACGGGGAACGACGAGAATGACGAGATCAAGTTGGTCGAGGGCGATTCGCACAACGATGGCGCGACCAGCGGCACCTTCGGTGATTCGGTTCGCATCGCCTTCCGAGGGTCTGATGAAGAGTACAACGACACGATCGACTTCCAAGCGTTGGTTGCGGACGTTGCGGGTAACATCGGCTTCTCGGACAGCGATGCTGACGGTCCGCGTTTCATCAATAATCTTGGCGAAGAGGCCGGCAACAAACGCAAGACCGGACGCTACAACGTCCTTGGTTGGTATGCGCGGCACATCTTCTTCCTTGATGAAGTGAATCCGGATATCTTCAAAGAGCAGTCGGTAACTGGTTTCTATGGCGAGAACGACGACGATATGCCGCAAGTCGACCGCTCCGGTATCTTGGTCGCGTTTGACCGCGCGGTAGACGAAGACTCGATCGATCTCGGAACGTTCACGGTGACGCTGGATCCGACTGGCGCCGCGGGTTCGACAGGAGCGTCGGCGGAGATCATGGACTTCGATGTTGAAGGACGAGTGGTGTATCTGAAGTTGAGCAACGAGCTCGCTTCGAATGCGACGCCGATGGTCGATATCGCATCTGGCAAGTGGGTCTCGGACCCGGCTGGCAACCGGTTGACTGGCGGCACGTTAGAAGCGTTCGAGGTCAAGGACGGCATCTCGCCGATAATCACGGTGTCGTTGAGCGAAGGTTCCGGCTCCGGCGAGGGCGACGAAGGCCCGTCCATGCTGACCAAAGACTCGATCGTCGTCACGATAAATGCTGACGAGGAGATCGCGACGCCATCACTGGTAGTGGTGTGTTCCAACATCACTTGGGACAGTGCGGATGAGGATACCGAGAACGACAAGAAGTTGTCGGATCTGGTCAAGAGCCGGACTGGCGGTCTCGACAATTCGAGTGCGGACTTCCAGTTCCCGCCCGACTTGAAAGACACAGGTGAGACCCGCACGCCGAACGTGTACGATTGCGGCAGCGGCGATAGCGGTTATGGTCCGGTGACCATGCAACAGGCGCCGTCATACTCTCGACCTGGCCTCACATGGGAGTACCAGTGGGTCAACTTCGAGGATGATAAGGCACTTAGAGACGGCGATCTGACCGTTGTTGCCTACGCCCGCGACCGTCAATCCTACGCCAGTCTGACGAACCGCGAGATCGACGATCCGGCGACTGCACCGGATAGGTACAGCTGGGGAGCTGGCACGGCGGAGTTCTTGTTTGACAAGACACTGAATGACCCGGCTCCGACGCCGATGAAAGATGCTGTCGTGACGGAGATGCGTCCGTTCGTGATGCTGACTTACGAAGACAAGACAACGGTCACGATCAACGAGTTCAAGATCGACGGCACGGTGCAAGAGGTGTCGGATCTCGGCGGTAACCGCTTCCTCTACTGGCCAGAGATGCTTGCCTTGGGCAAACACGAGATATCGGTCAAAGCGACGGACGCGGCTGGTGTCGAGGACACGTTCGAGTACAGCTTTAAGTCGGCGGAACGCAGCGCCTTCGGTCTGAAGTTGATCGCTGGTTGGAACGCGGTTTCGTTCCCGGCCAACCCGATGGACCCGATGATCGAGAGCGTCTTCACCGACAGCCAGGTGGACATGGTTGCTGGCTGGGATGCCAGCGACCCGGAGAAACCTTGGAGCATTGCGACACGGATGGAAGACGAGTGGTCGACGCACGAAGAGTTTGCGACCTTGAACAAGATTCACGCCCAGTATGGCTACTGGGTGCACTCGCTCGGCTTCACGACGCAACGCGTGCAACTCGTCGCCGGCCCAAGCCGGACCGATCCGAACGTGGTGCCGGCCGACTTGGTGACGATCCCGACAATGCCAGGTTGGAACTTCGTCGGCGTCATCGACCAAGATGGCGACCAGACGCAGGACGACTTCGGCGAAAAGCTGATGAACCGCGACGAAGCTGGTGATCAAACCACAGTCAAAGCAGGTGATTATCTTGGCACCAACAAACGTGCCTACACCTGGGATCCGATTCGCAGCAAGTTCGATGTCATCGAAGATGACGACGAACTCCAGATCGGCGACGGCATCTGGGTCTACTTCGGCCCCGGCATCGCCCCGTAAGGGACACCGAGACACCAAGAACGGAAAGACGCCCCCCGTGGAAACACGGGGGGCGTTTTGAACTAGGATGCTAAGGATGGGTAAGGATTTGAAGGATTGAGGGTCTAGGAGATACTACGGGTGAAGGCCTTGCTTTCGGGTTTGAACTAGGATTTGAAGGATGGGTAAGGATGGAAAGGATGGGGTGTTGTGGGAGGGGTGGTTGCGTCGATGTCGTTCGCGCAAGCCCCGCGTCATCCCCGCAGGCCACCGTCATTCCCGGCCTCACCTCCGTCATCCCCGCGTCCTTCTCCGTCATTCCCGCGTACGCGGGAATCTAGGGACATAAAAACAACCGTTTCTTTCGGGTGGTGCGTGTGGGTCTCGGCGTGGGTTTTGCTGGCGTGCTTTGCTTTACTCTGGATTCCCGCGTGCGCGGGAATGACGGAGGGTTTGAACTAGGATTTGAAGGATTGGGAAGGATGGGTTGTTGTGGGAGGTGTTGTTGCGTTGATGTCGGTCGTGGGGGGTGCCGCGCGACCGCGTCATTCCCGGCTCCGACTCCGTCATCCCCGGCTCCGCCTCCGTCATTCCCGCGCACGCGGGAATCTAGGGTTGGTGGTGCGGATGGTTCGCGTCCGTTGGCATGGTGGTTCGAGGGTGTGGTAGGGGATCGGCGTGCTTTGCTTTACTCTGGATTCCCGCGTGCGCGGGAATGACGGAGGGTTTGAACTAGGATTTGAAGGATTGGGAAGGATGGGTTGTTGTGGGAGGTGTTGTTGCGTTGATGTCGGTCGTGGGGGTGCCGCGCGACCGCGTCATTCCCGGCTCCGACTCCGTCATTCCCGCGTACGCGGGAATCTAGGGGTGGTGGTGCCTATGGTTCGCGTCCGTTGGCATGGTGGTTCGAGGGTGTGGTAGGAGATCGGCGTGCTTTGCTTTACTCTGGATTCCCGCGTGCGCGGGAATGACGGGATGTTTGCGGTGATGACGGATGGTTTTGCGGGAATGACGGGTTGTTTGCGGGAATGAGGGATGCCGGGCACAACCATCGTCATTCCCGCGTGTCATTCTTCGTCATTCCCGCGCACGCGGGAATCCAGGAACATAAAAACAACCAGTTCCCCGGCGACCGGTGCGCGTCTGGCTCTCACACAATATCGTCGTATAGATCCCGCCAGTTGGGATTTAGCTGTTCGATCAGGTCAAGCTTCCACTCCCGTCGCCAACGCTTGATGTTCTTCTCGCGTTGGATCGCATCCTCTATCGTCCCGTGCTCCTCGTACCACACGAATTTGTGCACACCGTATCGCTTGGTGAATCCATCGACCGAATCGTTCTTGTGCTCCCAAATGCGTCGCACCAAATCGGAGGTAACCCCAACGTAAAGGGTGCCGTTCCGCTTGCTGGCCAGAATGTATACGTAGCCCACAGCCATACGCCTAATGTACTAGCCGGGAATGATGTGGCGCGTGGGTTTTTGCTGGCGTGGTTTGCTTTGCTCTGGATTCCCGCGTGTTCTCCGTCGTCATTCCCGCGTCCTTCTCCGTCATCCCCGCGTGTCCTTCTCCGTCATTCCCGCGCGTCCTTCTCCGTCATTCCCGCGCACGCGGGAATCTAGGATGGTGGTGCGGATGGTTCGCGTCCGTTGGCATGGTGGTTCGAAGGTGTGGTAGGGGATCGGCGTGCTTTGCCTTACTCTGGATTCCCGCGTGTCCTTCTTCGTCATTCCCGCGCACGCGGGAATCTAGGGTGGTGGTGCGGATGGTTCGCGTCCGTTGGCATGGTGGTTCGAGGGTGTGGCAGGGGATCGGCGTGCTTTATCTTCTCTGGATTCCCGCGTGTCCTTCTTCGTCATTCCCGCGCACGCGGGAATCTAGGGTGGTGGTGCGGATGGTTCGCGTCCGTTGGCATGGTGGTTCGAAGGTGTGGTAGGGGATCGGCGTGCTTTGCCTTACTCTGGATTCCCGCGTGCGCGGGAATGACGGAGGGTTTGCGGGAATGACGGGGGCGGCGGGGATCCTTCCCATCCTTCCCCATCCTTAGCATCCTAGTTCAAAAGCGCGTGTGGGATCGGCGTGCTTTATCTTCTCTGGATTCCCGCGTGCGCGGGAATGACGGGGAGTTGCGGGAATGACGGTGGCGGCGGGGGTCCTTCCCCTCCTTCGCATCCTTCGCATCCTAGTTCTCAACTGTTTGGGAGAATTTGATTGACAGGGCGCGCGTGGTGGCATATATTCGGTATCATATAGTTTTCAGGGCGTGCCTACGGACGTGTGGTTCGTTGCGCGTCTTGAGAGTGCTATGGAAACATCCGGGCAAGACCGCTTTGATTTTGGCGAAGAGTTCGCCGGGGTCTACGTGTCGGGTATCGAACCGGTAGAGATATAGATAGAGGAGGACTGCAGCTGTGCAGCTTTCATCGAGAATCTTGACGGCTCTGGCCGTGCTGATACTGGCCGTTGCAGTGGTGGCGGTGCGAACCGGCTCACCGGAGACGGTAGAAGCGGCTACCGGTACGATCGACGTGCTGAACGTCGGAACATGCTACACCACCGACGACGATATCTTCAAGGTCGGCGCTTGCGACTCCGGAGAAACGGATACAGACGGCGATAAGGTCGACTACAACGTCGCTGGGCGCACGACGATCACCGAGGTGAAGGCAGGGACTTCGATATACGCCACCTATGCCATCGACCCCAAGACTTCGGGTGATGCGCCGCGTGCAATCGCCAAAAACGCCGACGTCATCAAGATCAGCATTGAGGACAAAGACCGCGACAAGAGGACGGGTAAGCTTTACACCGTGAGCGGATCTGAGCCTACGCGCCTTGCGGTTGATAATCCGGGTACCACCGATGACGAGGGTGAAGCGAATGAGAAGATTATCAGAGCAATTGGGCTCGATTCTATGGACGAAGACAAGCTGTTGGCACCTCTAACTGGTACGCCGTTGCCGACACGGTCGGTAACAAATAGCCTCGTTATGCCTACTAGTACCGTTGTTGCCGAAGCTGCCTTCGCCCACAGTGCCGGAGGTACCAGTGGAACTATAAACAACTCGGGTAATGCTACGTTCCGTTTAGAGGGGAGTGAGAGCACTAACTACCCGATGGCATCAGAGGATGACCGAGGCAAGTTTTACTGGTTCGGCACTTTTGACCCTGACACGACTGTGGACGCCGACGAAACATTTGAAAACCTGACAGGTCAGTACATCAATCTGGACGAAGACCAGGCGCCTGGTAGCGTTCGAAACTCTATCGCGCCTTGGATGCAGGTAACCGCATCGATCCCTCAAGGCGCATCAGTCACAGTTGAGTACATCTACTACCAGACCAGCGAAGAGGAGGAGATCATCGGCGGGATGAAGGATAGCGTTGACTACGATAGCGAGAATCCGCCCGTCTTCGTGGATAAAGAAAAGCGTTCAGAAACCAATGACGATCCCGACGCATTGGTTCTTCGGGCAAGCAGTGACGGCAATTCGAGCAATGAAAATGTACCGACTCGGAACCTCTGGCTTAAGGAGACAAGCCGCTTCTCCGGCCAGTACGAAGGCTACCTCCGACTGACCGACGCAGACGGCGACGGACGTTGCAAGGTAGAAGATTCGGACCCGACCACATACGAACCATGTAACTGGGGTTTGATGACGAGGGACGCTACGGGTTCAGGCATGGATGATGCAGCGTATCTCGGAGTTGAAAGCGGCCCGGTCACCATCACGTATAAGGACTCGACTGGCGACAACGAGACGGTAACGATACTGATCGACAAAACGCCTCCGGCTATCCAGGTCGATTTGCCGTTGCATGAAACCGCCAGCAAGGACGACTCGCCCGACCTTATCGGTTCGTTCAACGACGGCGGCGGATCAGGTCTACGCGCCGACTCGTTCAAGGCCTACGCCGACAACAGCGCCGACAATAAGGACGAGACTCCGGTTTGGGATTTGGGGGTCAATGACGAGGATGATCCGGATCCAGATCGTGGCCTTGTCTGTGTCGATCTCGATGCGGACGGAGAGTGCGATGCCGATACAGCCGTAGCCGTGTTGCGAGCTCACTACGCGGGATACAGCCAAGTAGCAACCTTCGGCATCATCAAGAGTAAAGACATCTACAAAGCTGAAGACACGGATCCGGATGAAGAAAACGGCGACGAGTACAAGACCGCGGATGCCGAGGACTTCGAAGACGGTGCTGTAGAGGGTGGGTTCGACACGGTAGTTCGTATCGACTTCCCTCCGGGAAACGAGCAAAACCGCTACAACCACGAGATCGACATCCAGGCGGTCGTGATGGACGTTGCGGGTAACATCGGTTTCTCGGACAGCGACCCCACGGCTCCGACCTTCATCCACGACCTCAACACGAAGAAAGATGACCGCGATGCGGATCGGCACAACGTGATCGGTTGGTACTCTCGGCACACCTACTACCTCGACGATGTCGATCCGGAGTACGACAAGGATCAGTCGGCGACCGGTTTCTACGTGGACTCGGATGGCGACGAGATGATGTCGAATTCCGGTCTCAAGGTGGTGTTCGACGGTAATATCGACGCGAGCACGGTGGGCCCCGGCACGTTCGACGTGACGCTCGACGATAGGAGTTCCGCCACCATAACCGGCGTCAAAGTCAAAGATGACAAGGTTTACCTGCTGATTGAAGAGGAGTTGCCACCTGACGCCACGCCGCAGGTCGACCTGGCGACGGGTCAGTCGATCTCCGACCGCGCCGGCAACGAGTCTACGGACCGCCGTCTGGACGGGATTGAGTTGAGCGATGGCATCCTGCCGACCTTCACGGTAACGCTGAGCGGCGGCACCGGACTGAACGAAGACATTGACGGTGAAGGACCATCTGAGTTGACCAAGGGTCAGATCAAGGTCTCCATCTCGGCCAACGAACCGGTTCAAGGCTCACCGAAGTTTGCAGTGGTCTGTTCGAACCTCTACTGGGGCGGAGACGCGGTTGACAACCATGTTGCCAAGTTCGAAGCTAACCGCACCGGAACCTTCACCAGCGCGAAAATCAACGAAGCCGCGCCGACGGGCACCAAGCCGCACAACGGCGCTAAAATCGATCGACAGAAGATGGTGGACGGAGAAAACGTTGATCAAGGGACGATGTGTCCGGATCACGTTAAGGACGCTGCGACCACTGACGATACGGCGAAATACTTTGACGTAGCCGTAACGTCGGCGCTGGCCCGTCCGGGCAACAACTGGGAATACCAGTGGTCTAACCTGTCGTCCGACCAAGAGGTCGAAGACGGCGATCTCTCGGTCATCGTTTGGGGTCGCGACCGTAGCTCCTACAAGAAGGGCGATGACACGGTCTACAACTACTCGGCCTCGACCGCGAGCTTCGTCTACGACACGGATCTCGAGGCTGCGTGGGAAGGCAACGATGACGCAGACGAAGCAGTTGGCGAACTCGTTCCGGACGAAAATGAAGACGTCTTCGAAGTGCGACCGTTTGTCCTGCTGGACTTTGGCGATGAAGGCACGACGGTAAACGTCACAACCTTTGAGATCGACGGTACTGACTACACTGCCGACTTGCAGGCGATTGAAGACAACGAGTTCGTATGGTGGCCCGAGCCTCTGGCCTACGGCACCTACGAGGTCTACGTCGAGGCTAACGACGCCGCCGACAACACTGGCGAGCACACCTATAGCTTCACCGTCAAGGAGCGGGCACCGTTCGTTATCGACCTGCTGGCAGGTTGGAACGCGATCTCGTTCCCGGCCAACCCGGTCGACCGAGCCTTGCACGCAGTGTTCACGAACTCGGCAGTCGACCAGGTCATCGGTTGGAACGTAACCGAACCGGTCAGCCCGTGGCGCATGGCGACACGAGTAGACGGTGTCTGGATGACTAGCGACGAAGTTGCTGCATTGAACGATGTAGAAGCACGTTACGGTTACTGGGTCCACTCGCAAGGCTTCGTAACGCAGGCTGTGAACCTCGCAGGCAAGGGCGACCGTTCAACCGACGGTCAACCCAACCCGGCGGACATTCCGACCGATGAGGGCTGGAACTTCGTAGGCGTCGTGGACGTCGACGGCGACCAGACGCAGGACAACGCCGGCGAGTCGTTGCGCAACAGCAGCAACGATCCGATCACCGCGGCCACGTACCTTGGGAACTACACCCGCGCCTACACGTGGGACCACATCAACAACACGTGGGATGTGCTCAAGGCGAACGAAGACGTCGTGATTGGTAGCGGTATCTGGGTCTACTACACGAAGGGCCACGACATCGCCCCATAAGCGTAAGCGATGACGCTCAAGTCGTAAGACTGAAATTGCACGCTACGCCCCTTGGGAAACCGAGGGGCGTGCGTGTTTGTTGGGCTTTCCCCAAACTAACGATTCATATACTTGAATCCAGCCATGGACCCACAGCTCCAATCAAACGCCAAAGAGTTACGCGGACGCATCGCGCAGATCGTGAGGCATCTTTGACCTCGCCAAAAAGCATTCGCAAATCTCCCTCTTGGAAAAGCAGACTCTGGATCCTGGTTTCTGGTCAGATCACCAAGATGCACAAGGTCGCATGCAGTCTTTGACCGCATTGAAAGATCAGGTGACCGCATGGGAGACGCTCCAACGACGATCAGAGGAGTTGGTGGAACTTATCGAGTTGGCGGATGACGAGTCTGATGATGTGATGCTGACCCAACTCGGACTCGATGCGGAGAGCTTGAGTGCTGATCTGGCGGACCAAGAATTCCGATTGCAGTTGAGCGGAAAACACGACTCAAGACCAGCGATCCTCTCGGTGAAGCAAGGCGCTGGCGGGGTCGACGCCCAAGATTGGTCGGAGATGTTGCTGCGAATGTATTTGCGGTGGAGCGAGCAGGCCGGCTACGATGCGGACGTTCTGGACTTTACTCCGGGCGAGGAAGCAGGAATCAAGTCGGCGGCGGTGCGGGTTTCGGGTGACCACGCCTACGGGTATTTGAGGTCTGAAAGGGGTGTGCATCGCTTGGTCCGGCTTTCGCCTTTCGATTCAGGGAATCGTCGTCACACGAGTTTCTCATTGGTTGAGGTATATCCCGAACCCGCCGCTGCCGATGAAGTTGAGATCGACCCTTCGGAAGTGCGCATGGAGGCTTTTCGAGCGAGCGGACACGGTGGCCAGAGTGTGCAAAAAAACTCAACCGCGGTCCGCCTGACGCACGAACCAACGGGTATCGTGGTGTCCGTCCAAAACGAACGTTCGCAAGCCCAAAACCGCCAAGTTGCGATGAAGATTTTGCACGCTCGAGTTACGGATCTCGAGAATCAAAAGCGTGCGGCCGCACAGGCGAAGCTCAAGGGCGATCACATTTCGGCGGAGTTCGGGCGCCAAGTACGCAGCTACGTCTTGCATCCCTACCAGATGGTGAAGGACCACCGCACCGACTATGAAGTTTCGGATGCTCGTGGTGTGTTGGAAGGTGATCTCGGTGGATTTTTGAAGGCGTATCTTCAATCCTCGACCGGTGGCTAACCGGTGGTGTTGACAAGAATGACCGTCCTAGGATTGAAGACCACATGAATGGCAAGTAACCATGGTGTCCGGATATTCCAAGTTAATTTGATACGACATCGCAGACTCGCAATCCAATGTGAGTAACTGATTCGTAAGAATAATTAGGCAGTCAGAAATCGAAGTGATAGCTGGAGATAGCAGATGAAGATAGCCCGTTTCTTTGGTGTATCGTTGATCGCCGCGGTTGCCTTGTTCGCCGCAGCGTGCACGACCGAACCAGAACCGACGCAACCACCCGCACCCGAACCAACCGCGACGCAAGTCCCGACCGTAGTTTCGACACCCCCGCCGACCCGGGCCGAGCGCCCAACGCCGAGTTCAGGCCAGCCGAAAGTTGCCCCCGAGTTGCTTCAAACACCGGAGAGTTCCGGCGATGAAGAGCGAAGTGGTGGGATCTTCCGGCGGCTGTGGTCAGACCCGCCGACGTTGGACCCCGCTCTGGTGACTGACGGTACGTCGTACGGTATCGTGATTGAGTTGTTCAGCGGTCTGGTGAAGCTGACAGGAGAATCGGACGAACCGATCGTAGCCGATTTAGCCGAGAGTTACACGGTCAGTAATGGTGGGAAAACCTACAAGTTCATCCTCAGAGAAGATCTGAAGTTTAGCGACGGTTCGCCCGTTACTGCTTCGGACTTTAAGTGGTCGTGGGAACGGGCGGCAAACCCGGACACCGAGTCGCCGATCGTCGACGAGTTTTTGGGCGACATCGTAGGGGTGCAGGCGATCATCGACGGCGACGCCACCACGGCCGACGGCATCGAGGTGATTGATGACCACACTTTGCAGGTCACAATCGATGCACCGAAACCGTATTTCATCGCCAAGTTGACCTATCCTATTGCGTTCGTCGTCAATGCCGATAACGTCACGTCCGGAGGCGAAAACTGGACGGATTCCCCAGTTGCCACAGGCCCGTTCATATTGAAGAGCTACAGCATCGGCGAACGTATGATTTTGTCGAAGAACCCCAACTACTGGGGTGACGCCGCGCACCTCGATGAAGTGCACCTCTTGCTCGCCGGCGGCTCCGCAATGGCGATGTACGAGAATGACGAGATCGACATCACCGGTATCGGCCTAGCAGACTTGGAACGGGTTACCGATCCTACCCAGGAGATTTCCAAGGATGTGATCGAGGTACCCCCGTCATTTAGCACTAGTTACATCGGCTTCAACATGGAAGAGGCGCCGTTCGACGATGTGCATTTCCGACGCGCCCTGAATTTCGCGGTAGATAAGCAGCTGGTCGCAGAGGCCGTATTCTCCGATTTGGTCCGACCTGCGACGGGCGTGATACCACCGGGTTTCGTTGGCTTCAACTCGGATCTTGAAGGGTTGAGTTTCGATGAAGAGAAGGCGAAGGAAGAGCTGGCATTGTCGAAATATGCCGATCCTGATACCAGACCTCGCATCGTGATTACTCTGCCGGGCACCGGCGGCTCACCCAGTCTGACGACCGAGGTAGTTGCCGACATGTGGCGCCGAACGCTGGAAGTGGATGTGGAGATACAGCAGGTCGAATGGGCAACGTTCTTGCAGGACCTGCATCGAAATCGACTCCAGGCGTTCTCGCTGGCTTGGCAGGCCGACTATCCCGATCCGCACACATTCGTCGATGTGCTCTTCAGGACGGGTAGTTCAATCAACAACACGAACTACTCGAACGCTGAGGTCGACGCATTGCTGGAGGAGGCTAACGTTGAAGCCGATCCAGTGCGTCGGATTGAGTTGTACCAAGAAGCTGAAGAGATCATCGTTGAGGATGCAGCGTGGTTGCCGTTGTGGTGGGGCGTGGAAGGCAAGGTTCTGGTGAAGCAGCACGTCGAAGGATTGATGTTCCCACCGTTGTCAGTGCCGATTTATCAACACGTTTGGATAGACGGTTGATCTAGACGGATTTTCGTCAACAAAAAGATGGTTAGGTGAGTTTCGTTAACTCACCTAACCAATTGTGAAGTCGATCAGAATTTCCCATTTTTGGATCGTGGTTTGATACCGTGTATCTAAGTTGGGAGTCTGAAAATCTGAAGTGAAGAAAGTGCAAAGAGCGATGAGATACGTAAGAAGATTGATGATTGCCGGACTAGCTGTCGCGGTGATGTTTGCAATCGGTTGCAGTGCAGACGAACCAACTCCCGTGCCTCCTACCGCCACGTCGGTTCCCGAACCGACTGCTACACAGGTCCCCACGAAGGCGCCGGAGGTTCAGCGAACCAGTTCAGGCGTCGCACCTACGGCGACTGCCATCGCCGCCGCCACATCTACGGCAGTTGCGGAAGCTACCGCGTCCGCCGGGGAGCAGGCAACCGTTGTCGCTGAAGAGACGGCCACGGCTGCGTCGCAGGCGGTTGAGGATGTTGATGACCGCGAATTCGATGCGCGAAGGGGTGGCGTTTTCCGTCTACTGGGTTCGGATCCGGTTACATTCGATCCAGCCTTGACCACAGACAGCACTTCCTACGACATTACTTTGCAGTTGTTCAGCGGTTTGACGAGACTGACCGATGATCCGAATAATCCAATCGTGACGGATCTGGCCGAGAGCTTTACCGTCAGTTCGGATGGAACTGTATATCGTTTCGTGCTCCGCGAAGGCTTGGTATTCAGCGATGGCAGCCCGTTAACGGCGTTCGATTTCAAGTGGTCGTGGGAACGGGCGGCGTTGCCGGAGACGGGTTCGCCGATCGTGAAGGAATTTCTCGGTGACATCGTCGGGATCAACGACATCGTAGAAGGTAATGCTACGTCGGCAGAAGGAATCACTGTGATCGATGATCTCACGTTGGAAGTCAAGATCGATAGTCCCAAGCCGTATTTCATCGCCAAATTGACCTACCCAGTTACCTTCGTGGTCAATCGTGACAACGTCGAATCTGGGGGTGAGACCTGGACTGAAGCGCCGATCGGGTCTGGTCCGTTCGTATTGAAGTCGTACGAAATTGGCGTAAGCATGGTTCTTGCTCGCAACGACAACTACTGGGATACACCTGCGTTCTTGGATGAGGTGCACTTCATCCTAGCGGGTGGTTCTGCGATGGCGATGTATGAAAACGAAGAGATACACGTCACGGGGATTCCGTCGGCCTCCTACGAACGGGTAACAGACCCGAATGAGCAGCTATCGCAAGAGGTTGTCGATGTACCGGCCGAGTTTGTTACGTATTACATCGGATTCAACGTCGAGCAAGCGCCGTTCGACGATGTTCACTTCCGAAGGGCGCTCAATTACGCGGTCGATAAGGAACTCATCGCTGAGGCGGTACTAAATAATCGAGCGAAACCAGCATACGGTCCGATACCGCCAGGTTTCGTCGGATTCAATCCCGACCTTGAAGGATTGAGGTTCAATGCCGAAAGAGCCCAGGAAGAACTGGCGATGTCGAAGTATGCGGACCCTGAATCACTTCCTCGCATCGTATTCACAACTCCAGGAACCGGAGGCTCACCGCCTACCTACCTTCTGGCGGTCGCAGACATGTGGGCGCGAACACTTGGGGTAGAGGTCGAGTTCCAAGAAGTTGAATGGGCGACGTTCTTGCAGGAAATCGACAACTACCGGCTCCAAGTCTTCTCATTGGCATGGAGTCCCGATTACCCGGATCCTCATACCTTCGTAGACGTGTTGTTCCGTAGTGACAGCTCCATCAACCAGACTCAGTACTCGAACGCTGAGGTGGACGCATTGCTCGATGAGGCGACCACAGAGCCAGACCCAGCGCGACGAGTTCAGCTATACCAGCAGGCGGAGCAGATAATCGTCAACGATGCTGTGTGGGTGCCGATGTGGTGGGGCACCGAGGGCAAGATACTGGTCAACCGCCGGGTCAATGGATTCCGTATCTCGCCGCTCGGCAGTTACTACCTGAAGGACGTATGGATCGAAAAGCAGATCGATTTCTAGTCGATCATATGCAGTGCTGTCCGGGCGTCCGTTGCTGTCGTTGAGAGAAGCGGCGCTGAATGCTAGCATTTGAAGCGCAATGCTGATCTACATTTCCCGACGACTGCTTTGGACGCCCGTGTTGTTGTTCGTCGCCGGGTTGTTCATTTTCTCACTCGGTTCCGTGGCACCAGGTGATCCGGCCGAATTAATGGCGGGTCAGCGCGCGGATCCAGAAGCGATAGCGCGGATCCGCGATCGGCTTGGCCTTGATGACCCGTTCCTAGTTCAGTACACACGCTATGCCGCAAATGCACTGAAAGGCGATTTCGGCGAGAGTTACCGGTACCGCGGGCGCGATGTCATCGAACTCTTGGGACCGAAACTGCTCGTGTCGTTGGAATTGAATATCGTTTCGTACGTGGTGACTCTTCTCATCGGGTTGCCACTCGGGTTCTGGGCAGCAATGCGTCAAGGGACTTGGAAAGACCCGACGATGACGACTTTCATGCTCCTTGTCTACGCATTGCCGGTGTTCTTTACCGCACCGTTCTTGATCTTGGTATTCGCGCTGTGGCTTGATTGGATTCCAGTTTCGGGATGGTCAGGCATGTTCTCGACGCATGCGATATTGCCGGCGTTCACGATTGGCGTGCCCGGCGCGTTCGTCTTTATGCGCTACATGAGGGCGTCTACTCTGGATGTGTTGGGTCAGGAATATGTGCGAACGGCTCATGGCAAAGGCATGGGACACATGACGGTCAACCGTAGACATATCGCCCGTAACGCATTATTGCCGATAGTAACAATCTTGGGGTTTTCCCTGGCTGGGTTGTTCGGCGGTTCGCTGATCGTGGAGTTGATTTACGGAATTCCAGGGGTGTCACGGTTGGCCTTAGAGGCGGTTTTCCAACGCGATTATCCGGTGCTGACGACTTTGACGTTGCTCGGTGCGACAATGCTCGCAATTGCGAACTTGGTCGCGGACATCATGTACTCGCTAATCGATCCGAGGATAAGGTTGCGAGCGTGAAATGAATCAGACTGGAACTACGACGTCTGCACAACCCGAACCTTCGCAGTTACTTGAGGTAGACGCGTCTGACAGCTTTCTAAGACACGCTTGGACCGAGTTACGGAAGCGGAAGTTGGCTTTAATTGCGGTCTGCGTGCTTCTGTTCCTCTACACGCTCGGGATCTTTGCACCGCTGGTCGCTACTCACGATTACTCTGAGACCAATCTCGCCAAAACGCAAGCAGGGCCAGACGCCGAAAACTGGTTGGGCACTGATCGTTTGGGGCGGGACATTTTCACGCGGGTAGTTTGGGGAATTCAGACGACGATCATTCTCACCGTGATCACGATATTGACGGCCAGCGTTTTCCTTGGTTTGGCTTTGGGGATGGCGGCAGGGTACTTACGAGGGATCGCGGACATCATCACCATGAGAACGGGAGAGGTGGTCGCGGTCGTACCCGATTTCCTTTTGGTGTTGATCATCGCCGCGACCGTGCGGCCTAGGATCAAAGAGTTCGGCTACTGGATAGAGGACAATACGTTCATATCCGGCGTCAATTCGTCCGGTGCCGTTGATTACATTGTTTTGGGTTTGGCCTTTCTACCGCTTTCTTGGTTCGGTGCAATGCGACTGATACGAGGGCAGACACTCGCAATTCGCGATGCGCCTTATGTTGACGCGGCACGGTCAATGGGAGTGGGCACTCCGACGATCCTGTTGCGGCATATCTTGCCCAACGTGATCACCCCATTGATCGTGAGCGTCAGTTTTGGAATGGGTGCCGTCGCTCTCGGGGAGGTTGTTGCCAGTTTCTTCGGTATCGGGGTTCAGCCGCCGCGACCAAGTTTGGGGGTAATGATTGGTGACGTGACCGCACGAACGGGCAGTGCGGCGGTCGAGACTTTACGGAGCCACCCGGAGCAGTTGCTTTCACCGATTGTGGTGGTTTGGCTGATGATATTCTGCTGGAACATATTAGGTGACGCGCTCAACGATATCCTGAATCCGCGCGCACGTTGATCGGAGGTCGGTTCAATGGGTGACAAGCTGAAGGTGGGGTTGGCGTGCAACGCGGGCTATGTTGAGCGGGGTATCAAGGACCATGAGGTTGACCTTCTCAAAGAATTCGCGGAGTTCGAAATTCGGGAATTCAATGAATCGTCTGACTGGTATTCGGCGCCGGAATCTTCGCATGAGGTGATCGCTGAATTCAAAGATTTCGCGTCAAGTGTTGATGCCATGATTGTTTGTCATGGGTCGCCGCGCGTGACAGGTGACATCTTGGACGCCGCACCGTCGTTGAGGTTGGTCGGTGAGCTTGAGGGGGATCGGTTCGCGCAACGGATCGATGCGGAGGCGTGTGCTGATCGAGGCGTGAAGGCGGTGGATACCACTCATGCGTCGAGTTTGCCGGTGTCGGAGTGGGCGTTGGCGATGATGATGATGGGGTTGAAGAAGGTCGGGGCGCACTATCGAAGACTGATCACCGATCAAGAATGGGGGACCGGATATCAGCGTGCATTTGAGCCGGACTTCCAGATGATGGGTGATCTGACCGGTCGAACGGTGGGATTGATCGGCGGCGGCAACATCGCTCGTCGATTGATCGAGCTTTTGGAGCCGTTCCGCGTGGATATCTTGCTGCACGACCCTTATTTGCCCAGGGAGTTGGCTTCGGCAATGAACTTCACGATGACATCGTTGGAGAACGTGATGAGCATGCCGGATGTCGTTGTATGTCTGGTACCTCACACGCCGGCGACGGAGGGTATGTTGGGGGCGAAGGAGTTGGGTTGGATTCGGTCCGGGGGCGTATTCGTCAACGTGTCGCGGGGCCAGGTTGTTCAGTCGGACGCTTTGATCGAGCGGTTGCGCAAGAACGACATCTACGCGTGTTTGGACGTATTCGATCCTGAACCGGTGCCGACCGATTCGCCGATCCGAGAATTGTGGAACGTGTTCTTGACGCCACATATCGCGAGCACGACAGACGGGACTGGCATCTCGTTCTTCGGAGAAATGATCGATGAGCTTCGTCGATTCCATCTGGGTCACGACACGAAGCATGACCTAATGCCGCGGACGCTGGCGAATCGACGGGGTGAATCGCCGACCAATCTTGACGCGGTCCGTTGAAGTATGGGTTTCATTAAAGTCGTGTGCCAGCTTGGACATTAGACGGGATGACGATGCGACTTGCTTGCTAACATGTAAGGCGTACGCATTTCCGCCCATTTGTTAGCAGGTGACCCCCGTGTCAAAGATCGATCCTTACTCATCCTCATATTTCCAGTCGCGTCGATCGGCGGTGATGGCGCGCAACGGCGCGGTTGCCACTAGCCAACCGTTGGCGGCCCAGGCAGGGCTTCGCATCATGCTCGACGGTGGTAACGCAGTTGATGCGGCAGTGGCAATGGCTGCGGCGTTGAATGTGGTTGAACCCGGCTCGACAGGTATCGGCGGTGACATGTTCGCGCTGATTTGGAATAAAGACGAGCGGAAGGTTGTTGCTCTGAACGGGAGTGGACGCTCCGGAGCGGCGGCGAACCCGGATGATGTGCGCAATGCAGGATTCGATTCGATACCGAATCTGTTGGATGGTTGTGCGTTTTCAGTCAGCGTGCCGGGCACGGTGCACGGTTGGGAGACAGCGTTGGCGCACTATGGCCGCATGACGCTAGCGGAGGTACTCAAACCGGCTATCGAATATGCGTTGAACGGATATCCGGTATCAGAGGTGATCGCGAACGGTTGGAAGGGATGCGAGGAGAAGCTGAGGCATCGGCCATCCGGTGTTGAGATGTTGCCGATTGGTGGGCGTGCGCCGAAATGCGGAGAGGTGGCCGCATTGCCGGAACTAGGTGGATCGTTGCAGGTGATAGCTGAGGGTGGTAGTGAGGCTTACTACAAGGGAGATATCGGGAAGAAGATCGCGGCGTATGTGCAGCAAGAGGGTGGTTGGTTGACGGAGGATGATTTGACGTCGCATCACTCGGATTGGGACGAGGCGATACACACGAACTACCGTGGAGTTGAGGTCTGGGAATGCCCACCGAACGGTCAGGGGATAGCGGCGTTGATGGCGTTGAATATCGCCGAGGGGTTTGACATTGGAGGGATGGGAAGCCAATCGGTGGACGCATACCATCATTTGATCGAATCGATGCGTTTGGGATACGAGGATGCTTTGCAGTACGTGGCGGACCCGCGAGTTGCTGAGGTGCCGATCGGCCCGTTGCTGACTAAGGAGTATGGCGACCGACGGCGATCGAGTATCGACTCGATGCAGGCGAATCCGAATGTTTCATATGGAGATCCGATGGGTGGTGGAGACACGATCTACTGCACGGCGGTTGACGGTGACGGTAACGCGTGCTCGTTGATCAACAGCTTGTTTGCAGGATTCGGTTCTGGGTTGGTGGTTCCAGGCACCGGGATCGCGTTGCAGAACCGCGGTTCGCTGTTCTCGTTTGATCCTGACCACCCGAACTATCTGGAAGGTCGGAAGCGACCTTATCAGACCATTATTCCGGCGATGGCGACGCGTGACGATGAGATGTGGTTGTCGTTTGGCGTGATGGGTGGTTTCCAACAGCCGCAAGGTCATCTTCAGGTCATTTCGAACATGGTCGACTTCGGGATGGACTCGCAGAAGGCGTTGGACGCTTTGCGGTTCAGCATCGACGTGCAGGGCGACAAGAGCGTGAAGGTCGAGGAAGACCTCGACGGCTCGGTCGTTTCAGCGTTGAGGAAACGTGGGCACGATGTATTGGTTCAGCGGGCCTACGATCGCGTTGGGTTTGGTGGCGGGCAGGTTGTATCGCGGGATGCGGAAACGGGTGTGCTTTGCGCTGGAACGGAGCCGCGGAAGGATGGGTCTGCGCTGGGTTGGTAGCGGTTCGGCTACACGCGGTTTCGGCGGAATACGAAGACGCTTGCCAGTAGGCCTGCGATAAGCAGAGCGGATGCTTCTAATGGTCCGTTGCCGTTTGAGTTGCACAGTCCGCCGGAGCTCGTTGGCTCATCGGTTGGGGAATCCTCTTCTGGCGCGGGTTGTTCCGTCGGTTCGTCGGTCGCTTTGACCAAAACTTCGGGCGCTTCGGTCGCGATCGCAGTGGGCGTGGGCGGTACTGGAGTGATGGTCGGTTCTGGTGTCGGTTCAGTTCCGGTTTCACCGACGGCGATTCCACCTTCGACCGGTGTCAGGGTGAGGAGTTTGTATCCTGACGTTTCGGTGGCCTCGGCTTCGGGCGTTGGCGTTGGAGTCGGTGGGACGTATGGGTCGGCGCCGATATTGTCTCGCCATTCGTTGTCGAGTTGTTGGATGGTCTTGCCGTAGATGTTGCGGATGGCGATGTCTCCGCTGCGTCCTTCGCCAATTGAGGCGAGGGTTTCGGCAATCTTGTCGGCGCCGTAGGTTTCGATTAGGTATTCGACGAAGTCGCGACTTTGACCGTAGGAGACGATGACGAGGTTCGGATCGCCGGGGAAGGTTTGGAGTCTAGTGAAGGGGATGAGTCTTTGGGTATCGACGGCCCAGTCGAGGAAGTAGACGTATGAGAGCCCTTTGTCTAGGTTGCCGAATTCGGCGAGGCCTTCGTTCAACCACAGTGGGACGAGAGCGGTGCTGCCGCCGGCGGCTCTCCCGACGAGGATGTGGGTGAGTTCGTGAGTGAGGGTGCCGATGTCTCGGCTGCCGGAGAGGACGAGGACGACGCTGTGGTCGAAGAATGCTTGTCCTTCGGTGATGAGTTCTCGACTGATGGTGGCGCTTCGGGCGCTGACGGCACCGATCATCTCGGCGTTGTTGTTGTAAAGGGTGACGACGATGGGGGTTTCGATCTCGCTGCCGGTGATGGGACCCATCATTTCCATGGATTCCTGCGCGGCTTCGGCGAGGCGTTCGGCACGGACTTGCACGGGGCCGTGGTAGTAGACGTGAATCGGGCCGCGACTGACGACTTCCCATTCGAATCTGGCGTCGAAGACCATTTGGCTGTATTGCTCTGAGAGGTATTCGTTACCGTCTTCATCGATGGCTTCGAATACGAAATCGACGGTGGTTCCGGGTGGCAAATAACGAGCGGAGGTGTTTACTCGCCATAGGAGTTCGCCATCGAAGAGCGATTCGGAACGTTCGTCGATGTCTAGGTAGTCGTATTGACCAGTGGTTATTGGCCCGGTGGTGAATCTGACTCTGACGTCGTCGATCTCGATGTCGCTTTCGAAGCTGGTGAAGAATCGAATGCTCTCGGGGAAGTTGCTCTCGAGGCCGCCGTCGAGGAATCGCACCGGGGAGTTTTCTTCGGTGTTCTGGGCGGTCGTTGGTTGATCGCTATTGAATGCGAAAAGGGTCGCAATCAGGGCGATGGCGACGGTGATGACGGTGAGTTGGGCTGCCCTATTCATTGCTCGAGGTAGTTGGTGCGAACGACGCTACTTTAGTAGTTACGCCTGCGCGGTGTGGTTGGACGTATTGCGACGTATCTATAAGGGTAAGTTAGTCGGCGCTGCGCCACTCGGCCCAGAAGCGGTAGAAGGCGCTTAGGGGGGTGCCGATGGCGAGTATCCATAGGCCCCAGATGGGTTGGCCGATGATAAGTGCGACGGTCATGATGACTACGCGTTCGGGTCGGGTGAGGAATCCGGAGGTGCCTTGGTAGCCGAGGCCTTCGGCTCGGGCTCGGATGTAGCTGACCATTATGGAGCCGACGAATGCGACGAATGCGAGAATGATGGCGTCTTGACGGAAGGTGTTAGTCGATGAGTAGTAGATGAGTAATCCGAGGAGGAGGGAGGCTTCGGAGAGGCGGTCGAAGGTGGAATCGAGGAGTGCGCCGCGGTCGGAGACTTTGTTGGTGCGGCGGGCGATTGCGCCGTCGATCATGTCGAATAGGGCGGCGGGTATGCTGACGAGTCCGGCGATGAGGAATTGGCCGGTGGCGGCGAATCCGGCGGCAACTACGGCGATGAGGAAGCCCGCGATGGTTGCGGCGTTGGCGTTGAAGCCGAGTGCGACGAGAGCGCCGGAGACAGGTTCCTCAAACCATCGTGCGATCGCGGCGCGGGCGGATCTGCGGAGCTTTTGAAGTCCGCTCTCGGTTTCAGCCACTGCTGGCTCGCTGCTCGTAGGTGGCGTACGGCACCTGTGCGTTCGCGGCGACCTGGTGGTAGTAATCGATCACGTCGTCCGCGACGCGTGCCCACCCGAAACGTTGGACTTTTTCGCGTCCGTTTTCGACAAGGCGTTGTCGGAGGTCCGGTTCTTCGATCAGTCTACGGATCGCTTTGGCGATAGCGTATTCGTCACCAACGTCAAACAGGAGGGCGTCTTGTTCGTGGTCGGCGACGCCTTCAAAGCCGAGAATACGGGAAGCTA
The DNA here is from genome assembly GCA_002239045.1 of SAR202 cluster bacterium bin127. Classification (GTDB taxonomy): domain Bacteria; phylum Chloroflexota; class Dehalococcoidia; order Lucifugimonadales; family Lucifugimonadaceae; genus Bin127. Next base: position 400,721 of record MPNN01000002.1, read on the forward strand.
CGATCGGAGCGCCGGACGCCATGGCCTCGATGAGCACGAGTCCAAAACTCTCTTGGCCGGTATTGGGCGCGCAGAATATGTCGGCGTGCTGGTAGTAGCCGGGTAGCTCCGTGTCGGTTACGGGCCCGGCAAAGATGACATCGTCGATGCCGCGTTCGCCCATCATCCGGTACGATTCGCGGTCTGGGACACCGGCGCCTACAACAATGAGCCGAAGGTTGGGATATCGCCATCGGAGGGTGCTGTACGCGCCCAGAAGGTATCGCAGACCTTTGCGTTTCTCGCCGACTCTTCCGACAAATACGATGTTGATGGCGTCGTCTCTGAACTCGCTCGGTCTGGGGCTTGGCTGTTCGAACTTCGGAACGTCGATGCCGTTGGGGATGATGGTGTAGTTGTCAGGGAAATACTTGTCCGCGTAGGCTTTTGCGGCCTTTGAGACTGCGATGCGGCCGTGTAGTTTATCGGCGACCAAGGTGAAGAATGGTTTTCCGGCGAGATATCCGGGGTGAATATTCTCGCTGTAGGCGTGGAAGGTACCGACCGTGGGCCAAGGAGAGAACCAGCTTGCAGTTGTTGCCAAGAAGGGCATGAGCGGCTCGTGGATGTGTACGATGTCGAACCGTTCGGCGGTCAGCACCTTTTGCATCTGACGCGCCGCTTTGACGCTCATGGAGATGCGGGATACGGAACCGCCGGCGGCGAACGGAACGCTGCCGCCAAGGGGGACGACTTCGAGGTCGCTGACATCGGGCGCCGTCTGTGGTCGGGACCGGGGTGCGAACAGCACGACTTCGTTGCCTCGGCGCGCAAGCTCTTTGCTGAGGCTCGCCATGTGGGCGACTACGCCGCCGTGGTAGGAGAGGTCGTATGGGGAGATCTGAGCGATTCGCATTTGGTGGAGTAGCTACCGCGAACGTTGACCGCGTTTTAGAAATACGGTACCTGTCGGTACATCATACCAAGTCTTTTTGCGGTTTTGGCGAACGTAGGACAGGGGATTTTGAACTAGGATGCGAAGGATGGGGAAGGATTTTAAGGATGGGTGTTGTGGGGAGAGATTGTTGCTGTGATCGCCACGGTGTTTGAACCGCGGATTGCGCGGGTTTACGCGGATGGGGTTTGATGGGTTGTTGTTTGAACTAGGATGCGAATGATGTGGGAAAATTTTGAGGATTTTTTGTTTTGGGGCGTGTTTAAATGAAGGTGGGGGTGTGCCTCCTTTGTGTTTCCGCTTGGGCGGGGTTGGTTATGTTTCCTTTTCAGAGAAAGGGAACGGGTATTGGTTGTTGAGCTTGCTTCGAGTTTCGAAGCGTTGCTCGGTGGGACATCGCCGCTTTGCTGCGAGATGTTGGACTGCCGACTTCCCTCGTCCGGTCACTGCCCGCGTCGCCAGTCCGCGGGCCCTCTCGGCGACCAATCTGTTGAGTCGCGTCGCCGATCATCGGGTAGTTTTGCACATCCTCGTGCCGTAGCCGCGGCCCCGCAGCGAGTGGGGCCCGACGTCTGCCGAATCCACGACCGTTTATCTGGCCCTTGGCTTGACATTGGTGGCCTCCCCCTGGCCCCCTCCTGAAGGAGGGGGGGACAGGCACTTCCCGTCCTCCTGGAGGAGGGGGGATAGGTGCTTCCCTTCTTGGGGGAGGGCATGAATGTCTTGCTGGCTCGTGTTGCCGGGGGTGCATTAGTCCCCGGCGACCAGAACTTGTTACTTCGATCGCTTCGAACGGAACCTCTAGACCTTGCGCCCGTCTCAAGATTGGGCGAGGGGCGTCGCTGCTGGTCGTTTCTGCGCGCGGACGGGTCCGGGTTACCTTCGCAGGACCCCGTGTACCCGTTTGTTGTTCCTTGCGTTTCCACGATCTGACGCTTTGTCCCTTCGGTCTTTCGGCTAGATTGGTGTCCGCACTCGTCAGGGCGGCGATGTCTTTTGAATTCACTTTTAATAATACTACGTATGTAACGGTTGTCAAGTGGTTGTTTGAACTAGGATGTTAAGGATTGGGAAGGGATTTAAGGATGGGTGTTGCGGGATGGGATTGTTGCGGTGATGGTGGGTGGATGCATGTTGGGGTGGTCCGCGCCCCTTGGCCGCCGGGTTGCCCTCACCCTAGCCCTCTCCCGCCGAGCGGGAGAGGGGACGGTTGTTGGGAGCGAGGGTACTTCTGCGACTGCGGGGTGGTGATGCGGGAGGGGATTGTTGTGTTGATGAGGGGTTGTTGCGGGGGACGGAGTGCAAAGAATTGGAAATTATATATCAGGGTTGACACGCCAAGTGTTTTAGGTTAGCCTTCTGGTTGCTACAAACCGTATCTTTTGTCGAACCGACACATGCGACCGTTCCGGGGCGTTCCGCGCCCCCTGAGCGGTTCGACGCTGGTTTGTAGCAACACCTCGAAAGGTCGCGTAAGGGGGTATTCCCTATGGGTGCGAGGGTTTTTGGGGTGGTTGTGGTATCTATGCTCGCCGCTATTGTCTTGACGGCATGTTCCACGGGTTCGGCATCGTTCACCGTCACGCCAGAACCAGACGTAGTTTCAGATTGGTATGGCGACATGAGCGCGTTTGAGTTGGGCGCGGTTGCATGTGGGCATATAGGGCGTGCGTTTGGTTCGTATTCAGTCGGAAATGTGGCCGATGAGAGGGCGCACGCTATCGTGGCGACAAAGATCGATATGGAATTGAAGATCGGTGTGTCTGGCGATGTTTCTTACGGCGACGCGTTGAGGTTGTGTTCCGATCTCTACGGCGTCAACGTTGCCGTCAACGGAATTTCACCGACGGACGTAACCTCGGAGCCAAGTGCCACACCGACGATTGAACCGTCGCCGACGATCACGCCTCCAACCGGCCCGTTGATCCGTGTGACATCGAAGGGTATGACGTTCATGTGCGAACGATTGCGAATGGCGTATAGCACGATGTCGTCCCTGGGTTCGGACGCGGCATACACGCACGTCGCGAACACGATGATGATAACCGCCGACTACTCGGAGTATTTCGACGGATACGACGCGAAGACGGCGTTGCGGAAATGCAACTGATCGGCGTGTGCTAACATCGCGAATCTCGCAGTTAAGGACGAGGACGATACGTTGAACCTATACGTCGTCAACGACAACATTCCCGCCAACAGTGTGCGTGTCCACCTCGCGCGGTGCGATCGTGCCACAGAACGCGCGGGCGTCGGATGGTCAAAGGAATTCAACGATTTGGAATCGGCGATCATCTTCGCCCGTCAGCTCAACCGCAGAGATGCCAAGGGATGTTACTGGTGCATCAGGGTAGGCGATCTCACGCGCCCGATGAACGAGCTTCTCGAAGAGAACCGATGGCGTTGACGAACCGCGAGGAGGGTGTATAAGAATGAAAATGCCAGGACCTCATTACATCGGCATCACCGCCGGCCCTGCACCAACTGATCTGGTTTTCACATTTTCATGTGGGCCAGACAATATTTTCGATCGGAGGCCAGCTGCGCAGGCACAGATCATAGAGTGCGAGAAACATGGGAAGTTCATCGCCATGATGCCTGTTGGCTTGAGGTTGCCGGACATTTTAGGAAACCCGAGCCCGGTATTGCTGGTTCCGTTCGATGCCGTCGAGTTCGCTCATCAGTTGATGAACTAGAAGGAAGACTAAGGAAGACTAGAACGGTTGCTTAATCGTAGAATCGAGGGTAGGATGTTTTCCACATTCAAGATTGGACGAGGATCGCCATGAATGTCTTTGTTGTGATATTTGACGGACCTTTGCCGGCGGAATTTCTCCAAGAGGCAAAGAACATCTACGGCGAGCCCAACGTATACCGAGTTTCGGGCTCGGTTGCCGCCGTTCGTTCTCCAACAATCGACAACCCAGGAGATATCAGTGCGGCGTTGCGTGTGCAGGGTGATAGAACAGCCGCCGTGCTCAAGTTGAACGGCTCCCACTCAGGTTATTACTACATACCGTTCTGGGATTGGTTGCGGGAGGCAGTGACATGAACGGCAACCGTGACGACCAGATAGGTTTCGCCAATTACCATGTGCAACAATTAACCGAAGTTGGGCAACGGTTGTCGCATCTCGAAGGCGAATTAAAACATTTGGCAACGAAGAAAGATGTCGAATCTGCCAAACTTTCAATGATGACGGTATGGGTATCAACTGGCGCACTGATCCTCGTAGGTGCGATTGACGTAGCGATCATGCTATGGCGCGCTCTCGATTGACAGTGTGGCAGACATGAGAACCTCGTTCGATTAGGCGATCAAGTCCCGATAGCGCAACCGTTTGCCGGACATCCCGCGCACCAGATACACCATCTGGTCGACGGTATCCATGTCCCGAACGCCTTGCCGTCCCGCGAACTCCGCCACATAGCGGTGCAGGTGCTTGGGCGAGATGCGGTGATACGTGCCGTGGAACCCACGCTTGAGCATCGACCAGAACGACTCCACGGCGTTCGTGTGCGCTTGACCACGCACATACTCGCCTACCGAGTGGTTCACCGCTTCATGGCGGATGCCGTTTAACAGGTCGGCGATGTTGTCGTACGCGGTCGCGCCGTCCGTGTAAAGCGTCGCGCCGTCTTCAACGCTATCTTCCACGAACAAACGCAGGGTTTCACGATCCGTGCTTTGAACCACCCGCGCCTTGACCTTGCCGGTCTCGCGATCCTTCGCGCCCACGACGGCGGTTTTGCCGACGGTGCCGCGTCCTGCCTTGGTGCGCTTCCACTCGTGCTTGTTCGATTCCTTGCCGCCGAAATACGCCTCGTCGACCTCGACCGCGCCGCCGAACGGCGGATCGTCGTTGTCGTCGAACGCCTCGCGGATGCGCTGAAGCATGAACCACGCCGTCTTTTGAGTAACGCCGATGTCCCGATGGAGTTTCATGGACGACACGCCCTTGAGGGATGTCAGATGCAGGTATATCGCCCACGCCCATTTCCGCAACGGGACTTTGGACGTTTCAAGCAACGTTCCGGTGCGGACGCTGAAATACTTGCGGCAGTCGGAACACCAGTAGGGCATTTTGGCGTGGGACGACTCGACGGTGCGTTCGCCGTTGCATCGCGGGCATTTGCGCCCGTCCGGCCACATCTTGGACTCGAACCAATCCTGTGCCGTTTCTTCGTCTGGGAACATGTCGCCGAGTTGCAACATGGTGATGCCTCGGCGGTGCGATTTTCCGGGTGCTTTGGAGTGCGCGTCATTCACAACGCCAACCCTTTCAATCCCGCTTTTTCGAGACATCGGTCGATGTCGATTTTGTCGTTTTGGAGTTCCGTCAACTTGTCCACAAGGTCGAACACGTCACGCACGATATCCAAATCGACATCGGGACGATTCGACCAATTGCTTCCCTCGTCCATCCTGAACCCCGATGCATATTGCTCCATAGCGGACGCCATGCGTTGAAGGATTTTACGGCGATCATCCAACTCGCTTTCAACGACGGCTATCGCCTCGGAATTCGCTTTGGCTTTTTGAACGAGTCGTCCGATTGATGCTTCTTTGTTCATACTTGAATCGTATCAAATTTGAACTGATTTGTCAACCCTGATATATAATTCCCAAAGAATTCATACGGTGGTGGTAGGGCAACGACGAGGGGTGTTGCTGCGGTGGTGGTTTTCGGGATCATCTGGGAACTCGTTTCGCTTGTTCGTTTCTCATTCATTCCGATGTGGCGAGCATTAGTTGCACTTTGAGGGAATTTGTTAGAAAATGATGGAAGAATGTGGAACCGCCGCGTTGGGAAGTTTTAGGAAGGAGCTTTGAGCATGGCCAATTTGAAGGTGCGTGATGTTGCTGAGCGTTTGGATGTCAGCAGCAAGACGGTCTACAAGTGGCTTCGTGAGGGGCTTATACCGGCGAGTCGGCTGGGGAGGAGTTGGATCGTATCGGAGGAGGCGCTGCAGGCAGCGCTGGCTCCGGGGTCGAACCGTCCGCTGTCGAGCGCGGTAGTTGACGAAGACGCGGTGACGTCGGCGTCTGGTTCTGGTGGCGTTCTGGATTCCCGCGTGCGCGGGAATGACGTAGCGCTTGGCGCGGAACCGATGGTTTCCGTCAAACCATTTGAAAGGAGAACCCCTGTGGGTCGAATTAATGTTGCAGTTGTTGGCTTGGGGAATTGTGCCTCATCGCTGATTCAAGGTGTTCACAAATATGGCGAGGTCGATGAGAACTCGTCGTCGGTGCCGGGTGTGATGCACAACGTTCTTGGCGGTTACACCATCGGCGATGTGAACATCGTCGCCGCTTTCGACGTTGACAAGGAGAAGGTCGGCGTAGACATAAACGAAGCGATCTTTGCGAAGACGAACAATGCATTGCAGTTCCACGACGTGCCTCGTGCTGGCATTGCGGTGGATCGCGGAATGACGCACGATGGGATCGGGCAGTATTTGGAGGATGTGGTGGAGAAGGCTCCGGGATCGACGGCTGACATCGTGGGGATTCTGCGGGACCGGGAAGTGGATGTAGTGATCAACTACCTTCCGGTGGGTTCGGAGCAGGCGACGAAGTGGTATGTGGAGCAGGTGTTGGCGGCGGGTTGTGCGTTTGTGAACTGCATCCCGGTGTTTATTGCGAAGGAGCAGTATTGGCAGAAGCGTTTCGAGGACAAGGGAGTGCCGGTCGTTGGGGACGACATCAAGTCGCAGGTGGGTGCGACGATCATCCATCGGATGTTGGCGAGGTTGTTCGAGGACCGGGGCGTTCGGTTGGACCGGACGTATCAGCTGAACTTCGGCGGGAACACGGATTTCTACAACATGCTAGAGCGTGCGCGGCTGGTGACGAAGAAGATATCCAAGACGCAGTCGGTTCAGTCGCAGTTGGAGAAGGAGTTGCCGACGGATGATGTTCACATTAGTCCTAGCGACCACGTTTCGTGGTTGGAGGATCGGAAGTGGGCTTACATCCGGTTGGAGGGGACGTCTTGGGGCGATGTGCCGCTGAATGTGGAGTTGAAGTTGGAGGTTGAGGACAGCCCGAACTCTGCGGGGGTAGCGATCGATGCGATTCGTTCGGCGAAGATTGCGCTGGACAAGGGAGTTGCAGGAGCGATCGAGCCGGCGTCGGCGTACTTCATGAAGTCGCCTCCGGTGCAGATGCGAGACGATGATGCGCGTAAGGCGGTGATTGAGTTTGCGGGGAATGGGATGGTTTGAACTGTGATTAAGGTATTGGCTATGATGGTAGCGTGAAGAGATAGCAGGGAGGTCTGAGCATGACTGAGGCAGCATTTAGCAAATCGTTGCGCTTCAATATCGAGATCGAAATTGACGAAGATGGACGGTACATTGCGGAATGTACCGATTTACCGGGGTGTGTGTCCGATGGAGCGACGGAAGAAGAGGCCCTTGACAACATTGCCGATGCAATAGGCGGTTACTTGGCTTCGATGGCGAAGCATGCACGAGCGGAACACGGTACGAAGGTCCGCGTGATCGAAACCGAGGTGGTAGCGGCGGTTGGCTGAACGACTACCGGTAATTTCTTCGCGGGATTTCGAGCGAGCTGTGGGCCGAATCGGGTATCGATTTGATCACGCGACAGGGAGCCACAGAATACTGCGCAATGAAACTGGCGCGATGTTGTCGGTGCCGTTTCGGAGGGAACTGGCGAAAGGCACCTTGAGGAAACTGATCCGGCACGCGGGATTGGAGGTTAGCGAGTTTATGGATCTGTATCGGGGTAGGCGTCGTCCTTGATCGGTTGTAGCGGAAGTCGCTGACTAGGAGCGAAGGCTGTCGAGATTGATGAGGATAGATTGGGTGGTGGATTAGAATCGCATCAGTAGATGGTTTAGAGAGGTTTCGAATATGGGTACATTCAACTGGCCGTTGCGGATATCCAGTATGGATGGTGAACGGTCCCGGGAGATTGATGCGACGGTTGATACCGGTGCTGCGTATACGACGTTGCCAACTAGCCTTTTGCTTGAGATAGGCGTTGAGCCGAGGGGGAAGCGGAGGTTTTTGTTGGCCGACGGGCGCAGGATTGAGATGGACTACGGTGAGGCGCGGGCGAGCGTCAATGGAGAGGATGTGACGACGTTGGTGGTTTTTGGGGAGGATGAAGGTCCCGCGTTATTGGGTGCTTACACCTTAGAAGGATTGGCTCTGGCGGTCGACCCGGTGGAGCAGCGGTTGGTCCCGACTCACCTGATTATGTATTAGGACAATGGATCGCTTGTACGGTTCGTATTAGGCGTAAACGCGGTCAAAATTGGAACATCCCCCGTTTGCCCTTCCCCTCTGGATTCCCGCCTTCGCGGGAATGACGATGGCGGACAGGGATGGCGATGCTAGCTAGCGTTTACGGTGTGGATGCCGCATTCTTTGGCGTCGGGGTCGGATTCCCACCACCAGCGTCCGGAGCGTTCGTCTTCGCCGGGTTTTACGGCTCGGGTGCAGGGGGCGCAGCCGATTGAGGGGTAGCCTTTGTCGTGGAGGATGTTGTAGGGGACTTTGTTGTCGAGGGCGTATTGGCGGATTTGTTCGGCGGTCCAGTTGGCGACGGGGTTGATTTTGTATGCGTCGTGGGCGAGGTCTTTTTCGACGATCTGGATTTCGGAGCGCTTCATTCCTTGGTCGCGGCGGAGTCCGGTGATCCATGCGTCGGCTTCGCTGAGGGCTTGGTTGAGCGGGTTGACCTTGCGGATTTCGCAGCAGAGTTTGCGGTTGTTGACGCCTTTGTAGAAGAGGTTCATGCCGTGTTGGCGGATCATTCGTCCGACTTCACGAATGTCGGGGTAGTGGACTTCCACCTCGGTGTTGTAGCGGCGGGCGATGCGGTCTATGAGATCGTAGGTCTCTTCGAACAGTCGCATGGTGTCGAGTGTGGCGAGTCGGGCTTTGGGGTTGACCTTCCAGTACATGTCGAAGATGGCCATGCCGTCGACGGCGAACGAGGACATTTGGATGGCGCGATCGCCGAAGGTATCGTCGGCCCATTGGAGGATGTCTGACGGGTGCGCCTCTTCGAGCTGTTGGTTGACTTCGGCGAGCTCTTGGTCCGAGAAGCGGTCTAGGACGCGAGGGTTCTCAAAATCGATCTCGATCGTTTCATAGGATTCGATCTCGTGTTTTGCGAGTGTCAAGTTGAAGTCTCTCAGCTTTGGTATGGGTTGCAGCTTGGTGTCTGGGGGCTTTATGTTTTGGGGCAAAAAAATACCCCTGCGGCGTGATTTGCAGGGGTCATGCGGGCGGCGTAGCGCGGTTTTGGACCGGCTTTACGCGTTGGAAGGTGCATCTAACCCCGGCACGGGGCTGATACAAGGACACTCTGCGGTTCGAGACCGCTCAGTCAAATAGGACATTCCACGCGTCATTATACCTTGCGCTGGAGAGTTGCGACTAGGTGTTCTAGTTCGTTCGGATTTAGAATGGATTGTAACTTGGGCGATTGTCAGAAGGCACGCGGGTGATGTGCGCAACCTCACTTACGACGGATTCACGGTCAGATCACGTGCGCCTCCCCGTTGCCCAACCCCTCTGGATTCCGGCTTTCGCCGGAATGACGGAGGTTATGCACAGCACCCACCCGCGGAATTTGGAGGTTTACCTCGATGGCAACGATGACCAAAGCACCGATCACCGGCGAGCGTATCGAGGAGTTGCAGAGCATCGCTAGCGAGCATCTTTTCATGCACGCGCAGCAGGTTGAGGATTGGCGGGGACAGCTCAAGATTTTCATCAAGGGCGAGGGCGCGTGGGTCGAGGACATCGAGGGAAATCGATTGCTGGACGCGTTGGGCGGTCTTTGGTACAAGGCGGCGGGTTATGGCAGGCGGCAGATCGCGGATGCGATGTACGAGCAGTTGATGGCGATTGAGACGCCGCCGGCGAACTCGGCGACGCCAACCCAGATCGAATTGGCAGGTCGGATCGCGTCGTTGTATCACGACAAGGATGCGCGAACGTTTTTCTTGTCGGGAGGTTCGGAGGCGGTCGAGACGGCGGTGAAGATGGCGAAGAAGTACCAGTCGCTAAATGGCAAGGCTGGTGCGTTCAAGGTTATTTCGCGCCGATATTCTTATCACGGAGCGACGGCGATGGCGGTGAGCCTTGGTCGAAGTCCGGCGGCAGACCCTTGCGGTCCGGAGATGCCGGGTGTGGTTCATGTGACGAACTGGGATTCGTATCGGTTGCCGTTTGATGGAGACCCGGTTGATGTGGCGATTCGCTGCGCGAATGAGTTCGAAGTTGCGATCAAGCACAACGGCCCGGAGTCGGTTGCGGCGATGATTGCGGAGCCGATTTCTGCGGCGGCTGGAATTCATGTTCCGCCGGCGGAGTATTGGCAGCGCTTGCGAGAGATTGCGGATCAGTATGATGTGGTGCTGATCGCTGACGAAGTGATCACGGGGTTCGGACGGACTGGCGAGTATTTTGCGCCGATGAATTGGGATGTGAAGCCGGATATCACGACGGTGGCGAAGTCGCTGACGAGTGGTTACTCGCCGTTGGGCGCGGCGATCGCGTCGAAGAAGATAGCGGATGCGTTCCAAGGCGGTGCGGACGAAACATTTAGGCACCTGGTAACTTTTGGGGGGCATCCGGTGAGTACGGCGGCAGCGTTGGCGAATTTGGACGTGTTCGAGGATGAAGACCTAGTGGGCAATAGCCGTCGGATGGGTGATTATCTGTATGACGAGTTGCAGCGGTTGCGGGATCATGAGATCGTAGGTGATGTGCGCGGTGGATTGGGTCTCCTAGCAGCCGTTGAGCTGGTGCAAGATCGGGAGAACAAGACGCCGTTCCCGGCGAGTGCCGGATTGGCGAAGCGAATGCCGCCATTGCTTTTCGAGAATGGCTTGGTTACGTTCCGGGCTGGTGACACGATTGCGCTGTGCCCGCCGCTGATGGTCGACAAGGACGAGATCGACTACATAGTCGATGCGGTCGATCGCTCGTTGGCTACGGTGAGTCGTGAGCTTGAACTATGATGGGCATGATTTGAACTAGGATGCGAAGGATGGGGAAGGATAGGAAGGATGGGTTGTTGTGGGAGGGGGTTGTTGCCGAGTGTGCTACGTCATACCCGCGCTGCCCTACGTCATACCCGCGCACGCGGGTATCCAGAGAAAAACAAAGCACGCCATTACCCCTCTCCGCCGCCCCTCTGGATTCCGGCTTTCGCCGGAATGACGGTGGGTTGGCGCGGGATTGACGTGGGGCTTTCGCGGGAATGACGTGGGGGATGGCGCGGCAATGACGGCAGTCGACCACAACCCCCCATCCTTAAAATCCTTCCCCATCCTTCGCATCCTAGTTCACACCCTACGTCATACCCGCGCACGCGGGTATCCAGAGAAAGGCAAAGCACGCCATAGTTCGTGTGGTATTGTGGGAGATATTGCATAATGCAGAGCAATAACAAGGATAAGGACAAGGATATCCCCGCCATGCCCTCTACCCCCCCCCCCAAAAAAAAACATTTTTTAATCTTTTAAAAAGCCCCCCAAAGTTGCGGGCCCCCCCCTTCCCCCGCCCCCCCCCCCCAGCCCCTCTACCCCCCCCCCCAGAACAACACATGTTCTAATCTATTCAGAAGGCCCCCAATGATGCGGGCCGCCTCCTTCCGCCGCCTCTCCCCGCTCCTTCTGCTGGCCGCCGCGCTCGTTGCGCTGGCGGTTCTCGTTGCGCCCGGCGCACAGCCCGCCCAGGCCCAGACCACCACCGTCTGGTCCGCCACGCTGACGGCGGGGGATATTTTTGTCGGCCAGAATAATGCCGGTTGCGACAATACCGTTACCAGCGCCGCCTGCAGTACAACTGCCGTGCTCACGGACGACAACTTCACGTATGACAGCGTCGACTACGAGGTCGTGCTCTTGAATATAAACTCAGGGATCCTTGTTTTGACACTCAACAAGGTAATCCCCGCGGAACTCAGGTCGGCTCTGACACTGCATGTCGGCAACGACCAGTTCCCCCTTGCAGACGCGAACCTTCCCGCTAGCGACACCGTGAACTGGTCCAACACCGGCCTGAGCTGGTCCGTCGGCGATACGGTGCAGTTGAGCCTGACGGAGCCGCGGACGGCGTCCAGCGACGCGGACCTGTCCGGTCTGACGGCGAGCGCGAGCACGAGCGCCTCGGGGACGTTCAGCGCGCTGACGCTGAGCCCCTCGACCTTCGCGGCGGCGACCACGGCCTACGCGGCGCCGGTGGAGAACGACAGGACGCACGTGAAGATCACCCCGACAGCGAGCGACTCCAACGCCACGGTGGAGGTGGGCAAGGGGTCGAGCCTCGCGTCGGTGACGAGCGGCAGCGCCAGCGCCGCCATCGCGCTCTCCCCGGGCGCGAACGCGATCACCGTGAAGGTCACCGCCGAGAA
>MPNN01000016.1 GCA_002239045.1 SAR202 cluster bacterium bin127
GTATTGGAAAATCTCGGAGTCGGCGTCGGTTGCGGTCAGAGTCAGGGTGTTGCCGATCATGTTCCCGGCCAGGGTCGGGTCGGTGTCATCCATAAAATAGCTAAACGCCCTCAATTCGGATTGGCCTGCGCTATCACCCTCGTGGTGGAATCTGAGTCCGACGCACAGATGTTTACCGATTGCCTGCTGGGCAGTGTGGTTGCTTAATGTCACCCAGCTGCCTTGCAACGGTATGGTTTCCTCCAAAATGGGATTTTGGGCGGTCCGCACTGTTTGGGTAAACCACGGACGACCGCCATGGATTCTGCCATCAGTAACAACGCCGGTGGGCCAAGCGGTGACCCTGCATTGATCTGCTCTATCCATGAAGGTGTAGACCAGGTATGTCTGTTTGTTGTTTCCAGCCGCATCGCGCGAGTGGAGCAAAAGCTTGGTAGTCGTGGAGTCGGCGAAAACCCCAATCTGGACATGATGAGGGCTGCTGCCAGCGTAAGCCAAAGCCCCAAGTTTTCCTCCGCCGAACTGGAGGCTTGTTTTGGTCCTCCGCATCCCAACCGTGAGCGGATCATCTACAATAACGATGTTTACTTGTTTTTGGGGTGTGCGGGTGTCATAGGGCGGAAGAGCGTTCGTGAAAGACTGGCCGTGGGCCACTTCCGCCATGCCCAACCAGATGGTCATAACTGCCAAACTGATAAGCAAGCATAGCCGGCTTGTTAAAAGTAACCAGCTTGGTCGGCGCGGCGGCCAGGAGCGGGGAGAGGCGGCCCGCATCATGCCGGCCCTCCCGCCATGTTCAGATGGTGAGGGCCGCCCTGCTGGATTAGAACATTTGTTCGGGGAGGGGGGGGGGTAGCGAGCATCGTTGGGTGGTCCTAGCTGTCGCGTGTTGCTACGCTCTTGCGCGGTAATAGTCTAGCAGATAGGAATAGCGGTGTTTTGAACTAGGATGTGAAGGATGGGGAAGGATTTTAAGGATGGGGGGTTGTGGGTGAATGTCGTCATTCCCGCGCCAACCTCCGCGTCATTCCCGCGACCAACATCAACGCAACAACCCCCTCCCACAACAACCCATCATTCCCATCTTTCCAAATCATGCCCATCATAGTTCAAAGACGGGGGAGGGAGATGGCGTGCTTTGCTTTTCTCTGGTTACCCGCGTGCGCGGGTATGACGTAGGGTGGCGCGGGTATGACGGGGGTACCCCTTGGTCGCTCGGAAAAGTCTGGGGTTGCCTACGCCATTTGGGTGTTGACTAGTTGGGCGTAGAGGCCGCGGTGGGACAGGAGTTGATCGTGGGTTCCTTGCTCGACGACTTTGCCTTCGTCGAGGACGAGAATGTTGTCTGCGTTGCGTATTGTGGACAGGCGGTGCGCGATGACGACGGTGGTTCTGCCTTCCATCAGGCGATCGAGGGCATCTCGGACGGCGGTCTCGCTGATGGCGTCGAGGTGGGATGTGGCCTCGTCGAGGATAAGGAGTGGTGCGTTCTTTAGGATGGCGCGGGCGATGGCGATCCTCTGCCGCTGACCGCCAGAGAGCTGCATGCCGCGTTCTCCAACCTCGGTGTCGTAACCGTCCGGGAAGGAATCGATGAAGTCGGCGGCGTTGGCCTGACTTGCGGCCTCCTCAACATCCTGATCGGTAGCGTTTTGGCGGCCGAGTCGAATGTTCTCGCGGATGGTGTTGTTGAAGAGGTAGGTGTCTTGTGCGACTAGCGCCATGCGGCCTCGGAGGTCGTCAAGTTTGAACTGGTTTATTCGGTTGCCCGACAGTTCGATTTCGCCGCGATCAGGATCCCAAAAACGCATCATGAGGTATGCGATCGTGGTTTTGCCGGCACCAGATCGCCCGACGATGGCCACGGTGCCGCCAGACGGGATGTCCAACGAGACGTTGGCGAGGGCTTGGGGGTCGCCTCGGGCGTAGGCGAATTCCACCTGCTCGAACTCGACGGAAGGACGGACGTCGTTGATTCTGCTGGCTTGGTTTGATTGTTGCTGGGTTCCCGCGTCCGCGGGAATGACGGGAGCGGGAACGGGGGCGGATGCGGGAATGGTGGGGATGCCGGGGCCGTCTTGGACGGGGACGGTTTCGTCGTGGATGGCCAGAATGCGGCGAGACGCCGCGAGGGTTTCCATCATCTGCTTCATGGTGCGGGCGAGTTCGGTGATTGGGCTGAAAGAGGCGAGCGCGAGCACGCTGACGAGGGGTAGGTGGGTTCGCTCGATCTGTCCTTCGAGCACCAACCAGACTCCCATCGCCATTACGGCGAGTCCGCCGAGACCCATCATGGCCTCGATGAACCCAATTTGGAAGGCTTGCGATTTCTGGAATCGGACAAGATGCCCGGCATGGTCCCAGCCTTTTTGGGTCAACTCACCGGTGCGATCGGCACCGCGTCCGAAGGCGGTGATTTCGCGCATCCCTTGGATGCTGTCGACCATGTAGGCGTGGATATCGCCAATTCGGCCGCGAATCTCGTCTCCGAGTCGTTCGATGCGGGAGTTGGCGAAGAATGGACTGACTGCGACCGCGACGAGGAAGGGTGCGAGAACGGCGGCAATGGGCCAAGCGATGACGGAGAGGGCGATAAGTAGGCCGCCGGGAATGAGTATAGCGACGATCATGGGTGAGACGGCGTGAGCGAAGAAGTACTCAACCGTCTCGACGTCGCCTCCGACGACGCTGACGAAATCGCCGGAGCGGCGTCGGACCATATACGCGGGAGCGAGCGGTTCGAGCTTTTCGTAGAGGTCGATCCTCATGCGTGCCAACAATCTGAAGGCCATATCGTGCGCCTGCCAAGACTCGAGATAGAAGAGTAGGGCTGATAGCGGGGCTAGTGTGCAGACGAGGATGACCAATGTATTCAAGGGTTCGTCTCGGAATACGGCGCCGACGAGTAGCGCGGAGAGTGCACCGAGGATGATCACCGAGCCGTGGTTGAGCATCCCGAGAACAACGGTGATGAGGAACTGCCATTTGACTGGCCGCACCAAGCCCAATAGTCGCATCCAGACGGACCAAGATCGGATGTTTATCTCCTGTTCGTCCGTGGGAGGGCGTGAGGTTGTTGCGTGGTGGTGGCCGGTATTCAGGTTGGGGAGTTCGGGAGGTGGATGCGCTGGTGGTGCGCTCGGCGCATCTAAACCCCCTTCAATTCCCCCTTGGGTATCAAAGGGGAGGGTTTTTCCTTGGTCTGTCTGCGTCTGCTGGCGCATGAGACCGGCGTAGGTCGCGCCGGCGGCGATCAATTCGATGTGGGTTCCGATTTCTGCAACCTTGCCTTCGTCAAGCACGAGGATGCGATCGGCGTTGATAACGCTTGAGAGGCGGTGCGCGATGACGAGGGTGGTGCGGTTTTCCATCAATCTGTCGAGAGCGTCTTGGATGACTGCCTCATTTTCGGCATCGACGCTGGAGAGCGCTTCATCGAGCAGAAGGATTGGTGCATCTTTGAGTAGCGCTCGAGCAATTGCCAACCGTTGGCGCTGGCCGCCTGAGAGGCGTGCGGCGCGTTCGCCTACAACGGTTTCGTATCCATGAGGCAGGCGCGAGATAAACTCGTGAGCGTTCGCGGCACGGGCGGCGTCCTCTAACTCTTGTGGAGTAGCGTCCGGTTTTCCGAAACGCAGGTTGTCGGCGACCGTACCGTGGAACAGGTAGGTGTCTTGAGTAACGACCGCAATGTTGTCGCGGATCGTGCTGAGCGGTAGATCGCGCAGATCGTGGCCACCGATCTTGATCGTGCCCGTTTGTGGGTCGTGGAATCGATACATCAACCACACCAGGGTCGATTTGCCCGCGCCGCTAGCACCGACGACGCCGAGCGTCTCACCTTTTCGCAGTTCAAACGACACGTCTTCCAGTGCCGCTCGGTAACCGCCATCGTACCCGAAAGTGACGTCTTCGAATGTGATGTCGGGCTCTATCTCGGTGACTAATGTTTCCGTCGCAGCTTCGGGTTCAAGAATCGTGACGGGTTCGTCAAGGATCCCAAATACACTCTGCGCCGCGGATAGCGTCGCCATTCCTTGGTGGTAGAGGTTCACCAGTTCGCGCATCGGCCGGAACACCTCAACGCCGAGCATCAACACAATCAGCAATGGCCTGAGGTCCATGTCTCCGTTGCTGACGCGAACCGCGCCGACGGCGAGCGCGACGGCGGCGCCGGTAGCCATGAATAGGATCGACGTCCCGCTCGTTGCTTGGTTTGCGGCGACGACTCCCATGGTGCTGCGGTAGAGGTTCTGAATCCGTTGCTCTAACTCTTTGCCACGTTGCTTACTCTGTCCGAACGATTTGAGAGTCGCTAACCCTTGCACGCTGTCCAGAAAGTCCGAACCCAATTCGCCGTAAGACCTGCGTCTTCGATAGCTGTTGTTGCGATTCCAGCGGTGGAATGCAGCGGGCACCGCGAGAGTGGCCAATGCAAAGCCGAGGAATATGAGCGCAATATAGAGATCGAGCGTAACCATGTACGCGAAGATGGCGATGGGAGCGATAGCGGAGACGATGATCTGGGACAGATATTGGCCGAAGAAGACCTCCAGTCGTTCGATTCCCTCGACCAACGTGAGCACTAGATCGCCGGTCCGGTTTCGGTCCGCATATCCCGGACCAAGTTTCAGCGCATGTTCATACGCCTCTTCCCGTAACTTAATCTTGACGACGTTTGCCGTGTGGTGACTTACGGAGTTCTGCCAATATTGGAAGGTACTGCGCACCACGATCAGCGCGGCGATCGTCAAAAGCGGCATGGCCAATGCTGAAAAGCTGGCCTGTCCGGTAAGGACGCGGTAGATGATGACGCCTGAGACGGCGAGGCGTGAGACTCCGGCACCGACGGCGATCAATCCGAGGACGGCCGCGAAGGCGATGCGGAGTCTTACGCCCTGCGTTAACGCGAATAGTCGGGGATCGAAATACATTAATTGGGCACTTCCGTGGGGTAGTTTACCTCCTCCTGCCCTCTAGACCTATGCGAACTGTTCACACCGGCGGAAACACAGTGAGATTTGCCGCGATCCCTCGCCAGGCTCGCAATGACGGTACTGACTGTCGGCGGCGCGGGCGGGTGCTGTGCATAACTACCGTCATTCCGGCGAAAGCCGGCGCTTCAGCGGGCAGAACGCCCATCCAGAGGGGCCGGGCTACGGAGTTAACGTAGGGGCAGGTTTCAAACCTGCCCCTACCGGCATCAAGGGGGAGGGTTGTGCACAGCACCCGGGCGCGTGTTTAGGGTGCTGCGCAGTACTGGAGGCGGAGCCTGGCTAGGTCGTGGTCGTCGACGTTGCGGAGGGCGGAGGGGATGCAGCCGGTTAGAGTGTTGCCGAAGAGACGCAGGGTGTCCAGGTTGGAAAGGGTGGCCAGCTGGGCGGGGATGGCGCCGGTCAGCTGGTTGTTTCGGAGGTAGAGCGACTCCAGTTTGGACAGCTTGCCGAGTTCGGACGGGATCGCGCCCGTCAGCCCGTTGCCGGAGAGGTCGAGCGTTTCCAAGTTGGCCAGTTTTCCGATCTGGGCCGGGATGGAGCCCGTCAACTGGTTGTCGTTGAGGAAGAGGTCCCGCAGCTTGGTGAGATCGCCCAGCTGCGTCGGGATCGAGTCGGTCAGCCGGTTGCCGGAGAGGGAGAGGTCCTGCAGGTTGGTCAGGCTGCCCAGCTGGGTGGGGATGGCGCCCGTCAGCTGGTTGCCGTCGAGGTTCATGAATCGGAGGGTGGTCAGGCTTCCGAGCTGCGTCGGGATCGAGCCGGTCAGCCGGTTGCCGGTGAGGAAGAGGTCACGGAGGTTTGACAGACTCCCCAGTTCCGACGGTATGGCGCCGGTCAGCTGATTGTCGTCGAGATACAGGACGACCAGGCGGGTCAGGCTTCCCAGTTCCGTCGGTATCCCACCGCTCAGCCGGTTGCTGTAGAGACGAAGGTCCGTGAGGGCGGTCAGGCTTCCGAACTCTGTGGGAATAGAGCCCGTAAGTTGGTTCTCGTAAAGGTGGAGGCTCTGTAGACCGGTCAGTTTCGCCAGCTCAGCCGGGATGGTCCCGTCGAGGCTCTTGTCAGTCAGGATGATCTCGACGACGCGGCTGGGCGTCCCCTTGACCGTCACGCCGTCCCAGCTTGTGATCGCGGTGTCCGCGCTCCAGTTCAACGTCGCCGTGCCTCTGAGCGCATCTTTGGCCGCGAGCAGCGTCGTGCAGTCCGACGCCAGTCCCGGATTGGCGCTGAGATTCGGCACCGCCGTCCCGTTCCAGCAGGTGCCCCGCGCCTCGCGGATGCGGAGCATCAGCTTGTCGCCGTCCTCCCACGGCTGCGACGCCACGGGCCAGCTCAGAGTGTCGTTCGCGCTGTCGACCGTCGCATCGTCCGCGTTCAGGGAGAGCGACACGCTGCCGTCCAGCTCGATGAAGTTGACCACTTGTCCCGCAAGCGAGTCGTCCGAAGAGAGCTCGAACTCGACCATGCCGGACTCCCACTCGATCCGTTCCAAGGTGGCCGCTGCGCCGTCCGCGTCTGTGAACGCCGCCGGCTTCAGAACGCCGTTAGTGTCGTCGGCCGCCACCGCGGTGCCGTCCGTGACTGGATCGAAGAACGCCTCGTGCAAGGTGTCTTCGGGGGCGACGGCGGTGATTGTCCAGTCGTGACTGAGGACGTAGTCGCAGAGAACATAGCGGCCCCACACTTCCTTGCGGACGATCTCGTACTCGCCTACAGGGAGCGGACGCGCCGTAGCAAAGATCTCGGTAAATTCGATGCCGTCGGATCCGGCGGTGAAGCTCCCGTCCCCATCAAAGTCGACAGCGGTCGGTTCGCCTTGCACTACGGTGAACAGGTCCGCATCCATGCCTTCGAGCCACGTCTTCGCTTTTTGGTCCGGGTATAATCCTGCATTCAACCTTTGGTGCATCTGGGTGTTCGCTGGTTGGCCCGATGCGAGACTGCTGTCCTGGGGTTTCCGATCCTCGGCAATGGCATCTATACCATCCACGTCTCTAAAATAACGGATCACTCGCTCTAACTCGTACTTCTCCCTGACACATGTCGCGACGGCATCCGATCCGTCTCTCTCGTCGAGCTCGGCGGCGACCGCGGCGATCCGAGCCTTGAGATCGTCGAGCGTGATCGTCAGAGCGGTCGCGGTTGGCGGCGGCACGTCCAAAAGGAACTCTTGGGCGTCGCCGGTCGAGCCCGCACCCGAGGCGGCGGGAAGCCAAATCTTGTTCCGCGTGCTGTGCAGACTGTAGCGATCGTCTTTGAAATACTGATGTCCTAACGCAAAGTAGAAATGGTCGGCTAGTTGAATCTGTGGTTCGAGGGTGGGCCCAAATCCGCTGGCGCCGTGAAACATAAAGATGACCGCCTCACGGTCGTCCCATTGATCATCCCGCTCCGAAAGTATCAATGCCATGGCATCTTCAGCTCGGCTGCGCGTGTCGTAAGATCTGCCGTCGATCCAAATTGCCACGATGCTGGAAGGGCCATTGCCCTTCAGGTACTCGCTCACGTCGAGGTTGAATTTCAGTATCGCTGCATATTTGCCATCGGCGTCCTCGATGACCTCCGATGAGAGCGATGTCATCGTCGCTTTGACGATTGGATTGCTGTCCAAAATCTTCTGTTCGATCGAGGTGTCTCCGTAGTGTGCGGCTAGCACTTCGCCAAAAACTTCAACATTCCGTTCCGATTCTTCCGTTGGATTGTCGGTACTCGTCATGAGGCCGCACGCCAACAGGGCTGCGAACATCGGAATGAGCATCATCGTTCGTATCATCTTCAGTCCTCGCATGGGCTAGTGCTGAGTGTGGAGGAGATAGATCGCACGCAGCTGCTCTATGTCCTCGCCGTTTATCACAATGCCCGTATGCATCACGGCCTTGGGCAGGGTATCTAGGTCAGTCTCCATGTCGAGGTTGAAGTCACTCAATCCAAGCGTATGACCGAACTCGTGCAGCATAATGCGATTCACGTACACATAGTAGCGTGGAGTCATCATGGTGCAAGTATTCGGAGTGGAGAGGCACGGCACGGGTTGACCGTTCTTGGATAAGTCCTTTGTCCAAACATATTGTTTGAGGCGCCAACTATGCGGTGAGAGCTTTTCAGCGTACCAAGGCGGGTCCTCGAAAATCATGTACAGGTTCTCCCTGTGGTCCCCGTTAGGCAGAGACTTGACGCAGGCGCGGCTAGGGCCGCATCCCTCGTCAAAATCGTCGCTGTCCTCGGGATTGTCGAGGGCGTCGTTCTTGTTGTCGACTGTCTTGACCGTCACGGTGAAGCCGTCTGGGTTGGCGCAGCCTGGGTCGGAGCAGATTTCCAGTCCTTTGCCCAGCCTCGCCATCTCGGAGTTCCAGGTACTTACCGCCGTCGGTATTGCACCCATGACGACGCTGTTTGCGATGGGGGTGGGCATCACGTACTTGACCGTGTGATCCGCCTGGTGACCGCTACCAGTGGGTTTGGGCGCCTCCCAATCGACTGGGTCGGACCATAATGAGTGCAAGGGTGAACCCGCGTATGTTTTCCAGGCTCGGACCATGAAAGAGTATTCTTGTTCAGGGCTCAGTCCGGTGATTTCGACCGACGAGCCATTGTTTTTGATCTGGTGCGAGCTCGCCGTGGGGTCGACATCGACCTCATATCCGGCCGCTCCTGCGACTGCTTGCCATTCAAGTTCAACGCCCCTGCCACCAATCATGTTTTTCGCCATCAGGCCTATCGGTTTGCCGGGTCTCTCGTCGTGCACAGCGATATGTGGAGTGGCATCGGACCATTCGCCCTCTCCGTGCACGTTCGTGCCGCGGACCTGAAAAACGTAGGTCTTTTCGGGGTCCAGCCCGGTGACCGTTGCTTCCGCGTCAGTCACGAATTCACCGGGATTCAGCACGTCCCAATTATCGGGGCGAGGGAAATTGTGATGCTCGCGCTGTCGTAGCTGGTATTCCTTCACATCATTCGTGGCAGCCCAGCTGAGGTCAATCTCTCCGTGGTTCGTGCCGGGCATCCCGGTGAGGCCAGTCACCTTTGCGGGAAGCGTCAGCGTCGTGTCCAGTTCGTCAGACCATGGCCCTTCGACTCGGCTTGATCCCGTGCCTCGAACACCTCGAACCCGGTGCCGGTAGGTTTCGCCGCCAACAAGCCCTCTGACGACGGCACTGGCATTTGCGGTATCGATGGTCACCTCGGATGTGTTCAGCAAGACCCAATGTTCGAAGGGAAGGGCCGGAAAGCGCTGTCTCCGTTGCTCCACTTCATAGTCGTCCGCGCGATCGGCCGGGTCCCAGTCGAGGTCTATCGTCCCGCGAACCGAGCCGGGCATCCCGGTGAGGCCCGTCACCTTGGCGGGGGCGTTTGGCTCCACAGTCACCGTGAAGTTTTGCGAAGCTGTCATTCGGTCGGCGTGGCCGGCGGATCTGTCTGCGGCTGTGATGGTGATCGTCGCCGATCCGGTGGACAGCGCCGCAAGCGTCAGCGTCGCGTCGCGGTCGTTCACGCTCGCGGTCGCGACGGCGGTATTCGACGAACTGGCGGAATAGCTCAACGTGTCGTTGCGGTCAGGGTCGCTGAACCTGCCTTGCAAGGAGATGATCCTGGAAACGCCGGCGGTGATCGTCTGGTCGGGGATGACCGGCGGCGCCACAGCTGGTCTCTCGTTGACGTTTGTGACGGTTACGGTTACGTTCACGCTCGTGGAGAGGCGGCCGTCGCTGGCCCTGATCGTCACCTTGTAGTCGTTGCGCCTGTTCGAATCGTGCGGACTCTCGAAGTCGGGCGTGACCACGAAGGTGAGTTCACCGTCCGCGTCTATTCTGAAGTCGAGTCGGTCGGTCGCGTGGTTCGTGTCAGGCAGCTTCCACTCGATGGTCGCCCCCTCGGGATCGACCGCCACGAACGTCGCCACGGCCTCAGTGCGGTTCTCGTCGTAATCCGGCAGATCCGGGACGGTGATGTCGGGACTCTCGTTGACGTCGGTGACGTTTATGGTGACACGAATGCTGTCGGTGCCGCCGTTGCCGTCATCGACTTTGGCAGTGACCAAGTAGCGGTTCCTGTCCTCGAAGTTCAGGGAGGCCGAAGTCTTTATCTGTCCGGTCTCTTCATCAATCGTGAACGCTTCGGCGTCGGCGTCGGCATCGGAGAGCGAATAGGTCAGGGTATCGGCGTCGTTCTCGTCCGAGGCACTGACTGGACTGCCGATATCGGTACCCGACGCCGTGTTCTCCGCCACCGATCGGGTCGTGCGCCCGCCCTCGTCGAAGGTGGGTGGGACATTCGGCTCGTCGTCGTCTCGAATGTTGATCGTCGCCGTTGACGGCGTACCTTTCTCCACTCCGGTCGGCAGGGTGCCGAAGCTCAGAAGCACCATCTCGTCGTCGAAGTTCATGTCGTCCTGAGGCGCGGTGTAGCTAAACCTCCCGGTCGTGCTGCTGCGGCCGAAACTGACCGTCCCGCCGCGTCCTAGGGACGCGATGACGGGTATGCTCAGGGGACGCCCCGGAGCTTCGTCCAGTTCAACCTCGACCGTCACGCTGTCCCCTTCGTCGACCGTGTACGACGACGGTCCGAAGCTCACGCAGACGTCGTCGTCTTCGGTGGCTAGCTCCGCCTCGTCGCGGGAGCCCTTGATCACGGTTGCGGGCAGAGAGACGAGCTTGATATCCACGGTCTCGTCGTCGCAGTCCGAGTCGTCTTTGGGCCTGATGGTGAACGACTCCGACGTGCTGTGATTGTTGAAGATCAGTCTGCCTCTGGACAGACCTTCCACATCGTAGTCCGTGATCTCAGCTATCGTTATCGGCACACTGATTACGTAGCTGCTCCTGTGGCTGAGTTCGACGGTGACGGTGGTGCGCAACCCTTCTTCCGCAGAGTACGACGAAGCCTTGAAGTTCACCGTCGGATCCTTGACGTTCACCTCGTTGTCCTGAATATTGGTCGAGCCGAGCGGTCTACCGCCCGAATCTTCCACCCATGACCAGATTCTGTTGCCCGGCGCCACACATCCGAAGACGGTGTAACTCTCGGTGGTCGAAGTTTGGCCGACGATGGAATCGCTTTCTCTGAATGTGGTGCACCCTCGGTTGAACGCCACGCTGAGATTGTTTAGCACGACGGTGTGCAAATTGTATTCTCTATGGGCTTGCAGTCCTGTAGCCCTTACCGAGAATGGGGCTCCCGAACCGCCCGGCGTCAACTCCGTCGAAGCAAGGCCGCTGATCGTCACCGAGACCCGCGCCTGCTCTCCTGTCACTCCCGGTTCGATGACCGTCACGCTCACATCCTTGATGACGTTCCCGGTGGCGGACTCGACCATCCGCACGTAGCCGTCGCCGGCCGTGCAGGCGTTGAGCGTGACCCATGTGGGCGCGACTGCGGCCTGCGTGGCGCCGGCCGTCCCGGCGTTGTCGCACGATTCGCCCTCGGGCGTGAAGTGCCCGCTGTACCGGATCGCCACTTCCAGGTCGAACGGCGCAACGTGGAAGCCCACTGCGAGGACCGTCTGCCCCTTCTGCACCACACCCGGGACTACGACGAGTTCTCCGGCGGTCGCGGCAGGCGTCGCGGTCCCGCCGTCCTGCGCCGAGACACGGTCCGCTGAAGGCGTCACGGAATAAGCATGAGCGGCGACGCCCAAGACCGCCAGCGCGATCAGCCCGGTCATGAATTTCCTGAGAGTCGACGAGTTCGCCATGCTGTTCCTCTACGCGCTGATGTCGATCACATCCGCCCGTTGCTGAAGAGCGAACCCGTCGAAGATTCGAAACGACTCGTCAACTCTAAAGAAACGCCCGACGCGATTGCCAGCCGTTGAACGACAACTTTCACGCATCCGGAGCGATTCTCGACGGCCCGCGAAAATAAACCGCGAAAGAGTGCTGTGCACAACCCTCACCCGTGATGCCCCAGAGCGAATAAAAGCGGGTTTAAACTTGGCGTTTCGCTTTAGACATCGTTGCCCGGCCCCTCTAGATTCCGGCTTTCGCCGGAATGACGGTGGTTGTGCACAGCACCCGGACGCGGGAACCCAGAGAATAGCAACACACGCAAACAATTCCCTCACCCGCTTGGTGGGAGAGGGCTAGGGTGAGGGACCGCGGCGGGTCAAGGAACGGTAGGATTGTGCCATGTCGCGGCAACCCAACAAGCAGCTCTCGATGGTGATCAACGAGGTTGCGGTTCGTCGTTTGCCGGATGTGGCGCTGCCAACGGGGTACGTCCAGAGTACGGTCAGCTAGCGTCGACCGCCGTCATGGGTCACCGGTATGAAGGGCATATTCACATTCATCGTCATCGCGTTTGGACTTGCGTGGCTTCCCTGGCAGATCGTACTGGTATTCGAACCGGACCCTGGCCCGCAGCTCTTTGGTATCGTCAGTATTCCGGTAGGTTTTTCGCCTGCTATCGCCGCCTTCATCGTCAGAAAGTGGGTTACCCGCGAAGGCTTTGCAGACGTGGGCCTAAAACCTAACCTAACCCAGTGGCGCTACTACCTAATCGGATGGTTGCTGCCACTTCTGGTCGTCGTCTTCATCGTCCTCATCTCTACAATTCTGGGAATCAGCGAGCCAAACTTCAACGTCGACATCTTGCCCAACTTAGCGATGCAGTTGACCATCTTCGCGTTTATCGGTATGTTCGGCACCCTAGGTGCGGAGTTTGCTTGGCGTGGTTACCTCCAGCTCCGACTATTTGCCAACAACCCTTCGCCCCACCAACCCCTTCTCGCCGCCGCCGCAACTGGCATCATCTGGTCGTGCTGGTACCACGTCTCAAGGCACCTGAGGTACGACGATTTCCCGGACCAACCGATACTCGGAATGCTGGTCGTCACCATCACCTTGATATTGCACTCGATCATCTTCGGCTGGCTACGCGTCAAAACTGGAAGCATCTGGGCACCGAGCCTTGCTCACGCTGCCACTAACACTGTCGGAGGAACCTATATCTACGCACTCTTTGGAGGACTTTGGGGCGAACCAAACTGGATCTTCGTAAGCTTCGTCGGCATACTAGCGTGGCTCCCCCTAGGAATCTTGTGCGGTTGGATCGCGATGACCGGCCAACTCAAAGAGGAAGGACCGGAGGGGCATACATAGTGTTCAATAACCAATTCCGACGCGTCCTATCCCCGAACCCGATTGCCTTCATCAAGGTAAACCGAATCCCCCACTGTCGCGACATTAACTTCTTGTCGGTAGTCTGCCAGTTCGGCGGTGTGCGTGATCGTGCGGGTCTCGACTTCTGACGGATCGATGCCGTAGGCGAGTGCTTCGTGTAGGACACGGCCGTCCATATCGTCGCCGCCGGGCAGGCCGAGGAGGTGGAGAATCGTGGGGGCGATATCGACGTTGCCGGTTGGAGTGTCGACAACGGTTGATGTCTTCCAGTTGGGACCGCGGGCGATCAGGGTGTTTCGTAATTCATGTTGGCTCATGCCACCATGCGTGCCGACGCCCACGGATCCGCCGGCAGATGCCGTGTGCCCGGGGAATCCGGCGGCGTTGGGGGCGGAGTCCCAGGCGAATGACATGGTTAGGTCGGGACTTCGGAGGCCGTCGATGTTGGCTACACGCGCCGGGAGCGTGCCGGGCACCGGGCCGACGCGTTCCGCAGTCAGTAATGCGCCGCACCATGGATGGGTAGAAAGCCAAGCTGCCAATCGCTCAACGGTTGAGGGATCGGATTCGTGCGCGTAGAAGAGCGCGGCCCCACCGTTCGGAGCGGCCAATACGCCGCCTGATTGACCGCCGGATGGAAAGCCTGCCGCCCGCAACTCGGTCTCGATGTCCACGACGTTTTCGATCGTCGCGTAGCCGTGATCGGAGACGACTATGACGTCGGTCTCGTCCAGGTTTCCGTTGCGTTTGAACCACTCTATGATGCGTCCGAACTGCTCGTCGGCAGCGGCGAGGGCGCGGTTGGAGAGGGCGGACCCGACGCCGGCCTTGTGGTTGGAGCTGTCCGGCTCGGAGAACCAGATCAGTGCTACCGCTGGATTACGTTCCGCCAGCACGTACTCAGTCAACACCCGCGCCCCGTGCTCCATCTGCGGAACATTCGGCGTCTCCTTGTCTGGCCAAGATCCGAAGCGCTCAACAATTTCCTCATGCAGATTCCTAGGAAGACAGAATTCCGGGTGGATTGTGGCCCCGCCCAGCGTTTCGGCCCGCGGGTTTTGAACGTATGCGTTGCCGGAAGTGCCTACACCGACGGCCACGAACTCGTGTCCGTGATCGTGAAGGATGTCCGCGAGAGTCGGCACCAGCAGGACGTCTCCGGTCTGCTTCGCCACTCGGGCGAGTTGCGGCTCCATCGCTTCCAAAATGTTGTTCGGATCGTAATCGCGCATAACGACGGTGTTGCCGGCCAGTCCGTGCCCTCCGGGATGGCGGCCCGTGACGAGGCTGGCGACGTTGATGCGGGTGACCGTGGGAAAGGCCGGGTGGTTTCTCGCAAAGGTGACCCCACCGGCGGCAAACTCGGCGAGATTCGGCGAGAGGTCGGGCCGGATCTGCGACGGCTGGAGTCCGTCGAATGCGGCTATGAGGACGCGGGTCACTGGAGGAAGTTTACTTTCTGCTGAGGCAAGGTTAACGGGAAACGTGGTCCGGAGAGGGTTTGTCATTGTCGTCAGGAATGCCCAGCCTTGTCTGTAGTCGATGGCGACAATTTTCGTGGAAATTTCTACGAAATTCCCCATAATTTGTTGAAAATTGTTCTGTTTCAGGATGCATAATATTGCAACCGACGAATTTCGTGTCGGCACCCCGTCTGAAAATCAGGGGAGAATCAAGCAATGGGCAACTACGCGAGCTTGAAGCACCGCATTGAAAGTGGTGAAGTCATCGTCTTGGACGGCGCGATCGGAACGGAGCTTCAGTCGATGGGTGTGCCCATGCATCCGGCAGCGTGGTGCGGCCCCGGAAACTACACCCACCCGTCTACGGTGCGACAGATGCACGAGCGTTACATCCGGGCGGGCGCAGACATCATTACGACCAATACTTTCAACACGCTGCGTCCGGCGCTGGAGGCTTCGGGTTACCCGGACCTAGTGCGCGAGATCAACGTGCGAGCCGTCGACGCGGCGATCGAAGCTAGAACACGGGCCGATGTCGACAAATCCGTATACATAGCAGGTGCAATCTCGTGCCGGATCCCGGTGCGCGACGGGAGAACCGGAACGCTTCTGGGCGGGACGGGATTCGGCTATGGCGCCAGCCTGTCAGCGCAGGAGCTTCGAGCGTACGCCGACGAACAAGCCCAAATCCTCGCCGAGTGCGGCGTCGACTTCTTCATTATGGAGAACATGTGGGCCGACAACGAGTCGAGGATGATAGCAGCAGAAGCGGCGAAGTCGACGGGTTTGCCGGTGTGGGTGGGTTTTACTGCTTCGATGGCACCTGAGACTCAGGAGGTCAGAATGAGTTTCGGTGACGACCGCCATGCTTACAGCAGCGGTATGGGTATGCCGCTGTGGACTTCGAACTGGCGGTCCGTCAACTACGGCATGACATTGGCCGAAGGAGTCGCCGAGATTGCATCTCTCGATCCCGACGCAATTACGGTGTTCCATAGTCGGATATCTGAGACCACTGCCGCCCTTCAGGTCGTCCTCGACCAGTGGTCCGGCACGGTTGCCCTCTATCCCGACGCGGGCAGAACCGACTACCTCGAGACTTGGCAAGACAGCAGCGTCGCCAACGAAGAGACGGCGGATGAGTTGACTCGTGAGGCGGCGAAGTGGGTTGGAATGGGAGCGCAGGTCGTAGGCACCTGCTGCGGCTTTGGGGCCAACTACACTAAAGCCTTGAGCAGTGCCCTGCCCGACCATGTAAACGGTCATTGACTAGTCGAGGACAACTTAAAGGATCGCACATGGAAGCCAGACCGCTCGTCGTAGTGGGTGCGGGGGTTGCTGGGACGGCCGCCGCCATCGAAGCGGCCAAGGTTGGTGTGCAGGTCACCCTTATCGACGAAAACCCCGTTCCGGCCGCCATGGCCGGACTGAACGTTCCTTTGTTTTTCGGTCAACGATTTGAGGACGCACTCAGTGACAGGGCTTTGATGATGGAACGGGTGGTTGCGGCCAACGAAGGGTTAAGCAAGGCTGAAGATGCCGGTGTCGACATCCGACTTGGCACCTGCGTCTGGGGCGCCTTCCGCAACTCCGAAAACAGCAGAGTTCTAGACGGTCCTCAGATCGGTTTGGCCGACCACGAGAGGTCGTGGATGATGAAGTACGACCGCCTCATCGTAGCTGCCGGCTCCCGCGACTTGTCATTCGGTTTCGCAGGTTGTAACCTCGTTGGAGCGATGGGGGCAAACGGCGCCTACTCACTGATGAGTCGTTATGATGCGCTCGCTGCAAAACGTATGGTGGTCTTGGGCTCAGGAAATCTCGGCCTCAACACCGCAAAAATGGCGCTCGACAACGGCATTGAAGTTGCCGCCATCGTGGACGTTGCGCCCTCGGTGCGAGGTAACGATGCTCTAGTCAAGACAATCCATGCCCAGGGAGTCGAACTTTTCTCCTCCCACACCGTCAAAGAAGCGGTCGGAAGCAATGGCGATATCGAATCGGTCATGCTCGTTGAGATTGACGACGATTGCAAACCTGTTGCCGGCACCGAAAAGGTCATCACAGCCGACACCATATGCCTCGCCATCGGCCTCGTCCCCAATGTCGAAATCCTCAGCCTTCTCAACTGCGACCTGAACTTCAAATCCGAACTTGGCGGCTACGTGCCGTCCCGCGACGATTGGATGCGGACTAGCGTCGACAACGTATTCGTGGCGGGCGATGCCGCCGGGATCCATGATGCGATGTTTCTGGACCGAAATATCGCGCGTAATCAAGGCCGTATCGCCGGAATCGCCGCTGCCGAATCCCCAGGTGCGATCACGTCAGGGTTTCCCCCGTCAACGGGGAAAATGTCCGAAGGACAAAGGGGGACCTCGGCATTTTCGAATGCCTCCTCGTCGCCCACGGAAGTCCACACGCTCTGGAAACGATGGCTTCGCTCCCTAGCCAACGTCGGCGGTCAAGACATTGTTGTCTGCCAGTGCGAGGAGGTCACGCGTTCCGAGATCATCGGCTTAGAACCTCCTCGCTATCTGGAGTGGGGATCGGACCAGATGAGCCGACGCAGCCTCCAAACTCAACTCAAAGACAACCCGGTCAACCCGAACCAGGTCAAGCGACTAACGCGCGCCGGAACTGGCACCTGCCAAGGCAGAAATTGCCGAGAGCAGGTCGCATTGCTACTCGCCGAGGAGTCGAATACCGACATCGCCGACGTTCCTTTGAGCACCTACCGCGCGCCGCTGCGCCCTCTACCACTCAATGTTCTGTGGCCCGACGACGAATCGGAAGATGTGCGAAACGAGTGGCCCAAGTGGTTCAGCCCAAATAACAAGGTGCTGGGATAGCGAAACATCATGACGGGAGACAGAGCAGAAATAGTCGTCATCGGCGGCGGCGTTTCGGGCTTGAGTTCGGCCTACTATCTTGCCAAAGCGGGCAAGGATGTAATCGTAGTGGAGAAAGGAATGGTGGGCGGCGAGGCATCCGGGCGCAACGGCGGCATGATCAGCGAGCGCACCGACGAACCGGCGCTGATACCGTTGGCCGTCGAATCCGTGCGGTTGTGGGCGACGCTCGAAGAAGAACTTGGCTATCCCACTGAACTCATTCATCAGGGCAGGGTCCAAGTCGGCGTATCGGAAGAGGAGATGGGCGACATCTTCTCCGAACGAGACGAAGCGTTGCGCCATAGCATCAGCGTGGAACCCCTCGACCCTTCGGAGGTTCAGGACCTCGTCCCCGGAATCACAGGGCGGACCCTCGGCGGACTCTTCTTCGCAAACGGCGGTCATGCCAATCCTCAACGGGCGGTGCAGGCATTCGCATGGGCATTCCAAGACCTCGGCGGCAGGCTCTATCAGAACACCGCAGTCACCGGCATAAATGTTGAAGACGACAAGGTTACGTCGGTCGAAACGACCGCTGGCAGCATCGCCGCTGATGTGCTCGTCGCCGCCGCCGGACCCCAGACCGCGCTGTTGGCTGAGATGGCAGGCGTTCATGTCCCCATCGCTCCCGCTCGCGTCGAGATCATCGCCACCGCTCCCCTAGAACCGCTCTTCGACATTGCTCTTGTCGGCAACGGCCTCTACGGACGACAGGCCGCCAGAGGCAACTTGCTTTTCGGAGGCGGAGCCCACGAGTGGATCGACGTCGACCTGACCTCCGAACCTGGCAAACCGAACACCCCTCTTATCAGGAACATCGCCAGACGCCTCGCCGAACTCCTACCAGCAGTAGCCGACGCGCCCGTAATTCGAAGCTGGGCCGGGATTGTCGAACAGGCACCGGACTACCTGCCCATCATCGACATCGCAGATAACCCAAGCAACTACATCGTAGTCACCGCGTCGGCCCACGGATTCGGCATCGCGCCTGCCACCGGCAAGGTCGTCAGCGATCTAGTGCTTCACGGCGAATCGTGCATCGACATAAGCGGCTTAAAACTCAACCGCTTCACCGACCTCACTCCTGACTGGCGTCAAAACCGCGGCTGGATCCCGGCTCACGGGATCCAATGAAAAACTCCCTCTCCGTGAATTGAGAAAGCCGCCGCCGGGTCGCTGATGGCTAACCGCTGCCATATTTGCTAATCTCGCAAACACCTTGCGCGTAACATAGCCAACCATGTCGCAACACCTCGACACCCTCCGCCGAACGGCACTCATTCTCGTGATTCTCGGTCTGTTCTGGAACTTGGTAGAGGCCGTAGTTGCGATTTGGGCGGGCACTCAAGCCGGTAGCGTCGCACTGTTCGCATTTGGCCTCGACAGCATTGTCGAACTTCTAGCCGGGGGCATCTTGGTCTGGCGACTGCGAGAGGAAGACGGACACGAGGACGAGGCCGCAGAGCGAAGGGCGCAGAAGCTACTCGGCCTGACCTTCTTCCTCCTCGCTGCGTACGTTGGCCTGCACTCCGGTGCAAACCTCCTCGGCTGGCTGCCCCAACCGGAACCGAGCATCACAGGCGTCGCAATCGTCATCGCCAGCGCCGTCGTGATGAGCATCCTCTACGTCGCCAAGATGCGCATCGCCACGCAGATGCAGTCATGGTCGCTGAGGGCTGAGGCGATGGAGACGTTGTTCTGCGATATCCAGGACCTTACGATCCTCGTCGGGCTCGCTTTGAATGCTTTGTTGGCGTGGTGGTGGGCCGACCCTGTAGCGTCCTGGATTCTCATTCCCTTCCTTATCAACGAAGGCCGCGAAAACCTCTCCGGGCACGATCACGATCACGACGATCATCATCCCGACAAACCCGACCACCGCACACCCCGCGTCTGCTTCTGCCCCAACTGCCTCTACGGCCTTCGCAAATGCCGCGCCACCTGCTGCGTAGCATGATTTGCGAGTTCGGCGTTTCGTGACAATTCACGCGAGTTCCATTTGGTAACCGACCGCGCTGGATCCTCGCCTCATAAACTGCGTAACCGACCCGTATCGCTCGCCTTCCAACTCGCTCGGTTCCGAGTGTTCGATATCTTCCAAGGTGCCAATCTTGCTCGTCCAGCGTCCGCTGCTCAACTGCCTCGCCACATGAGAAACCTGGCCGTTTCTTGACTGGTAGACCGCTATTTTTTCGAACCCTTCCTCCAACGTACCGTCCTCACAACGTTCGAAACCCAGCGTGTTAAAGGCAGTAATAAATGTCAACAAACTCTCGTCCTCAGATTGGTCAAACGGCCACGCGAAACCCAATCCCGGCCACCACCATCCTGAGTCCATACCCGCGGCCCAAGCGACGCAGTTGTAACGCGCGTCTTGAGGACTAGTCACGCTGAAATCTGACAGAGACGGGAACAGTTCCCGGAGTTGAGCCGTCAAAGGACCCTCTCAAGTAACGAAACTCAAATGAATTCGTTGCGCACACCCCAATCGAGCCAAGCAGCCCGCATCGCTTCGATATTACCCCGATCCTCCGAACGAATTGGCAACTCACCCGTGATTTCGCGCAACGCCATAAACCACAGTGCTGGCGCTCCCTGCAAATCTCGAAGAATCCACGGAATTGCATCCGATCCCATCTTCACGACCCCTTTGTACGCCCAATGCTCGGCAATCATCGTCGGCGAAGAAAGGTGCGCGGTCTCCCGCTTCCACTCAGCAGTTAACCGTTCAAATTCCGATTGCATCTCTACATCCGCACCTACCGCTGTATATCCTTGCCGCATCTAAACGTCATACTCCTGCACGTTCACATGAATCTGCCTAACGCTCACCTTACATCTTATTGCCCCAACCGCCTCTACGGCCTTCGCCGGTGTAGAGCGGTGTGTTGCGCGGCATAATCTGCTAGCGTCCGGAGCAGGTTAACGTATAGATTACCGCCCGGCAGCACGTCACATCAAAAGGAATCCACCATGCCAGACCTTTCAGGAAAAGTCGCCATCGTAACCGGCGCAGGCCGCTATCGCGGCATCGGTCGGGACACCGCTCTAGCCCTCGCCCAAGCCGGTGCCGACGTTGCGGTAACTGGAACCGGGCGTTCGCCCGACACGTTCCCCGATGACGAGAAGGAGATGGGTTGGCGAGACATCGAATCTGTCGCAGACGAGATCCGAGCTATGGGACGCCGCGCCCTTTCCATCGTTGCCGACTTGGGCGATCCCGCACAGGCTCGAAACATTGTCGAACAGACCGTCGCCGAACTCGGATCCGTCGACATCCTCGTCAACAACGCCGCATACGCGATGGCTGGCGACCGCGTCCCGGTGGTCGAATTAGACGACGCCATCTGGCACCGTGTCCTCGACATCAAGGTCCACGGCTCGTACTACGCCTCCAAAGCGGCGGCGCAGGCGATGATCCGACAAGGAAACGGAGGGAGCATCGTCATGGTTTCCTCAATCGCCGGGAAGATTCATCCACGCAACTTCGCCGCCTACGTGGTTTCCAACATGAGCCTCCAAGGCCTCACCGGCAGCCTCTCCAAAGAACTCGGCGACTACAACATCAACGTCAACACCGTCTGCCCCGGCGTCATCGACACCTCCCGCTGGGACAACAAGCGAGACAACACGCCGGGCGGTCAGGAAGAGTGGGAGCGTCTGGAGACGAATATCCCGATGGGCAGGCCTGGGACGGGTGCCGATGTGGCGAGCACGATCGTGTTCCTGTGCTCTGAGGAGGGGCACTGGATCAGCGGGCAGTCGATCAATATCGATGGTGGGCAGGTTTCGTCTCACTGAGAACTAGGATGCGAAGGATGGGGAAGGATTTGAAGGATGGGTTGTGGTCGCTGGGAGTCTCGTCTTTCGGATGCTGTGCAGTTGGTTGTTAACCGAAGCGTGACCTTCGACCTTCCAAGTTGGTGTGCATATCCAGCAGCACGGTGGATCCCTCTGCGTTCAACTGTCGAGCTTTCATGAGAGATGGCGCCACGTCGGACGGGTCTGTCACGGTAATGCCTACAGCCCCCAAACCTTCGGCGATCTTGGCGTAGTCACCGGTCATTTCGGTCGCGCCAAAGCGTTCGCGAGCCGTTGGATAGCCTCCTGGGTAGGTTGCCATTCCACGGTTGTTTAAGAGAACGGTTGTGATCGGGGCACCGGCTCGAACCGAAGTCTCGATGTCGAGTCCGGACATCCCGAACGCCCCGTCGCCCATGAAGTTGAGGCAGAATTTGTCGGGTTTTGCCAATTTGGCACCAATCATCAACGGAATGCCGTATCCGAGGTGGGTCGATTTGCCCCAACCTATGTAGCTGTGAGGCACCGTTGCGGTGTAAAACGGCATTATCGTGTCCCGCGGGGCACCTGCATCATGGGTGACGATGCTGTTTTCCCGGTCCAGGGTCTTGTCCAACTCGCCGATCACCCGGTAGGTGTTGATGGGAACTTCATCAGATTCCAACAGCGGCTTCCATTCGGCGAGCCAATTTTCTTTGAGTTCACCTATCGCCGCCGACACCCCACGCTGTTCCTCGCGTCCTGAATCGCCGACCTGCGCCTTCACCTCGTCGATCATCATCTGCAAAGTGAGCTTTGTGTCACCGGGAAGTCCAACGTCAACCGAAAAGTCTTTGTTGATGTCATCGATGCCTTCGACGTTATGGATGATGGACTTGCCGTCGGGAATGAGCTGCCCGTAAGACGTCCTCGTCATACTTGAGCCGACCGCGAACAGGACATCGGAATCTTGTAACCAACGATAGGCTGGCAAGGTGGTCGTTCCGCTACCTGAACCGAGCGAGAGCGGATGGCGTTCATCAAATGAGGATTTTCCGGGCATTGTGCAGTAGACCGGGATCTGGCTCAACTCGGCCAGCTCTTTCAGCTCCTTGGTGGCATCCGCAAACAGCGTGCCCATACCGGACCAGATCACCGGCTTCTCGGCGTTCAAGAGCAGTCTGACTGCATCCTTGACGTCGTTGGTCGGTGGGGATTGAAGCATTCTGCTGGGCGGCTGATACCGAGGCATGTCCTCCGGCACTTCCAGACCACCGATGTCCGCGGGCACCTCGACGATAACCGGGCCGGGAGATCCGTTGCGGAGCGCATGAAAAGCCCGGCGCATGACATCATTCACCTGATGCGGTTGAACAATGACTTCGCCACGTTTGGAGATGCCTTGGTACGCGCGGACCGGCGAGAACTCGGGTGAGATCGCATACCGGCTCAAAGCTGGGCCGGCGGTGAGGTATAGGACTGGCACGTTGTCGGCGAAAGCTTGAGCGATACCACCCCCGGAGTTCTCCGAACCGGGACCGCCCTGCGTGATTACCACTCCGAACTTTTTGCGATCGTTGACGCGGCTGAACCCGTCCGCCGCCATGATCGCGCCGCGCTCCTGCCTGAACATGACGGTGCGGATGCCCTCTTGGGCTACCGCTTCGATGAGTTGGTGGGATGGAAAACACGCAACCCACTCCACGCCTTCCAACTTCAACGTGTTGGCTACGGCTTCGATTACATTCATTGCGTTCCTCTTCTAACGTTCATCCTGGGGGCTTCTTGCCCTTGTTGATTTCATTGGACCCGAGCGAACTCGGGGGATTGTGGTTTTCGGTGTCTGGTTCCTAGCGAAGAATAGCATTTTTGGTGGGAACTAGGATGTGAAGGATGGGGAAGGATTTTAAGGATGGGTTGGGGTTGTTGGGGGAGGTGGTTTTGGGTTGGGGTTGGTTGTTGTTTGGCGTTTTGGCACCGGGCGGGAGAGGGGATGGTCCGAAAAGGCACCGTCTGGAGACGGATATCCCGATGAGAAGGGCGGGGGCGGAGGCTGATTTGGCAAGCACAATCGTGTTTCTGTGCTCTGAGGAGGCCATTGGATCAGTGGGCAGTCGGTCAATGTTGATGGGGGCAGGTTTCTTCGCATTGAATGACCTTTCATGCAGTCCAAATCCGCCATGCGAATCTCCAAGGGAATCCAGATGAGGAAACCGTAGGCCGCGCCAAATCGATTTAGGAGAAGTTCAACCCTCAACGTCGAAGGTGAAATCAGACTACAGATTCCACAAGGCGATTGTCTACGTAGTCGGACATTAAAGCCCGTAATCGTCGACCCCGCCGATTTGTTGGCTCGAAAATTGTTCCGGTACCGTCATTCGAGCAACGGTCCCGCTAACCAAGGTCTCCGTATCGTTTGCTACGGAGATTAAACGCACGATCGCCTCCCTCCAACAATTCGATTGCGTGTTTTCGAATTTTCGTGTCAAATAGTGTCCCGACGATCGGTTGTTCACCCGCTTCAGGGGGGAACACAACTACGCGTTCCATGTCCCCTGAAACCACAACGTTTGCGTCGTGACTGGCGACAATGAACTGCCTAAACGCGCGTTGCTCACGTAGTGTAGGAACCAGATTATTAAAAATTGCCGCCGTTGGTACAGCGTCCTCAGGTTGGTCAGTCACGACCGGAAGATGCGAAGCAGCAAAAGAGATTTCCTTGATGGCGAGAGCCTTAAGACCCTCTGTCAGATTATCGAATGGGACTGGTGCGCCGCCCTGCGGTTTGAGTAGGATTTCAATCCCGTCACGAGGCCAAAGGATAGCCAGTTTCGCGATGCCGTCGTATTTTTTCTTGTCCATCGCCTCCCACGCGATTTTTTCGGCGTTGCCGGAAGTCTCCGTTGAGTTTTCGTCCGCGCTTGGAAATTGTAGATGGTCAATTGCCGACCGTACGAAGGACTTACGATCAAGTTCATCGCGCATGTCGTGCATTGAAGTCTGGTGCAATCCAGTTCCAGTCTTCAGATCGTTGAGGAGTTCGTCAATTTCCTCGGTCACACCATCCGGATTCAACCGCACGATGAACGACGGCATCGACTGATTAACCACGGTGCACGCCGATTTACGCGCGTCCCTCAGATCAGTCCAAGACCGCTCAGCTTGGTCAATCAGACCGTCAGTGATTTCCAGGCCTTCGCCGATACGCTGGTCAACTCCATCGAGTTCGGCTGCCTTTTGTTCCAATTCTGTCAATCGCGTCCGAAGCCGTTCCGCTTCTTCGGCGAGATTCGCCGTGGCGCTTTGCCCCTCCCCTAGTTTTGTTTGGACATCTTGACGCAAATTGTCCACTTTAGAATGATGTCTCCTTGTTGCGTCAATCAGATCGTCAGTGAGCTTGTTTGCGGCTCCGCGGATCGCACATTGGTAATCTTTAACCGCTTTCGATATGGCATGCGAAGGAACGTAGTCACCGATGACAATGTCCGTTTGCATCTGTGGGACAACAGGGAGGTCCGGGCCCGGAGGGCTTGTAAAATCTCTCCGCCAATTCTCAATCTTCAGGGCCGCTTCGTCGTGCCAGTTTTCGAGATGCTTAAGATCGCCAAGAGACTTTGCGGTATTCTCGTCACCGACGAGATCGAAATATGCAGCCCTTGTCGCTTCTAAACCTTCCAGTTGGTTTTCAACCCGTATTCGTAGGCCACGAGCTTGATCGGCGAGTTCAACGATACCTGCGAATTTCTCGGAAAACTCGCCGAACAACCTTTTTATCTCCTGTTCGTGCAAATCACTTTGAGGGCAGTGAATGTCGAGAAGCTCCACCGACGGGGCTGGCTCCATCGAGCGTCTTGCGAGCTCCACCTGGCTGAACACTATCGGTTTTGCGCTTGTCGTCTCCGGACGTAACCCCCCACTGGTGCGTTGTAGAAAGTGAGAACTGTCGTCTTTGAAAATTTCAATTTTGATGGTCGTTCCCTCGGGCAGGCATTTAGCGAGACGTTTGTCGATGGATGATTGAACATCGTCGATTGGACATGGGATGTCAAATACATGTCTGATCGCATCAATGACTAACGATTTACCAGAAGACGGTGGTCCGATTAAAGCGTTCGTTCTCGGTGAAAACTCTATTTTTCTACCGTTGTAAGGTCCCTCCTCGAAAAGGATCGACTTGATCCAGAATTCCGGATCGGACGGATGGCACGCGTCATGCGAAATCGACGATTCGTAAGTCGCTAGTGCGTGCCGTAAACACTGGGCATTCACCTCGGGAAGATAAATCCAAGTTGAACGAGCACCGCGAGAGTCGTTGGGATGCGCGTCGGAATTGCGCAACATCGCCATCTTTACCCTCGTCTGTTTGATCCCGTGTCGCCAATTGCTGATGTTTTCATCATTGGCGACCTCCAACGCGTGTAATTTCTCCACGTATGAGATTTGGTCTCCTGTAGAGCCTGGTTGTTTAGGAGCGAGTATTGACCCATCACGATCAGCGTGGGCGCCAACCAGTATTACGTGGTTCCGAAAAGCGGTTTTTTCGTGGCCGCGTGGCTCTGCAAGAGTGTTCGTGAGCCGATCGAAATCCAACGTGCCGGAATCTTTGGATGGGACACGGTTCTTAAGCTCTTCAAGAACAGTTCGTCCTTCTTCGCCAGGAGCCAACGCGAGAATGTGGCCACGATCGGTACTTAGTTCGACACCGGGTACTACGGTAATCCCCGAATCCTTTGCCGCTTCGATTATTGCGTCCACGTGATCGATCACGTCGTGGTCGGTAACGGCTACCACTTCTAGTCCGTCTCGAACGCACTCAGCGACAAACGTCGCTGGATCGAATTTGTAGTCAGTTGCGTCGTCGGGTGTAGTGTGTCGATGGAGGTCGCATTTACGCCACATCGAGGCTCCTTAAATCTGAAATCGTTTACCAGTCCGACAATTCTCTGAGCAACCTTGATCTCCAGTCTTAGTTGCTTTTGCAACCTGCAACGCGGTTTCTGGGAGAAGTGTCATAGGTATCACAATAAAACGCATTAGCTCTGGTGACGGTTCAGGATTCAACTGCGCATTGGGCACGCAACTTTCGAAGAATGCTCGTCGCGTATAAACGGAGGACCGTCGTCTCACTCAATACCCCTCCCACTCCGGCAACCCCGCCCCTCTATCCAACCCGCATTCAGCCCATCCCCGGACCCCTCCCCACCAGCGGAGACTGCGGCTTCAACGCCCCCTCCACAAACATCACCTTCACGTGCCGTGTGAAGACGTGCATGCTAGCATCCCACCCCATCCCCTCAACCCCATAAAACGACGAGTTCTACCTCGCTACCCTCCCCCTTCGCCCCTCCAAATACGCCACCCACTTCGAGCTCAGCAGCGCACCCAACAGCAGAATGTGCGTCTGGGCATAAAAGAACACGAACAGGATCATCAGCGTGGAGATGCTGCCGTAGATGGTGAGGAAGCGCTCGGCTCCGTGGTGCAGGTAGAGGATGAAGATGCATTTGACGAGCTCGAACACGAGGGCGGCGAGAAGGGATGTCGGCAAGCGGAAGCAACATCATGGTCTCGTCCATTGCCGGAATGATCCACCCACGCAACTTTGCCGGCGGCCAAGTCTCCTCCCACTGATACGGGGGCGCGTCACTGATATTTCCCACGTTCGTAGGGAAATATCGGGGCGCGAGTAGACGGGCATACTCCGTCGGTCGAACTGGCACGCTGGCAATGTCTCGGCTCAGCAAAATTCGCCATCCGAGTTTGTCGACGCCAAGCAGGTCGCTCCATGGACCTACACCGATCGGAAAAATCGTCATTTACCGTAATGCGTTTCGCATAGCATTACTTCGATCGATTCGCAGCATTGCTATACTTCCCACGTAAATTGGCGGATCAAACCAATCAATCAAGGCGCGCTAAATCTAAACCGAATTCGGGGGCACTCGTGAGCATCAAATACGCTGGAATCGCAATGATGGTTGGCATAGTGTTATCTGTCGTGTCTACCTTGCTGTACCCCGGAAATTCGCTGGTAAACGCCGTGGATCAGACCGACTTCCCTGCAGCGCTAGAGGTGATCGCAGATGCGCCGACTCTTTCGCACGTGATGATATTCCTGTCAATCGTTGCGATGCTGCTAATATCTTTCGGAGCTATTGGTCTCTACCCACTGGCCTCACGCTTGGGCGGGCTGAGCGGCTCTCTTCTCAAGTTTGGGATCATCATCGCGATCATCGAGTGGAGCATCGTCATAATCGCCTTGGGTATGCGGCAATTTCGTCACGCACCTCATGCAGCGCTCAACCAGTGCCGCCGGATCCGATGAGCAAATGTTCTTCGCGGAAACTGCCCTCATCATACACACCGCTTTGACGGCCACCTTATTGGCATCCATCGCGATATACCCGTTCGCCACAATGTTGATAGGTCTAGGGCTCACCAAGCTCATCCAAACGATGAACACGTACAAAATCTCGGCGTATGTTCTCTTAGTGTCGGGCGCGGTCGGATTGCTCACCTATCTCATCGCAATGTTCGCGCCCGGTGACGAACCCCTCGTCTACTTGACAATCTTCAACGTCCTCCTGTTCATCGGATCCATCTGCCTATTCGTTACAGGCCTCGGGATGTACCGAGGCAGTGAAGGAATGGCAGAAGAGTAACCATCCAGCTGACTCCCCTACCGCCCCCCTACGGACCGTGGGGCGACGCGTATCCATCCGTCGCCTTACGCGCCTTCATCTCGGACTATCCGGCCGACTACTGACTCTCTTCGTGGCGCCGGTGAACGGCATCGATCTCCAGATCGAGTTCGTCTTCCCACAGTCGCACCATCGAGCGTAGTCGCATGTTCTGGTACGCGCCCCACACGGTCATAGCAGGTGGAACCACCAGGATTGCAACTATCAGCGAGTACGCGATAGTTATCGCGGCTGTAATACCGAACTGCTGCAATGCCAACATTGGCGAGACGATCAAGACCCCAAGCCCGAGCGCGGTAGTCAAGGCAGA
Organism: SAR202 cluster bacterium bin127; assembly: GCA_002239045.1. GTDB lineage: Bacteria > Chloroflexota > Dehalococcoidia > Lucifugimonadales > Lucifugimonadaceae > Bin127. The sequence goes on from MPNN01000016.1 coordinate 28,260, forward strand.
GCCGAGCAACGCCGAACCCGTCGTCGCAAGCGTCCTCACCGCGGCCGTCTGTGGATCACGCACCCGCGTGTATTCCTCACGGTAACGGTGAATCACGTGAATCGTGTAGTCGACCCCGATACCGATCGATAGGGCCGTGATGATCGAAGTGACAAGCGTGTACGGAATTCCCAAAAGCGCCATCGTGCCCAGCACCGAAACCAGAACCAACACCGTCGGCCCTACCGCGATCAGTGCCAATGCGGGTTGTCGAACCGTTACCCAGAAAAAGATTCCCAGCACTCCAAGCGCGACCGCGACGGTCGTGCTGATCGACTCCGTCTGCTTGTCTCGGATCGCATCCGTGACCGCAAACGAGATCACCGCCTCAGATGTCACCGTGATGGTGTGGTCGTCACCGAACCATCGCGCCTCGATCTCATCCTGAAGATGCTTCGTTGCACTCGGGTCCCCGGTGTAAGCCGGGAACTGAAGCAGGATCGAGTCGATCCCGTGCGGGTTGTTGACCAACACACGAGACAATACCGGATCGATCGCCGCGATGTCGTCGAGGATACCTTGCATCGCCAACGGGTCGACTTGCACATCGGCAGCCGCTTCCCGGTATCGTTGCGCAATCTCCGGATCGTACTTGTCGCCCGGTTCACCGCTATCCGTGATCCAGTCACGCACCACCAACTCGTACGACGCCAAGATTGGACCCGCCGCCGCCGCGGGTCGACGCGCAGGGTCCCCGAAGGCCGACGCGAGGTCTCGGATATTCAGCAGCGTCCGCGTCTCCGTCGCCTCCGCTTTCACTATCACACTCGCCATCTCTGTCGAGCCACCTACCGCAGTGTCCAGAGTGTTCAAATCCGTCAACACGCTACCGCCTCTAGGCAATAGATCGCGAATGCTGTACTCCGACTCCAGACCCGTGGCCGCGTATCCCAAGGCTGCCGTAACTGCCACCACGACGATTATGTACGGCGCGGGTCGACGAGTGACACTCCTGCCCAGCGTCCCCGCCAATCTCTCCACACCTGGCAAAGCCGTGGCTATGGGACGTGGCGACTTCAGAGTGCCGCGCGCCTCGCGTCGTCGATCCATGATCGTCCTCCCGGCCGGCAGCAGCGTCAACATGACGATCAAGGCCAATCCCACGCCCAAGCCTCCGACGATGCCGAAGTCGCCGATCATATCGATTGGTGAGAACAGACCCGCCAACAGGCTCACAATCGTCGTCACTGCGGCGAGCAACAAGGGCAACGTCACGTTTCGCAGACCTACTCTCACTGCCGGAACTACCGATCCGCCGGCAAGACGCTCTTCGCGGTAATGTGAGACGGCCTGTATCGCGTAGTCCACTGTCAGACCGATGATGATGATCGGCACCATCGACGTCAGCGGGTTCGGCGGCCCAACAATCCCTAACCCATTCGGGCCCAACCAGCCCTCGGCACCGACGATCCAAATGATCGAGACGAATAGTCCCACCAGCGTCAGAACCAGATCCGATATCGAGCGCATGAACAGCAGGATCAATAACGCTATTAGCAAGAGCGCCATTCCGATCAACGGCGCCGCACCCGTCTCAGTACCCTCTATGTACTCGTCCTCGATCACCGCAAACGAAACGCTGCTCACTCGTAACGGACCCTGACTCGCGATCGCCAATTCGTTGATCTTCCGCTCAACATCCTTGACGTGATCATCGCTGGTGTTCAACAGCTGGATACTCGCGATTGCGGTCTCGGTGCCATCAGCGTCGGTACCCGTCATCATGTCCAAGAACGGACCAATCTCAGGCGCAGCGCGGGCGCCATCGATCTGCGCCTGCGTAACCGAATCGAAGTTAGGCACCTGCAACCCGAACTGCAAAATCGAAGACGGCGCCACAATCGGATTCTCATGCCCCAACAAAGCTGCCACTTCCGGTTCGCTGGCGATCGCGCCCAAAAGCGCCGACTTTTGCCGTAACTATGGTAGTTGTGCAATGAACCCGTACTAGATCAAACCATGCCATGTTCGATTGAACCCGCAAACGGGCGTCTCGTCACGGACCGCACGGCTCTGTTCGCAACTCGATCGGAGTAGAACGTACGCCGAAGTCTCTGAGATAAGTCTCGCCATCGCCCTCGGGATATATCGCGACGTAGACCAAGTCATCGCACCCGTCCAATTCGTCGAACCGGATGCGGTAACCAGGGTCGTCCGTGTCTTCCCCCGCATACGCCACATCCTCCTCTCCGCTGGCACCCAGACGATAAACCAGCACGTAGTAATCATTTACACCGGCCAACGGGTCCCAGACGATCGTCCAACCTTCAGAGTCGTCCAAAACCTTTACATTCGAAGGCGCGGGTGGCACCGTAGCCCTGCCCCCATCCACGATTACTCTGAACTTGTTCGGCTCGGGATGCGCCTGCCCGCAATCGACGTAGTCCTCGCTCTGGTCCTCGGCGTGGAGGTAGAACTCGTACTCGCCTCCGCCAAGGTCTTCAACCGCCCGGATGACATATCCGGAGACGGTGTAAGGCCATTGCTCCACAGATGGTTTCGGGTGTCGGTGCCAGATCGCCAGACGATGGCCGAACGCGTCACCACTGGCGGCGTCCCATTCGTTGGCGATTCGCTCGAATTCTGAATGATATTCGACCTCGAACAAGTGGGCATCCCTGCCCTCTAGCCCCAAACGGTGTTCGCTCAAGTCTCCGCCGTAGTCTTGATAGCTCCAGACCGTTTCGCCGGCATGTACCGGCACGCGGTAACCATTGAAAATGATGTCGTGGTCACGGTACCAGTCATGTGTCCACGGGGTACCGCGGTACCGCCAAGGGTCTCTGCCTTTGGACCAGTGCTTGTAGTAAACGCAGTTCTGCCACCTTTGGTCGTCGCGACGGTCGAACTCTTCGACAACGCTGGACACCCTCTGTCTCGCCTCGTCGAGACTGATCCACTCATTCCGAGTCGCGTCGTAAACCCTCTCTTGCTCGCGGGACCACCAAGTGCTGTGATCATTTTGAGACCCTTCGGTGACTTCGTCCGCGTATCCGAGGTTGTAGAAGTCCGAATCGCCCGTAGCCGTGAGGAAAGCGATGCCTTCTTGCGACTCGATGAACCGATCATGCACGTGCGCGAACGCCTCCATGGCACACTCGCCCTCTTCCTCGGTGTTGAACACGCTTTGACCTTCAACTACAACTGTTATCTCGTCGGGCCCGTCACCCTTTAGGTACTCTTTGACCCGTATGCGAACCTCGAGCAGTAGGGTGCGTTCAAAGCCGTCGTAGATGGAAGGATTCAAAAGCTTGGACTTCACGCTGTCGATAGTGACCACCTCAGGGTTTACGCCTAGAACTTGTCCGAAAACGACAAGATCGTTGTCCAGCGCTCGCTGCTCCAGTACACCCGACCCGATGTCTGGAGCCGGGCTCACCCACCAAGTTCCACCACCCACGAAGGTGATGTCGTGGTTGTCAAGGCAATCGTGGCCGGTGTAACGGTTCTTGCGTGTTATGACCATCGGCCCGTCGTCCGAGGTATCGCAGGTACCAAGCTGAAGATCGTAATAGTCGCTAGAGAAGACGCTCCGCAGGACGGGCGGGATGCAGCCGGTCAACTGGTTGTTGACCAGTTGGAAATGCCAAAGATAGTCTAGGTTGCCCAACTCGGTTGGCACATCGCCCGTTAGCTGATTGTCGTTGAGGAACAAGGTTCTCAGTCTACGGAGGCTACCCAACTGCGCTGGTAGCTCGCCGGTCAGCTGGTTGTCATTGAGCCGCAGATGCTCGAGAGCGTCGAGATGTCCGAGTTCCGCTGGTATCGAGCCGTTGAGGTTTTGGGAGGTCAGGATCAATCCGGTGACCCGCCTCGGCGAGCCCTGGATCCATACGCCTTCCCAACTGGTGATTGGAGTGTCGACGCTCCAGTTGAGGGTGGCCGTGCCTCTCAGCGTGTCCTTGATCGCGAGCAGGTTGAAACAGTCGCGCATGAGGTCTGGGTTGTTGGCATGGTCGGGGACGACTAGGTCGCAGGGCGGAGGCGACGATGGGATCGAGGTGGTCTGGGTGGGTACTGGTGTGGAGGGCTGGCTCGGCGTGGCGGCCGCGGTTGGAGCGCGTGTTGGCATCGGTGACGCCTCGGGGCTCGGAACTGGTGTCGGTGTCGGACTGTCAAGCTTTTCGTTGAGGACCTCCTCGGGCACGCAGTCGAATATTCCGTCGGCGAAGGCGTCGGCGTGATCGGCGTCGTAACCGTCCGGAAGCATCGAGGCGACGATGACCGGGAAATCTGTCACGCTGAAAAGCCCTCGAAGGCACTCTACATGGTCGTCGGTCAGGCGATACGTCATGATGAAGATCGAGAGATAGATGTTGGCCAAGGTCTCCGGTGCCAGGCACCCCAAGGCCTGGACATCCCGTTGCACTGGGAAATCCGGCTGGAGCCGACGATCCAGAACGACCTCGACATCAGGCCCGAAGGCATCCAGGACGCAGGACCGTTCATCTTCCGTGAAAATTCCGGGGAAGACCTCTCGCCATACGGTTTCTTCTCCGATGCGGTAGTTCCCCGTTATGTCTTCCGGATCGATCAGCACCGGTGGATGCGTGGGCGAGGGAGTTGGTGAGGCTGCCGGCGCGTGGGTTGGCTCCGGCTCCGGTGTCGCTACGGGCGTGCTGGTCGACGTAGGCGCGGCCGAGGGAGTTGGTGAGATTATCGGGGTTTGGGTCGGTGTCGGCGTGTGAGTGACGGTTGGGACGGGCGTAGGATCGGGTATGTGTTTGGTTATGGTTTCCGGCGCGGGAGTTCCGGCAACCGATGGGGTGGAAGTCGCTGCGAGTTGCAACGCAGGCGCGGCTTCTGGCTCGTCGGTGCACGCCGAGAGCGCGGCTACGGTCGCCGCGGCCAGCAGGGCGGTCGCCGCTATCAGGTCGGAAGGCTTTCGGGAACCAAGCGATGCAAAAAAGGCGGCTAGCAACTCGCGTGACCTTCCTAGAATTCTGTGTCTACGGAAATGGACTGTGGTGGGCATAAGGGTGTGAAACTGCGAAAATTCACCTGCGAGGTGATTTTGTGAGAAACCGATGAATGGACCCACGATCAGTGCCGTCTTCCGGATTTCCGGACGTCACTTAAAGAGTCGTTCCGGCCACACAAGGCGATTTCTAAATCTCGGCGTTCTGGTTTCAGGATCCTCGATCGACACGGATATTCGCGATAGCCGTAGTTCGCGTACGAGACGCTAGGTCTTCTAAAACCTGCCAGCTTGAACAGTTCTACACCGAGAGGAGGATGTCGGTTATCCAATACAGACAAAAGATTCAGGTATACATGGGCGGTCAGTCTCGCGGCCGGTTGACAACCAGGATTGATCACGAACACCCGGTTGATTCGATTCCTCGGAAGTGGGTTAATTTTAACGATAGACCGAACCATCTTTGAACACTATAAGGCTGTACTGGACTGTGGGCAGGACCGTTTACGACATGGGCTTGGACAGCGAACGCTATGGTTCAGCCCATGAAGTGCTCGTTCTCTCGCTGGAAGCGACGGGCGGCCTGGAAAAACTCCACTGGGCGAAGATCGAGCCGGACGTACTCTTCCTGGTAGAACGTCGCAATGGCACGCTGGGTGACGGCGCGGAACTGCTTGAGCAATTGCCCGTGAGGTACCGTAAGCTCGCGACCCGGGTACGCTCCCATCTGGGTGTCGTTAACCCAAATAATGACTCATCTGTTGAGGACGCCTTCGACCATGCGCTGGCGGCGATCACCCCTTTCTCCCCACAGCCCTCCCGTGGCATGGGTTCGGCGCGAGATGCCCAGCGGACGTCCCCCAACACTGGATCCGGCGAACGCCTCGGCTGTCGCGACTTTCGCCAGCTAATCCGACCATCGTTGATGACATCTACTGGCGATTCGGGGTGGAACGGTAGCATGTTTTCTTTCGTCGGATGGTGGGCCGCCCACGTCCGTGGCCGGACGACTCCGTACTGGCGCGCCACAAGTTCATTAACGCATACCGGGCTTGTTATCGGGCAAGCCCAGTATCTCATCCACGACGTCATCTACGAAGGACTGCAATCCAGTGAAGAGGTCTTCTTCCGCACTCTGCTGTTCAAGATGTTCAACAAGATTGAGACTTGGGAGCTTCTTGAGGCTTCCATTGGTGAAATCATGTGTTCATCGTATTTGTTTGATGCCTACGATAAAGTTCTGTCCCAAGCGCAAGCTGAGGGACGTAGCATTTACTCTACGCCCTACATCATGCCCTCGGCGGGCCGCGCGTTTGGGTACGCGCAAAAGCACCGTAATCGCCTCAAGCTAATCGAGCGGATGATAGCAGATGAGCTACCGTGGCGAATCGCGGATGCACGCACGATGCGAGACGCCTTTGGACTGTTGCGTGCCTATCCGTCCATCGGCGACTTCCTCGCGTACCAGTTTGTGACCGACCTGAACTACGGCGAGATTACCGACTTCTCAGAGATGGAGTTCCTTATGCCTGGTCCTGGTGCCCTGGACGGAATCCACAAGTGCTTATCCGACCTCGGTGGTTTGACTGAGGCGGACCTCATCAGGGTCGTTACGGACCGACAGGAGGAGAAGTTCGACCGCCTCGGTCTCCGGCTCCGCGACTTATAGGGCAGGAGGCTGCAACCCATTGATTGCCAGAACCTCTTCTGCGAGGTCTCCAAGTACTCTGAAGTCAAAGGGGTTGGCAGTCGCTCTCGAATCAAGCAGGTCTATCGACCCACGGAATCGCAAATTGAGTACTGGTACCCACCCAAGTGGCGCATCAACGAACTGGTACCCCCGGACGGGGTCCCAGATGTTTGGGTCGTTTGAGGGACTCACGGCAGGCCACGTCTGGCAGCAGCTTGCGGAGGAGTTTCGGGCGACGGGATCCTTGTGCAGCCGAGTAGGGGCCGGGCAACCAAGAAAATCCTCCGTGCTGCCGTCACCATCAAAGACCCTCGACAGCGACGCGACGCTTCCCACCAGCCTCCTCTTAACGTCGCCTTCGCCCTTGCCGAAGTTGTTTGGATCGTGACGGGACGCAACGACTTGGCATTCCTGAAGGCGTTGAACCTCAAGTTGCCCGAGTATGTGGGCGATGGCGCATATCTCCGAGGCGCTTACGGATACCGGCTTCGCCGCCACAATGGTGTGGACCAGATCACACGAGCGTGCGAGGAAAAAATATTCCGGACACGCGGCAAGCAGTGCTGCAATTCAGGGACGCTTCCATTGACCTTCCACAATCCGACGTGACTCACGTCGATAGAGATATCGCTTGCAATGTGATGTCGTTTTTGAAGGTGCGCAACCGCAAGCTAGAATGGCTGCAGATCATTCGGAGCGACGACCTCTTCCTTAGAGTCTCTCGCAATTTCGTCCAGTTCATGTGCCTTCAAGAGATCATGACTGGGTGACTTGGGGTCGAATGCGGAGCCTACCACCGGGTGAGCGATAGCCTCCACCTGTACGACCATGACGAATAGAGTGTACTCGCCTCAGTGCCGCTGCCGGGCCTACCTCCGAATACAGATTCGCTCGCATTGCCCAAGGAGGCGTCGGAGAATGCATTCGGGGAACCGGGCCGGAGGATAGCGTTGATGCCTGCATCTGGTCTTCGGCGCGATGAACTCGTCAGCATCGCTGCCTGGGATGAAGGCCCGGAGGCTTTCAAAAACATGTGGTCCGTCCTTGTCGCCGAAGCGGCACGGAGGCATGGGTGGGCAGATATCTCTGATCAGGCGATTAGCGCCTGCACCAGTATCCTATACAGGTAACTTTGGCGCCGACAGCTAGACAGAGTCAAGTCGCGGGCATCGGAGAGCGGAAGTCCCGGATCAACGACTTGATTCAAATGAAATCAATTTCGATAAGAAACAAGCTCATATCCCTGTTGGACGAAATACTTCCACTGGCGCAGTTCTACGCGCGCGAACGCCCCTTTTTCAGCCCCCCGGATTCCATGTTTCTGGACGTTGACGGCTACCGGAAGGAGTTCGAGCGAATAAAGTCGGAAGTGCTTTGGCAGCGCAGGATGCCCGTACCGTCTGACTTCATACGACCTCACCCAGACCTTGACCGGTTTTCCGAAGAACATTTTGACCGGCTGGTGGCAGTAGTCGGACAATTGCTGGACCCGTACACAGGCCCTGACAATCACAGATTCATGGCCGTCTTGCCCGCGCCTAGGGTTTACCAAAGCAACTTGGGGCAGAGTGTTGGGCAGTTTTCGAAGTCGATTGTCCGTTGTGCCGCCGTGTTGGGCGTAGCTGAAACTGTCGACGCCCTACTCCGGCTAGCAAATGGGGACACTGCGAGGTATACCCAAGTGGTGGTTCTCGATGGCGTTATTCCGTCTCCGAGAGAGGAGGGGGTCGAATTATGGCCCGGCGCCCGCCTCATAGAGTGGGACCATGCCTTTGGAGATCGACTGGGCGAATCGATGCTGGGCATCCCCGATGCCGTGCTGACGCAGGCTGACCACGCAGATGCCAACTCTTTTACATTCGGGCGATCCGCCACATTGTTGTGCATCGACCATGAAGGCGGTCCGATCATCAGGTGTTCAGAAGACGCCGAGCCGGGCGCTGGCGGGCCGTACATCCCTGTCAGCCCACACCAGTTCTCAACGGAAATAGCTATCAGCGCGCTTGCCCTAACCGTCAATCACCCGATTGTAGAGGTTTGTAGCTGGCATTGGTTCGACTCCAAAGTTCAGTACTTGCTGGGGTACCGCAATGAGTTGGCGCTCGACCAGAACATCGGTGGCCCTCAACCATTGTGGCACCGTTTGCTAGGTGCAGAGGACGCGCCCTTTGTTCGCAAAATCAACGAAGGACTCTCGCAAGAGGGGATTTTCGACAAGCTACGAGTACCCATCCAGCGATGGAGGAGGAGCAAGGCAGCAAGTAACGGGGTTGATCTGGCAATTGACCTGCGAATCGCCCTTGAGTCCCTGTTTCTTGATGACGGCAACCGCGGGGAGCTAAGTTTCCGTTTAGCCCTCCGTGCTGCTTGGTATCTGGGAACCGAGGGAGACGAGCGCACCGAGATATTCGAGGCAGTCCGGAATGCCTACGATATCGGATCCAAGGCCGTCCACACAGGAGAGGGGTACGACCAAGAGATCCACGTGCGCTTGGCAGTGGCCCAGGACATTTGCCGCGCGTCAATCTTGCGGCGGATAGACGAGGGTGGTAAACCGCCAGACTGGAAGAAGGTCGTCCTGGAAGGCTAGTGCTGTACGCAGATTGTGGCGAAACCAACTGGCATTGCCGACGACAGCTACGCCCCCTCGCGCCCCTAACCAACAGTCCAATGTCCCTCAGGTTCCTAGATGGACATACCTATTTGCCGGGCGGCCATCTCTAAGCGAGCGTTTTGCCGCGATTCAAACACATACCTTTGACCCATCCCGACCGCAGTGCCCCCGTCGGCCAACCGGCCAACGGTCTCGTACCGGTCAGAGGCTACCGGCCGTCTCGGTCTTTTCGAGCTCATGTTTGTGCGTCGTCTTGCGGACGACTTCGATCAGCCCGGCGCTGTGTGGTTGTCCAACCCGGAGCACTGTCTCCGAACGCCGGTTGTTGACGCGACAGGATCTGCCTCAGAATCGCACAAGGGAGCGCCAGTTTTTGCACAGCTCTGAAGTGGATGAATCCTGCACCGATGCTTAAGCCACCGCCCGAGCTCTGTCGGACGGCCCGTCCGTCGAACAGAGTTACACGTCGGTAGGAACCGCGACGACAGCCGGTCGATCTGAGACCGTAGGGCTTGAGAAGATTCATGCCGACGTCGTCGCGTGTTGACTGAATGGTTTTGCCTACGTTGACCTGCGAGATGGTTAGCACATATTTGTCTGGTTTACGGTTCGAATCCCTTGTGGTTGGGCAGCGTACGCCAGCGGAGCGACGGTCTGTGGGATGCGGAGCCCCTTGGCATAAGGCAAAGGTTTGTCCTGTCGTCAATGGAGCACGCTATCAGATTCGTGGTAAAGAGGTCGACCCAATCGGCCCAGGTTTTCGTTAATGGTCAACCCCTTGGGGAAATGAATACGGTCCGTCACATGGGCCACGATCTTGAGTATGTGAACGGGTACCCTTTCGGTTGGGACGGGACCAGCTACCGCGTCGAGTTCTTGGAAACCCACCAATTCGCCAACGGGGACGACCTTGGATTCGGGTTCACGGACAAAAGCAAGGACGAAAGTGAACCCGAGGGAATCGGTGGGCGCGTCGTCGGTGTCGTCGGTAAGGAGGAGCACGTCGTGCGCATGAGCGACCTCTGGGCCTTGGAGCGGGACGGACCCAACCTGAGGAAATCATACTCGACGAGAATCCTAGTGGAAGACGGGGAGATGCGACGCGACGGGTGAGACGACTAGGCCAGACAGGCGGGGCAAGTGTGGCGGAGGCAGCGTTCCGACCAAGAGGTCGATATGGTTTTCGAGGAGGTCCCGTAAATATGTCCGGCAGCGACAAATGGCCTGGAGAGATAGAGGACACTCGTGCCTTGGCTGAGGCATATGTTCGTATCGACGAAGCTGCCAAGGGTGTAGACATCCCACGTGACAAGTTCAGAGACTTTCACTATGAGACAGTGAGGATGATGGTCGATAAAGGGATCAAGGAAGATGCTAACGGCCCCGTCCCAACCCTGCCGCCAACCCAAGTGACTGATAAGGGACAAGTGAGTGACGATATACGACATGCATACGTGAAGATTCTTGAAGACCTGCGGGCCGCACTAGATTGCGGGGCCACGCAGGCCGCACTGAAATTGAGCCCCGACCTACCGGAAGATGCGATTAGGAAATTGGAATTCATCATCGCTTCCAGTGAGAAAGGGTTCAGAAAAAGGGCCAAATATGCCTTCGGCTCCGGTGGAGACACCCTGGAACCTCTGAAACAGCTGATGGAGTGCCTACAGCCATACCACGGCGATGAACGGCTGTGGTTCCTCTCAAGGGCGAGTGGCAGTTCTAAACATCGTGGTTTGAGCGAAGTACAACATGCGACAAAATTGCACACTATTCTCTCCAAGAGTACGGATCAGCAACGGCTCGCAGATGCTGGTTGGTGGGTATTTCCCACCACACACGAGTGCATCGTCCTGGCACGAACAGAGCAGAGCCACTTGACAGTCCGCGTACCAAATAGCAAGCGACGGCATGACCCCTTGGTGGTTCCGCCGATCTGCATTGAACATGTCCGTGCCATCATCAACACCTTGGAGTACTGCGTCGAAACCGGCAATCTGCCGCAAGAATGATCCGGCCACTATGACACCTGTTCGACACTAGATGCCAGTGACCTTTGGATGTGGCTTGGTAGCTTATCGACAAACCGAGGTTTCTAGATTCCTGTAGTGCGATGCGGAGGGGCCTAGGAAGGCAAATTGGGGTGCTCTTTCTGCCTACGGTTCCTTTCCCTCCCCGCTCGCCTCCCCCTCCGCCATCCGGTAGCCGACGCGGGGTTCGGTGATGATGTGCCTGGGGTTGTCCGCATTGTCCCCCAGCTTGCGGCGGAGCCTCCTCACCATATCCCGCACCAGCCAGGGCTCGCCGACTTTCTCCGGACCCCAGATTCGCTGTAGCAGCACGGCGTGGGTCAGCGTGCGGGGGGCGTGGACGGTAAGCTCGTAGAGCACCGCGTACTCCGTGGCCGTTAGCTCCACCGGCTCCCCGTCCAACGTCACCCGGCGCAGGGCGTAGTCGATGCCCAGTCCCCCGGCGCCGTAGGGTCCCGACGGCTCGCCCTGGAAGGGTTCCAGCCGTTTCCTGAGCGCCGCCCTGATTCTCGCCGCCAGCTCCGTCGGCGAGAAGGGCTTGACCACGTAGTCCGCCGCCCCCATGTCGAGAGCCCTGGCGACGGTCTCGTCTTGGCCGTACATCGACAGGAAGATGACCGGCACGTCCGCCGTCTTTCGGATGTCGTTCATCAGCGCGATGCCGTCAGACCCCGGCAGCACCAGGTCCAGCAGCGCCAGGTGGGGCTTCTCCTCCGATAGGAGGCGGGGCACGTCGGCAGGGTCGCCGGTGGCGACGGGCACGTAGCCCGCCCTGGCGAGCACGTCGCGGACGTACCGCAGGTCCTGGGGGTTGTCGTCCACGGCCAGGACCCGTACCCGGGGCGTGCGTCGCGAGCCGGTAGAGGCGGGACCGGGAGCCGGGGTCGCGGGCTGCTTCACCGCCGGCAGCGTGAAGGGCGATCCCTCGGGCGAGTACCCGGCCGCGTTTGAGAACAGGTTGCCCAAGACCTGGACGATGCGCCGCCGGTCGGCCATCACCAGGGGAAGGCCCTCCGCCAACTCCATCTCCAGGGGGTTCCTCGCGTCCGCGCTGCGGAACCGGCCCCCGGCCTCCTCCACCAGCGGGTGCAGGTCCGACGGCTCCGGGTCCACGGGCAGCGCACCCGTCTCGATGCGGGCGACGTCCAGCAGGTC
>MPNN01000017.1 GCA_002239045.1 SAR202 cluster bacterium bin127
ACATCGACGTTGCGCCGGGTGTCGCGGCGGGCGGCGGTACGGCCCTTCAGGTCAGGACGCCTGGTGTCACGTGGAAGGACGTCGTGGGAACCGTAAACGGTTTCGACGGTGGCGACTTCCAGAACGGCCAGCAGTTGTCGGGTAACTTTACCTTTACACCCAACGAGTCGATGCCCGTTGTGACTCCCGAACCCTTGCTTCCGGGCGTCATCGGGGCCTGGTATCGCCAGGGCGTGGGATACCAGAAAGTCGCGGGGAATGTCGGCCTATAAGGAGCCATCACGCCTATGAGCGAACCACAGTTCGTTGATTTCAAGTCCATCGCGTCGCGGGCTTCGTCGGTCAAGGTCAACGGGGTATGGACCGATCTCCGTTGGCCGACCCGCGAATGGCGGCAGCGCATCGACGATGCCCAACGAGAACTCCGGGGGGGTGATCCCGTAGCCGCGGCGGAAGCCGAGAACGAGCTACCCGAAGACCCACTCGAAGCCATGGAACGCCAGATCGAGTCTGGGGAGGTTGCCGAAACTCCTGAAAATGAGGAGGCTCCCGAAGTCGATCAGCAAGAACAGCGGGCCAGTAACCTTCGGTGGTGGGATACGCTTTGCTCCCTAGCACTCGCCGCGACCGTCGTGACCGATCAGGAAATGACCGTCGAGGAATGGTCGGGGATCATCTCGGCTGCCGAATCCAAGGCCGTTGAGGGCCTGCAAGAACTGACTATTGAGGCGATGCGCATCTGCGGCTTCGCAGCGGCATCGAACCTGCCTCATATTCCCGCGGGTGAACCCGGCAGCCTCATCCGTAACTACGTCGCTGAAGCCCTGGAGGATATGGGGCCAACCCCTTCGATATAGTCAAGGCCACCGGGTCGCCCTTGAGCGAGGTCTTGGCTCTATCGCCCGGCCAGATTGAGATTTGGAAAGAACACCTCCGGAGGAACCCCCCAGGGGACTACATCCTCCATCAGCTCATCGCCATGATCGGCTTCATGTTCGACTCGTGGTGTAACGGCGAGAACGCCCGACAGGACCGTTGGTTTTTCTGGTTGAACGATCTATCTCCGAAGAAGCAGCAGCCGAAGATCACCGATGGCACGTCCGAGGAGGACCTTGACCTTGGGCGCCGCGCGTTGTTGGACTCAATGGGGATAGACGCTGATGCCAGGCGGCAGCATACGCATAGCCAATGCTGACATAGCGTTTTCTGCCAACACAGCCGATTACACTCGCGGCCTGCAGCAAATGCGGGCCCAAAATCTCACGATGCAAAGGTCATTTATTGACCTTTCGCGCCCCATCGCACAGTTCACCGAATCCATCCGGTCGTCACTCATCGCCACGGTTGCCTACGCCGCTGGTGTTGGTGCGATCATCGGCGGCACCGAAAGGGCTGCGTCCTCCTTCATCCAATTCGAGGCCGGCCTAACCTCGGTGCAGAAGACCGCCGACCTCACGGTGCGCGAAACCGAGCGCCTGGGCGATGCGGTCAACCGTCTCGTGACCGAGCAATCGGTACTCGGCGGGCCACTGCCCATCCTGCGGCAAGACTTGTTGGAAATTTTGGATGTCGCGGGCCAGATGAACATCACGGGGATCCCAAATCTCCGGGCTTTCGGGGAAGCCGTTGGGCTCCTAACCCTCACTACTGACCTGCAGGGTGCCAGGGCTGCCGATGCCCTTGGGTCAGTCATCGCTAACACCCGAGCTGCGGCGGATGAATCGCTCGGCCTCGCGTCAGCCATCACGCGCCTTGGTAACGTCAACCGCGGTGGTGAAGCGGGAATCATCGGCTTGGCCGAACGTCTTGCCCAGGGTGCCTCGCGTTTCGATCTCGCGGCTGAAGACATCTTGGCTGTCGCGGCAACACTTTCACAACGCAGCCTCCAACCAGAACTGGCGGGTACGGCGTTCCAGCGGACCCTGAGTGAACTTCAGGACGCAGCCAATGCAGCCATTCAGGGCAACGATGAAGTCCTGCGGGAAGTCGCGCGCAACCTCGACACGGCTTACGGGTCGATCCAGGACCGCATCGAGCTTCTCCTGCAAACAATTGACCAAGGGGACTTCGTAGGTGGTCTGAAATTACTGCTCGAAGCGTTCAGCAATGCTGGCCCGCGGGGAAGTGGTGGGCTCATTACGACGCTTTTCGGCGGCGAGTCCCCACCCGCTCGTATATCGGCTTTCCTCGGCTCACTCTCACTTGAGCAGGAACGACTGGCCCGTAACACCCGGCTCGCGGCTGAAGAAATGGAGTCGCAGAACGCCATCATTCGTGAGGCGTCTCTATTCGCTGATGATGCCGGCGCACGGTTGCAGATCGTCGGGAATCAACTCCAACAACAAGCGACGAGGATCGGCGGATTTCTCGTCGGGGCATTCCTTCCCGTGGCGGAAAACTTCCGCGCTATTGAGGTCGCGGCGGTTGCAGTCGGGACGGCGCTCGCGAGTTCATTTGGCAGGAGTTACATACAACGCGCTCGGGAGGCCAACGAGGCTTCAAAGCAGCAGTCACAGAACGCCATATCAGAAGCCCGTACCAGGGCTGCTGCGAGCATCGACACAATCCGCGCCAACCGTGAGATTCAATCTAGTTACCGCAACCAGGTAGAGCAAACAGAACGGCTCCGCCGTGCCCAGGAGCGTGTTGCCCAGGCCCAAGCCAACACGCTTTCTTCGCGGCGCGTTGAATCCCAAGCGACAGCGACTCTCGACGACGCAAACCGACGTCGACTCCAGGCCCATTACCAACTACTCCGGGCCGACCTCAACCCCGAACAGGACCGCGCAGCCCGCCTCGCCCTTATGCGGGCCGAAGCCGACCGTACCCAGGCGCGCAATGCGATCCAGTTCGCCCGCACCCAGGTCGCAACCCAAGAGAATGTCCGGGTAGTCAACCAGCGCATCATTGACTCGTACCAGCAGGGCAACGTGACCCTGACGGACTACCGCAACGCCACGCGCAGGATTGCCGATGCCGAAAAGGGACTCGCGCGGAACCGAGAGATCATTGCGAACAATCTCCGCAACCTCCAACGCGGGACCACTCTCTACACCCGAACCCTTGGCCGTCTCCGCAATGTATATAACGCGATCGGTGGACTGCCGGGGCTTCTCATAACGGGACTCACGACGGGTCTCGCACTCCTGGCCAACTTCGGAAGAAGGGCGGCAGACGAAGCCCGGCGAGTCCAGGACAACATGGAGGACCTGCGCAACGAGATTCGTCGATCGCAGGAACTTCAACTGTCGCCCCAGGGCGATGCGCTCCGCCGTGTTGAGTCTGACCTTGAGAACCTTCGGCGCCAGGCGGATGAAATACGTCGCCAGATCGAGCAGGATCAGCAGCGCCGTAGTGAGGTCGGCCAATTCCGCCAGCAGGATTTGGCGGACGAACTGGCCGAATCGCCTTTCTTCCGAGGTTTGGGAGACAGTGGCGAGACGCTGCGCGTTGTCGAGAGACGCCTCGAAGGTATCAATCGGCAAGCCATAGTACTGAATGAACTCGTCGTTACCGGGCGGCGAGCGTTTGGGTCGTATGAGGCGACCTTGCGGGAAGCCTCGCAACGCATCGGCCAGTTCTTCGGTGCTGCCAACCGGGTTGGTGATGGCCTTGTCACGACGTTCCGAAGACTCGAACTCTCGCTGGAGGGTCCCACACAAAGGATTCGGGAATTCCAGGAGCAACTGCAGGACGTTACCAACGAGGCCATACGTCAATCGCAACTCGACTTCGAGATCGCGGGACTCGACCCTGAGGAGCAAAACCGCCAAATCCTGGTATTCCAGGAGCAGCTTGCGATCCGTCAGCGCCAGATACAGGCGGAGCGTGATCTTCGTGACGCGAGGGAAAACGTCGACCGCGCCACGGTACTCCGGGACATCGCTCAATCCGAGGCGCAACGAGTCGGCATCGCCACTGAACTCGGAGAGGAAGCGGCGAAGCAGGCAGCCCAGGCGCAGAGAAATCTCGATGCGGCCATTTTGATCCTGCGGGCGAAGCAGGCCGAAGTCTTCTTTACCCGTGACCTGACGCTTGAAGAAGGGCGCAGGGCCGATCTTGCCCGACAAGCTGCGGCAGCCCGCCAGGCCGAGATAGCCGCCGCCGTGAATGCGTTTGTCCCTGCGGTGCGCCCCGACTTCCGTAGTGTTGAGCTTGGTGTCGAAGAAGAAATCGCCGCGATCAGGAGGTCAGTCGAGGAAGAAGAACGCGCGGCACAGCAGCGTGTGGCGATAACCAACCGCCGCACGAGGGAACAGCAGGCGGCGCTCGCGGCGCAATTCGAGACCCAGAACCGATACGACCAACTCCGGCAATCCGCTATCGCGGACTTCCAAAACTCCCAACAGCGCCTGGTCAACGTCAGTCAGCGCCTGAACGACATTGACCAGCAGCGGTTAATCACGACGGGCAACCAACTCGATGCGTTGCTCGAAGAACGGAACAACCTCCGTCAGACACGCGAAGCCCTCATTGCCGAGGTAGCGGAGCGCGGCCGCGCCATCGGTATCTACGACCAGCAAGCCGAAGCCTTGGAGCGACTCGCACAGCGCCGGGGAGAGTTGGCCGCGGCAGAGGCGCGAATCCAGGCGATCGTTCCCGAAGTCCGCCCCGATACCCTGGGTGCGCAGCGCGAGGCCGACGAACAGATACAGGGGCTTCGTCGCATCGTCCGGGAGCGTCAGCGGGCAGCGATCCAGCAACTTCGGATCCGCAGTGCTACGACCCAGGAAGAACGCGCGGCACTCGAAGGCCAGTTCCGCATCGAGAATCGGTTTAACGACCTGCGGTTGACCGCGATTCAGGACCTCGCCGATGCGCGACGCCAACTGGCCGACACCACCACCCTGATCGCCCAGGTCGAGAGCGAACTCCAAACGGCCACAGGACCCCGGATCGGGTTCCTCAATGACGAGATCGACGGGCTGCGGCGCCTGCAGGCCCAACAGGTCGCGGACATCCAGACCCGGCAGGTTTCGGTCAGCGCGATCGAGAGACAGACGGGTACGGTCCAGGAGTTGGCCCAAAGCATCGCGGCTCTGTCTGCGCAGGCTGCCCAGACTCAAGCCTTTATCCCCGCCGCCCGACCGGACTTCCGTGGGGTCGAACTCCAAATCGAAGACGAGATCGCCGCGATTCGCCGGACGGTTGAGGAAGAAGAACGGGCGGCTGCGCAGCGTGTGGCGATCACGAGTAGGAGGACACGCGAGCAACAGGCGGCACTCCAAGCGCAGCTCGAGACCGAAAACACATTCAACGACCTGCGTATCACGGCGATCGAGGAATACGAGACCGCACAACAGCGCCTGGTCAACGTCAATCGGCTCCTGGCGGACATCGCGCGGGATCGTCAGACGGCGAGCGTCAACGAACTCGATGCGTTGATCCAGGAAAGAGCCGCGGCACTCCAAACCCGTGAAACGCTCATCGCTGAAGTCGCGGAGCGCCGAAGAGCCATCGCGGTTCTCGATGCCCAGGCGGATGCGTTCGCCGACTTCGCCCAGAGACGGGCCGACTTGGCCCGGGCCGAGGCCCGCAGGGAGGCGGTGGTTCTCCCTGTCCGGCCTGACTTCGCCGGCGCCCAACGTGAGGCCGACGAGCAGATTCAACAAATTCGGCGGGTCATTGAAGAACGACGGAGGGCCGCAGCGCAACGTCGGGACATCGAGGGTGCCGCAAACGAAAGAGAGCGTGTTGGGCTTGGGGCGCAGTTTGAGATCGAGGATCAGTTTCGTCAGGCCCAGATACGGACGCTCGACCAGGTGGACGCGGCACGGCGAAGGCTGGCTGATTCGAGTCGTTTGCTCGCAACGGTCGAGAGTGAAATCCAATCCGCCACGGGACCCCGGCTGGCCCAACTACTCACGGAGCAGGACCAGTTACGCGATTCGATTGCGAACCAGACTGCCGAGGTCGAGACCCGCCAACGTGTCGTGGAAGCCCTTCGGGGACAAGCTGGCGCGGCTGCCGAACTCGCACGGTCTAACAGGGAGCTCGCCGAGCAGGACATTCGGGGGCCACTCGAACAGTATCGGCGCGACCTTGAGAGTGTTCGGGAGGAGATCGAGAGCCTTGCGGTCGATGGCATCCGGGGGTTCTCGCAGGAACTCACGTCGGCGATATTCGAGGCCGACAAGTCATTCACAGACTTCTTCGACAACATCGGCCAAAGGCTTATCCAACTAATTTTCGAGGCAACCTTAGTACAGAACATCCTTAATGCCGTGACTGCGGGTATTGGATCACTCGGTAGCGACGGCGGGGGTGGTCAGGGTCCAGAGATATTCCACTCGGGCGGCATTGCAGGCCGCGCAGCGCAGCGCCGACCGTTTGGCCGGGCGATGCTCCGCCCGGGCGAGCGCCTTGCGATCATCCTCGATGATGAAGAGGTCCTGACGAGTCGGGATCCGCGCCATCGGTGGAATGTCCGCTCCCAGAGTTACGAGGACCTGCGGGCATACATTTCGCGCCTACCGCGGCACCACGAAGGGCGTGGGCCGGTCAATGGGCAGTCGGGCGCGACGATGGGCGCAGCGCCGATGAATGTCCGGTTCGAGTTGATAAACGAGACGGCTTCGCCCGCGCGGGCCGTCGATGGTGGGAATCGGTTTGACGGTGATACGTTCGTCCAAACCGTGATACTTAGGGATTTTCGTGCCAGTGGACCGATAAGCCAAGCGGTGAAATCGTTGCCCAGGAGATAGGAGATACGTCGTGGGATTCAAGACAGCAGGTGCGGATTTGGCGCTCAAGGGTGGGGTACTCGCGGGCAATCGGTGGCTCGCCGCGATGTCGAGTGCGACAGTGGAGTTGTCCGGTAGTAGTTACGCTCGGAACCCCGTGGCGCTATCCGATTGGGTCAGGTCTGCCGTGTTAAACGAGACCCATCGGTACATCACGCGGGCAACGGAGGATTTTCCCCTCCCGACTGGCGCATGGGCCAACTGGACTCATTGGGGGCTCCATGGGGCGGTATCGGGAACGGCGGCCCTGTACTACGTCGGGGCACTCACGTCGGGCGGTGGCGCAGCCCAGATCGGCGCCGCGGTCGGGTGGAACGCGGGTGACTTGGGCTTGGGATTCACGGGTGCCGTGACACCCGCTGGAAGTATCAAGGCCCTGGTCGAAGGGCTACTGTCAGGGACGCGGCGATTGAGTATCCACGATGACGACCCCGCCAATCCCCAGGACCACCTCATTGACGATGCCATTCCCGTCGTTGCCGGCGATTGGACCCTGGACAACTTCAGCACGACCCGCCGGCGCGCGCGGAACAACAAGATTCTGTCGTTCGGTGCTGCGGCAACCGATCCCGCCCGGCCCGTGTGGGTAGCGATTTCCGATGGTACGGCGTCTTCGGATGATGTCCTGTGGAAGGATATGTTCGACAGCCAGGCCCAGGACCCCGCGCTTGGCGACACGATCAGTTTTGGCATGAACGTGTTGGATATTCGGGTGGTCAAGGACGCAGCATAACCGGACGGTTTGGCAAAGGAGTCCCTATGGGTCTCAAACGAGCCGGGGCCGTTCTTGGCATGAAGGGCGGGATTCTCAATCGCACAGTCCACGTCGGGGCAAAGTCGTCGACCAGCGCGGAGTTGTCCGGCAATGCCTACGCCCGGATAGCCGCGGCACTCGCGGCATGGACCCGCGCGGCTACGGGGATTTCGCAAAACACAGCAGCACTCGCGTTTCCAATACCCACGGGAGACTATGCCGCTGCAGCCACGAGGGCAGCCCTGTATTCGGCTGCCACGGGCGGTAACGAGCTTTGGGATGAAGCCCTGGTTGCAGTCAAGGCCGCGCCTAAGTCGGGGGCCGTGTTCAGATTCCCTGCGGGTATGGTCAAGGTGTCCATCGTGGGGGGCGCGATCACCGCTGCAGGGTCGAAGGCAGCCCAGGAAGAAGGACTGGTTTCGGGGAATCGCTGGCTCACCCTCCACACGTCGGCGCCGGGAACAACAGGCGCGAACCAGGCCGGAGCTGCGATCGCGCTTCCGGCAAACGGCACGATCTTCTCGGATCACCCCTCCCCAGGTAGCGGAAAGTACAGCGTGAGGAACAACACACTGATCTCGACTGGTGTGTTGATGGCGGACCTCGCGGACACGACCCACGTGGCGCTGCGCGATGCCGCGAGCGGGGGCGCTGTCCTATGGTCCGATGCCTACGATAACGACCCCTCGGACCCCGCGGTCGGCGACACGTTCACGTTCGCTGCCAACATGCTGATTATCGGCTTCGACATAGATTAGGGCTGCGTAATGGCTTACGGCGATCTCCTCATCGTAGGGTTCGACACGAAGAAGGTATTCCGGCGGGTCGGTAACGGTTGGGACGCCGGCATTGCCGTTCCTTCGAGCGAGACCGAGCCGCGCGCCGTTGAAGTGGACCAGAAGAATGGCGAAATCCTGGTCCTCGGCAGAACGGATCGGCGGATTTACCGCCATTCCGGTGGTTCGTGGGATGCGGGACTCGCGATCCCCGCCGACATGACATACCCGACCGCGCTACGTATTGACCCTGCCAACGGCGATTACCTGGTTGTAGACCTGAATGTTGCCAACCGGATTCGCCGGTACTCCCAAAGCTCGTCCACATGGGGCAATCCTGTTGCCGCGCCCACTGCCGAGAGATTTACCACTGGGTTTGCCATTGACACCAACAGCAATAACGAATGGCTTATCACAGGGCAGACGACCGACAGGATTTACCGGCGCACTGGAGGCTCTTGGGATGGGGGCTTTGCCGGGCCTACGGGCGAGGGAAACCCGACTGGTATTGATATTGACCCCCGCGACGACGCGATCTTTCTAATAGGTGCCCAAAGCGACAGGCTGTACCGCTACTTTAATTCCGCATGGGACGCGGGAATCACCATGCCAGCGGGCGAGGCCCGGCCTCTCGACGTAGCGATAGACAAGTACAACCCGACGACTCCGCCTACGCCAACAGTGACCGTTGAACTAATCACCACAGTCGGTGCCGGGACATGGACCAACAGCGGGAGCGAGGCCGTAACGCTTCTGTTAGAACTTGTTGGCGCCGGTGGCGGGGGTGGAAATGATGATGATGCTCCCGGTGGCGGGGGTGGAGCAAGTAGTTGGGGAGTATTGGAAGCCAGCGGTGGTGGTGGTGGGGACGACGGGGGTACCGGTGGTAGTACTACAAGTATTCCCGGTAGTGGAGGCGAGGGTGGTGGCTCAGATGGCACTAGAACCAGGGGCGGCGATGGCGGCGGAACCGGCGGCGGTTCGGGTGGGAGAATTAACGGCGGAAGAGGTGGCAGGGGCGGGACGACTAATGGCGGCAATGGGGCATCAGGGATTGGTGTAACTGGACCTGGGGATGGCGGCACAAGCGGGGCTGCGGCTATTTCTGGCCTATCAGATTACGGAGCCGGAGGCGCAGGAGTCTATAGACTTGGCACCAGTGGCGGAAGCGGTGGTGGTGGCGGCGGTTACACTCGTGCCATGGTTACAGTCGCAGCCGGAGCCTCGGTCAGTTACTTCGTCGGAGGCGGAGGTCAAGGTGGCCAGAATCCCGCAGCAGGCGACGGGCAGCAAGGCGCGATACGCCTCACCTACGCATTACAGGCAGTAGAACTCGCCGTAAACTTCACTGCTTCCGGTTTCGGTTCCTCAGTCCCATCCATCGTCAAGCCTGTAGTTGATGTAACCCTACCTGATGGCGTCTCCCGACAAGAATCCAGCGATATAACGCTCGATGCCGGCAATTACGGCGGCCTTGCCGATGACGGCACCCACCAGTA
Source organism: SAR202 cluster bacterium bin127 (assembly GCA_002239045.1). Taxonomy (GTDB): domain Bacteria; phylum Chloroflexota; class Dehalococcoidia; order Lucifugimonadales; family Lucifugimonadaceae; genus Bin127. Next base: position 9,773 of record MPNN01000017.1, read on the forward strand.
CGTAGTCGAGAATCGAAGCACCAACCCGATACTCCGGGCCTTCCAGTTGTCAGACGGCGCGCGTGCTGCGTCTGCCGACAAGGACCTGACCACCCTGGCCGGTGTGACGATTCAAGGCGTGACCATACGCGCCAACGAAATCTACACCATCCATTTCGAGCAATCGGGAAACACGATCCAACGCACGTTTAACCGCCTGAATTCGAGCGGCCAACTGTTGGCCCGCCGTTCCCAGACCGTCGTATCCCTACCGGCCTCGGGTGGTCTCGCCTCCTTCGGTGCCTTCATCTTCGAGGTCGAGGCTGGCGGGACCCTGTTTCGGGGATACAACAACCAGTTCAGTTATCAGAGCGCCCGGAGCTTCAGCATCGGGTCAGCCGCATGGAGAGCCGTCACGACTGACGGCAATCTCGTATGGATCATCAATGGTGACAATCGGACGATACAGGTCTGGGATTACACCGGGCAGTCACGCTCATCCGCTCAGGACATCGGGCCGCTTCCTTTTGCCGATTGGAACGGCATCAATGTCTCGGATCGACTTCTGTATGTACTCGACAACACCAACAACAAGATCGAGGCTTACAGACTTGGTGCGGACGATGTAAAAGGCGTATCGGTCGATGATGGACAAATCGAGGGCCATGCAGGAATCCCAGGGCTTACCGCACCTCCTGACACTCGCGCGGTTTCGGAAGACGACGCCCAGATCGAAGGTCTTGCGGGTCACCTGACCATTGCGCCAGCCATTCGAGCCGTGTCGGAAGACGACGGAGAGATCGAGGGCAACGCGGGCCTGCCAAGCATCATCACGGGTGTTCGTGCCGTGTCCCAGGACGACGGCCAGATCGAGGGTGTTGCGGGACTCCCGACGTTTGTAGAGCCTGCAGATGTTCGTGGGCTTTCAAAGGATGATGGTCAGATCGAAGGCAACGCGGGTGTGCCGACGCTCGTCATGCCTGCCGACGTTCGTGCCGTATCGGAAGACGACGGCGAGGTCCAGGGTCACGCGGGCCTGCCAACAATTGAGGAGCCCACTGTGGGACTTAAAGAGGCTGGCGCCAATCTCATTCTCAACGGTGGGCTTCTCAACGGCTCCCGGCGTGTCGCTGCGTATTCCAATGCCATCACGGAACTATCCGGGGGCGGGTATTTCGACGTCGCAATAGGTCTATCGGGTTGGCGGCGGATCGGTTCGACGGGAGGGTATGAGAACAGCGCCGTGGTGATGTTTCCCAGGCCATCCCGCGAATGGGATGCGATCAACTATTGGGCGCTTAAGAACGGGGCGACGGTTCTTCTGACTGACCCTATCGACGCGGGATCGGCAGCGGCGGGTCTTGGAGCCGCGGTGAGGTTTCTCGCGGGGCAATTGGAAATCGCTCCCGAAGGCAATGTCACGGTTGATGGCGCGATCGCGGGGCTGACTGAGGGCTTGTTGTCGGGGACTCGTAAATTGAGTGTCCACAGCGCCGACCCATCCAATCCCACGAGTAGTCGTCTCGAAGCCCCTGTGGATATAACGTTTGCCGATTTCACCGTCGAGACATTATTCCCCGACCTGGTGCGCGACCTACCCAAGCGGCGGGCAGCGCGGAACACCTCGCGGATCCTTTTCACCTCGGCAACCGTCGATCATCCCGTGCCGCTCTATGTTGCGATCTCCGATGGTGACTCGGCCACGGACAAGATTCTGTGGAAGGACAGGTTCGACGAAAACGCTGAAGACCCCATGATTGGAGACGTTATCAACTTCGCTCCCAATAGCCTTCAAATCTTTGTCACGATTGATTAAGCCATGGCTTCCTCTTCCATAGTAGCCGCCAAAAGAACGATCCGTGATGACGAAACCACAGTAATAACTCTCACTATCAATCTTGGTCCTGGAGAACTACCTTCTGGCCCCCCCGCCTTTACTTTAAGCACCGGCAGTTTGTCCTTTATAGACTTTGATTTGGCAGACGATAATTCCAGGATTGCATATAGATATACCTACAGACCACCATCGGTATCACGAGATACCACGGCTACGATTTCCTACAGACAAAACATTACGGGAGGTTCTCCTGAAACTGGCAGTATCAGTATCACGATTCAAACCAGCCTTGAAGCTGCGAGCGTTGACAGTTTTACTGTCGATTCCTACGACAGCACGATGTTCGACAACGAAACGCAACGTTTATCTGTTGATGCTGATGGTGTATGGGATGACGATCAATACGCATGGCAAGTAAGTCATGGCTCACTGGATAGATTTGACGACGACAGAGTTACCTTCACCCCGCCAAAAGTCACCCGAGACACCGTTGTAACCTTCACTGCAAGTGTCCAGGTGCAAGGCACTGGACGTAGAGCCCAAGCCAACACCAGTGATTCCGACTCTTTAACTTTCACCATTACGGTCCAGCCTGGCCCGGTCAACCTCGTCGCACGATTCGAGCCGCAAATCCTCGGCCATACGGCCCTCGATATTATCGTTCCCGACCCCGTTGATCTCGAAGCAAGAAAAGAAATCGTCATTGGCGGGTTGAGCCAGGTCGACCTGTCCAGGTCCCGCCGTGGTACCTCGCATGATGATGGTGAGATAACAGGCCATGCGGGGATTCCTCAAAACGTTCCCGGAATCCGGGGTGAGTCTGTTCAAGACACCCCGATCAGCGGTCACGCGGACCTTCCTATTTTCACGGGTGGCAGGCGCCCTGAATTCCCCGATGCTCCCACGGGAGAAGCCACGGCGTACAACGCCATACGGTGGTCGTGGGTCCATCCCGACGAAACCGGAACCTTCCCCGTCTTGACCTCGATGTTTCGCTACCGTCGAGTCGGCGATGCCGATTGGGAGGTAATCGTCGGGGGTATCGAGGGGACTTCGTACCTCGCTACCGATCTGATTCGCCTCTCGGAATACGAAGCCCAAGTATCCGTCGTATCGCTACTCGGTCCCTCCGAATGGTCCCCATCGGGGCTGGCCACAACACCCGATGCGCGGTCGAGCGGATCCGACCGTGACACCGTTGGCGATGCCGACCTCGGCGCCGGCACCTACGCCGGCCTCGCCAACGACGGCACATACGTCTACGTCCTGGAAAACCGAGCGGGCAACTCGCCTATCTTGAGGGCGTTCCTCATCGGGGCGGGTGGGGCACTCACGAGGGCGGCGGCACAGGACAAAGACCTTACGAGTTTGTCCGGCCAGACCGTCGAGGGTGTCACGATACTCAACCGTGAGATATTCACGGTTCACTACACACCGGCTGCGGGTTCATTCCGCAACCGCCACCTAAGCCGTTTCAGGTTGTCCGACGCCGGTATTCTGGCGACCAGGACTCAATCGACTTTAACGGCGGACGATTTCGGCGGCATGACGAGCCGAAACAACCTGATTTACCTCGCCGACGCCGACTCGACCACCCTCCGCGCCTTCAATAATCAATTCAGCACACAGTCTGCCGCGGAGTTCACCATCGGGTCGGGTGACTGGACGGGTTTGGCGGCGAACGATTTGCTCCTGTGGGCGATCAATGCTGCCACGCGGAAGGTCCAGGTTTATGACCCCTCGGCCCAGGCGAGAATTACCGATCAGGAATTCGACCTTCCGACCGGCACAGACGAATACGAAGGCATCACGACAAGCGGTGAGACGATATGGCTGTTGAATAACACGGCCAACCGGGTTGAGGGATTCACGATCGACCAAGGCTCGCTCACGGGTGTCGCGGTCGATGACGGCATGATCGAAGGCCATGCGGGCCCGCCCGTTCCCGGCGCGGATATTCGTGTTGTGTCGGAGGACGATGGCCAGATCGAGGGCCACGCCGGGATACCCACGCTCGTCCAGCCTCCTGAAGTCAGGGGTGTATCGGAAGACGACGGGCAGATCGAGGGCCGCGCTGGGATACCCACGCTGGTCAAGCCCACGCCTGTCCGGGCTACGGCCCAAGATGATGCCGTTGTCGAGGGTCATGCAGGCACACCCGCCGTAACGGGTCCCGTGGGTGTTCGGGCCGTATCGGAAGACGATGGCGAAATCCAGGGCCACGCGGGACTACCGACTGTTGAGGTTGGTCAGGTCCGGTCTTACGCCCACGACGACGGCACGATCGAGGGCCACGCGGGAATACCCGCCGTAACAGGTCCTGTTCCCGTCCGGGCCGTGTCAGAGGACGATGTTCCCGTCGAGGGTCATTCGGGACCTACCTCGCTGATCCTGGGGGTCTTTGCGGTATCACAAGACGACGGCCAGATCGAGGGCCACGCGGGAATACCCACGGTCGTCCAGCCTCCCGAAGTTCGTGGGGTCACGGAGGACGATGGACGGATCGAGGCCCGCGCAGGACTTCCGACCGTTGTGGAGCCTGCGGAAGTTCGACCCGTATCAAAGGACGATGCGCGGATCGAGGGTCACACGAGCGCGATCATCATTGCGAGGCCCATCCGCCCGATCTCGAAAGACGACGGCACGATCGAGGGCCATGCCGGGCCCGCTTTCATCGCACGAGCCATTCGACCTGTCTCGAAAGACGACGGGCGCATATTGGGCTTTGCGGGTCCGCCCCGGCCCTCTTTCCCCCGCGCGAGCCATTCGCCCTGTCGCGAAAGACGACGGGCGCATATTGGGCTTTGGGGGTCCGCCCGAGATAGACGAGCCGGTCGACACGCCTCCGGTCTTTCAAACCCGTGGTATTTCGGTCCAGTGGCAGGTCGACGTGGCCATTCCGTCGATCCTCGTTCCGATTGCGGACGGCTTTCCAACCCCGACTTATGACGCCCGCAACCTTCCTGAAGGCATTGAGTTCGATGCGGCAAGACGGCTACTCACGGGGACCCCGGCGAAACTCGGCCCCGGAACCATCACCATCAGCGCGGTCAACCCGGTCGGATCGGACGAATGGGTTATCGAATACCGGGTTACGGGGAGTGCCCCGCGGTTCGCAACCCAACATGGCCCGGTTCAGATTTGGTCCGTTGGCGAGCCTATCACGTCGTTCATCACGCCCGAAGCCACGGGATTCCCCGACCCCACATACTCCGTGGCCGAGGGAGACCTGCCCGATGGGATAGCGTTCGACCCCGAAACCCGTACCGTGTCAGGGACGCCAACGGCCCAGGGGACGGGCACGATACGGATCATCGCCACCAACGACGGCGGGACTGCTCAGTGGTCCTTCATATACTTCATCGGGGTTGAAGTTCAGCCGATCAACGATCCTGAAGTGTCGTCGATCATCGAATCGCGCTCACTCAGCGGCAAGGCTCCGATCTACGCCCTCGAGATCACCCATCCCAACCTGACCGAGCCCGCGCGGATTGTGGGCGACCGAATCCCCCACGTGATTGAGAACCACACGTACATGCCCGTCGCGTTCCGCGCGTCCCCGCCGAGTCTCAAGAAAGGCGAGGTTCCCCAGACGTCCATTGAAATCGACAACGTGGGCCGGGCCCTCACGTACTGGTTCAAGGTCACTCAAGGTGGGCGCGGCGCCCAACTGCGAGTCATGAAGGTCATTCGGGATCCCGTGACCGCGGTATCGTCACCCGTGTGGCAACTCCCGTCGCTCGCCGTTGGGGTATCGCAGATCACGATGGAGTCGGTAAAATTGTCCCTGGTGTTCCGCAGTGGAAAGGCTCGACCCGGGATCAAGAAGAAACACGACGCGAAGAACTCACCGGGGATTTTCTGATCGTTGTCGCTCACGTGTGACGATCAAATTTCGTTGTCGCTCAAAAATCGCCGTTTATGGGCGACAAAGCTCCGAAGTGGTACCACTTCGGCATTCAATCGGCACCTAATCGGCTCCGTTTCGGTGCTGTATCGGCACTCGAAAGGTACATATGTCTTTCTCATCCTGGGCCAGCACCAACACGTCGACGGCCAACACGTCAACGGGGCAAGTTCACATTCGCTTGGTGTTCGAGGCGGAGCCAGCCCAACCACAGGTCACGTTAGAGCAACAGCGTGAACTCTTGGCGGAACTCAAACGGCGGTACCATCAACTCGCGCGCCAGCATCACCCGGACGTCGGAGGGTCGGAAGAAGCGATGAAGAGGCTCAACGCCTGGTACGAAGACAAAAGAGCCATGATCGAGGCCCTGCGGGTCGCATGACGCAACATTGGACCCAGAAGTACGTCGGGCTCCCTTGGACAAGGCGCAACAACTGCGCCTGGCTCGTGCGCACGGTCTTGTCGGAGGAATTCGGAAAGACGATTCAGGTACCCGGTGCATTGACCAGGCGTAAACTGTCGGGGGATGAAATTCTCGACCTGTTCTCCACCCTCGGGGAACCTGTCGATCGGCCTGGTGAATCTGATGGCGCCCTCATGAGAATCCGGGGCGACCTCGTGACGGCTGAATACCACATAGGAATCTGTGCGATATGGCAAAACTCCACATGGATTCTCCACTCGGTGCAGAACATCGGTTGCCTGTTCCAACCTCTACCGCACTTGTCCCGTCTCCAGCTCGATGTGGTCAACTTCTACCGCTGGAATTGAGTCCTCCCAAAACCCTCATCGACTTCTGGCCCCACCCGATCACATCCGATGGGCGCGAATTCCTCATTGCCTCGTCGGGCCAAACCCTGGCCGAGGTTTTGTCCGGCCGCTTGCCGCGGTCAGAGCCCGCCGTTGCGATCATCAATGGCTGCCTCTATGACCAGGAAAAGTGGTACCAGGTAGTCCTGCGCGAGGGTGACGTTGTTCAGGTGAGGGTCGCGCCTGGCGGGGATAGTGAATCCAATCCTATTGCGGCTATCCTGACGATTGCTGTCCTCATAGGTGCCCCCTACCTCGCACCCGTGTTGGGCTTCACGGGAATTGGCGCAACCCTGTTCACAATTGGCGTCCAGGTTGCCGGCCTACTCATCGTCAATTCGCTTTTCCCTCCGAGGGCTCCCGACAACGATACTCGCAGAGCCAAGCGGCAGTACAGTCTCGCCGGCGGGAGCAATGCAATCCGCCAGAACGAACCCATGCTGCTCCTCCTGGGCAGCCACCGGGTATTCCCCGATTATGCAGCCAAGGAATACAGCTCATATGACGAACAGGGGGACCATTTCGTAAGTCAGATTTTCGATTTCGGCCTGGGCAAGCTCGACATCGAAAACCACAGGATCGGCGAGACGCTCATTACGGAATACAAAGAAGTCGAGATGTCGCGGGACAACATCGGCAATCACTTTGAGGAGTCTTCAAGCCATTCGCTCCCCGGAGGTGAATTGAGTGACAACGTTTGGCGCCGCACGACATTCACCCCCGAAGGTACCGTGAGGATAACGTTTAACCTCATCGTGACGAATTTCACCATCCGCAGTGTGAGTATAGGTAGGGTCGGGAACAGACAGGAACGCGAGGCCGTACCCGTATGGCTCGAAATACAGTACCGGAGGTTTGGTACAGCCAAATGGCAATCGGAAAAGGTTCAGATTGTGCCATCGGGCAGCAAGCCTCTCATGAAGGACATAAGCTACACGGGATTACCGGGAGAATATGAAGGACAGGTGCGAATCCTGTCGGGCCTGACCGAGAATGGGTCGGTTTCATACACCCTGACGTCTTACCAGTCGGTGGGATCCGCCGCGCCTCAACTCGTCGCGGGAAATGTTGACACGATCCAAGGCGGGGAACTCAAACACGACGAGCCCCTGATACGCAGCACGCCCCAGGAAACGTTCCAAATCGCTTTCGATGTAAACGTCCAACACTTCCGGGCCACCGATGAGGGAAGGCTTGAGGGCCGTGACACCGAAATACTCATGGGGTATCGCCCCGCAGGATCGACTGAGGAATGGCAAGAGCAGCTCTACACCATTCCAACGCCGCGTGGCGTCGAAGCACGGAATGCTGTCCGCCGCAGCTTCACAGTGAACGCGAGCGGTTCGGAACATGACGATTATGACGTCAGGGTGACCCTCGTAACCGAAGTCGAGATGGAGACGGACGAACACGGCGAAATGCGGATCAAGGATGAACGTGTCACGTTCAAGGCAACACTCGTCTCGATCCGGGCGTTTCAACGCAGTGTTGCAGACTTCCTTGGCCAGAACCCCCTGGCGGTTCGGATAAAGGCGACGGGTCAATTGTTTGGGCGCCTCGAAACGTTCAACGCGGACGCCCACCAACTCATCCCCTCGTTTAACGGAGTCGCATGGCTTCCCGATCAGCGGACAAGCAACCCTGGGGATATTCTTCGCAAGTGGTACCAGGGGTTCCGCGACGAGAACGGGACACTCATCGGGGGCTATGGACACCCTGATGAATTGATTGACCACGATGCTTTGCAAGGGTTTGTCCAGCACTGCACCGACCATGGATTGGAGTGCAACGTCGTCCTGGAGGACGAACGGGACGAAGACGAGATCGCAACACTCATCGCGCAATGCGGTTGGGGGCGGGTCAATACATCGACGGGTAAGTATGGTGTCCTTTGGGAAGATGCCGAGCGACCCGTGACGGCCCTCGTGACCCCGGCGAACATCGTCGGGGGGACCCTCAACGTGAGCTACGACAACGAAAATCTTGCCGATGAGATCATCGGGAGGTTCGTCGACCGCGAATCGGACTTCAAGGAAAACACCGTCCGGCGCCCTGTACCCAATCTGACAATCACGGGTGAGTTTCCCGTTGAGGTCGCGCTTGAGGGCGTTACGGATCGTGACCATGCCGCGAAAGAGATCAATCGCGCCGCGGCTGCGCAGTTCTACCACACCCGGATAATCACGTGGGAAATGCTTGAGGAGGGTTTCGCGGGTATCGGGATCGGTGATGTCGTCGGTATGGCAAACGGATTATTGGGCGATGGCGAGGGGGGCCGGTTACTCACGATAGATGCGGCTCGAACGTCCATGGATATACCGTTCGAGCCCGAGTCCGACACGGGTATCGCGTGGGTGTGGCTGCTCGATGGGACCGTCATGACGACGACGTACCAAAAGACCCAGAGGCAGACCATCCAATTCGACGATCCGCTGCCTACACCCCCGGTGGACGTGGGCTCGTTTGAGGAACCGTACAGTTACCGATTCATGCTGTTCCCGACTGATTCGATCTACATCAGGGCACGGGTGACGGCGTTCGAGTCTTCTGGGCAGGGTCGGTACCGCTTTACAGCTCGGGACGAACTTCAGGAGTATTACGACTTCCGCACCTCGGATTTGACATCCCAATTGATCCCGCCTGGCCCGCAAGCGATTTTGGCCGATGGAACCCTGTCGGGTGATCCGGGCCAAATCCCCGTGGGTGGGTTCAGCGTCACGACCAACGCTCTTGGGGTTCGTATTTTCTCCTGGACGCAACACCCTTTGGAGGTGGACGGATACGCCATCCGGTACGGTGCGATCGGGACGACATTCTCCCTCATGACACCCCTCCACGAGGGATTGTTGAGCGTCTCACCGTTTGAAGTTCTCGACCGTCCGCCCGATGGTACCTGGACGTTCGCCATCATTGCGATCCTCTCCGACAGCAAGCGGCCCACGATCCCCACGTATGTCACGGCGACCCTCGGGGCGACCGCGGCCGATGGTGGTATCGAGAACGCATTGGCGCCGAACCACGCCGACACCCCGCCCAAGCCACTCGACCTTATAGTCACCTGCGGCTTCGAGTTCTGCATGGTCGAATGGGTCGACGCCTTCCTCCAATACACCAATCACAAATTGACGCACATCTACCGAAGCACATCGGAGGATGTGAACACCGCGGTAAGGGTGGGTTCAGTCGATTGGAATATCTTCGTCGATCAAACCGTCGAACTCAGTACGACTTACTACTACTGGGTCAGGTTTGAGAGCGTGGAAGGGGTCGAGGGGCCGTTTTCCGACGTCGCTTCGGGCAAAACCGCCATTGATCTCGACGCCTATCACGACAATCTCCTGCAGGAAATCAGGGAGTCACCCCTGACCGAGTGGCTACTTTCCCCCATAACCAACCCTCAATACGTCACGGCTGAAATCCGCCGTCTGGCAGCACGGGCGGCGTTTCTCTCGGCGAGCGCCGAGCTGCGCCTACAGGCAGAACTCAACAGGACCGAAGCCAAGCTCACCCTGGCCGAGGAAGACATTGTTTCGATTCAGGAAAACATAGTCCAGACCCGCGCGGAACTCGCTGGTAAGGCCAGCACGATGGCACTCATGTCCCTCAGTTCCGTCGTGGCGACCAATGGCGAGACGATACAGGCACTGAGCCAGTCCCTGACGAGACTCATGGCGACGGTGGACGGCAAGGCCACCGCGACTGCTCTCCAGGCCCTGACGACGCGGGTGACGGTTTCCGAATCCGAGATTGAAAGCCTGAGTGAATCCCTGACGCGGCTCACGTCTACGGTGGACGGCAAAGCCGATGCCATAGCGGTCCAGTCTCTGACCACGAGGGTTACGACTGCCGAGGGGAGGGTTGAGAGTCTTTCGGAATCCCTGACGTCTTTGATGGCAACCGTCAACAACAAGGCGGACGCGAGCGCCTTCCGAGCCCTGACGACGCGAGTCACGACGGCTGAAGGGCGTGTGGACAGCCTGAGTCAGTCCTTGACGCAACTCACGGCGACGGTCAATAGCAAGGCTAACGCGAGTGCTTTGAACGCACTCACGGCCCAGGTCACGACGCATGGGGGCGAGATTGACAGCCTTAGTGAATCCCTGACGCGACTCATGGCTGAGGTCAATGGCAAGGCCGACGCGACCGCGATGCAGGGCCTGGCTGCCCGGGTCACAACGGCTGAGGGGCGTATCGTATCCCAGGGCTCCCTGATAACCGAGTTGTCCGCCCAGATTGCCAACGCCGCGACATCCAGTGCGGTCCGTGCGTTAACGTCACGGGTCACAACCGCAGAGGGTCGCATCACATCCATATCTTCGGACGTCACGACTCTCCGATCGTCCATTGCGGGAAAGGCCGATGCCAGCGCACAGACGCTACTCGAAGCCCGCGTGTCCAATGCGGAGAACGTCGAGGGGAGTACTGATCTCGGCACCCTGGCGAGGTGGCTCGTCAAGACCCGCGTGAATGATTTGGCGGGTGGTGTGGGATTACTCAACGATGGCACGTCGACAAAGTTCTTTGTGCGGGCTGATACCTTCGCGATCCTCCCGCGCAACATCCTTTCGAGTGACCTCAATAACATAAAAATTCCGTTCGCCGTCCGAAACGGTCAGGTGTGGCTCAACGAGGCCCTGATACAGGCGGCAACGATCGCAAGCGCCCAGATACGGTCCTTGGCGGCTGACAAAGTAACAGGATTGGACGCGAAATTTAATACGTTGACCGTGAATCTCGCCCGAGTTACTGGAACATTATCCGCCACTCACGTCGATGCCGACGTTGCCAATATCCATCGGTTGGCCGGCTCGAGATTCATATCCTCGTCGACGTGGACGTCCATCGGGTTAAGCAGAGATATGGACGATTTCGACATACTCATGGTGTATGTGAATCCCAGAAACTCCGCTCAGGGTGGCAGCAATTCAACAATGCCCGCCAGTCTCGATGTTGGTAGATTGAGTACGTCCCCGCCGTCGAGAACTTTTGGTAATCTGCACTTGGCGTACCAGATAGGTGCGCTCGATGGGCAGGGTTGCCAGGGTCATGCCTATCGGTCATTTGGAGGGACCACACTGTACCTGAGGACCTTTTCCAATGAACCATTCGATATTGATGCTGTTTATGGGGTTAAATTGTAAATGAGTGATCTGTCAGTTGAATTATTCAATAAGTCGATGGTCTGCATGGCAGATGTGCTTGGAATTAAGTTTCCCCACGACCACATGCCGGTAATCGAACCCAATGATGCAGGAAACATAACGGAAGCGATGTGGGGGGGGTATTCATGGGATGGTTCCGAGCATGGCTTTTCCAATCCCGACAGCAGTGCTTCTCCAAAACCAAATTGGTCAAAAGTGGTCGAGGCCGCTGGTAGTTTGTGGGATTTCTACAACCTCAGAGAATCCCTACTTGCTTTGATCCGCTTGCTTACCAAAAACGCCATCACCGCGGCTTACGGGGCAGGGGATAGTTGGCAGGAGGAAATCCAGATTCGTTTGAGTAACCGACACACATCGCGCCAAGACAACGAGCGCGACCGTCTCCGCGTCCGGTATCGCGCGGTCAAGGCCGAGATAACCGCGGCGACGACGATTGAGCAGCTTGAGGCGATTCAGGTCCGAATCGAGGACGGCACCTGGGCTGATGATCCGGCGCCGCCCTCTTGATTCCTACCGGGTCCCGCCAAATGCTGCCGTGAGATCATCGCGCTGCAATGTCCCGGCCATGTTCTCGTGATTCGGCCCGAAGAACATCCCCCGAACTTCGCCGGTGTCGGTTGACCAGTAGCCTTCGGGCCGGACGCCCGCCGCGACCAGCAGTGAATGGTCGTTCGAGCATCCCGCGACATGCCTGGCGCAGTCGAACCTGCGGAACGGATGGCTGAAGCTGTTATCGTGCAGCCTGCGGCCACCGTGGAAGGTCCTCCCGATGCCCACCTCGTACTGCAAGTCACCGTCGCCCCACGTGGTTCCGTCGTCGTGGGCCAGGTGCGTCAGCTCGAGATATGCCTTTCCCGGGTCCCATTGGAGATGGCCGCGGTGGTTTTCCCCGCCGAAGTCGAAATCGCTCAACGTCGCCCTTCCCGTGACGGCCTTGCCCGCCGGCGTGAAGCCGACCAGTGACCCACGCCACCGGAAATCGCTGTACTGAGCCGTCCAGTAGCCGTATTCGTCGTAGGTGCGTCGTATATCGCTATTGGCGTAAACGGTCGTTGTGGGCAATCCTCCGCGCATCCACGGCACATATTGACCGTGTACCATGGTCACGCCGAAGCTCGCATGGGACAAATCGACCATCACGGTCTGGGCATCGTCCCACGGGCCGAACTCCGTGAGCCTGGGGCTTCCGTGGTATCCCCACGGGAGGTACACGTCGAACGGTGATGGTTCAGGTTCCGCTGGATCGACGGGCACCTTGGATTCGGGGATGAACTGGCCATCGTGCCACACCCAGGGCTCGTCGGTTATCCCATAAGGGTTGGGAACCTCGTCCTCGTCATCTGGCGCGGCCACGACAGGCTGGGGTTTGGGCTTTTGCAGGGTTTTGGCCTGTTGTCCCGTCGCGGTCTCCAAAGTGTCCTGTGCAACCACGGGAATCGTGGGTTCATACCGTACAGTTGGGGCAACGTCGGCGGATCCCCCGCCTCCACAACCCCCGATGAGCAATGCCGCGATGATGATGCACAAATTCTTCATGATGCCTCCTCGCTCTCTCTGATTTCTTCGCCCGTCACGATCGGCGCCAGCTCGGGTTCGGACGTATCGAGCGTCCCGCCGATCACGACCCACAGGGAATACTTGGCGTCCGGCCCTACGGTGCTTCTCCGTTGGCCCTTAAGTCCCTCGAACGTCAGGATGCGGCCCGCGACCGCGGCAATCCTGATCGACCTCATGAGTGTCTTGATCGTGTGGCGATAGATGCGGTGAGTGACCTGCATCGTCGCAACCCACGTCAGGGGCTGGCTGACTTGAAACCTCGTCCCATTGAGGACCGTGAAGCCTATGTCCTCCCGGAACAGGTTGACGTTCCACTCGCCTTCCTCAGCGAAATGGTCAGTGAATCCACTCGTGACCTCGGTATTCATGGCCCGGTGGTACGTCGAGGTGTCCCGGCAGACCTTCACGATCGCGGTGTTGTACCGGCTCCACACGTCCTGCATGTCGTCGGCGAACTCGTATCCCTCGAAGTGGTACGGCATGAACGCAACCTGGAAATTATTATTTGACACCCTCACCTCCGTTTCCTACCCTCGAACCAGACTGCTTTGGGTTGCCTACCCCAACGACGGCAACCGCGTCACGAAGACGTCTGTTCCTCTCTCTCGCCCGGGCCGGCTGGTTCGCCGTCCGGCTCGGGTTCAGCCATCTTTGACCGTCTGGCAATCATGGCGTCGGCTTGCGAATATGCCCAATCCGCCACCTGTTCAAATCCTTCCTCTCGATACAGACCGGGATCGGAGCACATGCCAGCCATCGCCTCTCCCGCGAAGTAGTCCCGCAAGGTCATCCCGGGCAAATAGACACGGACGTTGCAACCGTTTCCTGCTATATCCATACCTCGTTCAATGCGAATACTTGGAAACGCTGGGCCTCCGTTCGGTGTAGTCATGCTTCGTTCTCCTTGTTGGGTTCGGGCTCCGTCATCGCGCATGAGGTTGCTCCCGTAAGGCGCCGCCACCGAAGCAACGGCGCCAACTCGCTTACTTCAAGTCTTCCTTGAGGGTTGGGGTCGGCTTGAATTGCACAGTTTTACTCGCGGCAATCGTGATTTTTGCGCCCGTCTGGGGGTTGCGGCCGGGACGCGCGGGCCGCTCCTTCACGATGAATGTGCCGAAGCCTCGGAACTCCACCCGGCCATCCTGCTTCAGGATCGTCTTGACGGCCTCGAACGTCGAATCAACCACGTCGGCCACGAGTTTCTTCGGGGCAGATTGCTCGCGTTCTTCCAGATGCTCGATTACCTGGTTCACCAGGTCGGACTTATTCACTTCGGGTCTCCTGTGTTGGGTTGCGTTACGTCGTGGTTTTGTCCTGCGCACCTCCTTTCGTCGTCCGGGCCCGCTTGGGCTTGGGCATGTTGAGTCCGTCGCGTATCTCCGCCGCCATGCCGGGGTCCATCATGCCTTCGTGGGCCGGTTGCAAGACGGGTTCGGGCCCGCTCTCCATTCCATCGACGAGTCGCCCCACGAGGGCTACCGCGGTGTCATAGTCGCCCTTGGCCCGTGCTGCCTGGTAGTCCGCGCGTAGCGCATCGCGCTCGGTGTTGGGAAAGAGTGGTTCGAGACCGTGGCGCCGGCGCAGGCGGTCCCGAAGGAGATCGTCGTCCCCTACGACCTTATCCATCATGCCCAGGAGGAACGTCAGGCCCCCACGGGTGTAGCCCTGGTCTTCCAATTCATCGTCGGACAAGGCGAGCAGTGCGTTGATATGCACGAGGCGTTCCGGCTTGGGCTTGGTACCGTCGAAGCACACAGGGAGGTTCCCCCGTGCGGGTGCTGGTCCTGTGGGTGTCGAGGCACAATCGCACACCGTTCCCCTGTGTTCGTCGGGGCGCATGCAGTTCCGGCCAAGATTCTTCTCGTTGGGAATGTAGCGAATGATGTCACCAGGCGACGGCGTGAATGAGCCGCGGTCGAGGTCCTTGAAGTGTTCGTTGATCGCCACGGAAATTCGGGTGAGGTCGTACTTGTGGAGGGCATTCCAGTAGACCTGGAATTGCTCTGGCGTCAGGACGTTGGACTTGTCCCGAAACCTCGCTGCGAACGCAATGAGTTCCCGGAAATCCTCCGTCATGGGCTTGTCGGTCAACTTCAAGAGATCGTCACGCATTGGCGTCGCGCTCCTTCATTTCCTTGAGTATCCGCCGTTGTTCCTGCTCGGCCTGTTCTGCCTTGGTGAGTTTTCGCGTCGGGGGTTCCCACTCGTTTGCGAGGTTGTCCATGTCGGCGACGAAGTTCCCTGCCATTTCAACGAATTGGGTTCCTATCTGCTCTCGCGCCTCACAGTAGAGTCGGTACCGTCTGACGGCTTCCAATATATCGGCATAGGTCGTTCGCCCTGCTACCACGTGGGCTTTGGCGTGTTGGGCCGCGCGGTCCCATCGGTTCTTACCTGGGGTTGACGGCGCTCGGAATGGGTATGTGGCCTTCAGGGTTTTCATGAACCCCTGCAAGTCGGAGTCGAAAGAATCAGCGAACAAGTCAACTTCGCCTGCGCGCGCGCGGGGTGTGTGTTCTGTCTCTCCCTCTGTCTCTCCCTCTGTCTCTGTCTGAGACAAGCGTGTGAGGCTAGCCCCTTGTGCTAGCACGTTGCTAGCATCGTGAAACGACTCAATGAATCCGGCGCGCTCAAGAAGGTCGAGATCGACAGGTGTTTTAGCCTCGATCTTCCCTGCGACGTAGGCCGCGTCGTACTTGATGTTGTTTTCGGTCCGGGATGCGAGCAGCCATATCAGGAGCAGGTGGAGCCTTGTGTTTTCGGGGAGGTCACCAAACTTGTCGTTCTCTAGCAGCTTCGTATGGAACTTGATCCAGGGTGGGTTCCGCTTGCCGTAATGCTGGTACTCGTTCCAGTTAGGAATGCGAAACCGCTTCATGCTCATCCTTTCGAGCAAAGAACTCGGCCAAGATCATCTCGACCTGGCCGCTGATCGTCCGGTGTTCGTGCTGCGCTTCTTCCCGGAGGCGGTCGGCAATCCCCTTGTCGATATGGACCACGATTCGATTTTCAGGCGCGGGCATGTTGTCCTCCAATACAGTGTTTGACACAATCGAACCTAACAGTATATCCTAGTGTTTCAAACGTCAACCCGCAGGAGGGCTCATGGCTTTCGACCAACGCGCCGAACGCAGCACGTCGCGGTACCAGAAGGCCCGCGCGGCGTTCCTGTCCAATCCCGACAATGCCTTGTGTGTGTCGTGTAAGTCCAAGGGCTTTACGGTGGCCGCGCGTGAACTCGATCACAAGGTGCCCGTGAAGGACGCACCGGATCGTTTTTGGGACCAGGACAATTGGCAGGGACTTTGCAAAGGCTGTCACGAGGCCAAGACCGCCCGCGAAGCCCGCAACGAATCCGACGAGGTTGCTAAATGGCGAGAATACGTAGAGGGGACAAGCGCATGATGACTGGTGATCTGTGGTTCACGACGTCGACGGGTCGGTATTTCGACCTGGCCAACCCCGAACCCCCAATGTTCGACTGGACCGACATTGCAACGGCGCTGTCGCGGCAATGCCGGTTCAACGGGCACACACGATGGTTCTACTCCGTGGCGGAGCATTCGTGCCACGTCGCATCACTACTGCCGGATGAAATCGCGGTGTACGGGCTCCTCCACGATGCCCACGAAGCCTACATCGGCGACATCACGGCCCCGATGAAGTCATTCATCATGGGAACCGGCGCCGGCCTCCACAACGCGGTCCACAAGGTCATCATGCGGGACAGGTGGAAGGCGATGGAACACCGGATCGACCAGATGATCTACGACAAGGCGGGAATCCCCGCGCCCACGGACGAGATCGAGGCCCAGGTGAAGCGGGCCGACCTCACGATGCTCGCAACGGAGCGCCGCGACCTGTTCCCCGGTGAAAAGCACACCCGCCCGTGGCTCATCGACAAGGAACAGGTACCACCCGCCGACCTAGACATCCGGGGTTGGGATCCCGAAACCGCCGAGAGTGAGTTCACCCTGGCGCTCGCGGGGATCCTCGGTGAATCGGTCCTCATCGCAGAGGCGTAGGCATGACGGTCAACATCTTCGTGGGTGACGCAAAGGAGCGTCTGCGCGAGCTGCCCGATCAGCACGTCCACTGCGTCCTGACGAGCCCGCCTTATTGGGGGCTCCGGGATTATGGCAACGGTGATTGGGTCGGGGGCGACCCGAGCTGCGAACACCGAAAGATCGTCAAGGGCCTCGACAGGTCAACCCTCTTGGGGGCCGAGTGGTCCGAGCAGTACAACGGCCATGCCAACGCCCCCTGGCCGAGCGGCGTGTGCGGTCATTGCGGCGCCCGCTTCCAGGGTAACGGGATCGGGTTGGAGGACGGTCTAAAGGAACACATCGCCAACCTGGTCGATCTGTTCCGAGAGGTGCGGCGGGTCCTGCGCGACGATGGTAGCGTGTGGATGAATTACGGGGACGCTTACGCGGGCTCCTGGGGGAACTACCACCCGACCGGCGCCGGAAACTAGCGAGCATCGTTCACCGACCGCTGGAAGCGCCGCGCCTGGGATGATGCAACACGCAAGCCCCCTGCGGCTTCGGCGGTCGAGGGGTACAAGCCGAAGGACATGATGTTTCTGCCTCACGAGGTTGCCAAGGCATTGCGGCTGCCGTGGTTGCGGTGCCTACGGTGCGAGGCCGTAACCCACAAGACCACGTGGGGGTGGTGGCCCAAAGGCGAATTGATCTGCCCCGAGTGCATGAGCTTCGACAACGCGCCCGAGATTGCCGAGCCCGGTTGGTATGTGCGCCAGGCCGTCGTGTGGATCAAGCCCAACATCCAGCCCGAGTCAGTCAAGGACCGACCCGCGCGGTGCTACGAGTACGTGTTTCTCCTGACGAAAAGCGGCGCGCCTCTGTTCTGGACCCACGAGGACGGCAGGGGGACCCGGAAGCGGCCCAAGCCCGATTACTGCTGGCTCAACCGGGAAACGTTCGAGGTTGTCCGCGAGGCCCCTCCGGGCTGGCGCGACTCCGAGGTTTGGATGCGGAAGAACCTGTGGAGCGGTCACGATTACTTCTACGACCCCGACGCGGTGCGAACAGCGGGAAGCCCCAACACCCACGGGCGGCGCAAGGACAACACACGCAAGACCGTCAAGGGCACCGACCCCAACGATAAGCGTGATGGGACGTGGATTGAGTACCGATCGGTGGACGAGCAGCGCGAGATGGGGTCTAACCTGCGCAACGCCTGGTTTGTGGACAACGGAGAACTCGAAGTGCCCGCGCCCAAGAGAAAGGGCAGGAAGCAACCACCGCGGCACACACAGTACGGCGACATGAACAAGTCCCTCGACGATGCGCCGCGCGACCAGGGATCGAACCTGCGAAACTTCTGGATCGTCCCGAACAAGGGGTATTCGGGCGCGCACTTCGCCGTATTCCCCGAAGCCCTGGCGGACATCCCGATCCGGGCGGGCACAAGCGCCCATGGCGTGTGTGAGTCGTGCGGGGCACCGTGGAAGCGCCATGTCCGAACGTCCTACCTCAACCCGGGCAACCGGACGACCAACGGCCCCCGGAGTACAGGGCGCCGGCATGAGTCGCCGGGATTCGATCAGCGGCTTGAGAAAGAGACCCAGACCGTGGGTTGGCATCCCACGTGCGGGTGCGGCGCCGGCGTAAGGCCCGCCGTTGTCATGGATATTTTCGGAGGCGCGGGAACAACCGGACTGGTTGCGAGCAAACTCGGTCGGGACGCGGTGCTCATCGAACTCAACCCGGACTACGTGGAGATGGCGGCGGACAGGATACGAACCGCGGCGCCTCTGCTGTTCCACGTCAACATCGACCATGGAACCGTGGAGGCTGACACGTGACGGGTGGCGAGTTGCAGCAGGGCATCATCGAGGCCGCGATGTGGCGCGGGTGGTACGTGTTTCATACGGCGCTCGTCGGGGCACACAAGCGCAAGGTCACGTGCCCCAAGTGTCTCCACTGGTTTTTTCTCAAACTGCGCGGGCAGTTGCGCGGCAATGGCGAGGGATACCCCGATCTCACGCTTGCCCATCCGGTTTGCGGGCATGCGTTCGTCGAGTGCAAGGGGGAGGATGAACCCCTGAGACCGAAGCAGAAGGAGTGGCTCAACACGTTGGCGGGAAGCAGCGAGAGGGTTGCGGTGTGGCGACCGAAGCATTACGACGCGGCGCTGGAGTGGTTGCAGCATCCCGGCATGGAGATACCGGGGAGGTGGATAGTATGAGTGTTGTTTCGTACGCAGAACGATTGTGTTCCCACGAGGGCTGCGGGCGGTCCCATTCGAGCAAGGGTTACTGCTCTGTCCACTACAATCGCTGGCGTCGAAATATGCCCATGGATGCGCCGATAAGGGGGGAGGGAATCAGGACTTGTTCATTGCCAGGGTGTTTGAACCGACATAGCGCAAAAGGTTTGTGCAGGCTTCACAGGAGGCGACAAAGGACTGGTATCGACCTCGACAAACCCTATAACCCAGATCCCAAATCAACCTACATTGTGTGTGGGTACGATAAATGCGTTGAACCAGCCAAACGAAACGGTCTATGCGGCCTTCATAATTACCGAATTAAGCATGGATTGAATATGGGTGAACCTAGAAGAGGTGAGGGGAATGGCAGGGTATGCAAGATTGATGGATGTGAAAGGCCGCATGATGCAAAGGGGTATTGCTCCACTCATTACAATAGATGGAGAGGGAATTCAAAGGTACCAATGGATGCACCGATCGCGTTGCCTTTGACGACCCAGCAATGCAAGCATCCCACATGCAAAAGAAAAACTCATAAAATCGGATATTGCAATCTCCATTACCAACGATTCCGTAAAAAGACAGACATGGACTCTCCAAGGTCTGGGCCATTGAGGGTTAAAAACCCGGATGGATATGTGCTAATTGCTATTTCCCCCGGCTTGAGAATGCCTGAACACCGCTTGGTAATGGAGCGTTTTGTCGGCCGCGCGCTTTTGCCGGGCGAGACGGTTCATCATAAGAATGGACAACGCGACGATAACCGATTAGAAAACCTTGAGTTGTGGAGTTCGTCCCATCCTTCGGGGCAGAGAATCCAGGATAAACTCAAATGGGCCAAGGAATTCATCGCGCTGTACGACACTCCCCTATTCAATAGGCCGTAGGAATGCTGTCCGAGATTGGTGAGCGACTTTACCAGGATGTTCTAAACCTCAAGATCACCGAGGGCCCGCTCGCCGGTGAGGAAATAGAAATCCTCGACTGGCAAAAGGAACTCATCGAGGCCGTTGCCACCCACACGGAAATCCTGCTGTCCATGCCGAGGGGCAACGGTAAGACGACCGTTGTTGCCTCTCTCGCCACCTCCGCACTCAACCCCAAGGGTGCCTTGTTTGTCCCGCGCGGCCAGATCGTCCTGGTCGCGTCATCCCTGAAGCAGGCCACCATCGCCTTCAACCACATAAAATTCTTCATGTGGGATGAGTTCTACGACGACAACGGCAAAGAGCGGAAAGGCATCTGGCGGATCATCGACAACACACACGAAAAGTCCATCGAACACCGCCCTACCGGGACCAAGCTCCAGGCGATCGGTTCCGATAGTGACCGCGCCCACGGCCTTGCCCCCTCGTTTATCCTGGCCGACGAACCAAGCCGTTACAAGAGGCAGGGCGAAAGCCTCATAGTCGCCTTGGTCACGGGCATGATTAAGCAAGACAATCCCAAGATGGTCGTGATTGGAACGCAGTCCGATACCCCCGATCATTGGTTCAACAAAATGCTTTCCGCGCCAAACGAACACCGATGGTCAAAGAACTATTGCGCGAGCAAGGAGGACATCGAAAAAGGCAGGGAATTCGAGCTTGACGTCATTCGCAAGGCCAACCCGTCATACGATCACCTCAAGGCGCTCCGCGCGGGAATCGACCGGGCCATCATCAAGGCGAAGAACGAAGGCGACACCGCTTTGGCGTCATATCGGGCGCTTCATTTGAATTCTGGAACTCCCGAAACAGACGAAATCGAGATGATTGTCCAGGTGGAGAATTGGCGGGCGGTCACGTTCGAGGTTGGCGCGCCGCGGCAGGGTCCCGTGGCGATCGGGATTGACCTCGGCGGGGGAAACAGCATGTCGGCCATCAGTTTCTATTTCCCCGAGACGGGTCGCCTCGAAGCCTATGGTGCGTTTCCCGCATTGCCGTCACTGACCGAGAGAGGGAGGCGTGACGGGATCGGTGAGGACTACCAGGTCATGAAGAAGCGCGGAGAACTCACGGTGTACCCCGGATGGAAAACCAACAACGTGAAGTTCCTCAAGGACCGTCTCAATGAGATCGCGGATTACAAATGGATAGGTGTCGCGGCTGACAACTATGCCAAGACGGAAGTTCAGCAGGTATTCCTCGAAGCCCACTACGATATGGAGCTTTTGGACTTCAGGCGGGTCGGTGCGGGTCCTCATGGCAAGGAGGACGTCGAGGCATTTCAAACCGAAGTCCTCACGGCCTATATGTCGGTCGAGAGAAACCTCGCGCTTGATTATGCTATTCTCAAGTCGAGAATACGCCGGGACCCCAACGGCAATCCTAGTCTCCAAAAAGCAGCCGCAAAAGGCAGGATCGACGTTCTTCAAGCGTCGTTGCTCGCAGTTGGCATGGGCTACCGATGGCGCAAACCGTATGAACAAAGAGACGGGCTGGGCGCCTTCTGGGACAAGATGCTGGAGTCAGGAAAATTCGTGGGATCAGCGTAAATGCTCGGTCGAATCAGACAGGCAATGTCCAACGCGATCACGTGGGAGAACCGCGACGATTACCGTGACGCGGCCCGCTACGACCCCGACGACGGGAAGTTTCTCCCGCTCGGAATCGCGTCAGAGTATGGCAATGCTCGCGGTCTCGCCGCGGTCCCTGCGGTGTACGGCGCGGTCAACCTCCTGAGCGACCAGATTTCACTCCTGCGCCCCACGGTTCGCCGGGGTGAGTACGAATTCTTCCCCAATCACCCGATTTCGGTTCTGCTCGGCGAACAGCCCTCGCGGTTGTTCAACAAGGTGCAGTTCTGGCGCATCATGACGCGGATGTGTTTCCTCCATGGAAACGCTCATGCGTACATCCGGCGCCGTGCGTTCGGTGACCGCCGCTACGCTTTCGAGCTTGTCCCGGCATACTGCCACCGGGCGTGGTGGGTCGAACACCGGGATTCCCCGCGCCAGCGGTACAGCCTGCAACTCGTGGGGCGCGACACCTACGGGGGGCTGTCGTTCAACCAGCACGTCGAGGCCGACGCAAAAGACGTCATCACGTACCACGGCCCGGGCTACAACGGGCTGACGTCACCCTCGCCCGTGCGGTACGCCGCGAGTCAGATCGTGGGCATCATGGGGAAGGTGTTGCAGCACCAGTCGCAACTTCTCAAGATCGACGACAACTCATCGCTGTTCCTCAAGTCCGATCTCGGAGTGCCTTACGAGTCGTGGGACAAGGCCCGGACGACTGTTGAGGACCAGGTTCAGGGTGTACGGAAAGACCAGCGGATCCCGCTGCTCCCTCCGGGGGTCACGCTCGAACGCTTCCAGATGCTCAACGCGACGGACCTCCGATTGATCGAACTGCTCAAGTGGGGCGTGGAGGACGTGTGCCGCGTGTGGCAGGTTCCGCCGGCGCGCCTCGCCCACTACTACCAAGGGATGCGGGTCGCGGGTGTAGAGAACCAGGCGGTCGACTTCGAGCGGTTTTCGATTCAGAACCGAACCGGCATGCTCGACAGCGAAAACACCATGAAGCTGCTCCCGACGTCGGATCGCGTGGAGGAGATGGAAGTCTGGACCGACACATCGCCGATCGGCCTGGGAACCCTGGCTGAACGCATGGACGTTGCGGAGCAGGGTGTCGCGCGGGGCGGCATGTGGAAGATCGACGAAGGGCGTAGACTGACAGGCCAACCACCGTTGCCCAACGGCGACGGGGACCGGGTGTTGGAACCCAAGGGCGCCCCGGCCCAGAACACCGATGGCAACCCAAGCCGCAGCCAAAAAAACCGTGAGTACGAACTCGGACCCGAAGGTGAGGGAATGGAGACATCTTGACGATGCGTAACCTTTGGGCAATCATTTACGGCAAGGAGATAGGCGATGAATCCTAAACTTTTCGCCAAGATGCTGCGGCAGTACCAGGACCGGCTCGCCCGCGCAGGGCGTCCCGTGGCTGAAGATCAGCCAATTCCTTCGGGCATCTCGGACAAGATCGAAGGCAACGCGATCACGCTTCGCGTCCAAGGCCCGCTTGACGGCGGGTGGCTTGGCGTGTCGGCGGCGGACATCATCAAGAGGCTCGATGCAGCCGGCGCGACCGAGATCATGCTGCTCATCGACAGTCCAGGCGGATTTGTTGACGAGGGTATGTCGCTGTACACCGATCTCCGGCAGCGCGCCAAGGATGGCGCGAATGTCCGAACGGAGTCCCGTGGCCTCGTGGCGTCGGCGGCGATCATGCCATACCTCGCGGGCGACACGAGGACCGTTGCCGAGGGCAGCCTGTTCATGATCCACAATTCGTGGTCATGGCTGTTCGCCATTGGTGACTACCAGGACCTGCAGAAAGAGTCCACGGCGGTCCTCAATGGTCTCGTGGCAACAACGAAACTCATCCGCAACATCATTGCGGATCGGACCAACACCCCTGTGGATGAAGTCAAGGCCCAGATGGACGCTGAGACGTGGTTCACGGCGGATGAAGCGGTCGAAGCACGATACTCCAACGAAGTGGTAGAACCGCAGCCAGACGATGACGACGATCCGAACGAAGTTTCGGATGCCATCATGAAGCAGTACGAGGCATCCCAAGAACGTCTAGTGGCGGCGGTTGTTCGCCGATTTGGAGGAGTATAGGACCATGAAATATCCGGCCCATATCGAACAAACGATGCAGGAGTCGAACGGCCTCGCCAATCCATTTATGCTCAACCGGGACCCGGCGCAAATCCTCGCGTACCACACGTTCGAGGGCAAGAGTCTCAACGAGTGCGTGGCGGAGTTCAACAGGCTCAATGACACCCTGAAGCAGATCGCGGGTCAGGCGACCGCGGACGACGGCACTCTCGATCTCGAGCAGGTCACGCTGTTCGCGGGAACCCCGCAGGAAAAGGGCGACCGCATCATCGAGATCAATTCGCGTCTCGCCGGCGTGATGAACGCCCTCGCACCGAAGCGGCGCAAAGCCCAGATCGAGGAGATGGCCCGGTCGAGCATCTTTGATCCGGGTGAGGACGAGAGCGGTGTGCCGCGGCAGGCCCGGATTGTCCGGCCCTCGGATTTTGCCGTCATGCAGCTCCGCGAGCAGGGCCTGGAACTGTGCAGTGATGAATTCAAGCGGCAAGCCAGCACCATGGGGAACTCGATCGGTTGGGAAATGGAGTTTCCCAAGAGCATGAGCGCGAGTCGATTCCTCGCTGCGGTGTTCACGACGGGTAGCTGGGATCCCGACATCCCCGACGAACCGGGCTTCGTTCCGATGCGCCAGGAAATGATCCCCTCGATTTCGATGGTCATCCCGACGTTCATGACGGGCCGCGACGCTGTTGACTGGATGGAAGAGACGGAAAATGTGCCGATGGCGAGGGAAACTGCCGAAGGCATGCTGGTCCCCGAATCGACCTATGCACTGGCCAGGCGGTCGGGCCAGGTCGAGCGGATCGCGCACTACCTGCCGATCACTGAGGAAGCCTTGGCGGATGAGCCCGAAGTCCGCAGTTACCTCGACATCATGATGCCCCAGGGTGTACGGCAGAAGCTCGATTACCAGATCGTCAACGGCACTGGTGCCGCGAACCAACTCCTCGGAATGACGAGCAACCGTGCAGGCTCAGGTGATACGACGGAACGGCGCATCCAGCGGCGCGCTGTTGTGCGAACCGGAAGCAACACGGGGGCCATTGCGGGAAACCCGTGGAACCTCCTGCTCGATGCGGCTTACGACATCGCCGACCATGGCTTCGGTATTTATGGCCTGCAGATGCCGACTCATGCGCTGCTTTTGCCCAACGTGTTCCAGGAGTGCCTCAAGTCCACCTCGTCGGCGGGCGGGTACTACGTCGGCGGGCCCCAGATGCCCGTGATGAAGACCGCGTGGGGCATGCAGGTCGTGGAGTCGGGGCATTTCAAACTCACTGCGAACACGGAGTCAGGCGGCAATCTCGTTGTGACTGGTGGCGCCCCATACTACTCCGGGATCATCGGCGACTTTTCCCCGATGTTCATCCGGCTTTGGATGCGTCACGAAGTCCGTACCGAGGTTGGCATGATGAATGAGGACTTCGGTAGGTTCCAATTGACAATGCGGTCGAGCGTGAGGTGTGTGTTTGCCATCACGCGGCACAACGCATTCGTCGGTCTGCTCAATCCGCAAGCGAATGGCACGGCGGTCTCCACGACCATCTAGCAATCCGCTTGAGGTGTTGTTGCGGGCGGCAGCCCAAACTGCCGCCCGGTAACGGAGGGACCGCCGATGCCCGGCCAAATGGTCACACCCGTCCCGACTGTGCTGGCCGACACCGAGGCTGGCACGAAGTACTCCATCCAGAATTCCGGCAGCCGCGGCAATGGACTCGTGTACGCCATAGCCTCGTCTGCTGTCCCCGCTGCAAATACACCCGGTTGGCATATCATCCCGTTCCCCCTGACCGCCGTAATGTCCCACGAGGACGGGCAGAAAATATACGTCCGATGTGACCCTGGGCAGTACGGTCAGGACCTCGACACGTTCGAGATTGCCTATAGCGAGGCCGAGTAATGTCGACCTTCGTTCTCGGCGCAGTCGGAGGCGGTGGCGGTGTCCAACTCGTGCGGGAACTTCCCAAGGCCCGGAAGGGCCGGATCGTGTACGTGGTCGAGACCTACACGCCTGGCGATACCTACACGGCAACCGACTTCGACATCATCGTTACGGCTGCCAACCTTCCGAACGACATACAGCGCGGCTATTCCTCGGGGGCTGTGGCGGCGCTTGGGATTGGTGGCGCGGGTGGCGCCATTGATCCCGCCATCGCTGATATTGAAATCATCGCTTTCAATATATCGAACGGACTGCTGTTTGTTCGTTTCAGTGCGGCATTAACGGGTCAATTCCTCCAGGGCGGTCATGGCCCGATGGAAGTTGTCGTCGGAGACCAAACGTACACGCTGGCGCGTGATGGTGGCAGCAATTGGTGGCGCACACCGAGTGACGGTTCCATACCAGCGGGGTCGCGTTGGGGCGCGAATCAGAACGTCACGCTGAGGTTGCTCCGCGCCGGGACTCGTAGCGGCGTGACGAAAGACGGCATCCGCACGGTTGGCGACAAGGGCCGCCCAACGGACGAAGACGAAGTGCCCGAAGGCTTTTACCACGTCGATCCTCTGTCGGGCGAGTGGGTTGAAGGGCTCGGTGGCGGCATCGGTGGAGGCATCCCTGGTGTATTGCTTCCCGAAGCCGGACTGTCCGACGCCGACATGCGCGACCACAAGTGGCGCGGTCTGCTTGTGGGCTTGGCGCGGGAGGATGCCGGGGCCGATTGGAGGCTCCTGACTGTCGCGGGCACCGACCCCGTACAGGCCCGGGCCGAAATCCCCAACGCGGCTGCGACGGCCACCCTGACGATCCGATTCGACATTGGTGCCGCGGGCGGCATCGTTGATGGCGAAGACGGGAACAACGCCGATGTAAGCGTGGTCTCGTCGGGTGATAATTCCGTCCGGGTTGACACGGCTGGCCCCACGAGCGG
>MPNN01000003.1 GCA_002239045.1 SAR202 cluster bacterium bin127
ACACGCGAATCCGGGTTACCTTCGCAGGACCCCGTGTACTCGCTGTTTATGTGTTGCGCTTTCACGATCTAACGCTTACTCCCTGCCGTCCAACGGCTAGATTGGTGTCCGCACTCGTCAGCACGGCGATGTTTGTTGTTAACAGTTTTTATATTACAACGTTTGTGGTGTTTGTCAAGTGGGTGGGGTGGAAGATTGGGGGTGGTTATTTTTGAACTAGGATCGGTAGGATTTTGAACGATGGCGAGGATGGGGGATTGTGCTGGCGAGTCCGGGTTTGGTGGCATCGGGGTGTGTCGGATCGCTGAGGAATCATGTCCAAGCAGCTGGTCTGTGGAGAATGTAACCGTCTGGGCGGGTTACAGTTTGGGGTAGTTGGCTGCGTCTGAGTTTGTCTTGGCCTATGACGAAATATGCGCTTGCGACTTGGCGTAGGTTGAACGACGATCGTTTTGGAGGAAACGCGACGACGACCCGTTTTGTCGGATAACGTTCCAAAACGGCTTGCACTGGTCCGACGAGGTCGGAATCAGCAGAGATGATCATGGCGGTGTCAAAGAGGTCGTCTTGGGCATCTTTGAGAAGTTCGACCGAGATGTTGACATCGGTCATCTTTTCTTCGAAGGTTTGCCGGATGTTGCCACAGTTGGAGCATTTGACCTCTTGGGGTTGGAAGTATCCATAGTGGATTGAGAGTCCGGGTGATGTGTGTAGCGCTTCTAGGTATTTTCTCTGTCGAAACCGCTTGCCCGGGTCGGACGGGTGGCGCATCAGATTGGCTGTAAAGTAACGGGTTGTCGCCAGTGATTGATTTCGGCGCAGCAGGTTCTCGCTCAGTTTTTGGAGGTCGAGCCAGTAATATTTTCGCCAACCGCGTGCCCTCATACCGTAGAAGAGATTGAAACCGTCAACGTATACTGCTACTCTTTCTTTGGGCAAGGTGACTCCTTGGGAATCCGTGACACCGAATGGGATTAAACGACGCTTTTAGTTGATGTATCCTAATAGTTAACCCCCCCAGTGATCGTATCGCTGGGCTGACGTCCCCGCGAGGGGACGTCTCTTTTTGTTCGGGTTTGTTGCCGCGTCGGGCATCCCCTTCGTTCACTGCGCTCCGCGTCCCCTTATGCTGCGCGAAGGGGACTGGACATCCACCTAACCCCCTCTTGAAGGGAGGGAGCGGGGATTTGGAGGTTGCGCGAAAGGGGCGTGGCCTGACCATGCCCTGCCCCTCTGGATTCCGGCTTTCGCCGGAATGACGTGGGGGCGCCAGGAATGATGTGGGGAAACCAAGAATGACGAGGCTAGTGCTCGCTGATTGTGTGATTTGCGATGTAGTTGAAGTTGATGTCTTCGCCTAGGCCGGGGGTGGTGGGCATGTGGATCATGCCGTCTTTGCCCATGGGGTCGATGATGGTGTTTAGGTATTCGGGTGGTTGGTCGTAGTCTACGAAGGGGTGGAGGAGGCCGCGTTCGTACCAGCGTCCGTTAAAGAAGGCTCCTAGGACGGCTAGGTTGCCGGGGCCGCCGCCGTGGATTTCGCAGTCCATGTTGAGGGATTCGGCGAGGTGGCAGATCTTCATTGAGGGGCCGATGCCTCCGACGTCCATGACGCCGGTGCGGAGGATGTCGGCGGCGCCGTGGATGGCCCATTCGGCTCGGGAGTGGAACTTGCCTTCGACGAATTCGGGTCCGAGGATGGGGATGTCGAGGTTGTCGGCGAGCCAGACGTAGGAGGACATGGAGTGTTCGTCCATCATCTCTTCGTACCAGTAGTAGTTGAGGTTTTGGATGCCTTTGCCTAGTTCGAAGGCTTCGGTTCGGGAGTACCAGTGGTTGGCGTCGAGCATGAGGGGGACGTCGGGTCCGACGGCTTCGCGGACGGCGGCGCAGGCGGCGATGTCCATCTTGACGGAGGGTGCCCATGAGACGGGTGGCATCCAGGTGTGGAGTTTGATCGCAGAGTAGCCGCGGTTGATGAGCCACTCGGCGAAGCGTCCGTAGTCTTCGGGTGTGGCGAGTCCGTTCTCGATCTCGTCGCCGCACATGGTGGAACCGTAAGCGGGGACTTTGTCGCGCATTCCGCCGAGGATCTTCCAGACGGGCATGTCGATCTTGCGTCCGAACCAGTCCCAGAGAGCGAGTTCGGCGAGACCGAGCGAGCGGTCGTTGAATGAGCCTCCGGAGCCGCGTTGCCAGCGGGCCATGGCCTGCCAGAGGCGCTCGCGGTCGGTTGCGTCTTGGCCCATGAGGACTTTCTTAATGAAGTTGTCCATCATGACGGGACGGAGCGCGTCGGGGGAGCCGAAGGTGTAGCCGCTGGTGCCGTCTTCGGTGGTGATGGTTAGGAGCGCGGTTGTGGCGTCGTGGGGTTCGCCGGGGTGGGTGTGTCCGTCGGTGTCTTGGACGGTGTTGGAGGTGTATTTGAAGGTTGTGACTTTGATGTCGGTGATGATCATGGGATTTTCCTCGGGCCCTCACCCTAACCCTCTCCCGCCCAGCGGGAGAGGGGATGTGTTGTTGGCGCTTTAGTGATGTTAGATGTTACTGGGTGGCGTGAGAGACTGAACGGGTAGAACTCCGAAACGTCATGAGGACGTATCGTTGAGTACGCTCGTAACTTGACGAGTTGTGTACGATGAATTTACATCGATCAAAAGGAAGGTTGCAGTAGTGGTCACAGAAGAACCACCGGCCTACGCGGCTCGTAGACCGTCGGACACGGAGCTAGATGAATTCACTGAACTCGTCGATCGAATCAAGGAGCTCAAGGATCGGATCGACAGTGTTCGTAATCGATTGGCGCACGGAGTGACTTTAACCGCCGCAGAACGATCTAAGTCACTTGATGACCGAATTGAACTTGAACGCTTGCTTGTCAAAGCGGAATATTTCATGGCAAAATTCGGCTAGATTGGTTCGAAATCATTATGGATTTTCAAGCTCTGCTGGCAGATGCGCTGCCCTTGGTTGTCGCATTGTTGACGATCCTGACGGCTGGTGGCGGCATCGGGTTGTGGATCGGGACATTATCGTCGCGCCAGAAACATGCTGAAACCAGACTCGAACGTTTAGAACAAGAATTCGACGAGCTCTTTACGCTCCGAGACACGAGCGCCAGTACGCGGCTCGATGAGATACAAGAATTCCTGCGGACAGTTAGGCGGAGGCCGTGAATCGGTAACGGCAGGCATGTGCGACAACCTGAATCACGAGTTGGGTTCTGCAATCCGGGTTGCCGCGACAAGTCCAAGGTGGCGAAGGGGGCTTAGTCAGCGGATTTGTTGGAGCGATTGTTGGGGGGTGATGGCGGGTATTGGGGATTGTTGGTAGTCTCTGATGTTTCTTGTAACGATGTACTGGGCATTGCATGCTTGCGCGGCGGCTACCTGCATGGCGTCTTCGAAGTCGTTCATGGGGAGTTGGGTAGCGAATCGGATTGATGCGGTGTCGGTTTGGGCGACTTGCACGAATTCGATTAACTCCCGAATGAAATCGCGAGTTGTGGCGTCGCCGTGTGTTGGCTTGACGAGGTAGTAGAGATTCGAGATCGAATGCCAGGCGATGGATGCGGGTTCGAAGCCTCGTTCAATACGGTCGAGTATCTCGAATGCGGGATCGGAGTGAGGTTGGCGGTCGAGTGCGACGTCGATCAAGACATCGGTGTCGAGAAGGATCATTCGAGATACTTCTTTGCGAGGGCGTCGTAGCGCGGGTCATCTCGATCCGCCGGTTGGAACTTGCCCCTCCACCGCGCAGCAAACGACTGCGATCGCTCGGCGGTGGCCTCCCGCAAGGAATCTTCGATAAGCGACGACAACGACACACCGCGGGAACGGGCGTAGCGTTTGGCAACGGGGATGAGTTCTTCATCCATGGTGATGGTGAGTTTACGTTTCATGATTGAGGATCTTCTGTTGAATACGTATACGTATGTATTTTATGAGTATACGTGGTTTGCTGCTTTCGTGCGTAACTCCCCCTTTGTCCTTCGGACATTTCCCCCGCGAGCGGGGGCAATCCTCCCGCCTCTCCGCACTGGGTTCCCGCGTCCGCGGGAATGACGTTGTCTTGCGGGGGCAACCCTGCCGCCTCTTCACCTAGGTTCCCGCGTGCGCGGGAATGACGTTGTTTGGCGGGGGGAAACCTAGTTTTCGAGTTCTTTGGTGGCCGATTCTTTGAGTTCGTAGAGGCGGTTTAGGGCTTCTATTGGGGTTAGGTTGTCGGTGTCGATTTCAGTGATGGTGCGGAGGAAGTCGGTGTTGTTGGGGGTGTTGAAGAGGTCTAGTTGGTAGTGGTCGGGGTTGGTTGTTGGAGCGTTCGCGGTGTTGTTCGTGTGGGCTTCTAGTTCGGTTAGGAGTTCTCGGGCGCGTTCTACTACTGGTGCGGGCATTCCGGCTAGTTGGGCTACGTGGATGCCGTAGGAGCGGTCGGCTCCGCCCTGCACTATTCGGTAGAGGAACTGGATGGAGTCGCCTTCTTCGGCTACGGCTACTCGGAGGTTTTTTGCGCGTGGGAGGGTGTCGCCGAGTTCGGTCATCTCGTGGTAGTGGGTTGCGAAGAGGGTTTTGCAGCCGAGTGCGGGGCTGTTGTGGATGAATTCTGCGACGGATCGGGCGATGGCGAGTCCGTCGTAGGTGGAGGTGCCGCGTCCAATTTCGTCAAGAATGGCGAGGGAGCGAGATGTGGCTTGGTTGAGGATTCCAGCGGTCTCGACCATCTCAACCATGAACGTGGAGCGTCCGCCGGCGATGTCGTCGGAGACGCCGATGCGGGTGAAGATGCGGTCGACGATGCCGATGCGGGCGAATTTGGCGGGGACAAAACTGCCGATCTGGGCGAGGATGACGAGGATTGCGGCCTGCCTGATGTACGTGGACTTGCCAGACATGTTGGGTCCAGTGATGATTAGGAGCTGGTTGTCGGAGTTGGAGGCGTCGATGTCGTTGGGTACGAAGCGGCCGGAGCCGAGAACGTCTTCGACGACTGGGTGTCGCCCGTCGTCGATTTTGAGGAGGTCGCCGTTGTCGAGAAACGGCATGGTCCAGTCGTTTTCGGCGGCGATGCGGGCGAGTGCGAGGCAGATGTCGATGTTGGCGATCGCGGCGGATGTTCGCATGATGGCGGCGGCGTGTTCGGCGACTTGCTGGCAGACGCGGCGGTAGATGGATTGTTCGAGTTCGCTGATCTGGTCGCCAGCGCGGAGAACTTGATTTTCGAGGTCTTTGAGTTCGGGGGTGATGAAGCGTTCGGCGTTGACGAGGGTTTGGCGACGTTGGAATTCGGGCGGGACTTTTGCGAGGTGGGAGCGGGAGACTTCGATGTAGTAGCCGAAGACTCGGTTGTGCCCTACTTTGAGGTTTGGGATGCCGGAGGATTCGCGGGCTTTCGCTTCGATGGATGCGATTCCGGCGCGGGCGCGAGAGGCGGTTGAGCGGAGTTTGTCGAGGTCGTGGTCAAAGTCAGATTTGATCATGCCGCCATCGGAGACGCGGAACGGGGGATCTTCGACGATGGCGCGATCGATGAGTTCGCGGACTTCGTCGTGAGAGGCGACGCCTTCGAAAAGGGACGAGATGGATTTCGCTTCTGATTGGTTGATTGTCAGTTCTCGGAGGGCTGGAGCTTTGTCTAGGCCGCGGAAGAGTGCGCGGAGTTCACGGGGTTCGGATTGGCCTAGAGTGAGGCGGTTCACGAGGCGAGCGAGGTCAGGCGTGTTGGTTAGGGTCTGGTCGAGGGAGGAGCGAAGGGTTGTGCCATGGACGAGGGTATTGACGGCGAGTTGGCGGGTGTTGAGTTCGTCGAGGTCGGTCAGCGGCGCCGAGAGCCAGTCGCGGAGGAGACGCGCGCCCATGGGGGTGCGAGTCGTGTCGAGGGTAGAGAGAAGAGTTGGTCCGCCGTCGATGGTCGGGGTTAGGATTTCGAGGTCGCGGAGCGCGGCCGCGGGGATGTACATGTAGCGGTCGGGCCGATGGCGCCGGAGGGTGGTTATGAAGGGTAGACGCCCGATTTGGGTCTGGACGAGAAAATCAATGGCACACGCCGCGGCAACAGTGGCTAGCGGATGGCCGTTGAGTTCGAAGGGTTCAAGGTTGTCGGTGCCGAAGTGTTTTTTCAAGCTGTCGGCGGCGAGTTCGGGGTCTAAGATTGATTCGTCTAGAGATCGAATGACGGTTTTGCTTAAGGCGGATTTTCGGTTGGTGTCGCGGGAGGTGATGTCGTCGAGGAGGTTTCTGCTGTTGGTATCGACGAGAATTTCGACGGGTTGTAGGCGTTCGAGGTGGTCGATGACGTTGGCGGCCGGGATTTCCATGGCGACGAATTCACCGGTGGATGCTTCGAGCCATGACAGCCCGGCGCGGTGGCCTTCGACGACACATGCTGCTAGGTAGTTATGTTTGGACTGTTCGAGTAGGGATTGGTCGAGGGCGGTGCCGGGGGTCACGATTCGGACCACTGCCCTATCGACGATGCCATCGGCGTTTGGCTCGGTGGAGGTCTGTTCGGCGATAGCGATCTTTAAGCCGGATGCGACTAGTCGGCCAATGTGAGTGTCGAGGGAGTGGTAGGGAATGCCGGCGAGGGGTGATTTCTGTCCGCCGCCGACATCGCGTGCAGTGAGTGCAACATCGAGGAGCTTGGAGAGTGTGTGGGCGTCTTCGTCGAAGCACTCGTAAAAATCACCCATTCGAAAGAGGAGAAGCGAGTCGGCGTGTTTGGCCTTGAATTTGAGATACTGGCGACGACCAGGGGAAATTCTGCGGCGAGATGCGCTTCGGGATTGGGCGCGCGCTGCTTTGGCGGGTGTCTGTTTGGCAGAGGTGGTCATGGGCTCTGTACGCGATTTTAGATGCGTACTGATCGATGCGAGCCTCCAGTGGCGAGAAAGATATGAAAACGCCCCCCGGTGTGGATACCGGGGGGCGTTTTTGTTTACCGATTTATCGGCTGGGCGGTTATTCCACAGGTTCCAGGTTAAGGAAGATGTGGAGTCCGGTGCGGTGCCAGAATCCTTCGTGGATGTACTGGTTGTCGTCGTGAGGCCATGAGTCCTCTTCCCAGTACGTGGTGTTCATCGGCAACGTGATGATTGTCGATGTGAGTGGGATGTCGGGCAGCTCGGGGAGCCAGATTTCCATCGCCTTGCGGTATGGTTCGAGCACTCCGGGGCTGTCTTCTGGCAGTGCGGTCATCTGCTCGACATAGGAATCGAACTCTTCGTTGCACCATCGGTAGAAACCGGGGTATGCGATGAATCCGGTGTCGCCCTCGGTCACGAGTTCGCAGCGGTAGCCTTTGAGTACCGGTTCGGGGTCGACCATTGATCCGTGGCCCCAAATGAATCCATCGGCGTGACCTTGGAAGATCTGGTCGATGAAGTCGGTCGGGGTTGAGAAGCTGGCATCGAAGCCGTTTCGTCGCAGGTTCTGTGTCACGACTGGAGCGGCGGGGGTTGTTGACGGGTGTTGCGGGAAGGTCACGATGTGGATCTTCACGCGTTCGCCGTCTTTGACCCAGAATCCGTCGCCGTCTCTCGTGTAGCCTTCGCCTTCCATGAGTGCAGCCGATTTCTCGGGGCTGTACTCGCTGGTGTCGTAGGTTTCGAGGAGGTCTGCAACTTCGTCGTGGTACTTCTGCATGGGCGCGTAGTACGGCCATGGAAGCTGCTGGACGATCTGACCGCCACCGAAACCGAATTCGATGACTTCCTCTCGGTTGATGGAGTAGGAGATCGCCCATCGGACGTTCTTGTTGTCGAACGGAGGTCGCTTGGTGTTTAGACCAAGACCAACTGGCCACCAGTCTTCATAGCCGAATGGCGCTTCGCCGTAGTAGTGCGACGTCATGTTCGGGTTCTGTGCGACTACGGCCTTGTAGTTCGGCACGGTGAGCGAGAATGCCATGTCGATCTCGTTGGTGATCAACAGTTGTGCCATCGTGATCTCGTTCATTCCGGGTAGGAAGATGAGACGCTCGACCTGTGGCAGGTCGTGGAATCCGATCTTGGCGCCCCACCAGTCCTCGCGGCGGTCCCATATCTTCTTTTCAACGTCGGTGTGGACAAGTCGATACGGTCCGGTCACCACTGGCCAACCCTTTGCCGGGTCGTAGTGGGTGAATGTCGAAACGTCTTCTTGATCTTCGAAGATGTGCTTCGGAATCCACGGAACGCCGATGTCGGCCCGGAAGATCAGAAGGTCCCACACGTAACGGGGTGAGGGGCCTAGGAACTCGATGTAGACCGTCAGATCGTCGATCGCGGAGGCTTCTTTGGTCCACTGGGCGACTGCGCCGTGGCGGTCGGTCTTGTCGTTCGTGTTCGCCATGTTCAACGTGAATGCCACGTCGTGAGCGGTGAACGGTGTTCCATCGCTCCACTCGACACCGTCGCGGATGTTGACGGTCACGCCGCCGTAGTCATCGTCGTAGGTGTAGTCGGTGGCCATCCAGGGGATGAGTTCGCCGGTGAGCATGTTGAAGTAGAACAGTCCTTCGCTGCCGGCCTGGTAGAGACCGCTACGCGAGAGACCGCCGGTGTGGGCGTTGAAGTTCTCGATGTCGGTGAAGGCGCCGGGGTGTTCGCCACCGAGACCGGCCATGATTAGTGTCCGGTTTCTGGGGACGTCCTGGTATCCGAGGGGAACCGGAGTCGGGGTCACCTCGACGGCGACCTCCTTCTCGACGACCTTTTCTACCTCGACTTCTTTTACGACCTCAACTTCCTTCTCGACCTCGACCTCTTTGATGACCTCTACTTCCTTGACGACCTCTTTCTCGACCACGACGGTCTCGCGAACGATCGTCTCAGAGCCGCACGCTAGTGCGAAGGTCAGAGATGAGAGCATCGCGACCAATACGAGCATTGGCACGATGCGTTTGATTTTCGGCATTTGGGTTCCCTCCTTACGTGGATTCATTTGCCTTAGTGTATGAATTCAAATGTGCAAATCACGTTATCACATGTTATCGGCTGCATCGACGTTTGAAGGCGATGCGTCGCGGATGTTGAAATATGCGGCGATATCCGCATTTGGAACGGTTCCGGCGTTCTGGTACAGAAAACACTTGGAGATTCGGTGTTCGTCGAGGCCGTAGGTGTCGGGAACGTCTTGGGCGCATTCTGCGAGTGCGTCTGGGCACCGATTGACGAACGGGCACATACCTTGGGTCACCTCCACGTCGGAGAACGGCGGATCGTTAACGCCTCTCATATCGGCCCAACGGCGACTGGGATCGGGCATCGGAATCGACTGGACTAGCAGTCTAGTGTAGGGGTGTTTCGGATCGTTGATAACGTGCTCAACATCGCCGGCTTCGACGACGTGACCGCGGTACATGATCATGATGTTGTCGGCAACCTGATACGCGGTGGTGAGATCGTGCGTGATGTAGAGGATTGCGATTCCGAGTTCGTGGTTTAGGGCGCGAAGGGTCTCTAGGATGGTTGCCCGCAAGGAGGCGTCGACCATCGAAACGGGTTCGTCGGCGATGATCACTTGTGGTTTTAAGAGGAGGGATCGCGCGACCATAACGCGCTGCCGCTGGCCTCCGCTGAGTTGATGGGGATAGCGCCCGAGGGTCTCAGACGGTCGCAAACCTACTCCAGAGATTGCTTCTTCGATGAGGTGGCGTGCTTCGTCGCTCGACGAAGCCAATTTGAAGCGTGCGATGGCGACCGTGAAGATGTGGTCGATCTTGTAGAAGGGGTTGTAAACAGAGAACGGATCTTGGAATATGGCTTGGACTTGGCGTCGGTACTGACGTCGTTCGCCTCCGCGCATTCCGGTAACGTCTTTGCCGGAGAAGAGTACCTGCCCGCTGGTGGGACGCTGGAATCCGAGCATGATTCTTCCGAGCGTGGTCTTGCCGCTTCCGCTCTCGCCGGCGACGGCGGTGATCAAGGCGGGCTTTTCGGTCAGGCTGAAGGAAACGTCGTTTACCGCGTAGTTGTGCTCGCGTTTCCAAATCGGGCCGGAGGAGAATACCTGTGTGACGTTGCGCAGTTCCAGCAACGGCGAGGCGGCCGTGTTCGCAGGGGGAGACGTGTTCGTTTGTGTGATTGTGGTCATGCCACCCTCGTCTCGGTGTGTAGATGGCACGAGACAATGTCGATGTCACCGATCAATTCCGGCGCTTCGACCCCGCAGATGTCCATCGCCTCGGGGCATCGAGGCATGAAGGGACATCCGGGCGGGACTGCGAGCAGCGACGGCGGCAATCCGGGAATGCCTTGGAGTCGTTTCTTGCCGTCGGTGTCGGGAAGGCTGGAAATCAACAGGCGCGTGTAGGGGTGCCGCGGGTTTGCGAAGATTTGCTCGACGGTTGCTAGTTCGACGAGTTTTCCGGCGTACATGACACCGATACGGTCGGCGAACTGGGCCATCAGTCCCATGTCGTGACCGACGAGGATCACTGCCGCACCGATTTCGCTTCGGACGTCTTCGAGGGTCTCCATGACTTGGCGCTGAACTACAACATCGAGGGCGCTTGTCGGTTCGTCGGCGAGGATCAGGCGCGGGTTGTGGCATATGGCCATGGCGATGGTGACGCGTTGCTTCATTCCGCCGCTGAGTTCGTGGGGGAAGAGGTCTAAAACGTTCGCGTTGAGTCCGACCTGCGCCATGAGTGTGGTCAAGCGATCTTGCATGCGATTGCGCGATTCATTTACGCCGTGGTCTCGGAGTCCGTCGAGCATTTGATCACGTACGCGTCGGACGGGGTTTAAGGCGTTCATTGCGGCCTGAGGGACCATGGCGATGTCGTTGCCACGGACGGAGCGCATTTCGGGTTCGGAGAGTTCTACGAGATCTCGGCCGTCGAGTGAGATTGTGCCGCCCGCGATTTCACCGGGAGGTTTGATCATTCGCATGATCGCCAGAGCGGTTGTCGTCTTTCCCGACCCGGACTCTCCAACCAGACCGAGTTTCTCACCTTCGGCGATGTCGAGGTCTACACCGTCGACCGCACGCACAGTACCAGCGCGGATGTTGAAGTAGACGCGCAGGTCGCGGATGGTGAGTACCGGTTCCGCCATTACAGGCTCTGCCTCAATCTCGGGTTCGCCCACTTGTCGAGACCGGACGCGATCAGGTAAAGGGTTACGAAGATCCAAGCGACGAGGATAGTCGGCGGAACATACCACCACCACCAGTTGCTGAGTAGCGCGCCGTAGTAGATCGACCAGTAGATG
Source organism: SAR202 cluster bacterium bin127 (assembly GCA_002239045.1). GTDB lineage: Bacteria > Chloroflexota > Dehalococcoidia > Lucifugimonadales > Lucifugimonadaceae > Bin127. The sequence goes on from MPNN01000003.1 coordinate 11,192, forward strand.
GTCATTCCGAGGGTGGGTTCGTGCTGCGGGCCAAGGCCTAGTGCTTCGAGTCCTACTGCTGCCAAGATTCCGCTGGCCATTGCGCCGACGAAGCTGGCAGCTAGAAACGGTAGCAAGTTCGGCATCAGCTCCCGGAAGATGATCTCGAGGTCGCCCATCCCGTTCAATCGTGCGACTTCGACGTAGTTGCTCTCTCTCATGCTCAGGACTTGCGCTCGGATGACTCGGGTGGGCCACATCCACGCTAATGAAGCAACGATCAAACCCATGGCGTTGACGGATAGGCCAGCGCCTTCTTTTATCGTGGACGCCACGACGACGAGCACGGCCAAGCTGGGTATCGTGATGAAAACATCGGAGATTATGCGAACGATGGCGTCAACGGTTCCTCGCATGTAGCCGGCGATGAATCCGAGGATGATGCCAACGCCCAGCCCGACGATGCCGGCGTAGAGGCCGATGCGCAGCGTCAAGGGAGCGCCGTGGATCATCAGGGGCAAAATTTGGCGTCCGTTGAAGTCGGTTCCGAGCCAGTATTTCGCTTGCGGCGGTGCGGCCTGGGGCCCGGAAATCGGTTCCGCGCCTTTCGGGTCGACCAACTGACCGCCGATCAACCACAGAGCGAGCAGAGCAACGAGCATGAGAACGCCGGCCGTTAGCATGCGTTCGTGAAGGAAGTAGTACCAGATCTGTGACCACGCGCTGTAAGAGCGGGCTTCATCGGCTTCCGAGGAGGCACGGACGGCGGCGGATGATTGACCCGTTTCGGCGCTTTGATCTTGCATTGGAATGAACCTGTAAGCGTGCGAACTGAGCGATCACGCAGCGCGCCGGACGCGGGGGTCGATAAGTGGATAGACGAGGTCAAGTACCAGAGTCGCGGTGGCGACGAAGATGATGAGCACTAGAACAACGCCGTAGATCACGAAGTAGTCAAACCCAGCGATTGCGTCGAAGAGCAATGAGCCCATTCCCGGGTATCGGAAGATGTATTCAACCAAGATAACGCCCGAGACGATGAGGCTCATCGCTAGGGCCAATGAAGTCAATTGAGGCAACAGGGCGTTTCTCATGCCGTATTGGCCGAAGATACGATCGGGTCTCAATCCTCGCATTTGGGCGAGAGTTACGTAGTCCTCGCCCGCGGTGGTGATCATCATTCCCCTCATGCCGAGGGCCCAAAATCCGACTTGGGAGAGGATTATCGACGACGCGGGCAATATCGAATGTCTGACCACGTCCCATACTCGTGCCAAGTCCCAGCCGTCGTAGATCGTTCCCACCTTGGATGCACCGGCGATCGGCAGCATCGGCCACCATTCCGGCTGCCATTCGTGCCTTACGGCGAATATGAAGATCAAGAAAAAGGCCAGCATGAAGTACGGGATTGGTGACAACGTCAGGAAAATCGGCAACACTCCCTTCAACCAGGTCGGTGCTCCCGGCCACGCTAGGGTCGCGCCGGAGAGCGATCCCAAAGCGAATGCGACGAGGATCGAGAAACCGACCAATCCCAGCGTCCAAGGCATTCGTTCCTGTATCAGGTCCATTACCGTCGTAGGGTGTCGAATTAACGAGACGTTGAGGTCGCCTCGCAACACGCTGCTTAGGTATCGGATGTATTGCAGGTACAGGGGTTGATCGAGGCCGTAGTCGCGTTCGTATGCGGCGACGACCTTTTCCATACCAGTGGACAGGTTGCCCGTTGCGGCCATCATAATCATCCGCTCACGAACGGGGTTGCGATCGCTGGCGATGCGCGGGAGGAAGAAGATGACGGTTGTGGCCAACCACACGACGAGGATGAACATTCCGACGCGAGCGCCGATGTAAGTAATGCTCATCTCAACTTTGCTGATTCGCTACGTGGTTTGACTCGTGTGCAATTGAGGCGCGCCGAAACATTTCGGTGCGGTCCAACACGCCATGCGGCGGAATTATACGGAAACCGAAAGAATAGCGCAACTATTCGTAGCGGACGAAGGCTATGTCACCGGTGAGCCATCGGAAATCGGTGAATTCGCTGCCGCTGGTTACGAGTTTGGCTTTGCGTTGGCTAGCTTACAGGGGCTGGTCGATATGCCTATTCTGCGTTCCTGAAACGAGGATCTTCTGAGAGCGGCAGTTGTTAGGTTGTGATGAGGAACATAGATATGGATTATTGGCATACAAGAGCGTCGACTCAGCGACAAGGGGTACACGCTCTGTGTGTCGTGAATGGCTGTTTGCGGGCATTGGGGCGGTGGTGGTTCTAGTCGTCATCTTTGGCGCGTTTGCGCTGCGGTTGTTGCCCTTGTCAGGAAAGTCGGCGTCTGGTCGGATCGCGTTTCAATCTGACCGTGACGGTGATAGAGAGGTCTACGTAATGAATGCGGATTGCAGCGGTTTGGTGCAGTTGATGGACAACGACTCTGACGACCGTTCTCTTGCGTGGTCGCTGGTGATTGATTGAGGTTGTGGTTGGGCAAGGATGTTTTGAAAGAGTGTAGTGATTAAGACTAAGGAAGAGGCCCCCTCTTTCGAGGGGGCCTCTCGTTGCCGGATTTCGTCACGTCAGCATCGGTGGCTCTCAAAGTTGCTTATGCCAAAGGGCTAGCGATTCCGGCCCCACTCCAAGTAGAGTTTGAGCACTTGGGAATAGGTGATTTTTCCGTCTGCATAGTCTCGGATGGCTTGACCGAGTTCGGTTCGTGTGAAGTTGCTATCCCCATCGGCGTCGTATCGTGACACGAGGACGGATGTCTCTGGCTCTGGTGTGGGAGTCGGCATTGGCGTAGGCGTGGGTTCGGGTGTGGACGTAGGTTTCGGAGACGGGTTCGGTCTTGGTGAATTGCCGCCGTTTCGTGACGCGAGTGGGGGTGTCTCTGTTTTTGGGGTGACAGTGGTTGTAGGTGTCTGTTGTGGGGAATGGGTTCCGGGTTGGCCAGTGACAGGGTTTATGAGACCGGGTGCGGAATCTCCGCCAAGATTACCATCTTTCTGCTCTCGCTTATCTCTCCTATCGCGTATCCATTTGCCTCCCCTGCAGGACAAATCCAGCGTGTCGCATTCAGGTGTTGGTGTTGCGGTTGCGTTGGGGTCCGGTGTTGGTGTCAGCTTGCGAGCCTGAACATATATAGGCCGCCCGTCTGGACCGGGAACCCATATTCCTGGACGTGGAGTTTTTGTGGGCGTTGGAGTTGATGTGACGACTTTCGCGGTGATCTGAGGTATCTGATCGGGACTTTTTGTTGGAACCGGGACAATCGGTACAAGCCGGACTGGAGTTGGCGTTGGGGTTGATGTTGCGGTTCGTCGTTTTGGTGTTTTTATGCATTCCGAACTGACGCCGTCGAAGGTCCATCTGCCATCGCAAGTTGGTCTCGGGGTTGGTCTGATGCGCGTAGGTGTTGGAGTTGCGGTTGGCGGCTTCGGGGTTGGTCTGACCCGCGTTGGTGGCGGCGGTGTTGGTCGGGCCCTTGTCGGCGCAACGGTCGGCGGTTTGGGCTTCGCGGTGGGACGACGATTGTCTGGCGTTGCGGTCGGGTCTGGGTACCATCTGCAAACCCGCTCTTCGAAACCTGTCTGCTCGTTGTATTCGTAAGTGCATTTGACTGCGGCCTGAACTTGCTCGACGCCAGTTGTCCAAAGAATCGCAAGTGCGAGCGAGAATGCGACGCCAGAGACGATTAGTAGCTTCCACATGGGATACCCCTTTATCGGATACCCCTTTGCGGAGAAAACAGTGAGCGTCTTACCACAGAAGCTACCCGTCCGGTCAACCGCGCAGGGGCACGTTTCGCGCCCCTGTCTATGCAAACGACCGGAAGTCAGTTCGTAACTTCTGTGGCAAGATGAAGAATATCACAATTTCATGCGTCATGTTTGTGTGTCATGGATACAATTTCCATTCCATGCGATGGATGTTGGTTTGATTTGGCGCTAAAGTCGCGATGAGGAGCAGAGTCGAGTATGGAAACTAGATATGGGTCGCCACATCACCAGGGGACTCCTCCAGGGTGGCGAGACATTCACCGAGTCGTTAGTTCACGTTCAGTGCGCCGTCAACGGCTGATTGCCGGCGTTCTGACAGTGGCGGTGGTTGCAGTCATCGGCGTTTTGGTGTTTGGACTGCGGATGTTGCCGTTGCCAGGAGGGGTGGCATCTGCTCCGGTCGGGTCGATACCGGACCGCGACCTTGATTCGGTATCTGGTCGGATCGCGTTCGTTTCGAATCGTGACGGAGATGCTGAGATCTACGTGATGAATGCGGATGGGAGCGGATTGACGCAGCTTACGGACAACGAGTTTGGCGACCATTCTCCTGCGTGGTCGCCGGATGGAGGTCGTATCACGTTCGTATCGGACCGCGACAATGACGTTGAGATTTACGACATCTACATGATGAATGTAGACGGCAGCGGTTTGGAGCAGGTTACGGATGGTTGCAGCAACGCTAGCCCTGTGTGGTCACCGGACGGAGATCGCATCGCGTTCGTTTCGCGCGGTGATATCTACGTTATGAATGCGGATGGGAGCGGTGTGGAGCAGCTGACGGGGACTCCCCATGCATCTTGCGCGGAGGTGTTCTATTCGGATCGTGACGGTGACGGTGATGATGAGGCGTACATTAGGAGTGCAGACGGTAGTGTTGAGCGGTTGACGGACTACGACTCTATCGACTGGGACACTGCAGACGCGTTTCCTTCGTGGTTGCCGGATGGTGATCGGATCGTGTTTCAATCTCACCGCGACGGTGATTGGGAGATCTACGTGATGAACGTGGATGGTAGTGATGTCGAGCAGTTGACGGACAACGAGTATGGCGACTGGCATCCTTCGTGGTCGCTGGATAGTGGTCGTATCGCGTTCGCTTCGGACCGTGACAGTGATGATTTGGAGATCTACGTGATGAATATGGACGGTAGCGGTGTGGAGCGTCTGAGAGACAACGAGTATGTGGACTATGTTCCTGCGTGGTCTCCGGATGGAGGTCGCATCGCGTTCAGTTCTTTCCACGAGGGTGATGTTGGCATCTACGTGATGAATGCGGATGGCAGCGGTGTTGTGCGGCTTGCGGAGGGGTATCTTCCTGCGTGGTCGCCGGTGTTGGAATGACGGGTTGTGGCTGTTGCCCCCTTTTATTCCCCTCAGAGGAGACCTTTGCAAAACTGTCACAGTCCGTCCCTTTCGCAAAGCGAAGGGGACGCGAACCAACGTAGTGCAGTTCGCAGAGGATGCCTGATCGGTGTCTAAACTTGGTGTTTCGCTTTGGACGCCGTTGTCCGGCCTCTCTGGATGGTCGTTCCGTCCGCTGAAGCGCTGGCTTTCGCCGGAATGACGGTAGTTGTGCACAGCACCCCTTGGGCATCAAGGGGAGGGTTTTGCAATGGTCTCCCTCTGAGAGGGTGGAAGGGTTAGGCTGGACTGGGCTACTCGTATCGAACAACGGCGGTGTCGCCTGCTAACCAGCGGAAATCGCTGAATTCACTGCCGAGGGGTGCTTCGAAGACGACGTGTCCCAGAATTTTTTCGCCTTGGTTGAGGGTGAACCCGCCCCATATGGATCGGAATTCGGGGTCTAGGTAGCGGTCGTTGGTGGTAGTTTCGACGATGTAGGAACGTTTAATTACATTGATGGGTTTTAGAGCGATGCTTCCCTTGATGCGGAGTTCGGCGGCTTCTTCGTCGACAACCATGCGAACGGCTCCGGAAGTCTGGTTAGTGAGCACCGTTTCAACAATGACGATTTCGGTGCCTTGACCTTCGGGCTTGATTGCCCAATGGTTGACATCGCCGAGACTGGAAGGCACTGGGTAGACGACATAGGGTTGGCTGCGCGGCTGTTCGGCTCGGATCCACAGCGTCCGGCCGGCGACGTAGAGTTCAGGACCCGATTCAAATGGGTTGGCCCAGAGCAGCACCTCGACGACAGCGAGGGCGACGAGCGAGATTGCGGTTAACGCGACGAGCACCACGGGGAGATTTTGTTTGGGTACCCGCAGTTGTCGCCGGGCTAGAACGGTGCCGGAGGAATCGACGTCGATGTATTCAGATCCTGAGGAACCACGGAATGACGCGGAGGGTGTGTAGTCGATGAAAACGCGAGAGATTCCGTTGTCCATCGTGGCGACGCCATTGATTTCCCATTGGAAATCGGCATCGCGTAGTTTCGGGCCGTAGTCGTATTTGTTCTGCTCTGCGTATTGGAGTGCGGCCGCGACCTCGGTGGGGTGTGCGTCACGAGCGGCATCGCCTTCGATGAAGTTTTCGCCGCCCGTTTGCGCGGTGGCGTCATCTTCATCCGTGGTTTCAGGGCGCTCTGTGCTAGCCATCGTTGGATTGGTTCTCCGTTATCACGTCGTATAGGTATCAAATATACATACGGAGCGTTCGGAATTTGTGGATCACACGGCGGCGGGTTGCGCTGACATGGATGGCATCCCTCGAAGCTGGTTTACAACGCCCGACAACGCGTCGACTGCGTAATCTACGTCTTGGTCTTGGGAATCTTTGCCGAAGGAGAATCTTAGGCTGCCGGCGGCGAGTTCTTGGCTCATTCCCATTCCGAGGAGCACGTGGGAAGGCTCGACGGATGCGGAGCTGCAAGCGCTGCCGCTGGAGGCGCACACACCTTTGAAGTCGAGTCCGAGGAGCATCGGTTCGCCTTCGAGGCCGGGCACGGATATGTGGGCGATGTTTGGGAGGCAGTTTTCGGGATGATTGTTGACGACCACTCCGGGGATACGTTCGGTGACGGCGGCCAAGAACCGGTCGCGGAGGGCGCGAGTACGTTCGCAGAATTGCTGGCGTTCGTTCTCGGCCAGCGCGAGCGCGAGTCCCATGCCGACGATACCGGGCACGTTCTCGGTGCCCGATCTACGTTGGCGTTCCTGTCCGCCTCCGGCGATCAATGCATCCAACTTTACGCCGCGCCGCACGTGCAAGACTCCGACGCCTTTCGGGCCGTGGATTTTGTGCGCCGAGAGTGACAACAGGTCGACGCCTAAGGCTTTGACATCCAACGGGAGTTTGCCGGATGCTTGGACCGCGTCGGTGTGCAACAGGACGTTGGTGCCGTTTTTTCGGGCATGATCCTTCGCGAGGTGTGAGATTTGCGAGATGTCGTTTACCGCGCCGACTTCGTTGTTGGCGTACATGATGCTGACGACGGCGTCGCGGTCACCAAGTCGCGAGCACACATGGTCGGGATTGACGACGCCATAGCGATCGACGGGTACGGTGACGACGTGGTGACCATCTTTTTCGAGTTGCTCGGCGGCGTGGATGATGGCGTGGTGCTCGATCTCGGAGATGATGATGTCGCCGGGTTCTTTGAAAGTCGAGGCGACTCCTTTGAGCGCCATATTGTCGGCTTCAGTGCCGCCGCCGGTGAAAACGACTTCGCTGGTGCGGCAGTTCAAAACGGATGCGACGCGGGCCCTTGCCTCGTCGATGGCGTTGCGGGATTCGCCGGCGATTGCGTAGAGGCTCGACGGGTTGCCGAACGCCTCGTTGAAGTACGGCAACATCGCATCTAATACCTCTGGTCTGACCGGCGTCGTAGCAGCGTGATCCAGATATATGAGACTCGACGTATCGTCGATTTCTTGAGGTACGGTCGCCATTCCGAATCCCTAGGTTAGTGACTACCGATGATTGTAGCCAACTTCTCTTATTCCACGGAAAAGTCTGCCGACGACGGAGGCATGGGGGTTGTTAAACTTTTATGCTTGACTAGGGTTCAATCCTTGCCGCCGTTGCGTGCGTATAAGAACCTATCGCCGAGCGAAACAGACAGCCGCTGCAGGCAACATAGATCATGATCAAACTTGAGCACATGTCGAAGTACTACGGGCCTTACCCGGCAGTTCTCGACGTTTCGTTTGAGGTTTTGAAGGGTGAGATCGTTGGTTTCTTGGGTCCGAACGGTGCTGGCAAGACGACGACGATGCGAGTCTTGACTGGATACACGCCACCGACCCGTGGCGACGCGGTAGTTGCCGGGTACAACATCGTTTCCCACTCGCTCGATGCACGTCGGCACATCGGATATCTGCCCGAAACGGTGCCGCTGTACCTCGATATGACGGTTACGGACTATCTGAAATACATGGGAAGTTTGCGGGGAATGAACCGGTCGTGGATAAATGAGCGGGTCCCCAAGGTTATCGATACGGTTCGCTTGAACGATTATCGCGACGCGCTCGTCGGCAAGCTCTCAAAGGGATTCCGGCAACGGACGGGAATCGCGCAGGCGATTTTGCACGAACCGGACGTCCTGATCCTCGACGAACCGACGATTGGTATCGACCCGATACAGGTGGTTGAGACGCGGGAGTTGATCAGTGAGTTGGGCGAGGACCACACGCTCTTGCTAAGTTCTCACATCCTTCCTGAAGTGAGTATGATTTGCCGTCGGGTGTTAGTGATCCACGACGGTCGAATAGTTGCGGACGATCGTCCGAACAATCTATCCGAGCGGCTCCAACATTCCGAACGGATCGAGTTGACGATCCGAGGTGCGGAACCGCGTGCGGTGATTGGTGAGATGCGGGATCTGCCGATGGTCGTCGATGCGCGGCGAGACAACCGTGCCGAGAGTGTTGCGCGGGCGGAACGCGACGGAACCCTGCCGCTCATCGTGGATGCACGACCAAACGCGCAGGCAACTGAGGTCATCGCGAACAAAGTGATTGAGCAAGGTTGGGGTCTGGTGAATCTGACGCCGCTCCCGTTGACATTGGAGGAGATCTTCTTGGAGTTGACTACCGAAGAGGATTTGGGCTGAACCGTGCGTTTCATCTGGTATATCGCCAACAAAGAGGTACGCACCTATTTCGCATCGCCGATGGCGTATGTGGTGTCGGCAGCGTTCCTCGCAATCACAGGATTCTTTTTCGTCGCATCCGTGTCCGACGCTTTTTCAGAGGCCTCGATACGCGGATTCCTAGCTGGTGCGGTGTTCTTCATGATCTTCATGTCGCCGGCGATCACGATGCGCTTGCTCGCGGAGGAGCAGAAGATCGGGACATTGGAGCTGTTGCTCACATCGCCGGTGCGTGAGTTTGAGATCGTGCTTGGGAAGTTCCTCTCGGCGTTTATCACGGTTCTGGCCATGTTGGTGTTGTCGCTCTACTTCGTGATCCTTCTGTTCGTCTACGGAATTCCGGACGTCGGACCGATTTTGACCGGTTACCTCGGGTTGGTACTTTACGCGGCGGCAACTTTGGCGATCGGTCTATTTGCTTCGGCGTTGAGCCCAAATCAGATCGTCGGGCTCGTGGTTGGTGCCGGGTTGCTGACCGGATTGACGATCATCGACTTTGTTTCGGACCGGGTCACCGGCATCACTTCGGAGATCCTGGATGCGCTGCAACTCGGCGCATCATTCTCCGTATTCGACCTTGACAGCTTTGGCGTCGCCGAGTCGGGGCACTTTGCTGACTTTGCCCGCGGGATATTGTCGGTTGGCGACGTCGTTTACTACCTTTCGATAACAGCCGTGTTCTTGATGCTCACGGTGATTGCGCTGGAAACTCGCCGATGGCGCTAAAGCTGACCGTATTGGGACACAGCGCATCACAGTAACCGAATCTCCATGACCACGCAAGACAGTCAAATGCCAGACGTACCAGAGAATCGCCCGACGATGGCGGAGCTTGTGGACGACACCCCGCTGCGCGAGCGGATCATGGCCAGTGCGCGATCGGTGCGGCAGGCTCTGGCCCTCGCTGGCGTTTTGATTTTGATTCTCGGCGCGCTGACATGGGTATTCCTGCGCGATCTCGAGACTTATTCCTACATCGTCATGGGTATTGGCTTGGTGGTGCTTCTCGTCGATGCCGCGATTTCGTTCGATGCGGTGCGGTATGCGATATTTGGGCGACGCGGTCGGTACGGGTTGAACACCGCGATTGTTCTGATCGCGTTTCTCGCGATTGCCGTGTTGGTCAACTTCGTGATCCATTGGTCGCTGAACCGACCTGATCCTCCCGGCTTCTTACGAGTCGATACAACGAGCACGAAACAGTTCATCGTCTCAGACCAGACGTTGAACACGCTTTCGCTCCTGCGCGAGCCGATAGACGTGGTGGCATTCTTCCGTCGCAACACCCCGCAACGACAGGCGGCGTGGCGCGTTACGGAGGACCTCTTGAGCGAGTTCAAGCGACGTTCTACGGAGCAGCCGTTGACGTTCAGACTCGTCGATCCCGAGCTTGAACCCAACGTTGCCGCGGAGTATGGGATTACTCAGTTCCCGTCGTTGGCGATTGAGGCGACGGACAGTCGGCGCACGGAGGTTATTCCGGGACTCAACCCTAACGAGACCACAAACGTATTCTCCGAGCAGGACATCATCACTGGTTTGTTGGTCGTCAACCAGATCAAGCAGAAAACAGTCGCGTTCATCAGCGGTCATGCGGTTCGTGACTTGCTGGACACGTCTCGGAGCGGCGGCGGATATTCGTTGGCTGCGAGTGCGTTGGTACGTGAAAACTACGCCATCGCAAACGAGACGTTGCAGGAGTTGGGACAGCGCTTGCAGACGAATGACCCGACCCTGTTACCGGCAGTTGTAATCTTCGCCGGTCCGACGAATGAGATGACGGAATCTGAAGAAGGCATATTGCTGGAGTACAACCGCCGGGGCGGCAGCGTGTTGTTGCTTTTGGAACCTGAGGTCACGCCCGACTCGTTCAAAGGCTTTCTCTCGCGTTACGGCATCGGTGTCGGCGAAGGCACGGTGGTCGATACCGCGAGTTATGTTGCTCCAAACCCATCGTTCCTCCAGATCAAAAACACGAACAGCCAACTGCCGGGACACCCATTGACGGAGGATTTCGACGTCCTTTATATGCCCGGTTCGACGTCGTTTTCTTACGCCATCGACCCGCAGACGATCCCGATCACGGACAGCGGAATTCCCTATGTACGGCAGGAGTTGGTTGCGATCAGCACGCTGAACAGTTGGGCGGAGACAGATGTTGAAAACATCGAATTCCAGGTTGATCAGGATAAGGGTGGTCCGCACCCGATCGCGGTATCGGTAGAGGCGGTATCTGAGATCGGCGGTAGTCCGCGCACTGAGAATGATCAACTAATTACGACGCAGATGGTGCTGATTGGTGATACCGATTTCGCCAGCAACGCCTATTTCGGCTCGGCTCGCAATGGTGATTTATTCGTCAACGCAGTGAACTATTTGGCAGATGACTACGAACTCATCACGCTGCGACCGAAGACGGTAGCATTCCGTGAACTGGTGCTGACGGATTCGGAGCGTAACTTCGTGCGCTGGAGCGGTTGGTTGCTGATGCCGATACTCGTGGCTCTGGCGGGCATCTGGGCATGGTGGAGAAGACGCTGACCCATGAGCCTAAGGTTCGCATTGGTTCTGGTGATCGCCGCTTGTTGGATCGCGATTGGTGCATCGATTGTGATCAAGCAACTCGGGCAGGAAGAGCGCGCGGAGCAACCGCCGTTCTTCTTCACGCTTTCGCCTGACGATCTCCGCAACATCTCGATATCTAGTGGCGAGAATGCGACTTCGTGGCATTTCCGCGAAGACGAACGCCGGTGGTACTTCGACGACGAGAGCGACGTGCCGACTGACCTGTACCGATGGGGTGGTATCACTCAGTTGCTCGGCGGACCTCGTTCGCAACGAGAGTTGAAAAAGACGATTGACAATCCGGAGCTCTATGGGTTGGACGATCCATTGCTGTCGATCACGGTCCGTTTGAGGGACGAACGCGAGCTTACGGTAGAGATGGGCGACCTGACGCCGGACGGCGGCGCGCACTACGCGAGCCAGAGCGGCTACGACCAGCTTTATACGGTCGACTATTCCTGGGGTGATGTAATGCTCCGGTTAGTCGAGGAACCGCCCTACCCCGAGTGGTTCTTCACGATGGATCCGGCGGAGGCCACCGAGATCTTATTGTTCGAAGAGAACGAGGTCACTTCGGGGTTTGCAATCGATGATGAGAGTGGCGAGTGGGTGGTCTGCGATCTACCTGCTGTAGACGCACCTTGTAAAGGTACAAACCCTGCCGACGGCGAGGTGATACTCGACTATTTGACGCACTTCGGAAACCCAGTTATCGACGGCGCAGAGGTGCTCAACGTTACTGATCTGGCTGACTATGTGCCGTACGGCGTCGACCGTGACGCCCCATACGTACACATCCGACGTGAGGTGGAGGTGCGCGAGTTGTTGACCGAGGTATATCGTACGTCGATGGTGATCGGCGACGTGACACCAGACGGCAACCATCGCTACGCGGTAGCGAACGAGACGCAAGACATCATCAGGGTCGACAGGGAATGGGCCGACCAGTTGCTCGCGATGTTCGAGCTTAGTCGGCAGTAGTTTGCGAAACCAAGAATTGGTCCTCCCGTTCGGTTGACGAACGGGAGGAATTTTCAGTTAGTTTTGTCGGCGACGTCGGTAAACGGCGAACATTCCGGTTGCGATTAGAGCGAACCCAATTAGGATCGTCCAGGCCAACACCATGGTCGACGACGGTCCTGCGCCTCCGGTTACGGGTAATGCTGGCTCTAGAACTGGCGTAGGTTCGGGCATCGGCGGTGTGCCTGGTATGCCGGCGGCGACGTTTACCGGGAGGCTGCTGGTGTTCCCACAGATTGTCAGTGTGGGCACGACACGTACCGAAGACGATAGAACGGTGAGTTCTGTGCCGTCGTCGCTGGTGGCGATCATTTCCACTTTCGTGATTTGCGACAGCATTTCCATCGGAACTGGAATGCAGATCTCGACGGTAGCGTTCAGACGGTAGGATGCGACGGAATTGCGCTCGCTGTCGATAACGGCGACGCTGTATTTTGTGCCTCCGAGCGTGTATCGATGGCCGGACATGCCAGCATTGGAAGCCGACCCGTTTTCGAACATTCTGACACCGATGTATTCGGCGTTAGGCACGGTGCCGGCCATTGCGTTAATCCAGAATTGGTCGCCCGTGAATGTGCCGCCCTCTTCCGGCGTAAACACTCCATATTGGTTGCCGTCAGCGTCGGCGAGTACGGTCGGAATCTCACCGGGCGGATTTACTGGAGTCCTGACTACAGTTTCAGTCGATCCCGGGCGTCGGACTCTAATGTCGATCGTTGCGGTACAAGTGCCTCTGCAATTTGAAGTAGCCGAAACGGTGACCACGTAGTTACCCGGGCTGTCAGGTGCCTTGTAACGAACTGAGGTGTTGCCATCTTTATTCGGTGGCAGGTCGCCGCCGGTTGCCGACCAGTTGAATGTGACGTCAGATCCTAGGCTCTGTTGCCGGACGTCCTGAAGGCCGATCACGTTTATCGAAAGCCAGACCGTGTCACCGGAATTGACCAACAGATTGCTCGTCGATGGAGTGATCTCCTTGATCAGTCCGGTGGGTTCCTGGGCGATGACGGTGGCGCTGCCGAAATTTGTTGCTGTAGCCAACCCCAAAGCGCCGATCACGGCGATAAACGTGGCTATTGCGATTGCCATCGAGTAGGAGGTCAGTTTCGATTTGGTACTACGTGTAGAGAGCTTCATATCGGCGGTCTCCTTTGTACCGCCGGTTGGAATCACGGATCTACGCGCCCAAGAATGGACGCGGGGACTTGGCGTGTTTGATTTGAAAGTTTACTAATTGCAACGGGCCGGACGAATTCTCTGGGCGAACGAAAGTGGGAGCGATCTCCCATAACCTCGTTCGTTCATGCCCGATGGGTCATGTCCACAACCCTAACCCTGGGTGCCCGAGGGCGGATTGAAGGAGATAAGGCTTGGAGTGTCGATTTGCGTTCCGTCGCCCGTCCCCTCTGGATTCCGGCTTTCGCCGGAATGACAGTCGTGATGACCGTGATGACGGTAGTTTTGCAAACAGACCCAACTGGATACGGTGCGTTGAAACCAAAGCCGCCAACTTAGGTGGTCAATCTCTTGTACAGCATCAAAAGGCGTTGTGGAAGCATGCTGACGTCTGGAAGGACCTCGTAGTTGAAGTCGTCCATCATGACCTTCAGGTAGTCATGGCCTTGTTTGTCGACGGTCAGGCAGAACGGGACGATTCCTTCGCGTTTGGCCTCCATCAACGCCATGCGCGTGTCGTGCACGGCGTACTCTTTCTCGACGCCCTCTCGGCTGTAGCCGCGATCTTGTGGGCGACCGTCCGAGATGAGGAATAGGAAGCGGGAACGTGAATCTTGGTTGGCGAGTTTCTGCGTGGCGTGGCGAATCGACGGCCCCATGCGCGTGGCGTGGAGCGGCGCGATACGGTCGATACGGCGTGGTATCTCGTCGGTGAACTTCTCGTCGAGGTCTTTGATGACGTAGAACTCCACGTTCTCGCGACCGTATCCCGAGAATCCGTAGATACCGTAGTCGTCGCCGAGGGTTTCCAAGGCGTTGATTAGGAGGACTACGCCCTCTTTCTCGACGTCGACGATGCGTTTGTAAGACTTTCGCAGGCCTTCGGTACGTCGCGATCGTAGCCAGACCATGTATTCGACCGGGTCATCGGGTGCACCCCAATCGTCGTTTGGTCGCTTGGCCTCTTCGATGGCTTCGGCAGTGGAGGCGGACATGTCGAGTAGGAAAGCGACGGCTACTGAGCGCTCGGTTTTGTTGCGGCGCCAATATATCTTCTCGTCCGGTGTGGTTCCGACACGGAGATCGATGACGGCCTCGAGCATCGGGTCGAAATCGAGCTCCTCGCCATCTTCGAGCCGTTTCTGCTTGCGATACATCTCGGGCATCACGAGTTCGAACTGCTTCTTGATCATCGTCAAGAGCGAAGCGCGTTCGAGGAGAGTTTCGCGGTAGAAACCGGTGTCACCGCTGCTCATCTCTTTTTCGTGCACCATGCACCAGCGCGGACGATACTCGTTGGCTCGGAAGTCCCATTCGTCGTACACGAATTGGTCCGAAGCTGTCGGCGTGAGCGGTCCGCCGTCTTCGTCAACATGTTGCATCGGCCCGGAGGATTGGCTTTGAGCCTGCGGATCGCGCCGTTGCATCTCTTTGAGCAGATTTTCGAGCATCTCCGCGAGTTCGGACGACATCTCTTCGCCGTCCTGCCCTTCTTGGATGTCGACTTCTGCGGAGTTCTTCATCATCTCCTCGAGCTGCTCCTGCGTCAATGGAGTCATCTCGCCCATGTCATCGTCAGCGAACTCGGCGCCGTCCATCATCTGCATCTGCGCCTGCGAGAGCAGCTGTGAGAGCTCGGGTTTGAACTCGCCACGGTAGTCGACCTCTTGCGGTGAAGAGTAATCCTGATCCTCGCCCATATCCATCTCGTCCGACTGTTCAGACGACTCTTCGTCATCACCTGCGCCTTCGCCGGGTTGCATCGACTCGATGAATGCTTGGATGATTCCCTGCAAGTCGTCTTCCTCGTCCTCGTCCTCTTGCTGCTCATCATCCTCTTCGTCATCGTCAAGATTGTCGAACTCGTCCTCGCCTAACTCCTCGTTTTTGACCTCAGTTAGCCAAGCGCAGGCGCGGATGGTGGCTTCGGCGGCGTCTTCGACGATGGCTACGTCTTGCTGCATTAGGCGGATTAAACGTCGCAGTTTCCGCGCCACTTCCATGTGACGTTTCGGAGCGATTAGGTTTGCAGACTGCCCGAGGCTAATGCGGATCATGAACTCGACCAGTGCTTCGCGGGCCGGTAACTCGGTCATGTCGGGACGTGATCCCAACGCATCGTCTTGCACCGATCTGAAGCTGACTGCTAAGCCGCGATAGGCGTCCATTACTTTGGAATCGACGCGCGTGCTTTCAAAGATGGTGAATGCATCGTTGCCGAGTTTGCGATCCGGGAATAGATCAAAGAACCGGCTCATTGGGATCGGCGAATGGTCTTCGTTCGTACCATTTGTCGGTGCGCCATTGTTGGTCGCTGGAGATTCGACTTGTGGTTTTTCTGCGATCTCAGTGGGTACCGCTTCGAGGGCAGATCCATTCGTGCCGACAAGTTGCGGCCTCAGATCGGTAAACATCGACGACGGACGTTCGAAGCTGAAACGGAATGAACCGAATTCGATGTGTCCAGTCTGGTGCGTCGAGATGACCTTGTAAAAGGCAAAGTTACGGTCTTTGCTCGGATGGCGATTGATGACCTTGGGGAGATAGATCGTCGTGCCTTCGGTCGTCGGTAGTTCACCTTGGAACCAGCCGATGTTTTTGTCGACCAACTGTTGAGCGGCCTGGACTTCGATCTCCTGCCCTGCCAACATGCGGCTGTACATGCGAATGATCTCGCGGACACGATCAAGCTCAACGCTCGACGACAATGCATCGAGCATCTCGTGAGACTGCGATGATTCGTTCTTGAAATATGGTTCTGCCGCGGTGGGTTTCTCGGCGAGTATTTCCATTCCGCGCCCGTGCCACTCGACGAGTTGGGGGAACGTGACGCGTTCGAGCACGCGCGGTCCGGTCGTCAAAAATGCTGATGAAGCCTCCGCCGACCCTTCGGCCGCGATCCGGTGGGTCAGGTCGATCATCGTGTCTCGCCATTCGTGCCCGACGCCGCCAATGGCACGCGCACCGTCACGGATGACACGGGATGGATCGACTCCTTCTTTGGTTGCGAGGCGATTGACCAGCGAAATAAAGCTGGACCGCTGCTCGCGTGGCATCTCGACCAGCGAATATTGAGCGGCGTCAAACATCGGCTGGACGTGCCGCCAAGAATTGTCAGCGACGGTGTTGGCTAATCCGATGAATGCGCCTGCGTCTCGTCCGAGTTTCGGAAACAGATCGGCGCCTTTGTCGAGCGCATCGCCAGCCATGTCGTATGAACGGTGCGAAACCTCTTCCAAGAACTCGGCGAAACGGCGAAGTTCATCGAACGATAGGGATTCCAAGAGTTGTGGCGTCGCCTCGAAGAGCTTGCACGCGAGAGCCGATGACTTCCACGTGCCGCGGTAGAGGGATCGGCATGATTGAGCCCAATCTCCGATGTAGCGTGGTCGAAGGCGTTCAATCGCGCCGGGGCTGGCACGAAAATAGGCCACCGCGAGACTTGGTGATGCGCTACACAACTGGTCGCCGATCTTCACCCAGCTGATGAACTGTCCGGCCGGAAGTTGGCGCTGCACGTTAGCCGAAGCGCTGAAAAGTTCCGCGCCCGCTTCCCACGACCGGACCGTACGCTTTGAGATCGTGAGCCCTAGCTGCGCCCAATCGTCGAGCTTGTCGTCCGCTAGTCGTCCCGTAAGAGCTTCTCGTGCGAGATCAAAGTTGGACTGGACGGGCGATGGAAAGGTCCCAAGCTCCGTCCGCACGTTCAACATCATCTGTTCATTGGATTGGGTCATCGGTCATCTCGTCGATGTCGAGATGTGACATCGTGTTGTGAATAATCCTTGCGGTTGCGCCCCAGATGATTCTGCCTTCGTGCTCGATCGCGTCCCACCTGCGCGTTACGTCGTCTCGCATGAGTGTTATTTGCCGACGTGCCGATGTGTCGGCCAAACGAAGAACCGGTATGTACGCGTAATCGCCAACCTCTTCTTCCGCAATTGTCAAGTGTGCATTTTCGCACAATTGGCCAGCGAACGGCCAGACTTCGAAGCCAGTTCCGGTAATCACTTTCGGCAACGGTCCCCATGCGTCGATCAAGGTCTGCGGAACCCCAATCTCCTCATGCGTCTCACGCAAAGCGGTTGCGAGCAGAGATTCGTCAGAGGGTTCGGCAACACCTCCGGGAAAAGCCCATTCCGTCCGATGATTGCCGCGGTGAGCGGCCCGCCTGATGAGCAGCATCGTGGCATCTTTTCCACGAGCTGTAAACAGCACCGCAACCGCGGCTCTGCGTCTTGGCAATCCGGGATCTAACCCCTCGGGTGGAGCGGTTTCACCAGGCAACTCCCCAATGTGCGGACGCGTCAGTCTGCGCTTTGCGTATGCCATGAACTCGGATGCCGGGAGTTGTTTCACGGGAAGATCGACGAAACAACCTCGTCGATGCTGCGTTGCACTTGTGCGTCGTCGGTGATGCCCCACGTGACCGCCACTTGGCACGCACGTCGGGGGTTGATGCCTTCGTTTATCAGTTTGGCCGCGTAGATCAAGACACGCGTGCTCGCGCCTTCTTCCAGACCGTGTTCTCGCAGGTTACGTATCTTTCCACCCAACGCGGCGAGCAGTGCGGCGTTTTCGCCTTCGCAACCAGATTCGTGGGAGATGATCTGCGCCTCGTGCTCTTCATCCGGGAAATCGAACTCGAGCGCTACGAAGCGCTGGCGGGTGCTGTGTTTCAGGTCTTTGACCGCGTTTTGATATCCGGGGTTGTACGACACAACTAGCAAGAAACCGTCGGCGGCGTCGATCACCAGACCTAGTTTGTCGATCGTCAACGTGCGGCGGTGGTCGGTGAGCGGGTGGATGATGACGGTGGTGTCTTTTCGAGCTTCGACGACTTCGTCTAGGTAGCAGATACCACCCGATTTGACGGCTCGTGTGAGGGGGCCATCCTGCCATCTTGTCCCGTCCCGGTCGAGAAGGTACCGACCGATTAGGTCAGACGCCGTGAGGTCTTCGTGGCAGGCCACGGTGACCAGCGGCAAGGATTCAGGGTGACCGTTGGAACTTGCATCGGCCTTGGTGCTGGGTTTCGCGACGGTTAGTTCCTCGCCCAATCGCCAAGACATGTGCTCGACGAATCGAGTCTTGCCGGTTCCGGTTGGGCCCTTGAGTAATACGGGCACGCGTTGGTGATATGCGGCTTCGAAGATCTCGATCTCGTCCGCTAACGGGAGATAGTACGGTTCATCAGTGATGACGTACTCCTCGATAATCGTCTGGTTATAGATCTGCTCAGTCGCCATTGGGCATCCATTCGGTGCTATTCATTGGTGATCGTTTCCCACAACGCGGAGACACGTTGCTCCAATTGGGTTAAATCACCATCGTTACAGATTGTCGTTTCTGCTCGTTCGATTCTGGTTTCAGGTGCAAGCTGCGCGTCGATTCGCTGACGGACATCTCGTTCGGGCAATCCCGTATTTTGCATGATGCGCGCCAACCTTTGATGATATGACGCTTCGACGGTCCAGACGTGATCGGCTAGGACTTCCCATCCGGCTTCGTACAGCACTGCCGCCTCGATCACCGTCAACGCAACACCACGTTCGGCATTTCGTGCCAGCGCTTTTTCGAGCATCTCGCGGATGCGACGCCAAACTATGGTTTCTAGTGCTCGACGTTTGGTCGGGTCGGCGAAAACGATGTTCCCGAGGGTTTTACGATCGATCTCCCCGTCATCCCCAATCACTTGTTCACCGAAAGTGTCCCGCACTTCAGAGTGTCCGGCGGTGCCTTTGGCGTATGCCGCATGCCCGAGCAGGTCAGCGTTCACCGTGCGGGCGCCCAACCGCTCCAAGATATTGACGGTTTCTGATTTGCCGGCCCCGATACCCCCTGTTACAGCTATGGTGATCATCGACGGTTTTAGCGGAGCGCGCAAAGCGGTTCGATGCGAAGTCCGCAAGTAGAATATTTTACTACTTTGTGAACTGCGCATTACGAATTGCGCCTTACCTAAATCGCAATGCAGAATTGCGGCAAAATCGCCAGTTTGACCCCTCGAAATTCTCAAGATGAACGTGAAGTTGCATCGTCGCTTCGGGCGCTCCCAAGCGTCGATTCACTTCTTGCGGACCCGGCGTTAGTCGATCTAGCGCAGCTTTACCCTCGTACATTCATTGTTGAACAGGCGCGGCAGCGTGTGGCTTCGATTCGCGCTTCGATACTCAATGGCGATGGCGGGTCCCAAATTGATGCGATCGAACGATTGGTCCACGACATCGTCGATGACGCGTCTCGGCGGTGGGCCCCTTCGCCGACGCGATTGATCAATGCGACGGGTGTCATCATCCACACGAACTTGGGTCGTGCACCGTTGAGCGAAGACGCGGCCAGAGCAGCACAGATCGCGTCGCTCGGGTATTCAGATCTGGAATACGACATCGAAGTCGCCGGGCGCGGTTCTCGACATCAACACATCTCCTCGATCTTGAGCACCGTGACTGGGGCCGAAACGGGCATCGCAGTGAACAACAATGCCGCCGCTGCCCTACTCGCACTGAGCGCGATTGCTGGTCACGGGGGTGATGTCTTGGTTTCACGGAGTGAGGCGGTCGAGATCGGTGGTGGTTTTCGGGTACCCGATGTGATGGCGCAGTCGGGCGCCAACCTAGTGGATGTCGGAACAACGAACCGCACCTACGCCCGAGATTACGAGGCTGCGATCGGTCCGAACACTTCGGCGATCTTGAAAGTGCATCGCTCGAACTTCGCCATCGCTGGATTTGTCCACGAAGACCCGCTTTCGGAAATCGTTGACGTAGCCAATCGCCACGAGATTCCGGTGCTCCACGATCTTGGCTCTGGATGTCTCATCGATACGGCGCGGTTCGGCATTGAACATGAACCGACGGTACAAGAATCGGTTGATGCTGGAGCTGCCCTCACGTTGTTTTCGGGCGACAAGCTCCTCGGCGGACCGCAAGCGGGCATTATCGTCGGCAACTCCGATCTAGTCGGGCAAGTTTCACAACACCCGCTCGCACGGGCGGTTCGCATCGACAAGATGACGCTCGCAGCGCTCAACTCGACGCTTCGTTCCTACATCCGCGGTGCGGCGATCGAAGAACTGCCGGTTTTGCGGATGATGTCGGCTTCGGTGGATGAATTGGAACGCGTTGTCATGCGGTGGTCGCGGGAGATCGATTCTGAGGTCGTGGATGGTTTGAGTGCCATCGGTGGTGGTAGCGCGCCCGGGCAGACTTTGCCGACAAAACGCTTGATGATCGACTCGGGATTGCCGGCGGAGACCATCGGCGAACATCTCCGAAACTTCGATCCGCCGATCATTGGCAGGATTGAAAACGAACGATACTTCCTAGATCCGCGCACCGTATTGCCAGAAGAACACGACACCGTAGTTGAGGCCCTACGGTCTCTGGCCGGATCGGTAGCTTCACATCCTGGCCAGTAGCCCGCGCCCGTGGCGCTCCAAAGCGCGGCGAAGTCGAGAAGTGGTTTAACGTTCTGTCATGACGTTGTTCGATGATCGAAGAAAGGCGATACTGAATCGCCAAGCTCCGCTGGCGACGCGGATGCGGCCGAGGAATCTCGATGAGTTCGTCGGGCAACAGAAACTCGTCGGTCCCGGGCGGGTCGTAAGACGGATGATTGAGCGGGATCGGCTGCATTCGATGATCCTGTGGGGACCGCCGGGCAGTGGCAAGACTACGCTTGCGCAACTGATCTCAGGTGTAACCAAGAGTTTCTTCGCTGAAATGTCTGCCGTTACCTCAGGGGTACGCGACATCCGAAGCGAAGCCGCGGACGCGCAGCATCGCATAGGTTCGACGGGAACGCGCACGATCTTGTTCGTCGACGAGATACACCGCTTCTCAAAATCTCAGCAGGACGCATTGCTGCCCCACGTCGAAGCGGGAACGTTCATCCTCATCGGAGCCACCACCGAAAATCCGTCGTTCGAGGTGAATGCACCACTGCTCTCGCGGACCCGTGTCTACACTATCGAACCGCTTGAAGATGCCGACATGAACCGGATCATCGACGCGGCACTCGAGGATCTGGAGCGCGGGCTAGCTTCGACTAACCCAACTTTGGATGATGAGGCGCGATCGTTCTTGCTGCGGGCATCGAATGGCGACGCGCGATCGGCGCTAAACGCGCTCGAGGTGGCCGTTGATTCGGCTGCGGAGGAAGACGGTACTCGAACGATAACGGTCGAACTCGTCGAGCAGGCGATCGAGAAGCGATCTCGCTACGATCGTCTCGGCGATATGCATTACGACACGATATCAGCCTTCATAAAGAGTATCCGTGCCTCTGACCCGGACGCAGCGGTCTACTACCTGGCAAGGATGATCGACGCCGGCGAAGACCCACTCTTCATCGCCCGGAGGTTGGTAATCTCGGCGGCGGAAGATATCGGGTTGGCGAACCCTAACGGCCTTGCCGTAGCGGTTGCGGCTCAACAGGCCGTCAGTTTCGTGGGGATGCCTGAGGGTCGTATCCCGCTCGCCGAAGCGACGATATTTCTCGCCTCGGCACCGAAATCCAACTCCGCGTATCTGGCGATCGATAAAGCTCTGGGGCAGGTTCGGGCAAATCGCGATGAGCCGGTGCCAATGCATCTCCGGAACGCGCCGACTGGGTTGATGCGCCGAATTGGGTACGGGAAGGGCTACGAGTATCCACATGATGCTCCGGGGCATTTCGTACCGGCGGAAAATCTGCCTGAGAATGTGCAGGGGGAACGTTTTTACGAGCCGGGGGAGTTGGGAGCGGAGAGGCAGATCGCGGAGCGGTTGCGGGGTTGGTGGGGGGAGGGGACCACCAAGGATGAGTAACTGTCCAATCCATACACGATTTTCAGAACCAATTTGCTAGGAATTACTGTTTTTCGCCATAAGTGCTATGAGGTAATCAGCATCACAGGTACACTACGGTAATTGGCACGGAACGCGTCACAAATGCTCGAAGAACCTCAACTCAACGGACGTATCGCCAGCGTCATCAACAATTTGGCGAAAACAGCCGGTTGGTCAGCGCGCGAGGAATTAAGAGGTGCGTTGCGCGGACCCAAAACTAAGCCGGATGTGCTGATTACTCGAATTGGTGGCTCCGCTGTCGTTTTGGAGACCGAATACGCGCCAGCGAACACCCTCGCTGGCGACTGCATGAAGAGTCTCGGCCGAGACCTCAACCCTAGCGTAGCCGGTACTTCTGGCACCGTGAGCGCCGTCATAGGCATACGTGCACCTGATGAGTTACGCCAATGCGATACCGGAGATCAAGCGCAAAGGATGCTCGAAAACGAGCATGAAATTGAGTATGTCGTCTACCAAGGCACTGCGGATGGTCACGTTAGGTTTCCGGGTGGCGGGTTTATCAAAGGTTCTATACGCGATCTCATCGATTTCATACGTCCGGCATCTGAACCGCAAGCGGTTATCGACGCGGCAACCACGGCATTCGAGCAGGGAGTCGAAGATGCCGCGTGGCACATGCTCGACGCTGCGAAATTACCCGGCTATTACTTCGGTTTACAAATCGGCCAAGAACTACGCCAACCCTGGCCGGCATATCCAGCAACGGGTCCCGCATCAGCACAGGAGATTAAACAGGAACGCGCCGATCAAGAGGCCCGCGAGCAGACGGCAAAGATGGCCGCGGCCATCATTATCAACGCGTTGGCGTACCACCAAAACCTAGCGGGATTTTCCGTTTCTATTGAGATTGAAGGTGAATGCCGGGATCACACGATCCGAAGTCTTGCAGACTTACTTGAACCGGCTGGTTATCATCCGAGCAACATTCTTGCCGAATGGCAAAACATACTTAGTTACAACTTCTGGGCGATTTTCGACATAGCCAGCAAGTTGCTTGGCATCATCCCGCCAACCGTAGCGACTAGCGGGTTACTCGAACGCATGGTTGACACCGCGAATTCGATCCAAGACGCCATCAAGCAACATGATGTCGCGGGGACTATTTTCCAAAGATTGATAGCTGATCGGCAGATACTTGCGACTTACTACACGAGACCCGAAAGTACTACCTTAGCGGCGTATTTGTCTGTCCCTGGCGACCTCGACTGGGGCGATCCAAATACGCTGAAGAACTACCGTATCGCTGATTACGCTTGCGGGACAGGCGGGTTAGTTCTTGCGGCGTACCACCGAGCCCGCGAATTGCATCGCGCTCAAGGTGGCGATCCAGACGAATTGCATTCTCACATGATGAAAAACGCCCTCACGGCTTGCGACATCATGCCAGCCGCGGTGCACTTGACATCTTCCCTGCTCTCTTCGGTCGCTCCTCGCATTCAATACAGCGGCACACGAGCCGTCCTCTATCTTTACGGTGCGACATTCGCGTTGAAGAACGGCGAGAAGATTGTAGAGATGAACACGCGAGGAAACCCGAGGAAATACACCAACGGCGATCTTATGTACGTGATGGACGAAGTCCACGTCGGGTCGCTCGGGTTGCTCGACATCAACTCAAGGACTCAACAAGCAGCGTTTCCGTTAAGCGCGGAGATGGCAGTCGGATCCAGTGGCACGCGTGCGCCAGTCGAAATTGATATGCCCCCGGCGAGCGAAGATCTCGTGATCATGAACCCGCCGTTCACGACACCGACAAATCACGCTGGTGATCACGCAAAACCAGGCAATCCCGCATTCGCAGCGTTCGGGACAACCAAAGATGAACAGAACGCGATGTCGGCAAAGGTCAAATCGCTTGGCAAGGACACGATCAGAGATGGTAACGCCGGCCTAGGGACCGACTTCGCCGCGATCGCGAACAACATGGTCAAACCGGGCGGGAACATCGCATTAGTACTTCCCGCATCGAGCATGTTCGGCGGAATCGACGCAGGTTCGGGTGCCAGTTGGCAAAAATTCCGACGCCTACTGGCAGACGGCTACAACGACATAATCGTTGTAAGCATCGCACAAGGCGCGGCGCGGGATTCCGCGTTTTCAGCGGACACGAATTTGGCGGAGGTTATTGTTGTCGCAAGGAAGTTAAACAATGGTGAAACGCCTGATCGAAAAGCACATTTCGTTAACCTCGTGGAACGTCCAAATAGCAAATTAGCGGCACAGGAGGTCGCTAAATCGATAAAACGAGCGACAGCGAAACTGAACCAACCTGCCGACTACTGTGAAATCTCGGTTGGAGACGAAAAGGTCGGCACTGTGCGTTTGGAGGAAGTCGACCCGGAAGACAAGTGGTCTACTGTCCGAATTGCAAATCTCGATTTGTTGCACGCCGCGGAAGCATTGTCCAAAGGCTTCTTGAAGTTACCTAGGCGTTTGGAACCGATACTTGTACCGATTGCTCCACTTGGTGAAATCGGCGATCGAGGTCCGTTGCATCGAGATATCGCCGGGGGTAACCAAGAAACCTCGCGAGGTCCGTTCACAAAACACGACGGCTTCGACGGCGGCACTGAGTGGCCATTCCTATGGAATCGCAAGAAAGCCGTTCAGAAAAGCATGATTGTCGAACCCGATAGCCATGGTCGAGTCAAACCTGGCCGACGCGACGAGGCGCACCGATTGTGGGAAAGGGTGAGTCATTTACATCTCAGCAACGAGTGTGCGTTCAGCGGAGATTCGACATGCGCCGTTTACACCGAGCAAAAAACTCTGGGTGCTAGGGCATGGCCAAACGTAAAGCTGGGTAACCAAGATGAGGAAAAAATGATGTGTGTGTGGTTCAACAGCACTTTGGGCCTCATGAGCTATTGGCAGCGGAGCAATCGTTCGCAGAACGGGCGCGGCGGCACGACGGTGACGGCGATTCCTTTCATTCCCGCACTAGATGTCAAGAAATTGACCGATGCGCAACTCCAAGCAGGGGTTTCGATATTTGACGACCTGTGCGGAGAAGCACTTCTTCCCCCGAGCCAAGCCTTTCGAGACTCAGCGCGCCAAGAATTGGATCGTCGGCTTTTCGAGGAGGTTTTGGGGTTGGATGATTCGGCTGTTGGTCAGCTGGCGATTTTGCGGAACCAGTGGTGTATGGAGCCTACGGTTACAGGGTGATGAAAGTCGTTATCGCCTGACCAAACAATGACGATGATTAGGAACAACAATCGATGAACCGAGAATCTTACGAAGATATGTTGGTCGGTCTTGGGTACAACCCGGCATATTTCAATCGGGGGAGTTTGTTAAGGCACGATTCCAATCGACGACTGCCGCGCGTTTATTTCAACAACAAACGAAATGGTTTTGTGTTCTTTACTGTCCGGCACGAAGAATCACATCATTTCCCGAAAACGCTTTGGCAAAGGATCAATCATCAGCAAAAAGCAGATTCTGGACCGGTACACATGACGGTAATACCGGTTCGCGGTAAAGAGGTCGCGGCATTTACTGACCTCAAAACACAAAAACTAATGGTCAACGCCAGGTATCGCACTTGAACGTACAGATTCGTCGGAGTCAGGGCAACGCGGCTGGGCGGGATGCTGAATAGTCTTTCAATAATGTTGTCCAGGGCGTAAAGCTTATCGCCACAGTCCCCTACCCCAACACTCGGTGCACGAAGTCTCGCACTAACGGGCGGTCTGCGTCGCGTTCCCAATCTTCCATCGTACGGTGGTAGAAATACACATGGAACTTCTCAGCTAATCCGAAATATGCTTCGATTAGAGGGTCTTCGCGCTCAGCGGCTAGTCGTATTGCGGCATTTTTCATGGTTCTGTGGCTATCGTGCCGCCAACCGCGTTCCTGTGCGACCGACATAATGGCGTGTGCAGCCGCGCCCCAGAGTTTCTCGGCACCTTGTAGCACATCGCCCTGCCCGAACTCCGCATCCGATGCCGCGAGGAACTCCCGCGCTACTTGGCGGTGCTCGGTTGGGGACATCGTCGTGGTTGCCAATTCTCAATGCTCCTGTGGAGTCAGATTCTAGAAGCGCGACGCCTGTTTCACGCCGCCACCGCTACCCTGAAATGCTCTTGCATCGCTACTAGTGTGAAGTCGATGTCCTCGGATGAGATGCCGTAGTGGGTGACCATGCGCATTACGGGGTCGCCGGCGTTTACGAGGATGCCGCGTTCCTTGAGGTCGGCGGAGATTGATGCTCCGCTGCCGGGTGGGATGTTGAAGTAGACGATGTTGGATTTTACGGCTTCGGGGTCGACGCTGATGCCGTCGATTTCGGCGAGCCCTTGAGCGAGTTTCTTGGCGTTGGTGTGATCTTCGGAGAGCCGGTCGATCATATTGTCGAGGGCGTATACGCCTGCTCCGGCCACGACACCTACTTGACGCATTCCTGCGCCGAGCATCTTGCGCCATCGTCGAGCACGGTCGATGAAGTCTTCGCTGCCGACGACGACGCTGCCGATGGGACAGGAAAGTCCTTTTGAGAGACAGAAGGTGGCCGAATCGGCTGGCGCGGTTAGATCCGCGGCATCGACTCCGAGGCTGACGGCCGCGTTGAAGAGGCGCGCTCCATCGATGTGTACGGTCATGCCGCCCTCACGGGCGGCGTCGGCCATCGCTTGCGTCTGATCTGCTGAGAGCGGTTGACCGCTGGATTGGTTATGGGTGTTCTCAATACACAGCAGCTTGGTCGGTGGGACGTGGTAGTCGGTGCGAGTGGTGGCGGCTCGGATCAGGTCGGGTTCCAAGAACCCGAAGCGGTCGGTTTTGACTGGGTAGAGGAATAGACTGCCGAGTACGCTTGCGCCTCCGGCCTCGTTCGTGAAGATGTGGGATCGGTCGCCGACCAGAACTTGGTCTCCCCGGCCACAGTGGGCGAGCATCGAGACTAAGTTGCCTTGCGTTCCCGACGTGACGAATAGTCCGGCCTCTTTGCCGAGCATTTCGGCGGCTTTGGCTTCGAGTTCGTTGACGGTGGGGTCGTCGCCGTAGACGTCGTCACCGAGTTCCGCCTCATGAATGGCCTGTCGCATCTCGGGTGACGGCAGGGTTACGGTATCGCTACGCAGATCTACACGCGCTTCCATTTTTGGCTGGCTCCTAATTTCTGGCTCCGGGGCTGGCTCCGGCAACTCAATCTGATCGAGTTGGTTGGTTACTAGTGTGAATCTTACCTGCGCGGGCAGACTGACGTGGGCAATATACTCAAATGTTGCACAGACATGCACACTCCACCGAACGACGCTCCCGATTCTGCCCTTCCCTCGTCACTCTCTCGAAACGAGAGCGCAAATCCCGCCCAAACTCCCCAACCGACGATGAATAGCATCGCATACAGAGCGTGGGATTTCTGGGTTAGGAAGAGCTGGATGCTGTGGGTCTTGGCGTTAGTTGTGCTGTTGCTGGATCAGTCCACGAAATCGCTGATCGTCGCGTGGTTGGACTGGGGAGAATCTTGGCCGGCGGAAGGCTTCCTGCGGTTTACGCACGCTCGCAACACGGGAACTGCGTTCAGCCTATTTCAAGGCCACAGCAACATATTGAGCTTTGTTGCGATCTTCGCGGTCGGCGTGCTCTTGTGGGTCTATTGGACTACGGGTTCGAAGTCGTTCATTCTTCGTCTTGCGCTCGGTCTGCAACTCGGCGGTGCTTTAGGCAACCTGCTTGATCGGTTGAATCAGGGATACGTCACTGATTTCCTCGACGTCGGGCCTTGGCCCATTTTTAATGTTGCCGATTCGGGCATATCGGTCGGCATGGTGTTGATGGTTTGGTACTTTTTCATTAACCGTGACGACGATGAAGCGACTTCCGCAGTTGCCGCCACCGCGGGCGCGAGTCAAATCGGTACCGGCAGATGTCACCAGTGCACTGATGCGATGCGATATGGGACACTGCGACGGGTTGTTTCCGATGTCCCCGACGTACGAAATTGAAGCCGACGACGGCTGCGCGCCGATCCGGCTGGATTTATTACTCCGCGGCGAGGTCACGGACCTGTCGCGTACCGAGATTCAACGATTAATCCGATCTGGCGCTGCTTCGATTGATGGCGTTGCTGTAGTCAGTCCTTCGACGCTGGTCAGTCCTGGTAACCGCGTTGAATTTAACCCGCCGGGCAAAGCATCGGAAGATGTTTTGCCAACGCCGCAAAATCTCGACATCGAAGTTGTCCATGAAGATGATCACTTGATCGTGGTGGACAAACCGGCCGGAATGGCGGTTCACACTGGTGCCGGTCGGACGGATGGGACGTTGGTGAATGCGCTTTTGGCTCGTTACCCGGAGCTTGCGGAAATGGAACCCGTCGAGCGCCCGGGAATCGTGCACCGTCTGGATGCTGACACCTCGGGCCTTTTACTCGTCGGCCGGAACACCGAAGCTGCTACTGCCCTGTCAGCCGCGATCAAGGCGCGAGAAGTTGACAGGCGTTATTTGGCGCTGGTTGTTGGCAAGATTCCTCCGGGCGCAGGAGTGGTTGATCGGCCGATCGGACGGCATCCCGCGATACGTACTCGCCAAAGCGTCAACGACGCGGGACGGCCGGCGAGGACGCGTTTCGCGTTCGTCTCGGGATTCTCAGTGGCGGGGAAAGCGCTATCGATGGTTGAACTTAAACTCGAAACCGGTAGGACGCACCAAATCCGTGTGCATATGCAGGCCATCGGGTATCCGATACTAGGCGACCCGGTTTACGGTACCAATCTGCCGGAAATCGATCTGCGTCGACAATTCCTCCACGCACATCGCCTAGGTGTAACCCACCCGTTCACCAGACAACCCATGGTGTTCCAATCTCCGTTGCCGGAGGATTTGGAATCCGTATTGAGTCAGATCGGTTTGCCGTCAAGTTCCACGTATGGCGGTTGAATCGTCTAAATTGGAAAGTATGAGCACTTCAACACCTGCACGCGTTCGCTTCGCTCCGAGTCCGACCGGAGTGATGCACATTGGCGGTCTGCGGACCGCACTCTACGACTGGTTTCTGGCTCGCAAAACTGGCGGTCAGTTCATATTGCGCATCGAGGACACCGACCGAAATCGGTACGACCCGGATGCTGAGTGGCACATCAAGGAATCGCTAAACTGGCTTGGCCTCGATTTGGACGAAGGCCCGGATATCGGTGGTCCACATGCCCCGTATACACAATCCGAGCGATTGCAACTGTACCAGGATGCGGCGGCTAAGTTGATCGACGCCGGCGATGCCTATTACGACGACACGCAGTCGGAAGAGTTGGCGGCATTGCGACAGCGTCAACAAGCGGCGGGGCAGGCTCCCGGCTACGACAATCGCGGGCGCTACCGAACGGCTGAACAGATCCAAGAGTCCAGAGACAAAGGTCTCGATGTCGTCGTGCGCTTTAAAGTCCCGGATCACGGCGAGATGCAGATCGAGGACGAGGTGCGAGGTCGGTTGAAATTCGATCTTTCGCTGCTCCAGGATTTCGTCATTCTGAAGTCCGACGGATTCCCGACATATCACCTCGCGCATGTTGTCGACGACTACGAGATGGGTATCACACATGTCATCCGCGGCGAGGAGTGGATACCGAGTTGTCCTCGTCACGTCTTGATTCAACAGGCTCTCGACATTCCGACCCCAAAGTACGTTCATGTGCCATTGATTACTGCGCAGGACGGAGCGAAGCTAAGCAAACGACATGGCGCGCAGTCGGCCCTCGAGTACCGGGATGCGGGTTACACGCCGGACGCGGTGTTGAACTACCTTGCACTCCTCGGTTGGTCGCCCGGCGACGACACGGAGATCATGACCCGCGACGAAATCGCGTCGCGCTTCGAGGTGGAGCGGATTCTGTCGCATCCGGCGAAGTTCAGCGCGCAGAAGCTCGAGTGGATGAATCAGCAGCACATCATGACGGCGGATGCGGATGTCCTCACCGACATGATCATGCCCTGTCTCGAACGGCCTGAGGAAGACGGTGGGTTTCTTGATGAAATCGAACGTCCAATCGATCGGAGCGTTGTGAAGGCGATGGTGCCGGTTCTTCGGGAACGCATCAAAGTGTTGCCCGATGTCGTTGCGCTGATCGATTTTCTTTTTGTTGACGAGGTTCACCCGAACCCGGAGGAGATGATTGGGAGGAGGATGGATGAGGAGATGGTGGTCACATCCCTAAACGCCAGCATCGAAGCGCTGGAGGAAGTTGAACCATTCGACGGCGAATCGATCGAACAAGCTCTCCGGGGGCTAACCGAGTCGACCGGGTTAAAGGCCGGCCAACTGTTCACACCCATTCGAGTAGCCGTAACCGCCAAACGCATCGCGCCTCCACTTTTCGAATCGATCGAGGTCCTAGGCAGAGAACGCACAATCACGCGATTGCGCAAAGGGCTTGAAGCGTTCGAGGTGCACGTGTCCAATCGAAGCGATTGAGCCTAGAGTGTTACCATTCATACGGTAGATGAAGACCGATTGCGAAGGTTCGCAACGGGTTTGACCACAGGAGAAGTGATTTCAGTTGGTAGAGGTAAAAAACCGAGAGGGCGAGAGCTTTGAGGCGATGCTACGACGCTTCACGCGGAGCGTTCAGCACGAAGGCATCATTTCCGAAGCACGACGGCGCAAAGCGTTCGAACCGCCGTCGGTCACACGCAAGAAGCAACTCGCGGGCAAACTGCGAAAGAGCCGCAAGTCCACTGAGAAAAACGCTTAGCACTCGGCACGCGCATCTCGGCGCGTTCTACCCGGGTATCTTTCTGCGTTTCTCTAGGGCGTGACGCGACATGAAGTTCGGCATTGTCGTTTTCCCAGGTTCTTGGTCCGAGCGCGACATGCATTATGCCGTGTCTGACGTCTTGGGCTACCAAGCCGAATACGTTTGGCACCGCGAAGCCAAGCTCGCTGGTTTCGACGCAATACTGCTCCCCGGTGGTTTCTCTTACGGCGATCATCTCCGTTGCGGCGCGGTCGCGGCGCACTCCCCGGTTATGGGAGCCATAAAAGAATTCGTTGAGAATGGCGGATTTGTTTTCGGTAGCTGCAACGGCTTCCAGATCCTTTGCGAATCAGGTCTCCTGCCCGGCGCACTCATACGCAACGACCATCTCGAGTTCCGATGTTCGGCTGGAACGCTACGCGTCGAGACCTCCTCAACGCCGTTCACATCTCAGTTCTCGGCCGGCGATGTTGTCTCGATGCCGATTTCGCATGGTGAAGGAAACTATCAGGCCGACGACGAAACCTTGGCGACGCTTGAGGCTAGCGGCCGCATCGTTTTTCGTTACGTCGATGCCGAAAATCAAGCGTCAGCCGAGGCCAACCCTAACGGTTCGCGCAACAACATTGCGGGGATCACGAACGCACGCGGCAATGTGTTGGGCATGATGCCGCATCCGGAAAGGGCGTGCGAATCTTTACTCGGCAGCTCAGACGGCAATCCGCTTTGGCAATCGATCGCGGCCGCGGTCGATGCTGGTAAGTCCTGATTACTTTGTCGGCGATCTCGCAAGAGCTACTCGACGAGGTTGCGCTGTCGCGCGCCGAATACGAAGCCATCGTCGACCGTTTGAACCGCGAGCCGAATCCGCTTGAGATCGGTCTTTTTGGTGCTCTTTGGAGCGAGCATTGCGGATACAAACACACCAAGGCGCTGCTGCGAACTCTCCCCAACACTTCCGACCGTCTATTGGTCGCCCCCGGCGCTGAAAATGCTGGCGTCGTAGATATCGGCGATGGCTATGCGGTCGCGTTCAAGATCGAATCTCATAACCACCCATCCGCAGTCGAGCCATACGAAGGCGCAGCAACCGGCGTTGGAGGTATCGTTCGCGACATCCTCGCGATGGGCGCACGGCCATTGGCGTTGATGAATTCACTGCGCTTTGGTCTACCAGATGACGAAAGACAAAGATATCTGTTGAACGGTGTCGTCTCTGGCATATCGGGCTACGGCAATTGCATCGGCGTTCCCAATGTTGGCGGCGAGGTCGTATTCGATCCCTCATACGCCGGTAATCCGCTGGTCAACGCGATGTGCGTCGGCATCATTGAAGATGCCAAGATTATGAGCGCGAGCGCGGATGCTCCCGGTGATTTGCTGGTGCTTGTAGGCGCGAAAACTGGTCGCGACGGCATCCACGGCGCGTCGGGTTTGGCTTCACGGACGTTCCAGGAACAGGCCGAAATGCGTTCGGCGGTCCAGGTCGGTAATCCTTTCCTAGAAAAAGTGCTGATCGAAGCGTGCCTAGAAGCGATTAATCTCCCCGGCGTGGTCGGGATGCAAGATTGCGGCGCGGCTGGTATCACGAGCGCGGCGGTGGAGATGGCCGAACGCAGCGAGCTTGGGCTAAACATCGATGTCGCCAAGGTGCCACGTCGGGAAAATGAGATGTCGCCCTACGAGGTCATGCTGTCCGAATCACAGGAGAGAATGTTGCTCGCCGTCAAACCGGGTCACGAAGAGCGACTCTTTGAGCTTTTCGAGAAGTGGGACCTCGATGCTGCGATCATTGGCACTTTCGAGGCGGGTAATCAAGTTGTGGTTTCAGACGGCGCGCAGCAGGCCTCTTCGACGCCGGTTGTAACCCTGACTGATGCTCCCGAATATCAGTTCAACTCCCCCAAGCCTGCGTGGCTCGGAGAGTTGCAGTCGTTTGATCTGACGGCGCTCCCGGATTTGGAGATTACTCCTAACGAAGCTCTATTGAAGTTGCTCGCGTCGCCGAATATCGCTTCTAAACATACGGTTTGGCGACAGTACGATCACCAGGTCCAAAACAACACGGTGGTTTCTCCCGGTGGTGACGCCGCTCTGCTTCGCATCCAAGGTACCCAACGGGCACTTGCAATTTCCACTGACGGTAACGGCAGGCTTGTCTACCTGAACCCCCGTGTCGGGGCCGCGATCGCCGTCGCCGAAGCCTGCCGCAATCTTTCGTGCGTAGGTGCTGAACCTGTGGCGCTCACCGACGGCCTGAATTTCGGCAATCCCGAAACTCCAGACATCCAATATCAACTGCAAGAGACGGTCGCCGGTATATCCGAAGCGGCGGCAGCATTCGACATCCCCGTCGTCAGCGGAAACGCGAGTTTGTACAACGAATCCGCGGGGTCGGCTGTGCAACCAACTCCGATCATTGGCGCGCTCGGAGTCTTGGAAGACGTCGGACGCCACGCGAAATCGGCGTTCAGAGATGAAGGCGACGTGGTTGTCGTTATCGGTGCAGACAGTCCGTGGGACGACATCAACGGCTTGGCCGGCAGCGAAGCGCTATCCGTTTTTCACGACGAAGTCGCTGGCAATCCTGCGCTCGACCTTGATTTGGAAATCAGAGTTCAGCAACTTTGCCGTTCGCTGATTGCGAAGGGATTGGTTAATTCGGCGCACGATGTCTCTCATGGCGGGGTATCGGACGCGGTGGTCGAGTCTGCGATTCAAGGGAACATCGGCGCGACCATCATGCACGATGCCACGATCCACGATTGGGTGGCGGCGTTGTTCGGAGAATCTCAGTCTCGCATCGTCATTACGTGCGCTACGCCGGATGCCGAGGTCGTGTTGAACGCAGCATCTAAAGCGGGCGTCCCGGCAACACGGATCGGAACCGTTGGCGGCGACCGCGTACGGTTCGCTGATCTGATTGATCTGCCGCTAGAAACGGTCGGAGACGTCTGGCTCAATTCCTTCCAGACGGCAACATCTGGATGAACTGAGAACCACTCCAATTTACGTCTTAGAAGGCGTAAAATTGAACTTACAGGGTTGTTGGCAACCTTGAATCTCCCCAAATCCCCAAAACGCGATGCCCTCCTATAACGTTTGGACCGTCGGTTGTCAGATGAATATGTCCGACTCGGAACGGTTGGGCGCGGGCATGGCGGGTCTCGGTCTTGATCAATGCGATAAACCGGAAGATGCGGATGTGGTGGTTCTGAACACTTGCGTCGTGCGTCAAACTGCTGAAGACACGGCGACCGGGATGTTGGGCAAGCTCAAGAAGGTAAAGGACGCAAACCCTGATCGCATGATCGTGGTGATGGGTTGCATGGTCGGGCCATCGGACGCGGATTTGCGACGCCGTTTTCCTCAGGTTGATCTGTGGGCACGCCCGCAGGATTTCAATCCGATTCTCGAAACGGTTGCGTTTCGGCACGGGATTGAAAATGGCGACCTAGATGGCTGCTTGGCAAATCTGGTTCCGAATGACCCCAAGGTAGCAACGTTCGTCCCGATCACTCACGGGTGCGACAAGTTCTGCACGTTCTGCATAATTCCCTATCGTCGCGGTCGCGAGACGAGTCGGTTGCTGCCCGAACTCGTCGACGAAGCCAAGATGCTCGTTCAGCGCGGCGTAAGAGAGATCACGTTACTCGGCCAGAACGTGGATTCGTATGGCCACGATCTCGATGACCGCAAAGACTTGGCCGACCTCATGGAAGCCATACAAGATGTCGACGGCATCGAGCGCATCCGATTCCTGACTTCTCACCCCAACGACATGTCGACGCGGATCATCCAGTCGATCGCGGACCTTCCGAAGGTTTGCGAGACCGTTAATCTCCCCTTCCAGGCGGGCGATGACGTGGTTCTCGCCAACATGCGGCGCGGCTACACCCGGGACCAGTATTTGGAGAAGATCGACGAAATCCGCGACATTCTCGGTGACGACATCACCTTAACTACCGATGTCATCGTGGGGTTCCCGGGCGAAGACGAAGACCAGTTCGAGAACACAATCAACATCGTCGAGCGAGTCCGTTTCGACAAGGTTCACTCCGCGGCTTACAGCGAACGGCCCGGTACGGTGGCCTCCCGTCGTTTGCCGGATACCGTGACTCAAAGCGAGAAAAAGCGACGACATCAGCGACTCGACGCTGTACAATGTGCGATTCAAGCGGAGAAACACGCAGGGTTAGTGGGTACGTCGACCGACATTCTTTTGGAGGGACGCAAACGTGGCAGGATGTTTGGAAGAAACCGCAACGACAAGATCGTCTACGTCGACGATGGCACGCATGTCGATTGCAATGTCCGAACCGGGGAGACTATAACCGTCGAAGTAACCGAGGCGACACCGTGGTCGCTAGTCGGCCAGCCGACAAACTGAACGGCTGAAAACTCGAGGAGGCACCATGATCTCCATCAATTCAACACCTAAGACCATCATTCCGGTCACTGAACTCGAACAATCGGCGTTCTGTCAGACTGAAGGGAATCTCCGCACGAAAACGCTTGAGCAAGAGTTCCAGTCCGGCGTGCGTTGGCAGAAGGTTCCGACGCGCTACCTCAAAATGACGCCCGAACAGGTCGAAGCCGGCATCCGATACGCTCGCAAAGAGATCGGGACCAAAGCCGTGGTGCTGGGTCACCACTACCAGCGCGACGATGTCATTCAGTTTGCCGATTTCCGAGGTGACTCGTATCTGCTTTCGAAAGAGGCTGCGGCGGCTAAGGAAGCTAAGTGGATCATCTTCTGCGGCGTCCACTTCATGGCCGAAACTGCGGACCTGCTCAGCGATGATGATCAGAACGTGATCCTGCCCAACATGGCGGCCGGATGCTCGATGGCCGACATGGCGGCGACCGATGATGTGGAGGACGCGTGGGATGATCTTATGGACGTGCTCGGCGAAGGAAGTGATGGTATGGCGGAGATCATACCCATCACGTACATGAACTCGACCGCGTCGATCAAGTCGCTTTGCGGGCGCAATGGTGGGTTGGTTTGCACGTCGTCTAACGCCGATGCGGCCTACGATTGGGCGCTAGAACGGGGTGAGCGCATTCTGTTCCTCCCCGACCAACATCTCGGACGAAACACCGGATTGGCCAAGGGCATCCCGGCCGACGATATGGTGGTGTGGAATCCGTTCAAGCCGATGGGCGGTTTGAAGGAATCGGAGATTCGCGATAGCAAGGTAATCCTGTGGCAAGGCCACTGCTCGGTGCACACTCGATTCACGGTGCGACAGATCGAAGACGCGCGCCGCGACGATCCCGACGTCAATGTCGTGGTCCATCCAGAATGTGTGCGCGAGGTTGTGGACGCCGCCGATTATTACGGATCCACCGAGTTCATTCGCAAGACCGTTGAGGGCGCACCAGCCGGATCATCTTGGGGCATCGGCACCGAGATCAACATGGTGAATCGCCTCCGTGACGATAACCCGGACAAGCGGATCTTCTGCCTTGACCCAGTCGTCTGCCCTTGCGCGACGATGTATCGCATCCATCCTGCCTACGTGCTCTGGGTGCTCGAAGGAATCATGGCTGGCGTCGGGATTAACGTCGTCCAAGTCGACTCCGAAACCAAACGACACGCTCTGGTCGCCTTAGAGCGGATGCTGGAAGTTGGCGGTTAACCGCGGCTTGCTCACGCAATCGTCGCGACGAATCCAATGCAAGGCAGCGGACACTCAGCAATTCAGCTGGAAAACCTGACCAAGCACTACGGCGATGTAGTCGGCATCCAAGATCTCTCCCTCGAAGTGACCGAAGGGGAGGTTTTCGGACTCCTGGGTCCGAACGGCGCCGGTAAAACGACCACCATCCGTCTGATCCTCGACTTCATTCGACCCACATCTGGCAGAGCTACGGTTTTCGGTATGTCGCCGCGAAACGACGGCATTAATATCCGCCGCCGCGTCGGCTACCTACCAGGCGACTTCGTGACCTACGACCACATGACCGGTTCCACGGTCATCGAGTACTTCACCAAGCTCCGGCACGCCGACCCGGTCAAACTTGAAGCACTCTGCGATCGATACAAACTAGACCTCTCACGCAAAATTGGCGAACTCTCAAAAGGCAACAAACAGAAAATCGGTCTCGTCCAAGCATTTATGACCGACCCTGACCTCCTCATCCTCGACGAACCCACGGCAGGTTTAGACCCCCTCCTCCAGTACGAATTCCAAAAAATGATTCACGAGGAAAAGGATCAAGGCAAAACCATCTTCATGTCCTCGCATGTCATGTCCGAGGTTGAAGCTACCTGCGATCGAGTAGGCA
The DNA here is from genome assembly GCA_002239045.1 of SAR202 cluster bacterium bin127. Lineage (GTDB taxonomy): Bacteria > Chloroflexota > Dehalococcoidia > Lucifugimonadales > Lucifugimonadaceae > Bin127. The sequence continues at coordinate 48,604 of MPNN01000003.1, forward strand.
TCATCCGAGACGGCGAACTGGTGACCATCGACACCGTCGCCCACCTTACCGAATTGAGCCTTTGGACCGCCAAAATCACCTTCACTCAACCCATCTCATCGGAGACCTTCGACAACCTCCTCGGCGTAGCCGTAACCGACAACGTTGACAACCGCACCTTCAATCTTTCAGTCAGCGGCGAAGGCGCTATGGACTCGTTGATCAAAACCGCCGCCAAATATCCCGTCCAAACCTTCGAGAGCCAACACGCCTCATTAGAAGACGCTTTCTTGAAGTACTACTCAGTCGACGAATAACGAACCCGGTAGCGGCTACTCGGCGAGATCAACCAGGCACCTGATAGGTGCGAGTCTGTGACCCGCGCGTGCACAATACAGGACGACAGCCCTCATACCAACTGAAACTCTTCTTCTGAGACCTCAGCAGGCAAGGGAATCTCTTCGCCGTCCTCGACCATCGAGCGCAGATGCGACTTCGCGGCTTCGTGGATACGACGTATAACTTCCTCTCGTGTCGGCGCAACCGCGAAACATCCTGGCAACTCCACGATTTGAGCACCAAACGAAGTCGGTCCCTCCTCGATTTGCAAGTGGTAGGTCACACTTTTAGGTATTTCCATCATCTAAGTCCCAGTTGCCTCAAGATGCTGTTCCAAGTTTTAGGGGGAATGTCCTCACGAGGGTGTCCAGCGATAGTAACTCTGCCCGGTTTGTCTGGATGCTTGAATTGACGGTGGCTCCCGCCTGATCTCCGAATTTCGTACCAACCTTCGTCACGAGCCAACCTCAATGCGTCTCGGACCTTGTTCGGCATAGTGTAACCATCTTTCTGTCACCATCATCCTTTGTTGACGTAACCATCTTGGTTCTCGATATGCGGTATTCTCGACCTGTCCGAGCGGGGCTACAACTCAACACTCAGTTCCGATTTGTAGTATGAAAGTCAGTATATTAGGCGTTGCTTAAATCCGTCCATGTACAACAACATCCTCCTCAAAACGCTTCGCGACGGCCGTCGCTCGATGCTCCTTTACTCGCTCGGTCAATTCATCATCGGCATCTACGTCGCCCTATTGTTCCCTGACGTCGCGACCAGCTTCGCCGGCATGATCGAAGAACTCCCAGAGTTCATACAAGGCTTCATCGGCAGCGCGGAAGAGTTCGCGACGCCAGAAGGATTCTTCACCGCCGACCCTTACGGCATCATCACTCCCGTCTTGATTATCGCCCTCGCCGTTAACCGAGGCATGGGAGCCGTCGCTGGTGAAGAACATGCTCACACCCTCGATCAGCTCCTCGGAAATCCCATCAGCCGGACCACCGTCTACATCCACAAGAGCTTCGCCTTAATTGTCGACTGCGTTCTCCCGGTGGCCGCCATCGCTATCGCCATCATCCTCGGCGCCGTGATCATGGACTACTCAGTATCTCTCTCCGGACTCTTTTTCATGTCCCTCAGTCTCTTGCTGCTCGGTTACGCAACTGGCTTCATGGCTTTGAGCATCGGTGCCGCAACTGGCAGCAAGACCCTCGCGATTGCGATCCCAGCGGCCATCGTCGGAATCGGTTACCTCATCAATATCCTCGTTCCCATAATCGAATCCCTCTCCGACCTCAAATACATCTCCATTCTCCACTACTACATCGGTGACAAACCATTCATCAACGGCATAACGCCGTGGCACGCCCTCGTTCTCATAGTCATCGCCGTCTTATCATTCGCCATCGGCCTGCAGCGGTTCAATAACCGCGATCTGCGGGGTTGAGTATTTGCCATGTGCCGGTTGTCCTCTGAAGTATTCGCGGTCGCTGGTGGAGGTAGCGCCCTCGCGACCGCGGCTACATTTATCAAGGCCCACTGGGACGCCGTCAAAGATCGAAAAGCGTTTAAGGCCGCGAAGGATCGCGAACGCCGCGGCGATGAGCCACGTAACCCTTAGAACTCCAGTCCGGGCTGAGCTTTGATTCCCTGTTCTCGATAGGGGTGCTTCACCTCGCGCATCTCGGTCACGAGGTCGGCGAACTCGATTAGTTCGTCTGGTGCGTATCTTCCGGTGATGATGACATGCATCATATGAGGTTTCTGCTTCAGCGTGTCGATGACCTGCTCTACGGGGATCCATCCGTAGTGGAGCGGATATGTGAATTCGTCCAGGATGATTACATCGTGTTGATCGGATAGGATTGCCTGTTTGCAGTTTTCCCATTGTTGACGGGCCAGTTCCTGCGTCTGATCCATGTCCTTGGAGCGCCAAGTGAATCCATCGCCCATCGCTTTGATGGGTATTCCGAGTTTATCGGCAGCCCGTTTCTCGCCAAAGCGCGCTCCTGTATGTTTGAGGAATTGGAACATCTCAACCCGCATTTCTCTACCCCAAGCGCGAAACAGTACTCCGAGAGCGGCGGTGGTTTTGCCTTTGCCATTCCCCGTGTTGATGACGACAAGCCCTTTCTTGATTCTTGATCCTTTGACCGCCTGGGGTGCTCTTGTCGCGTCTGTTGTATCCGTCATGATCGTCTCCTCGCAGACGGAGATTTGGTAGTCCTGATAGATCGCAGCTTTTGATGGCGATTCATGGAGTTGGTCCGACGAGCCAGACTTGCGGGCTGCCGGTTTCTGGGTCGCGTTGGACGGTGGTTTCGACGCCAAAAACGCGCCTTAGGTTGTCGGTCGTTAGCACATCGCTGGGAGCGCCGACCGAATCAACGACACCTTCGGACATCAATGCCAATCGGTCGCAGTATCGACCGGCGAGGAATACGTCGTGGAGGGCGACGACTACAGTGACTTGACGCAACTCGATCTCTCTTCGCAACGTCTCCATAATCGATAACCGATAACGCAGATCGAGACTTGACGACGGCTCATCGAGGAGAAATACATCCGCCTGTTGCGCCAATGCGCGGGCTAGTACGACCCGTTGCCGTTCGCCGCCCGAGAGTCGATCCAGTTGGCGACCTTCGAATCTGACGGTTTCGGTCCGCTCCATGGCGGCGCGGGCTATTTTGCGGTCTCTACGACCTTCTAATTCAAAGCGGCCGAGATGCGGATATCTTCCCATGAGCACCGTTTCGAGAGCGGTGAAGGAATGGTTGGCGTCGTGCTGGGGCATGTACGCGATTCGTCGAGCGCGTTCTCCAGCGTTCATCTTTCGCAGGGGCGAGTCGCCAAGTTTTACAGTGCCGGAGTCGGGTTGGGTCAACCCGGCAAGCACCCGAAGTAACGTACTCTTGCCGGCTCCGTTCGGTCCAATTAGACCCAGTATCCCGCCGGGTTCAGCGTCAATCGAGACCGTGTCCAAAGCCTGGGTTTCACCCAGTCTTACGCTCACTTCATCGGCGATGATGGGTACTGTGTCAGCTCTTACTGCCATCGCGTCACTCCCCTCTATACGGCTCGAAATCGACAAAATCCACGTCGCCGAACTGGTCTGGATAAAGCAACAGCGCCGTCTGCTCGATGCCCCGTACATTCCAGTGCGAAAGCGTCGTGTATTTCCGTGAATCGACCACGTGCACTGCGTTGTTTACGATCGCCGGCACGTCCACAAGCGCCGGATGGGCCAGCAGTTCGTCGCGGTATTCGTTAGCTCCGTACTCGATCGGTTGGGCAATCAGGATCACGTCGGGACTCATCGCCGCGATTGATTCGATGCTGACGGTCTGGTGGCTTACTATTCCGTCACGGGCGGCTGCGTTGATCCCGCCACCTGCTTCGACGATGCCACCCTCGGTTGTGTCATTTCCCGCGACGTAGATCGAGTCGGCGTACTTGGTGGTTGCGATGACCGACGGTCGCTCCGCGTCTCCAAGCGGCGGAACGCGTTCGGCGACGAAATCTAACTTGCCTTGGATTTCCGCCACCAATTCGAGCGCTCGTTCCTCAACGCCCAGCATGTAGCCGATCAGAAGGATGTTGGCGATGTTTCCAGAAGCCGAACCGTCAAGTACGGTGCGCGCCACGGTAACGCCAGCTTCCTTGATGAGGTCGACGACGTCAGCGTCCGTGTACCGAGAGACCAAAACCAGATCGGGATTAGCTGCCAATACGTTTTCGACTCCAGACTCAAACGTTGCTAAACCCGCCGCCAAGTCGGCGACGTTGGAATAAGCCGGGTCGCCGGTGAACGGCCCAACAGCCGCGAAGCGCTCGGCGTTCATCAGTGCGAGGAGAATTTCGTCGTGACCAAGCGAATACGCTAGTACGCGCATTGGAGGTTCTTCGATTGTGACGATCTCGTCTGCCAACTCGACCTCCCGCGGCCAACCACGGTTAGTCGGGTCCACGATGCCGGGCACCGTAGGATACGGAACTACGGTGGGTTCAGGTACGGGAGTAGCCGTCGGTTCCGGCGTTGCAGTAGGTTGTGGCGTGGCCGTTGGTTCTGGCGTGGCCGTCGGGACGGGCGTTGGTTCGGGGGTTGCAGTCGGTTCTGGCGTTGAAGTAGGAACTACCGTAGGCTCGGGCGTTGAAGTCGGTTGCGGTGTAGGTTCCGGGTCTGCGCTACACGCGACCAGAGCCGTGACCACGAAGATTGCGATCAGGATCGCGATGGATCCGGCTTTCCAAATTGATTTCATTTCATCGCCTTTCGAATCTCAGAGCATTGATGCGCGCGACTTGTTACGGGCCAACAAGAGCAAGAAGAATGGAGCGCCAACCAGAGCGGTGACAACGCCAACGGGGATTTCTGCGGGGGCTACGGCAACCCTGGCGAGCGTGTCGGCGGCGAGCAGGAATAATCCTCCGCCAATGGCACTCAATGGGACTAACGCGCGATGATCGGCGCCGATGATTAGTCGTAGCGTGTGTGGTGCTATCAGACCGACGAAAGCAATGGCTCCAGAGAACGCGACCGCGGCACCAGTGATTAGCGAAGCAGCCAACAGCAGTACATTGCGAGTCAAGACGACGCGGACTCCGAGGGCTCGAGCTTCGTCCTCGCTGACCATGAGCAGGTTCAGATCTCGTGACAGCAGGATCGCGATCGCGATTCCTAACAGCACAAAAGGTGTTGCGATGCGGATGTCGGTCCAAGTGGACGCGCCGAGTCCCCCGGCGAGCCAGAAGAGCATCTCCCGTTGCGCTTGTAGATCGGAAGTGAAGAGGATGATGGCGGAGATGATGGCGGAGATAAAGGCGCTGATCGCGACGCCGGACAAAAGGAGGGCGGCCATGGAGAATCGTCCGCCTAGCGAGGCCACGACGTAAACGAGTGCGAGCGCGCCCGCGGCTCCGGCGAATGCCATTGCGGGCAGAGCCAAGGCAATCACGGCGTGGAGGCCGAGCGTGATCGCGATGACCGCGCCGAGCGCACCACCTGCGGATACGCCGATGATTCCCGGATCGGCCATCGGATTGCGAAAAAGTCCCTGCATCACTGCACCGGAAACACCGAGGGCAGCACCGACGACCAACGCGAGCAGTATGCGCGGCAATCTGATCGTCGTGATGATGGCTCGTTCCGCGTCTGAAGCGGTGGTCTCGGCAATCCCGAGATGTTCGAGCAATATGCCGATGGTCAGAGACGGGGGTATGGTGAAGGGACCGACTGCGGCAGCGACTATCACCAGCACCATTCCGGCGACCGCCAGTACCGCCGATCCGAGGCCTAGCTTCACCAACACCGGCGTGTTGCTGAATTCCGAGACGGCGCGCAGCCATCCCGCGCGGCGACGAACCGACCATCTGCCGGCACGCGATTTTCGTCGTTCAGAGCGCAGGTGCGGCACTCTGGAACTTGCGGATCCCAAAAGAAAAATCCCCGTCGCCATTACGCGACAGGGATTGCACCGGATAGATCTTGGGTTCTCGTTTGAGACCCAGCCTGAACCTGAGACGCTCCCTATGGCGAAGAGCGACTGCTCAGCCAAATCCGGCAGGTCTCCTGGCTTTCGGATCATCACCCATCTCGCGCCTTCCCATCCATCGTGGACAGTGGCTCTAGCGAGGGGCTACCCGATTACAGTGGCGCCTCCGCAGCGGATTCTCACCGCTTTCCCTATCTGTGCTCGATCGTCGAGCACCACCAGTTTTGGTTGGCTTTCTCGATTCACGTTACCAGCAGTTGCCGATGTTGTCAATGACCGGCGCTGTTATATGTTATTCACATAAAATTCGAGCGCGGTCAAACAATGAGGGGTCTCGCCCCACCCGACGAAGTAGAACCATTCTCACAGGACGCCGAGTTCGATAAGCTTGCGGCGCACCTGCGATGCCATTTGGACATCGGGGCAGTCTATCGTTCGATGGGGTTGTGATTCTTTGGGTTGACGGATATCAGCCGCTGGGATTCCGTTCGGTGAACGCGATGAGGCTATCGGCGGCCTGGTCTAGGAGCGTGGAAACTTCTGGGTCGGTGATGTTGCCAGATTCATCCATGAAGTTGGCGACGTGGGGTAGGAGGACTCGGGGTTGGTGGAGGACGTATCCGCCTTCGGACTCGATGCTGTAGGAGGCGTGCATGTGCATCCGCGGACATCCGGAGCGTCCCGGGCCGGTGCCGATGATGAAGAAGATCTTGTTGGTTAGCAGGTTGCCGCGTCTCGATAGCCACTCTATGGCGTTCTTGAGCGTGGCGGTCATCGAGCCGTTGTATTCGGGGCAGGCGATGATGATGGCATCGGCTCCTCGGACGGCGTCACGGAAGGTTTCGGCATCAGCGGGTATGCCTTGGGCTTCGACGTCCGGATGGAACATTGGGACGGTGTTCAGGTCGAAGATCGTCGACTCCACTCCCCTATCCGCGGTCTTGTCGATCAAGTTCTTCAGGAGCTTGAGATTCCAAGACTCTTTCCGTAGGCTTCCGCATATGCCGAGGACTTTCATGGTGTTCCTTGGGTTGTTTTCGATCTAGTTCGAATGGACGTTCGTAGTGTATATTCGGCGACATGATTCCTGCGATTGACCCAGAGGCAGATTATCGGGCGCTGGTTAGGCGAAGCTACGACGCGTGTGCGGAGGTGTATGAAGAGTCTCGTAGGACCGAGCCGGGAATTGAGATACAGGGTCTGGTGGATCGACTCGAAGACGGTGCTGCGGTGCTCGATATCGGATGTGGCTCTGGGGTGCCGATCGCCAAGGCGTTGGCCGAGCGATACCGGGTCACGGGAGTGGATGTTTCGGAGGAGATGGTGCGTCGGGCCCGGGAGAATGTGCCGGCTGGCGAGTTCATTTGCAACGACGTGATGTCGGTCGATTTCGAGCCGTCCAGCTTTGATGCGGTGGTTGCGTTTTACTCGGTGTTCCATCTTCCCCGAGCGGAGCATCCGGCGCTGTTTCGGAGGATTCACGATTGGTTAAGGCCGGGCGGGTATCTGCTTTGCACCTTGAGTCACGGAAGCGAGGCGGGTTATACGGAGCCTGACTTCCATGGCGTGACGATGTATTGGAGCAATTTCGGGCTGGGTGAATACTTGGAGATTCTTCCTGCAGCGGGGTTTGAGGTGCTCGAAACATCGTCGACCGGCGCGGGATGGAGGGATCCAGTGCTGGCAGAGAGTGAGGATCATCCTTTGGTGATGGCGCGGAGGGGGTGATTGGGGGGACGTATGAACTAGGATGCGAAGGATTGAGAAGGATGGGAAGGATCGGGTGTTGTGTTGTTTGGGTACTGCGGTGATGTTGGAAGCGTTGGTTTGTATGATTCTTAGGTGGGCCGTATGGATTGTACGAGAAACCGTGTCCGAGTTCGATGTAGAAGGCGATTTTGGCAAAACTTCAAGCAGTCAAGGCTCCTGAGCCGCCGAAGTCCCCGGCGTACCTCGTCAACGCGGTCCGCAAGCCGATTCAGGACTTCATCCACACTCAACAGATCGGTGCGATCATCCTGTTGCTGGGCGCGGTGGCGGCTCTCGGTTGGGTCAACTCGCCGTGGGCGCACACTTACGAGGATTTTTGGCACACGCACATCGCGTTCGATATCCACATCTTTGGGATTTCGGAGGATCTAAAGCATCTAGTCAACGATGGGTTGATGGCGGTGTTCTTCTTCCTCGTGGGGCTGGAGATTCGGCGGGAACTTAGGCACGGGGAGCTTTCGACGTTCAGGAAAGCGGCTCTGCCGGCGTTCGCGGCGATCGGCGGGATGGTGGTGCCGGCGGCGGTCTACCTGCTCTTCAACCGTTCGGGCGACGGTGCGATTGGCTGGGGAATTCCGATGGCGACGGACATTGCATTTGCGCTCGGGGTGCTGGCACTGGTGGGCAAGCATATTCCTGCCGAGTTGCGGGTTTTTCTACTTGGATTGGCGGTGGTCGATGACCTGGGTGCGATCGCCGTGATCGCGACGTTCTACACGGATACGATCGACTGGTTACATCTGGGCCTCGCGGTCGGGATGTTCGTCGTGATTTGGGGATGCATACGCTTGGGAATTCGTTCGCTCGGTTTCTACATCATCCTGTTTGTGTTGATGTGGCAGTACTTGCTCGAATCGGGTATACACGCAACCCTTGCCGGCGTCGCGGTGGCGGCGATCGTGCCTGATCAGCCGGATCTGGAGCGCAAGGACTACCGAAAAGCGGTGGAATTGCTGTTGCACGATTTCGAGCTGGCGTTGGAACGGGGCGACACTGAGAAGGCGGAGGCGATCACGCAGCAGGTGGAGAAGCTTAGCCGGGGCACCGAAGGGCCGTTGGTACGGCTCGAGCACATGGTGCATCCGTGGGTGAGTTTCTTGATCCTGCCGCTCTTCGCGCTCGCCAACGCGGGAATCGTCTTCACGTCCGACACGCTATTCGAAGCGGTCAACAGTCACGTCACGATTGGAGTAGTGTCGGGGCTGCTGGTCGGAAAGGTAATTGGGATACTCGGCTTTTCGTGGCTGGCGGTCCGGTTGGGTCTGGGTCAACTGCCTTCGACGGTACACTGGGGGCACGTTCTCGGTGTCGCGTTGCTTGCCGGCATCGGCTTCACGGTCGCCATCTTCGTGTCGGGGATCGCGTTCGATAATCACGCCTTGATCGACCAGAGCAAGATAGGGATATTTGGGGCTTCGCTCGTTGCAGGGGTTGTGGGTTACTTGATCCTGCGCTTTGTATCGCCGCGGTGGTCCAAACAGCGCGCATGAGGGTGTCGGTTGGTTGTGGTCTAGCGTCGATTAAGGTTGCAACGGCTTGGTTTAGGGTTTGTTTTGGAGGAGGAAATTGTTGGGATGATTTCGCTTGTAAGGGAGGGGGTTGGGGATGAGGTTCGGGCGTTGTTGGAACGGTTGGATGAGGGGGCGTCCGTTTTGGATGTTGGGTGAGGTTGGGTTTGAGGTATTGGAGGTTGGGACTACGGGTGGTGGATGGGGGATCGGGTGGATGCGGAGGGGGAGGAGCATCCGTTGGTTTTGGGGAGGACCAGGAGTTGTATAAGCGACGACTAATGGGATTTTGCGACGGCGTGGACTGTGATGTTTATTAAGGTATTGGTTTGGGCAAGGATTCATGGTTTACCATCATCATCGCTAACGAAATTAGGCAAAATCGGAGATCAAGTTGCAAGCCGTCAAAAACCCATTCGTTAAAGTGATCAACGGCACGCACCAGTTCAAGATTCCTGTTTTTCAGAGAGATTACAGCTGGGGGGTTGAACAGTGTCAACAAATGTGGCGAGATGTGCTAAGGGCTGGCGAAGGGAAGACGGGAAGTCATTTCTTGGGATCGTTTGTATACGCCAATGACGTCGAGGGCGCGGCATTCGCGAGTTGGTTGGTTATCGACGGCCAGCAACGATTAACTACATTGACGCTCCTCCTGACTGCTTTGCGGGACCACATTGTCGAGACCAGTTGGGAGGGAGACGAACCGACTCCTAGGCAAATAGATTCCTATTACCTCAAGAACCTAGAAGAGACAGACACCCGGCACTACAAACTGGCACTACGGCGACGCGATAACGAGACGCTACGTGCTTTGGTAGACGGCAAAAAAGTTGATGAGGTGCCTAACCATTCGGAAATGATCGTCGATGGGTACGAAGAATTCCGTAGTTTGTTGAAAACCGCGGAAGGCGACATCGACCGGATTTACCGTGGTATTGCACGCCTCGACATCGTCGACGTCACGCTTGACCGGCATAATGACAACCCTCAACTGGTTTTCGAAAGTTTGAATTCAACTGGAATAGATCTCACTGAGAGCGATCTGATACGCAACTTCTTGCTGATGGGGCTCCCTGAATCTGAGCAGACTCAGTTGTACGAAGAGTATTGGGGTAAGATCGAGACTCTGTTTCGAGAGGCTGGTAGTAATCCAGACTCATTTCTAAGGGACTACGTCGCGTTTAAACAAAAATCAACTACGCAGATACGCGCCGATCGAATATATGCGGAGTTCAAGGAGTTTTGGCAACTGCCTACGGAAGAGAGTCTTTCAGATCGCGTCAGGGATATGTTTCTTTCGGCTCGCCGGTACGCAAATTTCTTGCAACCCAATCTTATCGAGAACCAACCTATCCGAGATTCGATGAGGCACGTCAGGCGATTAGGTTCTGTCCAAGCAACTTTGGTAATGCGTCTGTACGAGTGCTTCGAACTGGGGTCGCTTAGCCAAGCGGATTTCGTCACGGCACTTAATTTGATTGAAAGCTATTTGGTTAGGAGATCGGTACTCCGGTGGCAAACTCGTAATTATTGGTCGGTTTTCGCTCGCATGGCACAATCCATCGACGCGCAGCGTCCGTTCACTTCTTTCCAAGTTGCCCTCGCTAGACAGACTTATAGATTTCCTTCCGACGACGAGTTTTCCGTCAGGTTGGCACAAGACGACCTGTACGGCCTACGAGTCTGTGGCCACATCCTATCGCAACTCGAAAACTCGGGTTATTCAGAACCTAGCCCAACACATCTTTTTTCAATCGAACACATAATGCCGCAACAGATTGAGGGTTCTTCGGAATGGCAAAAGATGCTTGGCGAGGAATGGGAAACCGTACATACGACTTGGCTGCACCGATTGGGTAATCTCACTCTGACTGCCTACAACAGCACCTATTCGAACAGATCATTCGCCGATAAGAAATCGGTCGAAGGTGGATTCGAACAAAGCGCTGTCCGATTGAACGAGTATGTGAGGCAACAGGCCCAATGGACGATCAAGGAGATGATGGAAAGATCGAGGACCTTGACAGAACGGGCGCTCGCGATCTGGCCCAGTCATGGCGCCGATCCTGAATTGATCGCGGAGGATAAGCTGCGAGAGTTGCGAGATCGAGCATCTCAACGAAGCCCAGATGGCTTGAACGTGGATAGTCGCGCGCTGCCAATGTTCTCCGAAATTCGCAGATTGATTGAGGCGATGGGCGAATCCGTTGGGGTTGTCGAGCGAAAGTCTGTGTGTTATTACGACGCATCAGCAAACCTTATTGCTGAGGTGTTGCCGATGACTAGACACGTTCGGGTCCTCGTTCCGGTAGATTTCGAGGAAGTGTACGACCCTGAGAGCATAGCGAAAGATGTAACTCAGTGGAAGTTTTTGCCAAACGTGGTTCACCGAGATTGTGGCGTGTTCATGGACATTTGGAACCATCATCATGCCCAAGCGGCTACGACGGTGGTACGTCAAGCGCTTCAGTTGGGAACCGACGAATAGTCGTCGGTATCTCTGATCATTGGATGGCCGTTGACTTGAGGTTGTAAGTCGGTGTTGACCGTGCGATTGATGAGAAGAGGTAAAGGCTTTCGACGTAGTAGAGTAGCTTCAAATCTGGATGGCGAACCGTTTTGAGGGAGGAATGAATCCGTGGATCCATTCTCTGGATTAAACATCGGGTTGGGAGCCCTGCCGCTGATGAGCAGCGCACGCACGCGCTCCATATCCGCAGAAAATCCCACCGGTGCCAAGGGCCGAGGCGGCATGGCGGTGCCGGATCCGGATGGGACTGAGTGGTCGGTTTCTTCGCCGGCGAGAGTGTTGGGTCAGGGGTGGAAGGTGCGGCCTTATGTTTGGTTGAGTTCGGGGGAGTCGACTACTTTGATGGATGTTGGCGGGCCGGGGGTGATCCAGCATATTTGGATGACGACGCAGAGGGAGTGGCGAGGTAGTGGGCGTGGGTGTGTGTTGCGGTTTTATTGGGATGGTGAGGAGAGGCCGTCGGTGGAGGTGCCGTTGACGGATTTCTTTGCGGTGGGGCACGATCTTTATGCGCCGGTGAATTCATTGGCGGTGATCGTCAATCCGACGTCGGCGCTGAACTGCTACTGGCCGATGCCGTTTCGGGGTCACGCTCGGGTGACGATCACGAACGAGTGGGAGGAGGATGTTCGGCTTTTCTACCAGATCACGTACGCGGAGAGTGAGGTGTCGGAGAATGCGGGGTATTTCCACGCGCAGTGGCGGCGGGCAGTGACGGATCGGTCGAATCCTGACTACACGATCCTTGACGGGGTGCACGGACAGGGTCAGTATGTGGGGACGTTCTTGGCTTGGACGCAGTTGTCGGACGGTTGGTTTGGCGAGGGTGAGATCAAGTTCTATATGGATGGTGATGGGGAGTTTCCGACGATATGCGGGACTGGGACGGAGGACTATTTCTTGGGTAGCTATGGTTTCCCGGAGGTTTATTCGACGGCGTACGTTGGGAATACGTTGAAGCATCCGGGGAGTGATGGTCCGCCGAAGTGGAGCTTGTATCGGTGGCACATCCTCGATCCGATTCGGTTTGAGGAGGATTTGCGGGTGACGATTCAGGCGATCGGTTGGTGGCCGGAGCCTAATAGTCGGTATCAGCCTTTGGCGGATGACATTGCGTCGGTTGCGTACTGGTATCAGGTTGCGCCGCACGCGCCGTTTCCGGAGTTGCCGGGGATTGAGGAGCGGTATCCGAGGTAGTTTTTGGGCGCGAAGGAACGGCGTGATTTGTTGTTCTCTGGGTTCCCGCGTCCGCGGGAATGACGGGGATGGCAAGAATGGCAAGTATGGCGAGGGCAACCCTAGATCGGTACGCCGGTGTAGAAGGCGGTGGTTTGGTTGACGGCAGTTTGGGCGGATTGGGGGTCGGTGCCGGATGCGATTGCTGCTTGGCCCCATCGTTCGCTACTGCTGGTGATGAAGGCGATTCCCTCGGGGGAGGTGACGAACTCCATTTCATCCGGTTTTGGGTCGGAGGGGTGTTCGATGTGGTGGACGAGTCCGAGGAAGGCCGTCTCCCAGCCGACGCCGACAGCGCCGGGGCCGTACGTGTCCCAATGTGGCGAGATGTGGGCGGTGTGGGTCAAGGTCAGGCGTGTTTGGTCGGGTGCTTCGCTGGCGAATTTGAACTCTACCCAGCTGGTGTCTCCGGCGAATTCCCAAGTTAAGGCGATGTGTGAACGCGGTTCGCACTCGGTGATGGTGCCGCTTGCGTTGTCTTGGACTTGGAAACGGCCGTTGAGTTGGAGGTCGCCGGTAACGTTTGTGGCCCATAGGGGGATGCGGTCGGGAATTGTGACAGCGTCCCAGAGGTCGCCGATGTTGGTGTCGAAAGTACGGGAGAGGGTAACCGCGGATGCGGGTTGACCGTCGCGTTCGAAGAGCGTTACGCGGCGGTCCAAGGGCGCTAAGTGGTCTTGAGGGTTGAATTTCATGGTTCGTACTCGGTTGATAGTTTGGATTTTGGTAGGTTATTTTAGTTGACGGTGGGGATGGAATGACCTGGGTGGGCATCCCCCGCTTTGTTGTCGATCCTTTGGGCTCCGCTGGCTCGCGCCCGTTTCGCTGTGCGAAGGGGTGTGGTCCTTGTGCTACGATTCCCAATCGTAGCCATCTTGTCGAGAATTCGATCGTTTCACCTGATGGCACCAACTAGCGGCGAACGGAGCGGCGATTGAGTTACGAGCACCTGCTTATTGACATCCACGAGCATGTCGGCGTCATCACGCTCAATCGGCCTGAGGTTCTCAACGCCATGAACCGGAAGCTGTCGAGCGAGATTAATGCGGCCGTCGGGCAGCTCGACGACGACGATGACGTTCATGCGATCATCTTCACCGGGTCGGGCGAACGGGCCTTTTCGGCGGGCGCGGATATCCACGAGATGGCGGAGTTGGCGAAGATGGATAGTCCGCCACCGTCGGATCCGGCGAGGGCTGAATTTGCGTGGAACATTGCGGCGTCTAGGAAACCGACGATCGGCGCGCTCAACGGCCTCGCCTACGGAGGCGGCGCGGTGCTCGCGTCGAGCTTGGACATGCGCGTCGGTTGCGAGGCGACTCGTTTCCGCTTCTTGGCGGTTCAGTACGGTCGGGTCAACTCTACCTGGAGCCTGCCGCAGCAGGTCGGTTGGCCGATGGCTAAAGAACTGCTCTTCACGGCACGCGTGGTAGGAGCCGAGGATGCGTTGCGGATCGGGTTGTTGAATCACCTCGTGCCGCGCGAGCAACTGATGGAGAAGGCGATGGAGTTGGCGGGCTTGATCGCGGCGAACGACCCGCGTATGGTTCAAGGTGTGAAGCAGCTGTTAATTCGAGATATCGGCGAGGGCTGGCGCTCGCACTACGAGAACGAGTTGGACGCTCAGAAAAATGAACTGGCACCGACGCCGGTGCTGGAGGGATTCAAGCCGTTCTTGGACCGGAAGGGTAGGTCATAGATTTGAAGGATTTGAAGACACCGCTCGAGGGACTCAGACTCCTCGACTTGGGACGTTACCAGGCCGGGCCGCGTTGTGCGCTGATGTTTGCGCGACTGGGCGCCGAGGTCATCAAGATTGAGTCGCTCAGCGGCGACGAAAGTCGTCGCAACGGGCCGCGCGTCCGCGGCCAGAGTGCGTATTGGGTGCAGTACAACTCGGGCAAAAAGAGCCTGGCGATTAACCTGCGGACTGACGAGGGGAAGGATGTGCTCCGCGACCTCGTGAAGGAATCGGATTTCTTCCTGCAGAACTTCAGGCCCGGCACGATAGAGGTGATGGGTTTCGGATACGAAGAGCTGAAGAAGTTGAACCCGCGGATCATCATGATCAACGCGTCGGCGTATGGGCAGTACGGCCCTTATAAGGAGCGAGTGGGTTTCGATCCGATTGGCCAGGCGATGGGCGGACTGATGTCGCTCACCGGCTTTCCGGACGATCCGCCGATCCGCACATTCTTCCCGCTCATCGACCGCATCACGTCGCTTCACGCTACGATCGGTGCGCTGGCCGCGCTGCGGGAGCGTGAATTCTCGGGAATCGGGCAGGAGATCGAAGTCTGTCTCGCCGACACGGGATACACGGTGAATGAAATTCCGATTTCAGCTTATTTGGGCGATGGATACGAGCAGCCGCGCGAGGGCAACGGTCGAGGCACGGGCGGCACTTACCAGACCCAGGACGGTTGGATAGTTATCGCGGCGACCAACGATGCCATGTGGGTGCGGCTGTGTGAGGCGACGGAGAAGCCTGAATGGCTGACGGATGCGCGCTTCGCCACCCGCGCGCTGCGCTCGGAGAACGCCGGGGCTCTTGAGGCTGGATTGAATGAGTGGTTTGCGCAACGAGAGGATATGCAGGAGACGGCAGATCATCTCGCCGCTCACGGTGTCCCCTGCTCTCCCGTGAACAGCACTGCGCAAGCGGCACGCGACCCGCACTTGACCGAACGCGAGATCATGATGGAGGTTCCTGACCCGGTCGCTGGCACCATGTGGGTGACTGGTAAGGCCATCAAGTTCAACCGCACGCCGATGGTGGTTGGTTCGACGCCGCTCGTAGGGGAACATACTCAGGAGGTACTGCGCGACATCCTCGGATATGGCGAAGACAAAATCCAAGCGCTGCACGACGCCGAGGTCGTAATTTCGGCTGAGAGTGCGCCTGTAGCCGCCGGGTAAGCGTCTAAGTACCACCTCTTCGTACTTGCGCCGCGTGCCTAGGTTGCTGCGGTCAAGGGAATCGCTTGGCGTATCATGTGATCCATCAGGAGGTGGCGAAAATGACGTCGGGTAAAGGGTCGGAAACGTCTGCGATACACACCGTCGGATTGACGAAGTACTACGGCAGTCATTTGGGCATGGAGGACGTCAATCTTGATGTCCAGAAGGGTGAGGTCTTCGGTTTTCTAGGTCCGAACGGTGCAGGGAAGTCGACGACGATCAGGACGTTGTTGGATGAGATTCGGCCGACTTCGGGGAGTGCGACGATTCTTGGTATGGATACGCACCGTGACGCGGTCACGATACGTCGGCACATCGGATACATTCCGGGAGACCTTGCGCTCTATCCGAACCTCACGGGCATGGATACGCTGACGTTTTTTGCGAATATGCGCGGTGGCGTGGACTGGTCGTATGTCGATGAACTGGCCGACCGTCTCGATTCGGATCTGTCGAGGAAGGTGGGCGACCTTTCGACGGGCAACAGGCAGAAGGTGGGAGTGATTCAGGCGTTTATGCATCGTCCGGACCTGCTGATCATGGACGAACCGACTTCGGGACTCGATCCGCTGGTGCAACGTGAGTTTCAGAAGATGGTTGGCGAGGTGTCGGCGGAGGGTAGGACGGTGTTCTTGTCGAGCCATACGCTGTCGGAAGTACAACGCGTTGCGGACCGCGTCGGAATCATTCGGAATGGTCGGCTGATAACTGTGGAATCGGTTGCAGAGTTGAGGTCAAAGGCGACGCGTCAGGTCGAGTTCGTGCTTGATGCGAAAGCTGACGTCGCGGCATTTGAGGCGGTGGATGGTGT
Source organism: SAR202 cluster bacterium bin127 (assembly GCA_002239045.1). Classification (GTDB taxonomy): domain Bacteria; phylum Chloroflexota; class Dehalococcoidia; order Lucifugimonadales; family Lucifugimonadaceae; genus Bin127. The sequence goes on from MPNN01000003.1 coordinate 65,230, forward strand.
TCGGAACGTAATGGTTGAGGGGAACCATGTCGAGATGTCTTTTGGTGGTGACATGGGAGATTTACTGACGATGGCGACTGAACGCTACGGGATCGATGACATCAAGACGAGCGAGGCGGATCTGGAGGAGATTTTCCTGACGTACTACCACGAGGGCGAGGAGGAAATGGAGGTTCGGGGATGACGCTGGCGAACGTATTTTCGAAGACGATACGTGATCGTTGGATGGGATGGGCGATCACGGCAGTCTCGTTGACGCTGTTTCTGCTCTTTGGGATGTCGGTTTATCGCGAGATCGACTTGACGATTTATACCTCGTTGCCCGAGGCGTTTCGGTCGCTAGTGGGAATCGGGGACGATATCGACGTGGGTGGTTTGGCGATAAACGTGGTGTTTGGGACTTGGGGCGGGTTGGTCGTGGCGGCCATCGCGTTGGTGATGGGTGCCTCGGCGATCGCGGGTGAGGAGCGGGACGGGACGATGGGGATATTGCTGTCGAATCCGAAGAGTCGTACGTTCGTGTTGTTGTCGAAGACGGGTTCGCTGTTGATGCTGGTGGCGGTGGCGACGGTAGCGGTTTGGGCGACGGTTCATCCGATAGCCGCGGTTCTCGGGGTTGAGATCGCGGGATTAGATGTCGAGGCGTTGTCGCTGCACCTGTTCGTGAATGCGCTGTTTTATGGCATGTTGGCTACGGCCATAGGTGCGATGATCGGCAATCGTGGGATGGCTACGGGGGTGACGACGGCGATCATGGCGGTGTCGTTCTTTGCGGTTGGATTTTTGCCGTTGGTCGAAGGAGGTAACGGGCTGTTGAAGTTCCTGCCTTGGTACTATTTCGACGGCAGCGATCCGGTGACGAACGGCGTGGCTTGGGGTCACATTGCGTTGCTGGTTTCGGCTTCGGTGGTTTTGTTGGTGGCATCGATTATAGGGTTCAACCGTCGAGATTTGAAGGGGCAGTCGGTCGGGACGACGATGTTGGACCGGGTACGTGGCAATCCCCTATTGAACCGTTTAATTGGGCGGCTTGCGGGATCGGCGAGGGTATCGTCGATATGGGTGAAGACGATCACGGATTACCAGACGCTGTTGTTGATCACGTGTGGTGTGGCGTTCCTAATGATGGGTGTGATGATGGGTCCGATGTACGCGTCAATCCCGACGGATACGTTCGCTGCTTTCGAGCAGTTGCCGGAGCAGTTGATCGCGCTTTTTGGCGGCGGTGATTTGAGTACTCCGGAGGGTTGGTACACGCTTGAGACTTTTGGTTTGATGGCGCCGGTGGGTGTGATTCTCGTCACAGCGATTATGGGTGCGGGCGCGTTTGCGGGAGAGGAATCTCGGCGGACGATGGGGATGCTGCTCGCGAATCCGATAAGCCGGTCGAGGATCGTGTTTGAGAAGGCGTTACCGATGGTGCTTTTCGCTTTCGGCGTCGGGTTTGCGACTTTCGCGGGAGTTGCTTTGGGATCGTTGATTGCGGATCTCGGGATGTCTATCGGAAATATTGCGGCGACGGCGACCTTGCAGGTGCTGGTGGGCTTGGTGTTCGGTTCACTGGCGTTGGCTCTGAGCGCAGGGACGGGGCGAACTTCGATATCGATCTTTGGCGCCGCGGGAGCGGCAGTCTTTTTCCATTTGGTCAACTCTTTTGGAGTGCTCAACGATGCGATCGCGGATTTGGCGTGGTTGACACCGTTCCACTATTACTTGGGGAACGATCCGCTCAACAACGGATTGGATTGGGTTGACGGGGTGGTGTTAGCGGTGCTGTCGGCGTTACTGATCGGGTTGTCATTCGTGCTGTTTGAGCGCCGGGATATCAGGCAACACGCGTAGGTTTGCGTTCGCCCGTATTCCTCAAGGGAGAGGGCGAGATCTTGCGGACTGTTTCATTTCCGTCGGCCCTCGCGAGAGCGTTTGTAAACCTCGACGAATTCATCAATCGGGGTTTTGGAGATGGCTTCGCCGATGAGTTCTAGGGGTAGGTCATCGAGTTTTCGGAAGCGGACGCAGGATTTGCCCATGTCGAGGCGTTTGCCGGTGGCGAGGTAGCGTTCACGGAACCAATTTTCGACCGATTCATCACCGTAGACATTCGTGAGATACACGGCCATGTGGCGTTTCTGAGAAGCCAGGGCGGCGTACATGAGGGGTTGTTTGTTGTAGGTGTCGGCCAACACGCTGAACGGTACGACGTGCGAGATCATGCCCCAACGCATTTCTTCCTCGTAACCTTCGGGCAGGTTTTCGAGGACGACGTTGCGGACGATGGAGAGTTGATCTCGACGATCTTCGTCAAGCTCGGCTAGGTATTCTTCTGCGGTTTTTGCTTTGGATTGCATTGTTTGTGTTGGTGATTTGGTGTGTGTTGATGGCAATTCTTTAACGCTGACCAGTATCACTCAGCGTTGCTAATTAGGTTTATCATAGGCTGGATGGTATTTATTGACTGTGCGTAGATATCCGTAGGCATTCAGCAAGGGACGGAACTTTGTTACGGTCATCTCAGCTTGTGGACGCACGCCAAGCAACTGAATCGCGGCGACACACGCGGCATCCCGGATCAATACTTGACTGAGTACGTAATCAAGACCGATGGTCTGACTAAGACCTATGGGGACGTGTTGGCGGTGGACGATCTTTCTCTGACAATCCCGCGGGGCAGCATCTTCGGGTTGCTGGGGCCAAACGGGTCGGGTAAGACGACGACGATGGGGATGTTGCTTGGTTTGGTTAAACCCACCTCTGGAAGGTTCTCACTTTTCGATTCGGAAATGAGACAGGAAGACTCGTTGCATCGAGTGGGTGCCATAGTTGAGACGCCGTCGTTCTACCCATACCTTTCGGGTCGTTCCAATTTGGCATATTTTCAAGGCATCACGGGAAGAAACAATCAAAACGAGTTAGACGATCTGCTAATCAGAGTAGGTTTGGCAGAACGTGGCCACAGTCGGTTCCGCACGTACTCATTGGGCATGAAGCAACGACTAGGTCTGGCGTATGCGCTCCTAGGCGACCCTGAACTGTTGATCCTTGACGAACCGACCAACGGTATGGATCCCGCAGGTATGGCCGAAATAAGAGACCTGATTCCTAACCTTGCAACGGGCGGTAGAACTGTCCTTTTGTCGAGCCACCTTTTGCACGAAGTTGAGCAGGTTTGCGACAGCGTAGCGATACTTTCTCATGGTAAGTTGATCGCACAAGGCGAGGTTTCGGAACTGGTTAATTCACGCGGCGAAGACAAAATTCGCCTTGCGACTACGGACAACGCCAAGGCCGTCAATGTGCTATCCGCAATGGATTGGGCTAGTGAAGTTTCGTTGGATGGGGATTCCGTCGTGGTGACAGCTCCAAACGAACGATCATCGGACATTAGCGCCACGTTGGGCCGCTCTGAGATCTACGTTACCGAGATGGCAGTCGTGGAGATGTCATTGGAACAATATTTCCTCGATGTCACGGAGGACGAATCTGAAGACTGATGTCGATATTCGTTCTGCGTCTCGAGCAGATTCGCAACCGAGGTTGGCGTCTTTAATAGGACTAGCCGCGTCCAAGTGTTGCGGGCAGTAAACCAGGAGCCATCTGAGTGGTCATCAACATACTGAACCTGACGAGATGGGAGTGGTTCAAGTCACGCCGACGCCTGATGCCTTGGATTCTCTTGGCAGTCGCCGTGATTATTGGTCAGATTCCGATTTGGATAGCATACAGCGCTTTCCACAACGACGATCTGCAAGCATTATTTTCAGGTTCCATCAACTCTTACTCGGCGTCAACCGAGGTAAACGGAGAACTCGTGACGGTGGAAATGACATGTGTCGAACTTGTCGAAGGGCGCATGCCACCTGAACTCGGCAAGTTTCCTGTTGATGAACGACGTGAGTTGGTCGAAGACCTCGAGCGGTTCCGTACTGAATCCTGCGGTGGTACCTTAGCGAAAGAAGAATACAGGACGGCCTTTGTGCTTCCAAGCGCTATCGAAGAGATATTTAAGAGTTCGATGGGTTTGTTGCCGATCCTGATTATGATCCTTGCTGCGTCGGTCGTTGGTTCCGAATATGGCATGGGAACCCTTCGAACGGTTCTGACGAAAGGCACTGGTCGTTGGCCGTTGTTATCGTCGAAGCTTCTGTTGGTTTTGTTGACCGTCGCGGGGGTTTTGGTTGTGTTGGCTGTCACGGCCATCGCTGCTAGTTTGATAGCGGCTGTGATCCCTCCGTCGGAGGAAGGTGGATTCGCCGACTCTGGCAAATGGTCAGAAATGGTTGTAACGTTTGGCAAGGCGCTATATGGGCTCTCTCCATATATCGCGTTGAGCGCGCTGTTTGCCGTGCTTACGCAGTCATCCGCCATCAGCATTGCCGCTTCCCTCAGCTATTACGTGTTGGAACTGATAATCACGCCATTATTCAGGATCAATGAAACACTCGAAAAACTGACCGGCTTCATCCTAGGTGGCAGTGTGAACAACTGGATGCAAGCCGCGTTCGTGGAAGTCGAGGTCAATAGCGAAGGCGGATTTAACGAACAGACTGACCTTTTCCAATCATTCCTTGTGATTCTGGCGTACATCGTCGTCTTGAGCACGGTTGCGTTTTGGATCTTCCAACGCAGAGATATCGCTGGTGCCAAAGGGGAATGAATTCTTGCCGCGAGTTTCCCAATAGATCGAATGAATTGACGGATTGACCATCCACCCCTGATGGCCTCGGCTTCGTAGAACCCGCGAGCTCGCGGGTTCTTTATCGACGACAGTCGTACGTAGGCGGACCACGGCAGTGGAAAGGCAGAAATAAGATCACTGGGGACCATCTCGTCGACGTTAATCTCCGATTCGCCAGACGGCGTCTGGCGAATCGGGGATCGCGAGGTCAGGGTGAAATCGCCAGACGGTGTCTGGTGAATCTGCTCTTGAGGATATGAGAGGTAGAACAGGCGCATATTTTGGATGTTTTGACGCGAGAAGCCGCGACCAAATCGACGGGTTAAATCCGTTGCCAGCCGTTCGATCAACGCAGTGCCGTACTCAGCCCGTTCATCCCCCAATTGCTCTAACTCAACGATGCGGTGCCCTATCAACCAATACGCGGCCGTCATTGCGGCGTTCACCGAGCGAGCGGCTGAAGCTCTGGCACCGTCTACGATCTTCGCTAAATCGCCAACGATGGCTCGGTACTGAGCGCTATGTGGTTCAAGTTCGTTCATAATGACCACGAGATTTTACACACATCAAGGTCGTAGCCGCGAGTGCTTATGTCTCGTTCACCGCTTGGATGATGGCGTGTATGTAGCCGTAGCAGTAGGCGAAACCGACTTGGTTCGCTTCATCGCCGGCGATGCCGGGGACGTGATCGGGCATGAGCATGTAGGGGTAGCCGACTTCTTTGTAGGTACGGGCGGCTTTAAGCATGTCGACGTCGCCTTCGTCGGGGAAGACTTCTACGAAGTCGAGGACGCCGCCTTTGATGTTGCGGAAGTGGACGTTGAAGATCTTCTTGCGGCTTCCGAAGTATCGGATTACATCGTAGGTCTCTTCGCCCGGTTTCTCCAGCATCTCGGAGACGGTGCCTTGACAGAAGTTGAAGCCGTGGTAGGGGTTTGCGTGCATCGCCTCGAACTTCTTTAGACCCTCGACGGTACCCATGACGCGGGCGACACCGCGATACTCGTTGTCCTTGATGCCGGGGTCCTGCGGGTGACATGCCATTTGGACTTTGTATTCTTCGGCCACTGGCATGATGCGGGACAGGAAGTAATCGATTCGCTCCCACATGGTGTCGGCGTCCGCTGCCCCGCCCTCGAACTGCGGCAACGATTGGTCGAGGTCGGCGTACTTGAACGATGAGAGCGTTGCGCCACCTCGGCCGTATCGCGGCGGAGTTCGTAGGTGACCGAGGATGGTGATGTTGTAGAGCAGTCCTCTGAGTCCGGCTTCCGATGCCATGCGGATGATCTCGCAGAGGCTGTCAAGTTCGCGTTCTTTCTCGTCGCTGGGGCCGAGGAAGAGATAGGTCATGTCGTTGGTGAAGGCATCTCTGGAGCCGAGGGGCGAGTGTATGGTCTCGACGTTGATCCCATACTTGGCGTATTTCTCGCGGTACGACACAAGAAGGTCGACGGTCCACTCTTTCCAATGCTCCCTGAGCGGTACGTCAACGTGCTCGACGCCTAACTGCGCCAGCTGCCGGATATCCGTCTCGTGACGCGCTCCGAATTGCGTTCCCACGTACATCACGTAACTCCCTTGTTTGTTGTGCCTCTTCCGCGTGCGGTCTATGATATGCCGTAGCCTTCGGATAGGAGAGAATCATGCCGCAGCACTACCTTGGAATAGATGTCGGCACCACCGCGATCAAAGCATTGATCGTCGATGAGTCCGGTACGGTTATCGGAGACGCCGAAGCTCCGCAGGAGCTATCTGTCCCACAGCCTGGTTGGTCGGAACAGGATCCGTCGGATTGGTGGCGTGGCACGGTCGATGCGGTCCGTGCGGCGTGCTCGCAGGCTGGCGTTCGAGATGTCAAGGCGATCGGGTTGTCGGGCCAGATGCATAGCTCAGTGTTGTTGGATGATGCGGACGAGGTTATTAGGCCGGCGATATTGTGGAATGACGTTCGCACGACCGATCAATGTCGTTTCATTGTTGACCGAGTGGGCAAGACGGGATTGCGCCGGTTCGTCGGGAATCCTGCTCTTGAGGGCTTTACGGCTCCAAAACTGCTGTGGGTGCGTGACGAGGAGCCCGATCTGTTCGACTCGGTGCGCACAGTGTTGTTGCCCAAGGATTATGTGCGGTTGTTGATGACTGGACTCCGGGCCACTGAGCCATCGGATGCTGCGGGGACGTTGCTGTTCGACGTCCGACGGAATCGCTGGTCGGAGGAGATGATGGACGCGCTGGAAATTGACTCGGCGATTCTTCCGCCAGTCAGAGGTTCAGCGAGCGTCACAGGTGGACTCACCGCAGACGCAGCGGATGTACTGGGTTTGCGAGCCGGCACGCCAGTGGTTGGTGGAGGTGCTGACAACGCCGCGGCCGCGGTCGGGTCTGGTGTCGTGGAACTAGGTACGATGCAGACCTCCATCGGCACATCCGGTGCGGTAGTTGCGCCGATCAAACGTCCGCGCGTCGATCCTGGAATGCGCATACATTCTTTCAACCACGCCATTGACAACACTTGGTATCTGATGGGAGTGGTGTTGTCGGCCGGCGCGGCTCTAGCGTGGTTTAGTCGTTCGTTGGTTGGGCCGCAAAGCAGACCACCCGCATATGACGAGTTGGTAGCCGAAGCTGCTGGCGTTGCGCCGGGGGCGGACGGCCTAACGTTTTTGCCGTACCTGACCGGCGAACGCACACCTCATGCAGACGCGAATGCGCGGGGAGTCTTTGTTGGTTTACACGCCGGGCATCAGCGTGGGCATCTAGTGCGCGCCGTGATGGAGGGAGTTACCTTTGCGTTGCGGGATTCGCTTGAGTTGATGCGGCGCTTGGGCATCGATGCTTCAGAGTCGGTGGCTGTCGGCGGAGGCGCGCGCAGTCAGGTCTGGCGTCAGATGCAGGCCGATGTACTTGGAGTTCCGGTTGTACGGGTAGGACCGTCGGGCGGAGCGCCGTATGGAGCGGCGATACTTGCAGCCGTCGGCGGTGACCAGTTTGGTTCGGTTGAGGAGGCGTGTCGGGCATGGATACGACCGCTTGACCACCTTGAACCCGATACCGAAGCGACCGACGCATACGCCGTAGCCTACGGGCGATACCGCAAGCTGTATCCGCGCTTGAAGCGTCACTTCGCGGAACAGGCCTAGAACGCGTGATCCTGAATGTCACTGATTGTCCTCAATGGGGTAGGAGGATTCGATGGGTCTCTCGCATTTGCGAAATGACCATGATCTCGTAGCAGACGCGATCGGTGATTCGCCCGAGTCCGCGATTCCAACCCACCTCCTGAGGCGTGGTCTCGCGTCAGCGTACGTGGATGGTTCGTTGGCGCGGTTTGACGGCGTGATCGTCCAGTCACATTCTTTGCCGCAAGAACCTTGGTGCTTCGGACGCAGTCCTGATTCGGTTTGGGGATTGCTGCGCGAACTCGAGGAGTGGGGTCGGCAACCTATCTCTCCGAACGTATCTGCCGAACTGGCTGTTCCGCTCTCTGATCTCATTGAAAAGGACGCAAACGTCCGAGTCACTCACTATGGCGATGTTTACCACACGTTGACCGGTCGAATAATCGGGTTTTCGACACCTGAGGTACGACAGCTTGTCCTAACAGATTCTGACCTACTTGCTGCGCACGAAAGCAATCCGCACAGGATGGGTTACTCGACTTTCGAGGACTTACTGACGGAAGGTGTGGTTGCCGGCGTCGTGGTGCAGAACGAGCTGGTTGCCGTTGCCCACACGAATGCCGTAACGACGGGATATGGCGATATCGGCGTGTTCACCGATGAAGCATGGCGTGGGAGAGGATTCGCCACCGCGGCAGCGAGCATCGTGGCGCACCGCATTCGAGAAATGGATCGGACTCCCGTGTGGAGCGCCGGGGAAGACAACGCCGCTTCGCTGCGCGTGGCCGCGAAGCTAGGTTTCGTCGAAGTATCACGGCGGGTCTACCTCAACGTTGGAGTTCTTGCAACATGACTGGCCAGGCGTCGGCGGCGTAGAACCGGTGGCCGCCCTGCCCTACGATCAGGTGACAGTTATCGGGTGCGCCTGCCGCTCGGTAGATATTTTGCAGATCCGAGAAAGCCCTGCGCGTGGCATCGACCGGGAATATCGGGTCCTCTGCGCCGCAAACGATAACGACAGGGCGCGGCGCGAAAAGTCCCATCACGTCGGCCATTTCGGCATATCGGAGTAGCCCGGGAACATAGTTGTCGGCGCAGTGATAGATCGACATGATGGAATCGCGGAATGTGTTGAAGTAGCAGGAAGGCATGGCGTGAGTGATCCGGGGCAGGAGAGCAGCCGAAAAGAGGCTGATGGTCCCACCGCCTGAATTGCCCATAACACCGATGCGAGACCAGTCGACGTCATCCCGCGTCTCGAGAAAATCGAGGCCGCGATCAACATCGAACACGCGCTCGCCGATCAATGTCCGCCCGAGCATGAAAGCATGCATCGCTGCGTCGTGGCATCCGTGCGTAGATACCTGCTCTTGAACAAGCTCGCGGCGTTCACCGAACGAGCGCTGTTCAATGCAGAGCGCGCCGATGCCCCTCGCCATGCACTGCAATCCGAAGTCTCGGTCGCCGGCGACCTCCATCGGTACGCTGTTGTCGTCTCGCTCGACTGCGATCGAGTGGTGCATCCCCGTGGTGTGACCCTGAACGCAGATGAAGAAGGGATAAGGGGGAGTTGCATTTGCCGGCAGGCAGAGGAAGGCAACAACATCTGAACCCGGTTCGCTGGCGAAAACGATCTTTTCGATCGAACCGTGGGCATGGTCTCGCTTCCAAATAGAGACCGGGTTGAGCGGTATTCGATCATCGTCAGGTAGTCCGACAAGTTCTCTCACCTTGGGTTGTAGGCGCGCCTGCCATTCCCCGACATCACCGCCGTCGAAGGCCATCGAGGGCTGCGTGGCATCCATGATTCGGCGATGGTAGAGCGATGGGGATAGGGCGGGTTCGGTACTGGACACAGTCATGTTGACGGACTCTCGTTCAAAGGTCGTCCCCGAATTATGCCATTGGATGCGACGATTAATGGATACGCGAAAATCGGAGGAAAACATTGGCTGAAACAGTCCAAGGCGTACTTTTCGACCTAGACAACACCCTCATAGACCGTGAAGCGGCCTTCATTCGCTTCGCTTCTCACTTCTACAACTCACGTCTTCGCAACGCAACATCGATGACACGTGACGAAGCCGTCGCCAAGATGGTGTGTTGGGATCAAGACGGCTATGTCGACCGGCTTACGATGTTCTCACGGTGGGTCGACGAATGGCCTGAAGCGGGACTCGAACCGGAGCTGTTGCTACCTTGGTACCGCTCCGAGATGAAGCAACACGTGCAACCGGATACGGACAATAACCGTCTCCTCGCGGATCTCAATCAGCGAAGAGTGCCGTGGGGAATTGTCACCAACGGAACCACCGCCACTCAGCACATTACCTGTGAGGCGGCAGGTATCGATCAGCTAGCGCCGTTCATCATTGTTTCAGAAGCAGCCGGTTACAAGAAACCCGATCCGAGAATTTTCCGCGACGCATTGAACATGACAGGTCTCACGTCTCCCGGTCAAGTCCTGTTCGTCGGCGACAACCCCCGAGCCGACATTGACGGAGCCAAACGGTTTGGGATGCAAACTGCGTGGGTGCGGCGCGGCCTCCAATTCCCGGACGACCTCCAACCGCCGGATTACGTCATTAATCACGTGTCCGAATTGACCATCAGCCCATTTCGCGAAGCGAACGAGACGGGGTAAAGGCAAGGTTTCAAACCTGCCCTTCCACCGAGAGATGCCTAAACAGCCCGGCATAGACGCGGACGAGCTAGAAATCCGAATCGCGGCGGAAAGCGACTTGGAATCATTGGCCGAGTCTTTTGCCCATGGGACTTCCGCAGCACAGCTCCAACGGCGGCTGGAGGAAAGCAAATGCGGACTTCGCACCATGCTGTTGGCTGATTTAGAGGGCCGGGCAGTCGGTGCCGTCAGCATTGGAGGGTGGGGTCATCAAAGGGAGGGTTCATTGCGTCTTTTCGCTTTAGATGTCGGCCCAGCATTTCAATGCAAAGGTGTTGGCACCGCGTTAATAAAGGCAGTCGAGGCCATCGCCGCCGATAGAGATTTGGACGAAGTCAACCTTGAAGTAGAGATCGACAACGACGACGCGATCCGGTTATATCGCAGACTGGGATACCGGATATGCGGCGACCCCGTAATGGACCGTTGGCAACTGATGAACGACGACGGATCAAGCGAGACGGTCGAGGTGCCAGTATTCGTGATGGTGAAGAGGCTAGTTTAGAAGCATCGATTGCGCCGGCACGTCGCGGTCGCCAATCGAGAATTTCCCATCTTCTCCACCCGGTCTGAACCCAAAACTCTCGAAATAAACCTGTTTCTCTTCATCTTCAACCGAAAGCCTCGCGGTGAACCGAACGGTATTTTGTCGTTCGCCCCACTTGATGGCAGCACCCATCAGGGGTTCATAAGAGTCGTTGAACCGCGTGTGTACGAACCCATCGACATGGCATACGTTTTCGGCGTCAACGTACGCGGTGGCGATACCGACGAGCCGTCCATCATCGGTTTTCGCCGCGAACCACTGGGCGAGCATCCCCCTGTGCTCTCGCTGCGCTCGTTCGCGTCCCCCTTCGCTTTGCGAAGAGGGGGAGAGTAGGTATTGGTACTTGCGGTAAAGTCCCATGCAGGAGTTCTGCTCCGCGTACCGAGTGGAAATCATCGGCGTGGGCAGATTGCCGTCAAGAACTTGCCAGTGATGCGGCGTCAACAGCAGAGGGATCATGGGCACTCTGAGAGAGGCGTCACCGGGCGCGATGTTGACGGTTGACGGTGTGCGGAAGTAGTCCGCCAAGTATTCTTCGGGCGAATCGTCTTTCGTCACGTTGGCATAGACGGTCGAGTTTGCGATTCGTCGCCAACCGAGGCGATGGTAGATCCGCGCCGCAGCCGGATTCTCGGTGCCGAGAAAAACCACATCGCCGCCTTGTTCGGCGAACTCGCCAAGGGCTTGCTCACAAAGACGGTTCGCGATGCCCTGCCCTCGGTACTCTGGACGTGTAGCGACTTCACCAATGCCTGCGAACTCCCGGTTGGCGCGCGGCGTCATGATGCCGCATGTGCCCGCGAGTACGCCTTCATCGCGATCTAACAAAACGACGTGGCGGTTATGCGCGGCTTCTTCCCCAAGGAAGACGCCGACCGGGATATCAGGATCTTCAGGCCCGAAAACCTCCTCCCAGAAATCGAAGAGTTCCTTGGCCAGTTCTTCTTGTATGGGGGTCTCGAATCGGTGCCGTGTCAATGGTCTAAACCCCCTTTAATTCCCCCTTGGATCATCAAGGGGAAGGGATTTGTTTCACGAAACCGGCGGTCGGAGGTGCGCCCATGGCCGCGCTTTTTCGAATGCCGCAGAGGCTGCCAGGACCGTCTCCTCATCGCCGGGTTTGCCGACGATGTGGAGACCGACTGGCATCCCGTCGGAGTCGAAGCCACACGGGACGCTGGCGGCGGTGAAGCCGATGGTGTTGATCGGATGCGTGTGCGGTAGGTAGCCCCACCACGGAATACATGTCGCAGGTTCCCCGCCGATCTCTTCAGGATATTTTTCGTGCTCGAATGCGGTCGTCGCCATAGTTGGCGAGAGAAGGAGGTCGAATTTGTCGAACTGGTCCCAGAACTGCTGGATCATCCGATCTCTTTCGCCAAGAGCACGTCCGAAATCGACGACGCTCAGCTTGCGTCCGTACTCCAATCCGTAGTTGACATACCAAGTTAACTGATCCTCGGGCAGATGGCCGTTCACGGCGATGGCGCTCGATGTCGACAGTACGTACCAGGTGTCGAAAGGTGCATTGAGGACGATGTCGGACTCGTCAACCGTGCATCCGAGTTCTTCGAAGACCTTGGCACCAGCTTCCGCGGCGACAGCTACGTCTGGATCGACGGGCGCGTAGCCCCATCCGAGGCTCCATCCGAGTTTCAGCCCTTGGATATCCCGACCAACAGCGGCTTCAAAGTCAGGCACTGGTGCGCGCATCGAACTTGCGTCACGAGGATCGTATCCCGCCATAACTTGGAGGAGCATCGCGGAGTCGGCGACGGTACGAGACATCGGCCCCTGCTGGCTGAAGAGGTTCGCCGCTGGCACACCGTCGGTTCCCGCATAGCTAGAGACACGTCCTTGCGTTGGTTTGATCCCGTAGATGCCGTTGAAGCTCGCGGGTATACGAATGGATCCGCCGCCATCTCCGCCAGTAGCAAGCGCGCAGAGTCCCGCGGCTAAGGACGAACCGGCCCCTCCGCTTGAGCCACCGGAGGTTCGGTCTGGATTCCACGGATTGCCACATGGCGGTCCAAGCCGGTTATCACTTGTGCCGAGATGCCCGAACTCCGGAGTGTTCGTCTTGCCGAGCATCACCGCACCGGCATCGAAGATTTTGTCGATGTAGGCCGCGTTCGCATCCGGCACCCGGTCTTTGTAAGCCAACGAACCGCCTGTCGTGCGAACCCCCTTCGTCATTTGAAGGTCCTTGATCGATATCGGAAGACCGTGCAGGGGGCCGAGGCTTTCGCCGCGTGCGGTCGCCGCATCGGCCTTTGCGGCCTGATCGAGTGCGATCTCGGGCGTCACGGTCAAAAACGCATGGAGTTGGTCGTCTAGCTTTTCGATCCGTGACAGATACAGCTCGGTGAGTTCAGTGGAAGTAATCTCTCCATCGGCGATCAGTGCTCGCAGCTCCGTCGCGGAAGCGAAGGCGAGATTTTCATCTAGATTTGGCATTTTTGGTTTCGTTACCTTCCTATGGCGTAGCTGTCTCGGCGCGGGTCTGCACCGCCTGACAATACGCCCGATTCTTGATCAACTCTGATTGCGGTCATCGCTCCGCCAGTCGGTGTCCAGTCGTCCAGCACATGAACATCATGCCCGATGCCGACCAACTCTGCGGCCGTGCCTGCATCGATCCGTCCCTCGAGATCCAACCGACCAGGAAAATAGGTGTGGGGCCAGAATGAGTTTGGGAAGTTCCACGTCGCAAAACGTGGCTCTTCGATGGCTTGCTGCGGATCCATACCGTGAACCGCGACATTGAGGAATAGCTGCACCATCGACGTGCATTGGGTGTCGCCGCCTGGTGTACCGAATGGCATAAACAGTTTGCCGTCTTTGAATGCGATTGCCGGGTTCGGGGTTAGCCGCGGCCGCTTCCAAGGCTGGAGAGCTGATGGATGTTCGGGATCGAGCCAGGTCTGCGAACCTCGCGACGACATCTGAATGCCGAGCCCCGGAACGATTGGACTTGGCGCAATCGGATCGCTCGGCGTCGCCGAAAACGCATTGCCCCACCGATCCACCGCGCACACGTAGCTCGTGTCCTGCATCCTTCCCCCTGAAGCCGTCGCCATCGCCACAGGAGCACTACCGTTTCTAGATGCACCCTGATACGGCCAAGGGTTGCCCGGCTCCGGCATCGCGGGATATGCGTTCGTCATATCTACATCCGCCCGCCTCGACCGCGTGTATCCCTTGGACAATAGACCTTCGATTGGCACTTCGACGAGATCGGGGTCTCCGTAGTAGGCGTGACGATCCGCATAAGCAAGGTCCAGAGCCTGCGTCACCAGATGGATGTACTCCGTCGAGTTATGCCCCATTGCGGCGAGATCATCGTCTTCGAGCATCTGGAGCGTCTGGGCGACTACCGGACCTTGGCACCACGCGTTGCATGTATACACGGTGTAGTCGCGAAACTCGCCCGACACCGGAGGTTCAACCTTCACCGAGAACTCAGCCAAGTCCTCCATCGTGATCCATCCACCCTCGCTATCGGAAAAGGCAATCATCTCCTCGGCGATATCACCACGATAGAACCGATCGCGCGCCGCCCGCAACGCTGCTTCTCTGCCAAGATGCGACGCCCCTTGTTCGGCCTCAATCAACCGCCTGAACGTCCGCGCTAAATCCTTTTGCACCAAAATCTCACCGGCACGCGGTGTCCGCCCATTCGGCAAATAGATTTCGCGGGTCGATGGCCACATCGCCACTCCGCCCTCGTGATCGTCCTCCGTAGTCTGCAACCCCTCGCTCAAATAAGCCGATACCGGAAAACCGTTCTCGACCAGATCCAACGCTGGTGCGACAACTTGCTCGAAAGTCATCGTCCCGTATTCCTCGATCGCCGTCAGCCACGCATCAGGCGCGGCCGGCACCACCGTCCTCAACACACCCGGAGGAATCTGACCGCCGTAATGCTCGTTGAAGTGCTCGATGTTCGCCGCGCGAGGCCAGCGACCAAGTCCGCTGATGGTCACGACCTCGTCGGATGCGGCATCGTAGATTGCGATGGGTGCCACACCCCCGAAATTCGTGGCGTTCGGCAGCGTTACGTTTATGGTTATGCCCGCAGCCACACCGGCATCGATCGCGTTGCCCCCCTCCTCCAATATCCGATACCCGGCGGATGCCGCTAGGTAGTGACCCGCGGAGACCATGTGAGTAGTACCCATGATCGGTGGCCGGTATGAAGTCATTCGTTGTGGCATCCCAAATCCCCCACACGTTTAGTAAATCGCGAAACGCACGCCAACGTTGGTGGCTACGGCGCGAATTATACGCCGCAGTCGTCGATTTCTGAGGGCCGCGCGCAGAAGCGTGAATAGAATGGTTACGCCATGCGAACCAATAAACCGCAATCTGTCGTCGTTATCGGGGCCGGAGTTACCGGTCTGAGCACCGCCTTCCATCTGGTCGAAAAGGGTGTTGACCGAGTCACTGTTATAGACAAAGGTCGCGTGGGCGGTGGGTCGAGTCTCCAGTCCGGTGGGATAATCACGATGCTGATGGCGACGACAACAGAAGTGCGCGCTCGTGCCATCAGTCTGGACATTTTCGAACGGTTCAGCCGAATCTTGGATGGCTATCACTTCCACCAAGTCGGTTGCTTGAACCTCTTCACCCCGGAAGCGTTCGACCAAAGCGCGGACGTGCGTGACATGTGGCAACGCAATGGCGGTCAGTTCGACATCCTGCGAGGCGCGGAGATCAGCGAGCGATTCCCGGACCTTGAAGCAAAAGACTCAGATATTGGTGTGTTGGATCATCGGTCCGGTTTCTCGGAACCACACCATTACATCTCGGCGCTTAAGGCCAAGCTGGAAGGCATGGGCATAGATATCCTAGAGAACGAACAGGTGACTGGTTTCGAGTTGCAAAATGGTGAGGTCCGCGGGGTGCAAACGGTCGCGGGATCCATCAATGCCGACGCGGTTGTTTGTGCCGTGAACGCTTGGACGAACCACCTGTTGTCTTTCGTCGGCGTTCGTATCCCCTATAAGAACTTCGTGCACGAACGGTTCGTCACCAAGCCTTTTGACGAACGGCCACGACTGCCGGCGGTAAACGATCACATCCTCAACGGTTATGTGCGTCCCACAGACGACAACCGCTTACTGGTAGGAACCTCCGTTGACCACAAAGCCTACGAGATGCGCGGACGCGACTTTGAAGTCTCAGAACTGGATCCGCATCCTGAGGCGCTTCCATTCATCAAAGGGAATTTAATAAACCGAACCGCCCTATTGGAAGGCGCTGAATGGGACTACCACACGGTGGGACTGATCAGCTTGGCGCACGACGTCAAGCCGGTAATTGGTCCGGTACCGGGCGTGAAAGGTCTCTACTTAGGGGCACATTTCCACTCCGGTGGATTTGCCTATAATCCGGTGTCCGGGTTGCTGCTTGCCGAGCACGTGGTTGACGGTGGAACTAGGATCGACACCGAAATGTACAGTCCGGCTCGGTTTGGGAGCGTCGACACGGACGCGTTTTTGTCGTCGCCGATAATGCACAGCGAGATGGGCGTGACGCGGCATTAGGTTGCGGATTCGTGGGGTCGGTGCGTGATTTTCGCGGTTAGAAAACCTTACCGATTCGGAATCCCACAAACACCGCGGCCAGCGCAGCTGCGTTGCTGATGAGCAGGTTGGCGAGGAATATCGCCCAACTGCCGCTGCGGAAGAACATTGCTTCGTCGAACGCGAATGTCGAAAACGTCGTGAAAGACCCCAAGAATCCCGTCAACACCAGCAGTCGCATGTTCTCAGACACCCAATCACGGTCTTCAGCGTATGCCCAAACCAAGCCGAAGAGTAACGAACCAAGCACGTTCACCGTGAGGATCGCCATTGGAAACGTTGTCGGCGAGTATCTTTGGTAGATGACGACCGTGCCGTAACGGGCCAATGCACCTGCGGCACCACCGATCGCGACGCTGAGCAGCTTCTCCATGTGCTAAACCTTATTCCATGAGAATTCGGAAGAGCGTCGGCAGATTGCGCCCGACCTGAGGAGGAATAACACGATGGCAGGTTCGATGATCACATATCCGAGCAACGGCGGCGAAACTAAGGGTTATCTAGCGTTGCCTGAGTCCGGCTCTGGACCCGGTTTGCTTGTAATCCAAGAGTGGTGGGGACTTGTCCAGCACATCAAGAATATGGCTGACCGCTACGCCGCCCGAGGATTCGTCACGCTAGCCCCTGACCTCTATCACGGCGAGGCTGCCACGGAACCTGATCATGCGATGACGCTCATGCATGAGCTCGAGATACCGCAAGCGTCCAAAGACCTTGTTGGCGCCGCGGAGTATCTCCGATCCCACGAATCGAACTCCACTGGCAAGGTCGGATGCCTCGGATACTGCATGGGTGGTGGGATGACGCTTCTTCTGGCATCTCTCGGTGCAATCCAAGCCGGCGCTCCGTTCTACGGCGTTCTGCCGACGGGTCTCCCTGATGCCGCATCGATCCAGTGCCCTATCCAAGGCCATTTCGCCGAGCACGATGACGCCACCGATGCCGTACCCAGCCTCGAGTCCGGATTGACCGCCGCCGGAGTCGAAAACGAATTCTTCATCTACGACGGTACTCAGCACGCGTTCTGCAACGATGATCGCCCCGAGGTTTACGACGAAGGCGCGGCGACAATCTCGATGGATCGAACCGTTGATTTCATGATGGCTCACCTGTCGTGAGTGCGGAACCCGCAGACGCTCAAGAGCAGTTCAACCGCCAGGCGGCGAATTACGCCGTCAGCGTCCCGCACGCGACGAGCGATAGCTTGGGCATCATATCCGAGTTGGCGGCCGTGGGCCGGTACCATTTGGCGCTCGACATCGCAACCGGGCCCGGTTTTACGGCGTTTGCCATCGCCGAGTTCTGCAACACGGTCGTCGCCTCCGACTTCGCCGAAGGAATGCTCGACCAAGCCCGTAAGATCGCCGATGAGCGCGACATTCACAACGTACGCTTCGAAATCATCGAAGCCCACGACATCCCCTACCCCGACAAATCGATCGATCTAGTAACCTGCCGAACTGCTGCGCATCATTTCCACGACATCCCTCAATTTCTGTCGGAAGTCCATCGCGTCCTGAAACCCGCCGGCATCTTCCTCCTTTGCGACACCACTACTTCCGAAGACCACGAACTCGCCCAATGGCACCAACGAGTGGAAGCCGAGCGCGACCCTTCCCATGTTGCCGCGCCGTCACCGTCCCAATGGTCAACACTGATCGCGGACGCCAGATTCAAAATAACTCACAACCAAGCAACTCAAGTCAACATGACCTTCAACCACTGGGTGAAACGGTCCGGCACCTCCGAACAAACCTCTCAATCCCTCCGCGGAGATTTCATCACCGCATCCAACAAACTAAAGCGAGAATACGGCATCCAAGAAATATCCGACGACGACATCGCCTTCCACTGGCCTGTCTTAGTCTGCCGCGCCGTCAAGGTTTAGTATCCGTCTGCCTCGTTGCCTTGAAGCCGAGACGGACGTTGAGCGAAAATACCCCGGTTTATACTTTCGTGTAGTCGTCAGCCGAGTTTGAAGCGAGCAAACTGAACCGGATTCTTGTGCGTATCTGGTAGGGTCACCTGCCGCCAAACATTGCACATTTAACGTTCTTGAGCAGGTATTTCGAGGAGCCCTTCCATGGAAACGCAACCCATCATTGAGGCGCATGGCGTCACGAAGGTCTACCGCACTCGAGATGTCGAAGTGCGGGCGTTGGACGGGGTTGACATAAAAGTCGACAAGGGTGAAATGGTTTCGGTAATGGGGCCGAGCGGTTCCGGCAAGACCACTCTGTTGAACTGCCTCTCTGGTCTTGATACCGTCGAAAGCGGAGACGTTTCCGTTGCGGGCAATGTGATCGCCGAAATGTCCGACAATGACTTGAGCGAATACCGCGCCCGAATGATGGGTTTTATCTTCCAGTCTTACAACCTCCTCCCCGTTCTTACTGCTCAAGAAAATGTTGAACTTCCCCTCGTACTGACCGGTGTCAAGCAGGCAAAGGCATCAAAAAAGGCGATGGAAAAGCTCGACCTCGTCGGATTGGCAGACCGCGCCGATCACACTCCATCAGAACTTTCCGGTGGGCAGCAGCAACGCGTAACGATTGCGCGGGCTTTGGCAAACGATCCCGCTCTCGTCTGGGCCGACGAGCCGACCGGCAACCTTGATTCTTCTAACGAAGACGAGATCATGGAGCTGCTTAGAAAGCTGAATTTGGAGCAGAGTCAGACGTTCGTCATCGTCACGCACTCCCAGCACGTCGGCTTGCTTACGGATCGAACGATTCGGATGTTTGACGGCAAGATAACCGACCACGGTTTCCAAGACGCGATCCGACAATCCGAAATGCCGTCGAACGCGTCCGTCGCCAACGGATGATGACGATTCTTCTTTCGTTGCATTTTCGGGAAGACATCTAAGGAAAATCATGGAAACGCTATTTGGTCTGGAAATGCAGTACCTCGCTGCCGGGTTGTCGGCGACGCTGTTGATACTGGTATTGGTGATCGCGATAATCGCGGTTCGAAATCGCTTCCTGATCAAGCTTTCGCTGCGGAACATTCCTCGTCGTCGGACCCAAAGCATTCTGATCATCGTCGGGTTGATGTTGTCTTCGACTATCGTTGCTGCCTCCCTCGCTATTGGGGATACGATCACGGCCAGCATCCGCAATGCGGTGTTGGAAGGCGTCGGCGACACCGACTTGAGGATCACCAAACCGGTTTTCGGCGATCTTGGCGACCCAACGATCTCGCCCGAAGAGATCGAAGAGATCGCGGTCAATCTCTATTCCGATCCACGCGTTGACGGCATCATGCCAATCAACTCTGAAGTAGCGCCGGTTCTTAACCAACGAACTCGGTTAACCGAAGCGCGAGCGGAGGTAAGAGGTTTCGACGTCGATGGCGCCATCGGCAACTTCAAACCACAAGCAGACGGCGGGCCTAGCGCCGACAGCAGACTTTCGCCGTTTTTGCTCAATCCTTCGATCGATGGACAGGAGATCGACTTCGAGTCGCTAGCCGACGATGAGGTGTTGATAAACGAGGTTCTCGCCAACCAACTTGATGCCCAGGTTGGCGACATACTGACCATCGTTTCACCATTGGGACGTTTCGATTTCAAACTACGAGCAGTCATGCAGCGAGGCGGTATGGCTGCAAACGACAGGCGCGTCCTCATGTCAATCGCCACGATCAACCGCATCTACGACAAACCCGCCGGCTCCGCGGACCGGGTCGATGTGTCATTGGATCTTGAAAACTACGACTTGGAAACCGAATCGGAAGAGATCGTCGATGATCTGACGTTGGTTTTCACCGACGCCGAATTGGCGGCTGAACTGCACGCCGGAATGAAGCCGTTCAGAGACACGATAATTGCCGAAATCCAAAATTACATCGATGAAAAGAGCGGAACCAACGAACTCAGCTCCGACAACGAAGATGATCTCAAGGAATTCATCACAGAACTTGAGCGGGACGAACCGACTGAGCGTTTCCGAGTTCTTCTTGGCGGTGACACGTTCCTAGGTCTTTTCTTCGGAGTATTGAGTGGCGCTGATCTGGGAGCGCTTTCCGAGGGATTACCGCAATTGGCATTTGCCATCGGTCAGTTGGAACGCCTTTCCACTTCTCCTTACAAGGTCTTCCTAACCAACATCGCGGAGCAAGTCGGAAATCTGTTCTTCACCTTTTTCACGTTCTTCGGTTCCTTCTCGGTGATCGTTGGTCTGCTCCTCATATTCCTGATATTCGTGCTGCTGGCGTCGGAACGACAACAAGAGATGGGCATTGCGCGCGCGGTTGGTACCAAACGTGGGCACCTCGTTCAGATGTTTACGATTGAAGGACTCGCTTATGCGATCGGGGCCGCAGCGGTCGGAACCGCGGTTGGCATTTTGGTCAGTCGTGCGCTCGTTGTCGTTATGGCCAATGCTTTTGGTACGGCAGACGACGAAACTTTCTCGATTGACTTCACCGTCACGATTTACTCGATATTGGTTGCATTCTCGATCGGTCTCATACTCACGTTGCTGACGGTGATCTTTTCTGCGTACCGCGTCAGCAAGTTGAACATCGTCGTTGCAATTCGCAACCTACCCGAGGAGTTCGTCGCGTCGACGACAAAACCGATACTTCGGCGGCTGCTCGAATTCGTGCTCTGGGTATTTGGGCCGATCTACGTGATTATTGGTCTCGTCCAGTCTGTGCGCCGTCATGAGGATGTCAGGGTCGCAATTCTCAAACTTGTCTTCACATTCCTCGTCGTCGGTTGGGCTATCGGTTTGCTCGCTGCCTTCTTCCGCATATTTGCCCCCTACTTCAGGCAGGGCTGGCCGTACGCGATTGTTGGCATCGCGCTCACCGCGCTCGGTTTTGTCAATGAAAGTGCTTGGCAGGCTTACATCGGAGCAAGTCTGGCGATTTACGGTTTGGCGATGCTGTCGCTCGCCATCATGGTTCGGGTCCGCATTCGAGAAGCGATCGCTTCCCGGGTCGCATACACCACCGCCGGAGTGTTGATCCTCGTTATTTGGGCGTTACCGCAACGGTTCACCAAGTTCATTACCGAAGACTTGGAAGCCAGTATCGAAATGTTCATATTTGCAGGTTTCTTCATGGTCGCGTCCTCGGTATGGATCATCATGTTCAACTCGGACATCATCGTGAAAGGTCTCCAGACAACATTTGGCCGGTTTACGGTTGTTCGCCCAATCATGAAACCGGCGGTTGCATACGCAGTGGCTAATCGATTCCGAACCGGGTTGACGGTCTCGATGTTTGCGCTCGTGATCTTCGTGTTGATGTCGTTCTCGATCCTCAATCAAAGTTTCAGCGCGCTCTTGCAGACTCCCGAAAACGTGACGGGCGGTTTCGATGTCCGTGCGGAGATCAGCGACGATCTGCCAATTGAAGACATAGATGCGGCGATCGCCGCATCGCCCGACTTGAACATTGGCGATTTCACATTTATCGGTGGTCAAGCCAACATAACGGCAGCCGCACGCGAAATCGATGGCGAGGAAGCGCGATTCTTGGAGTTGAATGTACGCGGTACGGAGCCTGAATACTTCGAAGAAACCGCGCTGAAGATTACCGCCGCGGATAAGTCGTTTTTGCCCGACGGAATCGACACCGAGGATGCGGATGCTTTGGCCCGCGCGGTATGGGACGCGCTTGCGCAGGACCCAACGCTGGCCGTGATTGCGAGCGAACACGTGATCGATATCCAGGGGCCCGGTGTGCCTTCGAACGACCATTTGTTGAAGTTGGAGGATCCGGGAGCCATCACCTCCGGCGAATTCAATGCGACAGAGATCGAGATAATTAGCGGCGGCGAGGCCGATACATCCAGACGGGCCAAGCGAACAGTGATCGCGGTAATTGACGATATCGCGGAGAGCATCGAAGGTCAATCAGATGGCGGTCCGGCTCCGGGCTTTGAGGGGATATACGCGGACTACCAGATTTTCGGTGAGTTGACTGATGAGCCGGTGCCCTTCACCATCTATCGCATCAACGTCGCTGAGGGAGTTGATCCGACGCGAATCGCAGCGACGCTACAGACGGCGTTCCTAGATCACAGCATGTTGGCGGTTGACACTGATCAGGAACTTCGGACAAGCGTCGCGCAGAACGAACAGTTCAGTTTGCTGTTCCAGGGTTTCATGGGACTCGGGCTGGTTGTCGGAGTTGCGGCGCTTGGTGTGCTCTCGCTGCGGGCTGTGAACGAACGGCGGATGCAGATCGCGATCATGCGTTGCATCGGTTATCGTGCGCGGATGATCCGTATCCAGTTCATGATGGAATCGATCTTCATCACGGTGATTGGGACTGGGCTCGGGTTGGCTCTAGGCGCGCTGATTTCGTGGTCGTTCTTGGACGACATATCTGGGAGCAACCAAGGATTGGCGTTCAACATACCCTGGATGTCGATTCTGGTAGTCGTGGGCATTACGGTGGCGGCCGCATTAATCACCACATACGTACCGGCCCGACAAGCCTCGCAGGTGTACCCTGCCGAAGCTCTGCGGTACGAGTAGAGTGCGATCGCGGGCGATTATTGCGGGCGGTTTTGGGCCCGTTCGATACGAATCTCCCCACCGTATGGCGCATTACCCAACGCGGTCGGATCGCCCTCGATCATGCCGCACACATTGACCGCGCTCGCCGGCCGAATTTCGTCGCCGCGGCTAGCCGGTGTTGGACCCCAGAAAAGGCATAGAGCGTTGCCGGGCGGCCAATAGGCTACTGCGCCTTTATCCACTACCTCGGCCGCGGTATCATCGTTCGATGCCGAGACCGGTATCGGGAAGTAGATCTCGTCGCCCCAGGTTTGGACGGTGCCGACAATTGGGAGCGCGTCCCAGATCAGTTCAGCGGTATGAGAGTCGTTGAGGGATGCGGTCAGCGAAACATCGCCGGATGTGATTCGGATTTTGTGCATCGTTGGTGTCAGGATCGCGTTACTTGGTTTGTCGTGATTTCCATTCTTGGTGAATGCGCTCGGTTTCTTCGTTGAAGGGATAGAAGTGTTTGGGCGAGATGCGTTCTCTTTGGGTGTATTCGAGGACCGCTTCTTCGACTTCGTCGTGGTGTTCACACTCGCCGATGATCTCGGCAGCCAATGCCGACGGAAGAACGACGATGCCGTCGTCGTCGCCGAGAATGATGTCGCCGGGCCAGACTAGAACGCCGCCGCATTGGATTGGTTCGTTGACCTGGTACGGGAGGATGTTTGGTTCGCCGACGGTTGGTGTGCTGCCTCCGGCGAAAACTGGGTAGCCGTAGCGAATGACTTTGTGACCGTCGCGGACGGCGCCGTCAGTGACGAGGCCTTCGGCGTCTTGGGTGAGGATGCGGGAGAAGACGACGTCACCGCCGGTGGAGGTCTTGGCCATTCCCATGGCGTCGGCAACGAGAACGTCGCCTTTTGTTAGTGCTTCAAGCGCTTGCCAGCGGGGCGTCTCGTTGAATCCTTCGCCGTGTTCGCCGGTAGCGATGATCTCGGCGAGGTCTGGACGGGATGGGAGATATTGGAGTGTAACGGCCCGACCGACTAATCGACGACCATTGGCTAGACTTTCGACGCCGTGCATGTAGACCTTTTCGTAACCGCGTCGGAGCAATTGTCCGAGGACGGTAGCGTTGGATACAGCGCGATAACGATCTAAGAGTTCATCGGACACGGTTGCTAGTGGAGAGGCCATAAAGGGATCCTTGAATTTGGGACCGGGGTGAATCGGTTTGGAAGTATATCCGACTAGAATCTTGTTAGTCCTGTCCTTCATCGATCCGAGCAAGCATGTCTGCAACGGTAAGTCTCATCAAGCAAGTTTTAGAGTGGTTCAATCTGCGTTTGGTCAGGTTGGAGCCGAAGGTGCGCGCGGCGACGGTGTTTTTCGGTGTGGCGCTGGTGCTTTACCCGATCGTGATTCAGGTTTATGGGATGTTGTGGGGAATCTTGTGGTCGGCTTGGTTGGCCGCGTTTGCTTTGTATTTCGCGTTTCGGTCGGGATACTTCGCGAGGCGGGTGACTTTGCAGTTGCCCGGGAGGACGCACCCATATCCGGAGAAGATTCGCTCGATCCAAGGTGGGGTGCGTTTCAAGACTTGGGATGATGTTGCGTATTTGGATGCCGACGAAGCTGATGATGCGGTACCGAAGGATGACCGGGTGATTGGGTTGGAGATTGGTGAGGATGCGATTGCGTATCCGTTGTCGGCGATGGCGTTGCGGGAGGTGGCGAATGAGGAGTTTGGCGAGTTGCCGGTTTCGGTTACGTGGTCGCCGATCACATACGCGGCGCGGGTGTATGTGAGCGTGGGTCCGGATGGTGAGGCCTTTACGTTGGCGCCGACGGACCAGATGGTGTTGAACAGTCCGTTGCTCGAGGCCGAGAACGGGAGTCTGTATTTGCAGTTCACGGGTGAGGCGATTATGGGTCCGGACGCTGGGCATCAATTGAAGCGGATACCTTGTTTGAATACGACTTGGGGAGCGTGGTCGAGCGCGTGGCCGAACTCGGAGATGCTTTCGCCTGCCGAGACGCCGGAGACGGATGTTTTCGAGGGATACTACGCATCGACGAGGGCGGGTTTGTTTACGCAACCGGTTAGGGACAAGCGTTTGCCGGATAAGGATGTGGTTATGGGGGTTGCGGATCTGGAAGCAGGTGGTGGCGGTTCGGGGGAAGTCAAGGTGTTTTCGGCGCACATGATGCAGCGGGAACCGTTGTTGAACACCGAGCTGGGTCGCGTGCCGGTTGTCGTTTTGAACGAACGATCTTCGGCCTCGTATGTGGCGTTTGAGCGCGTTGTGGACGGGCAACGGTTGACGTTTGAAGGCGAGACCAAGAACTCATTCCGGCCTAATCGGGTGGTTGAGAAGAAGACGTTGGAGGAAGGTGGAGAGGAAGTTGGCGATGACGCGGTGCCGCATTCGGAGTATGAGCCATGGCTGGTGAGGGATGAGCAGACGGGGAGTCTTTGGCATGCGGTGAAGGGGGAGTGTGTTGAGGGTGAGCTTGCGGGGACTCGGTTGCGGATGTTGGATGGGCAGCTGGCGTTTTGGTTTGCGTGGTCGAAGTTCCACGGTGATGTGGAGCTGGTACTGTGAGGCGCTCGGGCGTTTGCGTGGGCGGCAGTTGAGGGATGTTTAATCCGGCATCGCTGACGGGCATCGTGCTCGCGGGAGGGCATTCGGAGCGGCTGGGGATGGCGTTGCCTAAACCGCTGATTGGTCTGGGCGGTAAGCTGTTGCTGGCGCGGGTGGCGGATACGTTGAAGTCTTTGTGCAAGGAGTTGATCGTGGTGGTGCGTCGGGGTCAGGGCGATGACGTGCCGGATTTGGGGATTGCGTTGGGGATGCATGTGGTGACGGATGTTGAGGGATCGGAGGGGCCGTTGTCGGCGATATCGGCTGGGTTGGCGCAGGCAACGACGCCGTTGGCGTTCGTGGTGGGTGCTGATTATCCGTTTCTTTCGCGGGCGTTGATTATCGAGATGATGAGGATGGCGCAGGTTGAGCGGCATGGTCGCGATTCTGCGGTTTTCGTTCGGTATGGAAACCGGTTGAATCCGCTTCATGCGGTGTATCCGGTGGACAGTTGGCGGGGGTTGACTGCGGATGCATTGGGCGAGGGTCTGCGCTCCCCTACTGCGCTGATGCATCGGGTGTTGGAGGAGGGGATTCATCCGATTCAGATCATGACGGAGGATGAGGTGGAGCGGGTTGATCCGCGGTTGTTGAGTCTGTTCGATGTCGACACTTTGGATGATCTTGGGGTTGCGAAGCGGATCATTGATACTCGGAATTACCATCGGGTTCGGCCCGATTTGAAACGCGGAGGGATTTAGATGGAGGTGAGTGGCCCATTTGCCCCACCCCTGGATTCCGGCTTTCGCCGGAATGACGTAGGGGTTGGAATGACGAAGGAACCGGCATGACGAAGGAGTTGCGATGAGCAGGATAGTTATGATTCGGCATGGTGAGACGCAGTGGAATGCGGATCGGCGGTCGCAGGGTTGGATGGATCCGCCGTTGAATGAAACGGGGATGCGGCAGGCGGAGTTGGTTGGTGCGCATGTTCGGGCACATTATGATTTTGCGCGGGTGATTTCGAGCGATCTGGCGCGGTGCACGATGACGGCTGATGCTTTGGGTCGTGAGTATTCGAAGGATCCGTTGCTGCGGGAGATCAACACGGGTAAGTTTGGGGGGTTGAAGATTGTGGAGATTCGGGAGCGGTTTCCGGATGTTGTCGACGCTTGGGATCGGGAATACGGAAGGGCTCCGGAGGGCGAGTCTTGGCTTGATCTGGTGGCGCGGGTTGGACGGTTCGTTGCGGAGTCGGGGATTTTGGAGATAGAGGGAGATGTTTGTTTGGTTGCGCATGGGGGGACGATTCGGGCTTTGCTGTCGGTTTTCCTGGAGCTGCATATCGGAGCGGTGAGGTATTTTGCGCAGAGCAATACGGGGATTACGGTGGTTTCGCGGGAGACGGTTGGGGGTGCGCCGAGTTTCGGGTTGGATTTGATGAACAGCACGGAGCATTTGCGGGGTCGAATGGATGGTTGAAATTAAGATAGTTTCAGCATCATCGTTAACGCACAACGGAAAGGAAGGTTGGATATGGGTATCAATCGCCGGGGGGAGCAGGATGTTAGTTCGCCGTGTTCGGATGTTGAGATTCGGGTGATGTCGGATAGTTCGACGGGTTCGAAGATGATGACGGTGTTGGAGATTGGGTTGCGGCCTGGGGGTTCGACGCCGTATCAGGCGAATGTTTCGCATGAGGAGTCTTGGTTCATTTATTCGGGTGATGTGACTTTTATCGAGGGGTCGGTGCGTTATGCGTTGACGTCTGGGGATTGTGTGTTGGTGGCGAAGGGGGTTGGGATGTCGGTGGAGAACACGGGTTCGGCGCCGGCGCGGATTGTGACGATGAGTCCGGATCCGTCGGTGGTTCGGGAGGAGGTTGAGATGGGGGAGGTGGTTGATGGATTGCCGGGGGAGAACGTTTTGATTCGATCGGAGTATGAGGCGTTTGAGTTTGCGCCGGGGGTGATGCGGGTGGATATGGTTGACGACAGCCGGGGGGCACGGAGTTCGTATTTTTCGGAGTTGAGTTTTTCGCCGGGGACGCTTACGCCGAACCATTATCATCCGGCGCATGAGGAGACGATGTTTTGCATCGAGGGATCGATGACGGCGGTATACGGGGAGGACGATGGGGTTCCGTTGCCGGCGGGCGACGTGTTTTTGTGCGAGCCGTTGGTGCGCCATGCTACGAATAATCCGTCATCGGAGCCGAGCAAGTTGTTGGCGATTCACCCGGTGTTGAACCCGCCGCCGCGCGTGATGTGCGATTGAGTAATTTGGAACCGACCAAGATTAACACAGGTCCGGCCAAAAATAGGAATAGAGCTGACGCGAATGCGAATCTCGGACGTCGATTGGCGTTAGCGACCTTCCCATGAATATCACTTGGCGATTTCATCACGGCAACAAACGGGTTGATTTCGTTTATCGCTAGTTCAGACACGTTTGCGCATGTCTTAGTTAGGCCATTTTCGTCATATTGAGTGCTGTCGAAAATCGCGTCCATCGAGTACTGTTCACCGTTCACTGCTAACTTAGCTACGGAATTTTGCGTGTGCGGATCCGATAATTCATCTGCAGGTGAAATGCAGATACGAATTGATTCTGAGAAAACATAATTCGTGGCTTCATTGTCAAATCGTTTGCGACGTGATTCTATTCTAGGAGTGATTTCGAATACATCGGAAACAATTTCGAAGCCGTTACCAATCTTATAGTTTTTAGAACGATCGGGCATTGAAATCCGTCGAACCGCTAAGAACATTTGGTCGCCCCAAAACATTGAGTGCGAGTCAGCATGTATTTCGAATCCCGGAAGCTCGGTTTCATTCTGCAAGACCGTAGAGCGACCGTTGGCGATCGAACTGGTGAAGGGATCGTAGCTGCGAAATCTGACCAACGTATCGTGCAACTCGATCCTTTGTGCTGCTGGCATGCTGTCGTTCCGTCGATTGAATGCTCGCACGCGCACGCGGTAATTGATGCCGGATTTCATACCCGGGATCAGTGTGGATTGTTCGGTTGGTGGAATGAACATTGCAAACGTTGGAGGTTCAGGGTACCAATCCACGGAGTAGGCGAGAATGTCCGTGCCACCGTCCCATCGTGGGTTGTCCCAGTAAGCGACAATGCCTTGACGTCCGTGGACGGCATCAAATTCTTCAGGTGGATCGGGGTCGGTGTCGCGCCTACTCCGGGATGTAGACCTTGAAGCAGTCGTTGATTGAGGATTTGGCTGAACGGTTGGATTGGGAATGGGAACAGGAGTCGAGGTTGGTGTCGGAGTCGATGGAATCGGACTTTGATCGGTTCTGACGTACAAGATCAACGGTTCGCTTTGCCAAGGCGGGTTTAGAGCGCGCAACGCTATTTCGTACATGGTCTCTGGTTCCAAGTTTTCAATCGTGCGCGAACGAGTGTCGTTAGACAACTGTTCCGTTTTGTCGGTTCCGGGTTGGTCGATGCGTAGCCAAGATAATCGGTATGACGAGAATGGCCGCCGGATCGTTACTGCATCAACGGCCAGAGCTTTCCATCGCAGTGTGATGCTAGTCTCAGTCGTCTCGGTCGATTCGATTTTCGGTTGTATGGGAATATCGAACTTCAATGCAATCTGACCATCGAGTCCCCGCACACCGTCGTAGATCGCGACGACACGGATCTCGTACCTCGCTTTTGCCATGATGCCAGTAATCGTGTACTGGTTAGTGGGCGGTTCTAGTGTCACGATTGTCTCTGGGCTCTCGCATTTGTCGGGATCCTCGGGTATGCATTTCCAAACGAGTTCGTAGCTAGTCGGTGCGGACGGTATCGGCGGTTCTAAATCCCATTTGACCGTTGCTCCGCCATCCGTCAAACTAACGAATTGGACGTCGATTGAGCCGGGTATTGGCGTCGGCGTGGGACTTGGAGTAGGCGTCGGAGTCGGCGTGAATGTCGCGGTCGGTGTAGGTGTTGGTGTCGCGGTCGGTGCGACGCCGTCGGTCTTTACCAACGGCTTGGTGCTAGCACGGTTGCCAAATCCATTGCGTGCTAGCAACGTTACTGTGTACGTGGTTCCGGGAGTTAGTCCTTCGATGAGACGCTCTCGTACGGCTTTGTCCAACGGAACTTTGATGGCAGGAGAGTCGTCATCACTTTTCTTCCACGAAAGTTCGTAGCCACTGACGGGTCGCTGGATCGTTCCTGTATCAACACCCGGAGCTTGCCATCGCACTGTGATGCTCGTCTCGGTCGTTTCGGTCGTTTCGATTGTCGGTGGTCTGGGAACATCGAACTTCAATGCGATCTGACCATCGGCTCTCCGCACGCCGTCGTAGATCGCGGCGACGCGAATCTCATACCTCGCTTTTGCCATGATGCCAGTAATTGTGTACTGGTTAGTGGACGCTTCTAGGGTCAAAATCGTCTCTGGGCTCTCCATCTCGTCGGGATCATCGGGTATGTATTTCCAAACGAGCTCGTAGCCAGTTGGTTCAGGAACACCCATTCCATTCAACGTCCAACTTATAGTCAGGTCTTTACCTACCAACCGTTCAAACATGACGCTCAACATGGGCGTGGGCGTCGGAGTGGGGGTGGGTGTCGGGGTGGGGGTTGGCGACGGAGTCGGCGTGAATGTCGCGGTTGGCGTAGGTGTTGGTGTCGCGGTCGGCGCGACGCCGTCGGTCTTTATCTTCCAGCTGACAGCATAGAAGCCCAATCCGTTGCGTGCTAACAACGTTACTGTGTACTCGGTTCCGGGAGTTAATCCTTCGATGCGATACTCTCGGGCATCTTCACCCAAGGCAACTGGAATTCCCACTTCACTCTCGCCCCACGACAACTCGTATCCATCAACTGGCCAATGTCTAAATCCTGTATTTAGGATCGGATCTTTCCAGCGCAACCTGATGCTTGTCTCTGTTGTCTCGATCGATTCGTCTTTTGGCTTTCTGGGAACACTCAACCACAATATCGTCTGTCCAACGTATCGTTCTTCACCGTCATAGATGGCGACGACACTAATCTCATACTCTACTTCTGCCTCAATGTCATTAATCGTGTACTCGCCAGAGGTCGGTTGCAATGTCACAACCGTTTCGGAAGTGTCGTTCGTCTTATCTCTCCAACCGAGCTCGTAACCTGTTGGTTCAGGAATATCCGTTTCCTCAAACATCCAACTCACTATTAGATCATCACCCACCAACCGTTTAAACGTGACCTTCAGGGTCGCGGGGATTTGGGTCGGGGTTGGACTTGCCGTTGGGGTGTGAGTCGGCGTGGATGTCGGGGAGGGCGTCGGGGACGGAGTCGATGTCGGAGTTGGCGTCGGAGTCGGTGTCGGTGTGGGCGTCGGAGTAGCCGTCGGGGTCGGTGTGGAAGTCGGCGTGGCGGTCGGTGTTGGTGTGGGTGTCGGCGTAGCCGTGGGGGTTGGTGTAGCGGTCGGCGTGGGCGTCGGTGTTGGCGTAGCTGTGGAAGTTGGTGTAGCGGTCGGTGTTGGCGTCGGAGTCGATGTCGGTGTGGGCGTCGGTGTTGGCGTAGCTGTTGGCGTAGCCGTTGGGGTTGGTGTAGCGGTCGGCGTGGGCGTCGGTGTTGGCGTAGCCGTGGGAGTTGGTGTAGCGGTCGGCGTGGGCGTGGGCGTTGGGGTTGGCGTAGCCGTGGGGGCTGGTGTAGCCGTGGGCGTAGCGGTCGGAGTCGGTGTGGGCGTGGGCGTGGGAGTATTCTGCGGTTCGGTTACCTCGACGGCCGCGGTTGCGGTGTACCGATTACCTGCGTAATGCAAGTCTGCGGTAATTTGATCGACGCCTTGACCCGCCGATGTAGGTGCGGTGTAGTTGGCGATCGCGCCAGTCTCTGCGGTAATGGTGCCGTGAGTAGCCGTCCATGTGAGTTCGGCGTTGTCGGGGAGTTGATCCATTTCGTTGTTGTCGCCGTCGTATACCGTTAACTCGACTTGAGTTGTGGATCCTGTAACCGCTGAGATTTCGACCGGTTCGATCTCGACGCTGGTGATGCATGGATCGATGCCGCGCACTCTTAACTTGAGGCCGTCGAACGGCATGACGGGTACATTCGCGTGATCATCATTGAATCTGGCGGTGACGACGGTGGTTTGTTCTCTGTAGTCGCAATATCGGCCCAGAATTTGGTTTGCAGTAAAGGTCTCTGATTTATTTTCAAAGGTGGAGACATGGCAAGTTACCACGGAGTTTGATGCGGAACATCCCGTCGGCAGATTGGTGAAGCTTGTGCCAGGATCGAATGAAATGTCGATGCCGGGATCGTCGATCAGTGGCCGACGTTCAACCGTTACGGACCAGGATGCGATTGCGGATTCGGTGTCGTATCGAGGATCGGCGATGCGGATTTCCGGGCAGTTCAATTGCCGATGTGTGAGGAGCAGGCTCGGATTCGAGGCGATGACCGATTGGCCATCGACAGTGGCATCGACTCTCATCCGAACTTTGTTGCCTTCGCAGATATGTTCGAGCGAAGTTGCAAATGTGATGGTGAGGTCGCTGTCGGCGGCGACTTCGCAGTGCCAACCATCCTTCGTGGCGTCGCAGGCCCCGGTCGTCTCGGTAACGATGGTGCCAATGTGGGATTCTGCGACCACCGATAATGTGGCGTCGGACGGACTTCCGTTTTTGAGGACAACATCCCAGTAACCGATTTGGTTGTCGATGTCTTTGCGGGCTGCGCTCACGTTTACATCAAAATCGGCTGGGTCGCTCGAACGTTGGAATAGAGATCTGTCGCGCGGCGATGCGGACAGCAACGCAGGAGTGACTATCAGTTGTTGTTCATCATCCTTAGCGTGGATCAATGATGATTGTTCGTCGTTGACTGGTGATCCGTATGTGACTCCGTATATCGACGCGATCACACAGCTAAACAGAGCTAGTGCAGTTAAGGCAGTGATTCCGGTGTTTCGTCGAATTCTCACTACATGATTGCATCAGAGCACGCTTTATTGGCGACCTCCCAGGTGCGTGTTTACGAGAACCACACTCAAACCAACGACACTCGACAGGTCGCAACTATAGAAGTTATGTTAATTTACATCTATGCCGCAATTGATTATTAATACGTAGTATCAGTAATTGCAGTTGCAGGGTGTTTTATCCACTATAGGATGTACAGCCGTTTGAATTGAGTCATCGTCAGCTGATATGGTGGGCAGGATATTCGTCTTGCATCAGATATGTTCACTCATATCGACGCAGGAGCGCATTTGAGACGGCGCGCATGCGATGGCATGCAATGAGGTTTAATGCGAGGCAACGAAGCAGCGCAGACGATCCGACCGCGAGGCGTGGAGAGAGATGGCGACCGAGTGCCTTGGCCGACAACGAAGGAGGTTCGTTATCGATTGATGGCTGCAATCAGGATTTGGCGAGCGAATTCGACGCGGGTGTACGTGATAAAGGTCACCCTAGATGATTGGTGCGCCGACGAGGGATTGGGAGCGGGTCGGAGAGAAAAGTGACTAGCTGGTCTTGCGTGGTCGTCCGCGTCCGCGTCCTCCGGCGGCTTTTGCGCCGTACCATGATGAGTATTCGAACGAGTTTCTGAATTGTCGTTTGGTGCCGCATTTACGGCAAACGCCAGTGGATTCGGGTCCGTTGGGGGATTCGATTCTCCAGTGGCAATTTCCGCCTTCGAGCTGGCAGGGGGTGGGCGGCTCCTCGACGATTTCTTCTTCTTCGATTTTCGCCTTGGGAGACTTGCGGGCGGTGGTTTTTTTGGTGGTCATGGATTTTGTGTGCCCTGGTTCCCGGCTTTCGCCGGGATGACGTGAGGGGTGGCGGGATGACGTATGGGGTTGGCGGTGGTGGCTTATGGCGGTTAGGCGGGATGACGTATGGGTTAACCGTTATGGGTGTGCGTGCCGGGATCGGGATGGCTAGTGGCGGGTCCGAGGGTGCTGTTGAGTTTGTGCGCCAGCGGGAGCGACGGCGGGGACGTTGGGGGACCTGCTAGTTTCAAGTGTAGCGTAGTGTGGGGTATCTCGTCGCGGGGAGGTTTTGTAGCTCTTTGGAGTGTTGTCCGGAACCGCTGGCGGGACGGCATTGAGCGGAGATCTGTGGCGCTTCCCCGTTGCCCGTCCCCTCTGGATCCCGGCTTTCGCCGGAATGACGGACGTTGTGCATACCTCCCTCTCTGGGTGGTCGTTCCGTCCTCTGAAGCGCCGGCTTTCGTCGGAATGACGGTGGTTGTGCACAGACTCGCTTGGCGAGCGGTCCGGGTGTCTCAGGTTGTGGAGAGGGTCCGGACGGGCGGTGTTCGCTGTGTTTTGGGGCAGACTTCGGTTGAGGGTCCCGTGGTGCCGGCGTTCGTTGTTTTGACGAACGCCGGTGTTATGCGGGGTCTTTCCAGACGGTGTTGGTTAGACGAGGTCTACGGCGGCGCCGGCGGCTTCGAGTTTCTCTTTGGCTTCGTCGGCGGATTCTTTGCTGATCTGCTCGAGGACGACGACGGGGGCGGACTCGACGAGGTCTTTGGCTTCTTTGAGTCCGAGGGGGGTGACTTCGCGAACGGCTTTGATGACGTTGATCTTCTTGGCTCCGATGTCGGTGATTTTGACGTCGAATTCGGTCTGCTCTTCTTCGACGGCGGCTTCGGCGACGGCGACGCCTGGGGCCATAGCGACGGCTGCGGGAGCGGCGCTGACGCCGAACTCTTCTTCGATGGCCTTTACGATGTCGGCGAGGTCGAGAACGGACATCGATTTGATTTCGTCGATGAATTGTTCTTTGGTGAGGGTCATTTTGTTTCTCCTGGCCCTTTCGGGCTTTTCTTTTGTGCCCTCACCCTGGCCCTCTCCCGCCGAGCGGGAGAGGGGAATTGGGGGTTTGGGCTGTCTTTGGTTGCTGGGTTGTGCCCTCACCCTGGCCCTCTCCCACCGAGCGAGAGAGGGGAATTGAGGATTTGAGCTGTCTTTGGTTGCTGGTTTGTGCCCCCTCTGGATGGACGTTCCGTCCGCTGAAGCGCCGGCATTCGCCGGAATGACGGCGTTTCACAAAGTCCTCAATGGGAGAGGGGAATTAAGGGCTTTGGGCTGTTGTTGGTTGGTGTTGGTTTATGCGGCCTCGGATTCGGCGGATTGTCTTTGTTGTGCGATTTGTTCGAGCATGCTGGCGAGGTTTTGCACGGGTGCGTTGAGGACGCGTGCGAAGGACATTAGGGGTCCGTTGAGGTTTGATGCGAGCATGGCGATGAGTTGTTCGCGTGAAGGTAGGTCGGCGATTTGTTTGACTCGGTTGGCGTCGATGAGTTGTTGCTCCATGATGCCGCCGAGGATTTCGACGTTGATGTTTTGGTCTTTGATGGTGTTGTTGAGGGCTTTCACCATGCTGGCGATGTCGTCATCGGCGACGACGTATGCGGTGGGGCCGTCGATGATTTCGTCGATGTCGTCGAATCCGAGTTCGGAGGCGGCGATTTTGACGAGAGTGTTTTTGGCGACGAAGACTTTTCCGCCGCCGTTGGTGACGTTGCGCCGGAGTTCGTCCATCTGGGAAGCGTTGACGTTGGAGTAGCGTGCGGTGACGATGAGTGGTTTGTCACGCATCCGGTCGACGAGGGTGTCCTTCATCTTTGTGTTGCGTTGTGATGGCATGGGTTTATCTTTGCTCTTTCGGGGGTGTATGTTTGGTTTGTAGTTCGGTTTTGGAGGGGGGAATCAAAAGGCCTCGGGCTGGCTGCTGTTTTCGAGATTTTGCAGACTGCCGCGAGGCGGAGTGATTGAGTTGGCCTTGGAATTGTTTATGGCCGTATTTCGATCAGCCTCGGCGGGCGACATCGTCTGTCTTTGGTCTCTGTGGAAGAGCTCCCGCGGTCTGCAGCTAGCGATTGCGTTTTTTTGCGTGGTTTGGTTTGGTCGGTTTGACTCCGTGGTTTTGCGTGCCCGTTGTTTTTGTGGGTTCCCGCGTCCGCGGGAATGACGGTGTGGTCGCGGGAATGACGGGATTTTATCTATTTTAATCGGAAACTGTGAGGCTGTCCAAGCTGGGCAGGTTGACTTTGAATCCGGGGCCCATGGCTGAGCATAGGGTTGCGTTTTTGACGAACTGTCCTTTTACGCCTTCGGGTTTGGCTCTGGAGATGGTTTCGTAGACGGCGGCGAGGTTGTTGAGGAGTTGATCGTCGGTGAACGACTTTCGTCCAATTCGTGCGTGGAGATTTGCGTGGCGGTCCATGCGGATCTCTTGTCGTCCTTGCCTTGCGCTGTTGATTGCGCTTTCAAGCTGGTTTGGCTGGACGACGGTGTTGTTGCGTGGGTTTGGCATGAGGCCACGGGGTCCGAGGACGCGTCCGAGTCGTCCGACTTTGGGCATCTGGTCAGGCGTGGCGAGTGAGACTTCCCAATCGGTCCATCCTCCTTGGATGCGGTCGAGCATGTCGTCGTCGACGATGAAGTCGGCACCGGCTTCGGCTGCGAGTCTTGCGGGTTCACCTTCGGCGAATACAAGCACTCTGACGACGTCGCCGAGGGAGTGCGGAAGGGTTACGACTTCTCGCAGTTGCTGGTCGGCGTGGCGCGGGTCGGCGAGTGTAGCGAGGTGTATTTCGATGCTTTCGTCGAACTTCGCGGTGGCGGATTCGCGTGTCAGCTTAACGGCGACGTTGGCGTCGACCGGTTCGGCCGGGAGGTCGGTGGTGATTTGGCGATAGCGTTTGCTTTTTTTCGACCGGGGCATGTTGAGATACTTTCGTGGGCGTTTCGATTGATTCGCGGTTAGTCGGCGACTAGGATGCCCATGCTGCGGGCGGAGCCTTCGATCACTTTCATTGCGGCTTCGATGTCGTTGGCGTTGAGTTCTTCGATTTTGGTTTCGGCGATCTGTTTGAGTTGGTCACGTGAGATAGTGCCGGCGACCAGTGTGCTGGGAGTTGGTGAGCCACCTTCGACGCCGGCCGCTTGTTTGAGCAGGGCGGAGGCTGGAGGCGATTTAACGACGAATGTGAAGGAGCGATCGGCGTACACATCGATGGCGGCCCGGACGATCATGCCTCGGTTGGACTGAGACCGCTCGTTGAACTCTTTGATGAAGAGCGGGATGTTGATGCCGTGTTGGCCTAGTGCGGGTCCGACCGGCGGAGCTGGGGTTGCCTCTCCGGCGGCGAGTTGGAGGTTTACCTTTGCGACTACTTTCCTTGCCACGTGAAACTACTTCCGATGAGATTGTGAATTTGATTGTCGTTTGTGGTGTTTTTGGGGGGATCAGGCTTTTTCGACGGAGAGGAACGGAAGTTCGACGGGTGTGTCTTGACCGAAGAAAGAGACGGTGACGCGGAGGGTGCCGCGTTGGCCGAGGACTTCGTCGACGGTGCCGCTGAATTCTGCGAATGGGCCGTCTTTGATCATCACGACATCGCCGCGTTCGAAACCGAAGTTGACCTGTGGGCTATCGCTCGACGGTCCTTGGATCATTCGCTGCGCTTCGTCGTCGGTGAGCGGAGTTGGTTTCGCCCTGCCCTCTACGCCTTCTTCGACGGAGATGAAGTTGGTGACGCCGGGGGTGTTTCGAACTACGTACCAGCTGTCGTCGTTCATGACCATGTGGACGAGGAGATAACCGGGGTACATGGTTTTCTCGACGTGTTTGGTCTCACCGTCGGTCATTTGGACGACGGTTTGCTTCGGCACGACGGCGTCGAAGATCTGGTCTTCGAAGTCCATCGTGATGATGCGCTGTTTGAGGTTTTGGCAGGTGCGGTCTTCTCGGCCAGAGTAGGTGTGTACCACGTACCAGTGAGCCGTGTTGGGGATCACACTTGTTGATTGTGGAGCGGTAGTCAAGGTTTAAGTCCCTGCGAGGAGTGCAAAGAGGCGGGCGAATAGCCAGTCGAAGGATCCGAGGAAGACTCCCATCACGGCTGCGAGAGCGATGACGAGGAGCCAAAGTCGGGTGGCTTCTTCGCGGGATGGCCAGGTGACTTTTCGGATTTCGCCGATGACGTCACCGAAGAATCCAATGATGGAAAAGCGCCGTGATGGCGCCAATCGCAATTCGGGTCTGGCTCGATTCTGTGCCATGTCGGATCCTGGTTTGTCTGAAGGTTAGCGACGTTGTTCGCGGAACGGTTTGGGCGCGCGGCAGGCTGGGCAGTACTTGCGGAGGGTGATGCGATCCGGTGTGTTCCGGCGGTTTTTCTCGGTGTGATACGTGTGGGAACCACATTCGCAAGTGAGTTGAACCAAGGTTCTGACGGCGTTTTTTCTTGCCATATCAATTGCTCCGATGTGGGTTTACGTATCTGGGGAGTTGCGATGTGTCGCTAATCCCAAAAATCGCCTGTGGTGTTCGCGATTGTATCGCGGTCACCACAGGCGATGGGTTTCGGGTTCGGTTATGCGGTGACCTCGGTGAAGACTCCGGAGCCGACGGTTCGGCCACCTTCGCGGATGGCGAATCGGAGGTTCTCTTCGAGAGCGACCGGGTAGATCAGCTGGATCTCCATCTCGGTGTTGTCGCCGGGCATAACCATCTCGATGCCGTCCGGCAACTTGATTTCGCCGGTGACGTCGGTGGTTCGAATGTAGAACTGCGGCTTGTATCCGGAGAAGAACGGGGTTCGTCGGCCGCCTTCTTCTGCGGTCAGGACGTAGACCTGTGCCTTGCCTTTGGTGTACGGGGTGATTGTTCCGGGTTTGGCAAGCACTGCACCGCGGGACACCTCTTCGCGGTCAACACCGCGGAGAAGACATCCGACGGCGTCGCCGGTAATGCCTTCGGTGAGGGTCTTTTGGAACATCTCGACGCCGGTTACGACGGTGGATTGCGTCTGACCGAAGCCGACGATTTCCACGGACTCGCCGGTCTGAACTTTGCCACGTTCGATTCTGCCGGTGACGACGGTGCCGCGGCCTTTGATGCCGAAGACGTCTTCGATCGGCATGATGAAGGGCAGGTCGACGGGACGGTCTGGGATCGGGATGTAGTCATCGACCGATTCCATGAGCTGGTAGATCTGCTGGACCCATTTGTTGGAAGGGTCTTCGGCGTTCTCAAGAGCGTCGAGAGCGCTGACTTGGATAACCGGAAGATCGTCGCCCGGGAAGTCGTAGGACGAGAGGAGTTCTCGGACTTCGAGTTCGACGAGTTCGAGCAGTTCTTCGTCGTCCATCATGTCGCACTTGTTGAGGGCGACGACGAGTGCCGGGACGTTTACCTGTCGTGCGAGCAGGATGTGCTCGCGCGTCTGGGGCATTGGTCCGTCGGCAGCGGAGACGACGAGAATTGCGCCGTCCATCTGGGCGGCACCGGTGATCATGTTTTTGATGTAGTCCGCGTGGCCTGGGCAGTCAACGTGAGCGTAGTGCCGGTTAGCGGTCTCATATTCGGTGTGGGTAGTTGCGATCGTGACGCCGCGTTCGCGCTCTTCGGGCGCGTTGTCGATGTCTTCGAAGTTTTTGGCGGTAACGTTCAACTCGGGGTTGTTCGCCAAAACTTGCGTAATCGCCGCTGTGAGGGTCGTCTTCCCATGGTCGACGTGCCCAATCGTGCCGACGTTAACGTGCGGCTTGGTCCTGTCAAAGACTTGCTTCGCCATTTTCCTCTATGCCTACCCTTTCCTCAAGGGATTTAATTTAATCCGATTTGCCGATATCCGGCTTTGCAGGTTGTCTCAACGGTGGCTCCACAGTGAATGGAGCCCACACCGAGACTTGAACTCGGGACCTCATTCTTACCAAGAATGTGCTCTACCACTGAGCTATGTGGGCTCGGCTTCTCTTGGCTCGAGTTTCGTCCTATCGCCCTGCTCTGGTGCAGGGAGTAGGATTCGAACCTACGAAGCACAAGGCGGCAGATTTACAGTCTGCTGGGTTTGACCGCTCCCCAATCCCTGCACAACCCTTCATATTAACACAATTGGGTTTTCACTCTTGTCAAGTTACGAATTTCGTAAACGCTGAATCGGGTCGATTCAGGTGCGATCAATGATGTCGTTTGGAGCCCCAGGGGGGATTCGAACCCACCAACCTGCCAATTACAAATCGGCTGCGCTGCCATTGCGCCACTGGGGCAAAAACTGAAAGAGATCGGACGTGACCTCTTATCCGATGTTAAATCGATTGTTACATCGGTTCAATGCCATCGAGTTCTTGCCAAGTATCTCGTTTACTCAAGTCAGGTACGCGTTCCTGTCGACGTTGAGGTCCCGGTAGAGATCGCGTAGTTCGCGGTACGACTTGATTTCGCAGACGTCGGCATCGAATTCCAAAGACAGCAGCGCCTCCGCTACCTTCTGTTGGGATCGTTTGCCGCCAAAAGCGTTGAACCAAATCACGGAGTTGGGCGCGATCGCGTTCAACGGATTTTCGTAATTTTCGCCGCAGATTCGTTTGCGCCGCAATATGTTGAAAATTGTTCGTTTGGCGATGCGGATGGTGACGTTCCAAGTTGGGAGGTTGAGCCAGATCACGGTGTCGGCCATCGGCAAGATGTGCGGGCGTATCTTGCTGTAGTTGCCGTCGATGATCCAACCGTCCGGCGACTCGTCGATCCGTTCACGGACGATCTGAAGCATCTCTTCGCTGTCTCGTTCGACCCAATTCGGCAACCAGAAAACGGCGTCCAATTCGATGACGGGCAATCCGGTGAGATCACCGAGGGCTCGGCTGAGCGACGTCTTTCCGCCGCGCCCGTAGATGCAGATGCGACGACCTAATTTGAACCGTTGGGAAGATTTTTCGAACTCGGTTGCTTTGTTCATGGCGCGGAAAGGTTGAATCTTCAATTGCGGACACTGGATGCAGCTTGTTTTGCGGCATCCATGACCTCTTGGATCGGGATGCCCAGTTCCGATGCGATGCGTGCGCAATCGTCATATTCGGGTGCAATTTGCGTGATAATCCCGTCGATTTTGCGACGCTTCACTCGGACGGTCCCGTATCGGGTTTCGGCGGTCACGAAATCTCGGTGGGCAATCATCCGGTCTAACTGTTTGACGCGAATCCCTAACGTTGATGTGTGCTTGAAGAAGGTGGCGGCTATCTGGGTTAGCTTGGATTGGTTGACGATGGCGGAGAATATCACGGCTGGGCGCGATTTCTTCATTTGGATCGGGGTTGTCCAGACATCGACGGCGCCGTTTTCAAAGAGCATTTCCGTTGCGTAGCCCAATTGTTCCCCAGTCATGTCATCGATGTTTGTCTCGATGAGTACGACGTCGGATTGATGGACCAAGCCGAGGTCGTCGGCGGTCTTGTTAAATGGTTCGAGTTGCTTTTGGGATTTTCCGAGCCAGAGGCCGACGACATTAGGCGGGGTGTCTGTGTTGCGTGTGCCTGCGCCGTATCCGATATTTTCGATGAGGATATTGGCGGGGGAGAATCTTGCAAGTGTTGCGACGATTGCGGCACCGGTCGGGGTGATGCTCTCCCCTACCGGCAGATTTGCACCCGATATGCGGACTGGAAGTTGGTAGCTTTTGATGATCGACATCGTCGCGGGCGCGATCGAAGCGCCTTTGCCGTGGCTGCTCGATGACATTCCGTATGATGCCGGTAACGCCGAAGCGTAGAGAGTTTCGATCTCGAGGATACGAATGCCGATTACAGCGGCGGCGATATCGATGAGCGTGTCTAGTGTTCCGAGTTCGTGGAGGTGCGATTCGCCTTCTGGAGTATTGTGAGCGTCGGCTTCGGCGACTCTTAGGCAGTCGAAGATGGCACGGATTTTGGCGCGGTCAGTTTCGGATAATGCGCTATTGTCGATGCAGGTGTCGAAGTCTTGCCATCCCAATTTGGGATCGGCTTCGTTCGTAAGGGCGACATCGGTATGGGTTGCCGAAATTGCGCCTCGGTTGGTTCGGGACTCATTTAACGTGAATGGATCCGGGACGATCTTGGCGAGTTCGGTTTCGAGTTTTTGGCGCGATAATCCAGCATCCAACATCGCGGAAATGAGCATGTCTCCGCTGATGCCGCCGATGATGTCGAGGTATGCGATACGGGTCATGAACTAGTGGCGCTGTGTGGCAGCAGTCAACGGACTCGCTAGGCGCTAGGTGCGCATAGGTCGTCTGTCATTTGGATTTTAGAGCTTCGTTGAGATTGCCGGACCGGAGGCCTTTAGGATCGAGTTCGACCTTCCGGTAACCGGCGGCGATGATGCCGGCTTCGGCCTTCATCTTGGTCGCTGGTTCAGAATAGACCGTGACCATGTTTAATGGAAGTTCAACGCGTGCGGTTTCACCGTAGTGGCGGACTCGATTTTCGGGGAAACCGAGTTGACGCAGGTGTTTTTCGGCGCTCGAGATCATCTTCAATGCTTCGGAGGTGACATGGGTTCCGTACGGAATGCGGGATGACAGGCAGGGTTGAGCGGGTTTATCCCAGTTGGGAAGACCGACTTCTTGGGCCAATGCACGGACCTCATCTTTTCCGATGTCGGCTTCCAACAGAGGTGACCTGACGGAGAAATCCTTGGCAGCTTTCATGCCCGGTCGGTAGTCACCAAGGTCGTCGCGATTTGCACCGTTGGCGATCACTCGGAAACCTTCGATTGATGCCAGTCGTTCAAGGTGGTTGTAGAGTTCGGATTTGCAGAAAAAGCAGCGTCGGCCATCGTTTCGCAGATATCGTTCGTCTTCCATCTCCGATGTTGCGATGGTGTGGAGGTTCCACCCACGTTGTTCGGCGATTGCCCGGGCGTCTGCTAATTCGTAATCGGCTAGGCTGTCGGATACGGCGGTGACGATGAGCGCGTTGGATGGGCCAAGGAGGTCGTGGGTCAGCTGCGCGACGAGCGCAGAGTCGACGCCACCGGAGTAAGCGACGATTGCTGACTCGAAAGAAGTGATCGCGGCGAACAGTCGCTCGGATTTTTGGTCAAGTGTCGTGTCGCGCATGATTTTGAAGAACCGCAATTATGTAAAAGGGGGATTCGTGGTTAACGAATCCCCCTTTATCGTTACACCTCTATTAGCAGGTTTTACCCGGCGGGCAACGCCACGGGTTCGTCGTCGACTTGTGCGGCCAACGCGGTCTCTTCGAGGATTTTGCGATGCTCCTCGTCGGGCGTTATCACGATCGATCGGTCGGCCGACTTCTCGGCTTCGGACGCGTCGATCAATACGATGTCGCCTTCCAAAATCGATTTGGTTAGGAACATCTCAGAGATGACGTCTTCGACCTCGTCTTGGATCTTGCGGCGCAGTGGCCGGGCACCCATTTTGGGATCGAAACCGACTTCAGCGAGGTATTCCTTGGCGGCATCGGAGACGCGCAGCGACATCTCGTGCTCCTCGGCGCGTTCGGCGACCTCACTCATCATCAGGTCGACGATGTTGAGGACGTCACCCCGGCCCAAGGCCCGGAAGACCACAACGCCGTCGATACGGTTCAAGAACTCGGGTTTGAAACCGTTCCTCGGATTCTTGAGTTCCTCGAGCACACGATCCCTCATTCGGAGGTAGTCGTCTTCCGAGGTACCGTCTGAGATTTCGCCGGTGCCGAAACCGATCCTGTAACCGCTGGAGATGAGGTTCGAGCCGAGGTTCGACGTCATCACGATGATCGTGTTCTTGAAGTCGATCTTGCGACCTTGTCCATCGGTTAGATGACCATCTTCAAACACTTGCAAAAGTGTGTTGAACACGTCGGGGTGGGCTTTTTCGATTTCGTCGAGCAGGATGACGCTGTAAGGGTGCTTCCTAACTTCCTCGGTGAGTTGTCCGCCATCTCCGTAGCCGACGTATCCCGGCGGGGATCCGATCAGGCGGGAGACGGTGTGCTTCTCCATGTACTCGGACATGTCGAGGCGAATCATCAAACGCTCGTCACCGAACAAGTATTCGGCGAGTTGTTTGACGAGATGCGTCTTGCCGACGCCGGTGGGACCCAAGAACAGGAATGCGCCGATTGGTCGTTTGGGATCTTTGAACCCGGCCCGTGCACGTCGCACGGCTTTCGACACGATGCCGATGGGCTCTTCCTGACCAAGAACGCGTTTCTGGAGTTCGCCCTCCATATTGCGTAGTCGCTCGACCTCAACAACATCGAGACGAGTCACCGGGATGCTTGTCCACATCGAGAC
Organism: SAR202 cluster bacterium bin127; assembly: GCA_002239045.1. Lineage (GTDB taxonomy): Bacteria > Chloroflexota > Dehalococcoidia > Lucifugimonadales > Lucifugimonadaceae > Bin127. The sequence continues at coordinate 108,932 of MPNN01000003.1, forward strand.
GACCTCGGTGACGTCGTCCGGTCCTACTTCGGTCTTGATGTTGTCTTTGTTGAATTCGGCGAATTTCTTTTCGACCTTGGCGATTACGGCCTTCTGCTTGGTCTCTCGTTCAAAGAGGTCAGAAGCGGCGTCGTAATCTTGGCGTGTGACCGCTTCGTTCTTCTCGCGCAGAATGTCGTTGAGAACTCGAATGGAATCGCGCACCTCGGGCGGCGGCATCGTGTTCTTGACGCGGACGCGGGAGACTGCTTCATCGACCAGATCGATTGCCTTGTCAGGCAGATGGCGATCGACGATGTATCGGTCGGCCAGCTGTGCGGCGATCTCGATAGCTTCGTCGGCGATGGAGAGTTGGTGGTGGTCCTCGTACTGCTTCTTAACGCCATGGAGGATCTTGACCGTCTCTTCGACGTCAGGTGGTTCTACTTTGACGGGTCGGAATCTTCGATCGAGAGCGGCATCGCGTTCGATGTGCTTCCGGTAGTCGTCGTGGGTTGTGGCCCCGACGACCTGGAGTTCTCCTCTGACCAAAGATGGCTTGAGGATGTTGGCGGCATCGACGGCTCCTTCGGCGGCGCCAGCGCCAACGAGGGTGTGGATTTCTTCGATGAAGAGAATGCACTCTTGGTTGGCTTTGAGTTCGGCGATGATCTTCGTCATGCGCTCTTCAAATTCGCCGCGGTATTTGGTGCCGGCGATCAACGATCCCATGTCAAGGGCGACGACACGCCGTCCCTTGAGCATGTCTGGCACTGCGCCATCAACGATGGTGGTGGCCAGCTTCTCGACGATGGCAGTCTTGCCAACGCCAGGGTCTCCGACGAGTACGGGATTGTTTTTAGTTCTGCGGCTGAGGATCTGAATAACGCGTTCGAGTTCGGTGTCGCGTCCGATAACCGGGTCGAGTTTTCCGTCTGAAGCCAACTCGGTGAGGTCAACGCCCATGCTGTCGAGCATGGGTGTGCGGCGTTTTTTGTCGTCCGCACCTTTACGCCTCGAACGTTTGGTGCCGGTTTCCAGCTTCTGTGTTTCGTCACGAACGCGATCGAGTGTGACCTCGTTCTGAACGAGCAGATCGGCGGCGGCACCCTCGCCGTCACGCAGTAGTCCGATAAGGAGATGTTCGGTACCGACGCGGTTCAGCTCGCCGAGGCGCGCTTCATCCACTGCCAATCGAATGGCTTTCTTGGCGCGTGGTCCGAGACTGGGCGGTCGCTCGCCTGGTGTTGCTTCGCGGTTGATGGAAAACTCAAGTGCGGTGCGCAGTTCGCGCACGTCGACCTTGAGGTTAGTGAAAACCTGAGCGACAATGCCTTCCTTTTCGCCGAGCAGAGCAAGCAAGAGATGCTCAGCGGTGATGTACCGCTGGTTGTATCGCTTGGCCTCCTCTTGGGCGGTCTCAAACACCCGTCGTGCGGGTGCTGAGAACATGTTAAATCCACGTTCACTGCTGTCGGGCATTGCTCAACGCTCCCTTCAGTCAGGTTGTCACGGACACCCTACGCGCCCGTTCGAAATCAATCGTCAAATAGGTCTTCGAACCCGCCGTCGGCGAAGCTCGACCCGTCACCGTCCGAACCACCTCGTGCGTCCGGACTTCCCTGGGAACCTTCAACCTGTTTCAGGCTGAGTCCAAGTCGCCGACGCTCTGGTTCAATTCGTATCACACGGAAGTTATGCACGTCACCCTCTTTTACCACTTCTGAGGGGCTCTTTATGTGGCGGTTTGTCAACTCGGAGATGTGGACGAGGCCTTCGATTCCTTCGCCAACCCGAGCAAAAGCACCGAAATGCGCCAGTTTGGTGACTTTACCTTCAACAACTTGGCCAACGCTAAGTTGGTTCTCGATGTTTTCCCAGGGTTCAGGCAACAATCGCTTCATGCTCAATGCGATCTTCAGGGACTCGCGATCGACCTTCAAAACCAGTACATCGAGGTCTTGACCGAGTTTTACCACGTCATCTGGTCGATTTACCGATGACCAAGACATCTCAGAGATGTGGACGAGGCCGTCGGCACCGCCAAGGTCGATGAATGCACCGAAACTCGATATCCCAGCGACGCGTCCACGTCGAATGTCGCCTTCTTCGAGTTCTTGGACAAGGCGCATCTTCTGCATGTGGTTTATGGCTTCCAAAGCGGCCCTCTCGGAGAAGATAGCGCGGTTGCGACGTCGATTGAGTTCAAGTATTTTGCAATCGATCTCCATGCCGATGAAGCCCGGTTTTGGAGGTGCGCCATCTCCAACGTAGAGATCTCGTGCGGGACCAACGAGCTGGGAAAGCGGGACAAAGCCCTGGACGCCTTTGACTTGTATGACCGCTCCGCCACGGTTTGATCCGATGATCCTGCCTTTTACAGTTTCTTCGGCTTCGCGCGCCTTTTCCAGATCGCGCCACCCATGTTCGCCGCGTGCGCGGTCGATGGAAAGCAACGGGTATCCGTCGGGGCCTTCGGGTCTTGAAACATAAAGGATGACTTCGTCGCCAATATCCGGCAACGACTCATCGCCCTCTTCTTCGGTGAGTAAACGGGTTTCCCGGATCGGGACCCAACCTTCGGATTTCTGTTGGATATCTACAAGAAGACCATCGCGTGCTGCGTCAAGCACAATGCCATCGATGATGTCGCCGCGCCTCAACCTTTCCTTTGGCAAGTAACTGAATACGAGATCCAGCTCTTCCACTTCGCCGTTTACGTCATCGCCGTTTTCCGAGCTCTGTTCAGGTTCAGTCGGAATTGGTTGTTCAGCATCTTGTTGCTGATCAGTGTCGTCGGTCAATACGGCGACGTTTCCAGGGCCCGCCGGCTGATCCGTCTCTGTGGTGGTCAATTAGAAATCCTTGAGGTATCACCGCGCAGTCCCGTTTGACTGCACGCCCTAATTATAAGCATGGTGTTTTTTCGATTCTGTTTCGTAATCGCGCAACGGCGAGTAATGACAGCGTTCTCCACCACGGCTCGTGCTTAACGATTTTACCCACAAATGCATTCCGCGCGCCGATCATGGAACGGCTTGTTGCATCTTAGTTTTCGGGTTATCTGGTACCAACGGGTGCGGTATTCTAGATTCCAATGGAAACACGCTAGATTCGACGACGATTCTGGGTTGACATCAGAGTTGAGGCGTCGTTGGGAGAATACCGAGAATGGACCTGGGAATCAAAGGCAAGCGCGCACTGATCACTGGCGGCAGCAGAGGTCTTGGGCGACAATCCGCGCTCGCTTTGGCGAATGAAGGAGTGGATGTCGCGATCTGCGCCCGCGGAAAAGAGACTCTCGATGCGACGGTTGGCGAAATTTCCGATATCGGAGTTAATGCGGTCGGCTACGTGGTCGACATGGCCAATGCCGACGCACCGGAGCAGGTTGTCGAGCGGATGAAGGCCGATCTGGGGGAGCCCGACATCGTAGTCAACAACGTGGGCGGGAGCATGGGCACTAGCGACGTAGTAAATTCATCCGTCGAGGATTTCGCTATGGTGACCGACCTGAACTTATTTTCTGCGATTCGATTGATAAAGGCGACATTGCCGGGGATGCAGAAACGCGGTTGGGGTCGGATCATCAACATATCCAGCATCTACGGTCGCGAAGCCGGGGGAACAGCCCCGTACATGGTGGCAAAAGCTGGGATGATCGCGCTCTCGAAACATGCTGCGCTCTCAAGCGCGCCGACGGGCGTGACGGTCAACTCTGTAGCGCCGGGATCGATTCTGTTCCCGGGCGGCACTTGGGAGAGATTCCAAGAGATCAATACTCCAGAGTTCGTCGATGAGTTTGTGGCACGCAACCTGCCGATGGGCAAGTTCGGATGGCCAGAGCCGATCGGCGCAACTGTCGCTTTCCTAGCTTCCAAACATGCTGACCTAATTACTGGTGCGTGCATCAATGTAGATGGCGGACAGTCTCACAACTTGTTCTAGCGCTTTTCGTCACGATCAGACAAACAATCGAGTTCTTTCAACATGACAGACGACCCACTGGTAATTGCGGGCAAACCCTTTAGTTCGCGCCTGATGACTGGTACCGGTAAGCACCGCTCTTCTCAGCAGTTGCTCGATTCCGTAGTTGCTTCGGGCACCGAGATAATCACCGTGGCGATCGGTCGGCTTAATCTCGATGATCCCGATGAAGAGACGCTGTTGGATGTGTTGGATTGGGATCGGTACCAGATACTCCCGAACACCGCAGGTGCGCGGACCGCAGAGCAGGCGGTAGGCATTGCTCGATTGGCGCGCGAAGTTACGGGTTCGGATTGGATCAAGCTAGAGGTGATTCCGGAGCCGGCTCATCTTCTGCCCGATCCGGTCGGTTCGTATGAGGCGGCGAAGATGCTGCTACACGAAGGATTCACGGTGTTGCCATATATCCATGCGGATCCGGTGCTCGCGATGAAGTTAGAGGATTTGGGATGCTCGACCGTGATGCCGCTTGGTTCGCCGATTGGTTCGGGCCGAGGCGTTCACACGGCGGAGGAGATTGCGATAATCATCGATCAATCGAGCGTCCCGGTGGTTGTCGATGCTGGATTGGGTGTTCCCTCGGACGCGTCGATGGTGTTGGAGATGGGGGCGGACGCGGTGTTGGTCAACACGGCGATAGCGCAGTCTGAGAATCCGGGATTGATGGGTGAAGCGTTCAAATTGGGCGTTGAAGCGGGTCGGAAGGCTTACTTGGCGGGTCGGATACCGGTTTCTGATGCGTCGCCGAGCAGCCCGCAAGAGGCGTTGGCCGTAACTGCGTAGTTTAGGACGGGCGGAGAGGTATGTCGGACCCTAAGCGCCTGCGTCTTCCGACTCCAACGTTGTGTTTGGTTACCGATCTTGGCGTTGTGGGGAACGATGTTGCGCGGTTAGTTGATGCTGTGTCGAGCGCGGTCGACAACGGCGTGAATATGGTTCAGGTCCGTGCACCAGAGGCGAGTACGGACGAGTTTGATGCTTTGGTCAACGGTGTCGTTGGGGCGGTCGGAGATAAAGCATTCGCGATTGTGAATCCGTCGAGTCGACCAATCAAGCTGTTTCAGGGCGTTGCCGGATTGCAACTTTCTGAGAGTGCGGGGGCGAGTATCGAGGATGCTCGGCGGACTTATGGAACTGGTTCGCTTGTTGGGCGCTCAGTTCATAGTGCGGATGGAGCGCGGCGAGCGAAGGAGATGGGAGCTGATTTTTTGGTGCTTGGCACGATTTTCCCGTCTGGATCGCATCCTGGCGGCGCGGCGTACGGCGTGGGCATCATCCCGCGCGTGGTTCGAGAGACTGGGCTTCCGGTGATTGGAATCGGCGGGATCTCGACGGAGAACGTTGGGGAAGTCCTCAGGAGCGGTGCCGTGGGCGTCGCGGTGGTGCGTTCGATACTTGGTGCGGCGGACCCGGGTGCTGCGACGCGGGAATTGATGGTGGCGATGTTGGACGAGTCGTCGAGTTAGTGCTGGTTCCTTGCTACGGCGGCTTCGACTTGCTCGGTCATATCTACCGGGTTTGATTGACTATCTTGACCGATCGCGGTCAGATCGATATTCCCGTCTGCAATCGCTTTAAGAGTCTCGACCACTAGCGGTTGTTCACGTCTGACGCCTGCTTCGCGGATTGCGGCGAAGAGTGGCAGATTTTCATCAGCTGCTTTTCGCAAGTGAGCTATGTTGCGGTGGCTTGCGTCTTGCCATAGGTGGTCGTAATTCGGACCGCGGATGGTGAAGCCGCATGTGGTCACGACAGGACCGCGGTCGAGTTCGGGTGTTGCGATGTGGATCATTGATCCGTGCGCGTCGGCATCCTGTTCGATGACGTCCCAGATTGCGTCTTGCCATTTTCCGATCGTTCCGCCGGGCAATGCTGGGTGTTGATTGAGGCATAACATGTGGCGACTTATTTCCGGGGCAAAGAGCATGTAGCCGGCCATTACGGAGACATCGGGGGCGAACGGCGCCAAGTGCTCCAACACGGTTTGGTCGAATTCAATTCGCAGTTCCGACCACGTAGAGGGTTTACGTTGCTGGCGGAATTTTGCTGACGAGATGGTTACGGTGGGGATTCTGTTGGATTCAGCGAGGTCGATGAAACTGTCGGTGGGTCCGGTTTGGCCGCGTTCGCGGTTGACGAATATGAACTCGAACTGCGCGTTCAGATGTCCGCATTGGATCGCGTTTAGGACGGCGGTGAACATGCCGCGTGACCCGGGTCCGTTTGCGGTGGTGAACCAACCGATGCGCAATGGGCGACGATCCGTGGGTTGTGTGGCCCTGACCACGATTAGTCGTCCGCGACCAAATTCAACTGCTCGACTAAACCTTTTTGCAGTCGCTGGATTTTGAGTTCGGCGCCGTTGAGCATTTCGGTGCAGGTTTTGGCGAGTTGCATGCCCTCTTCGAAGAGCGCGGTTGACTGATCGAGCGACATTTGGCCGCTTTCCAATCGTCGGACTACAGTTTCGAGTCTGGTGAAGGCGTCTTCGAACGATGTCGGTTGTTCGTTTTGCGATTGGTCTTCGTCGGTCATTTTTGTGTACCTGGTCGTCATTTAGGGGTTACAGATTGGACCTTAGTTTCGGCAGTGCCGTCGGCGAAGGTTAATTCCAACGATGTCTTGGGTTGGACGTTGGCGGCTCGAGTAATGACGCTGCCATCGGTGCCGCGAACCATGACGTAGCCGCGTTCGAGAATGTTGTCGGGACCTAAGGCTCGGAGTTCTGCTTCGACGCGCTTCATTGCTTCGCGTTTCATTGCGGCATATCGCGTCCACGAAATTCGGGCGCGCGACCTCAGTTCTTCAACGCGATCTCGGAATCTTTGGGTTTCGGGTGCGTTCTCGGATAGCCGATCTTGGGTCAGGTCTAGCCGCTGTCGAGCGAGTGTTACACGTCCGGACAGTCCTCGCATCAGTCTTTGGATGAAGTCTGCGGTTTCGAGGGAGAGTCCTCCGATGTCTGGTGAAACTAGCTCTGCAGCGGCGGAGGGGGTTGGCGCTCGGAGGTCGGCGACGTCGTCTGCGATGGTGAAGTCGGTTTCGTGGCCGACGGCGCTGATGACTGGGATGCGGCTTGCGAAGATGGTCCGTGCGACCATCTCGTCGTTGTAGGGCATGAGGTCTTCTGCTGAACCGCCGCCGCGGCCGACGATTACGGCGTCGACGTAATCGGTTTCGGCGTAGTGGTGGAGTTCGGCGAATGCTTCGACGATGGTTTCTGGTGCGAGTTCGCCTTGGACGGCGGAGGGGACGAGCAAGAGTTCCATCAACGGGTAGCGGCGCCGGACGATATTTTGGATGTCGTGCCAGACTGCGCCTTGTTCGGATGTGATGACTGCGATGCGTTGGGGGAACTGAGAAATCGGTCTCTTGCGTGAAGGGTCGAAGAGGCCTTCGGCGCGCAGCTTGCGTTTCAGCTCTTCGAGTTGAGCTTGTTGATCGCCGACGCCGACGGGTTCGACGGAGGTGACAACGATTTGGAGGTCGCCGCGAGGAGCGTAGACTCCTGCGCTGCCTTGGCATAGGACCAATGCGCCGTCTTCGAGGAATTGATGTCCGCGGCCGTAGCGGAACATCACGCAACGGAGTCCGGCTTCTCGGTCTCGCACGGAGAAGTAACTATGTCCCGAAGCTGGTTGCGAATGACCGGATACTTCTCCGATCATCGTGATGTTCGCTAGTTTCGGGTCGTTTTTTAACAACCCTTGGATGAGTTGCGAAACTTCGGAGACCGAACGCGGTTGAGATTGGTTGGCAGGCGTTTGCGGCGAAGGTGCGGTGTTCATCATCAGGCTGCCACCATTATCTGCAAAGGGAATTGCGTTGTGGAGGCGATCAGACGGCCCTGCCGATGTACTCCTTAGAAGTGGTGTTGACGCTGATGTTGTCGCCTTCGGAGACAAATAGTGGGACTTGGAGGGTGAGGCCGGTGTCGGTGGTGGCCGGTTTGGTGGCGCCGCTTTGCGTATCGCCCCTCAGGCCGACTTCGGTTTGGGCAATAGTGAGGTTCACCGCGGAGGGCAATTCGACTAGTATTGGTTTCTCCTCGTGCATCAGCAATACCAATTCGCCGCCTTCGGGTAGGAAATAAACGGCGTCGCCGAGGAGCGCGTCGCCGATGAGGTGTTGTTCGTAGGTTTCCATGTCCATGAAGACGTAGAAATCGCCTTCTTTGTACAGGTACTGGGCGTTCCGTCGCTCGGTCGGGGCGGCTGTAAGTTTCTGGTTTCCGGCGAGTTTGCGTTCGAAGACGTTGCCGGTGCTTAGTTGCCTGACTTTAAGGGTCAATGTCGGCGGTGCTTTGGGGGCTTGGCGATGCTGCCACTCCATGATCTGGTAGATCTCGCCATCCAACATGATGGTCATATTGCGGCGGATTTCGGAGGATGAAATCGTCATTGGTAGGAGCTTTCTTTGCTAACTGGGTTTCGGTTGGTTTCGAGAGATTGGGTTGGTATCAAAACCGCATCTTGGCGGCGTGGCTCAAGACGCGTGCGCGTCCGTTTTCCAAGACGACCACGTCTTCAATTCTGACGCCGCCCCAACCGGGTATGTAGATGCCGGGCTCGATAGTGAATGGCATCCCGTTTTCGAGCGGTGTGGTGCCGCGGGGTCCGACGTTGGGTTCCTCGTGGACTTGCAGACCTAGGCCATGGCCTAGGCTGTGGCCGAAGTTGTCGGCATAGCCGGCGCCTTCGATGATCTTGCGGGCGATGGCGTCGGCTTCCCCTCCGGTGATGCCGGCTTCGACTTTTTCGATCGCGGATTCTTGGGCTTCGAGGACGATGCTGTAGATTCGTACGACTTCGTCGTCGGCTTCACCGAGTACCACGGTGCGTGTGAGGTCTGAACAGTAACCTTGGTAAGTTGCGCCGCAGTCGAAGACGATGGTTTCGCCTTCTCTGAGTTCGGAATCGCCGGTTTGGTGGTGTGGTCGGGCTGCATTGGGGCCAATGGCGACGATGGTGTCAAAGGACAGAGATTCTGCGCCGCGTTCACGGATGGCTTTCTCGAATTCCCATGCAGCTTCGTTCTCGGTCATGCCAGGCATCAGCTTTCCAGCGGTCTCCTCGAACGCGGCATCGCCGATGTCGATTGCTTTTTGTAGTAGCTTGACTTCGCCTGGATCTTTGATCGCGCGCAGTTTGGCGGCGTCGCCGGATTTTGGCACGAGGTTGACCTCGATCTCGCTCTCCGCTATGGCGTCTTCGTACGTCTGGAGGGCGGAAACGGTGAGATTGTCGGCCTCGAAGCCGATGTTGTCGACGCCTAATTCACCGAGCAATTTCGGGAACCATTCGCCGATGCGGCCTTGGATTTTCGTGATTTCGAAGCCGGTGGCCTGATCGGCTCCTTGTTCGGTGTACCGAAAATCGGTTGCCAGTATGGCGTCGGATTCGGTGATGAAGAGGAGCCCGGCGGTGCCGATGAAGCCTGAGAAGTAGCGTCGATTGTGCGGATCAGAGATCAACATGCCGCCGAGTTCTTGCTCTTTGATCAACGAGCGCAGTGCGGCGACACGGTTAGGGTAGCGAAACTTGGTTGCGCTCATCCGGAGTTTTCCTCAATATGTGCAACGAGGCTTTCTAGGGCGTGTAGGTATCCGCGCCAGCCGAGGCCGGCTATCTGGCCCAAGGCAAAGGGTGCGATGACGGAGTGGCGTCGGAACTCTTCGCGGGCGTGGATATTAGACATGTGTACTTCGATTGTTGGTAGTTTGCTGTCCAAAATAGCGTCGAGCAGCGAGTATCCGACTTGCGTCAATGCACCAGCGTTGATGATGATGCCGTCTGCGTCCGCAGTTTCGGATTGGATCCAATCGACGATGGAACCCTCGTGATTGGACTGGAAGAATGCGGTGTTAACTCCGAGTTGATTGGCGCGCTCGGAGACGCGTTGCTCAATGTCAGCGAGCGTTACGGATCCGTACTGCGTGGCGTCGCGTTTACCCAAGTTATTTAGGTTGGGGCCATTTATGACCAATATGCGTCTCATCGTGAATCCCGGATTCGACATTGGAGGTGTTCACACCGCCCGCGAGACGATGTCTCGCGTGCCAGATTCAAGGCTATAACGTGTTGTGGTCTTTTCGCCTTGGGGCACGCCGCTGGAGGTTTGTACCGGGGTGGGCTCGGAGATAGACTTTGCGTGCTTGCTCTGCCGAAACGTGGGTGTAGATTTGCGTGGTGGACGGCGATTCGTGGCCGAGCAAGTCTTGCACGACTCGGAGATCGGCACCGCCGTTTAGTAGGTGGGTGGCGAAGCTATGGCGGAGGATGTGAGTGTGGAAGTTGGCGTCGAGTCCTGATTTGAGGGCGTTGCGTTTGACGGTTTCCTGGATGCTTCGGGTACTCAATCGGCCACCGAGTTTGTTGAGGAAGAGTGCCTCTTGGGATCGTCGGGTTGCGAGTTTAGGGCGCGATGCGTTTAGGTATTTTTCGGCCCATTGCGCGGCTGTCTCGCCGAGCAGAACGATGCGTTGCTTTGCTCCCTTGCCGAATACACGGCATTCTCGAGACTTGAGGTCGACATCCGCGATGTTCAGCGAATTGATTTCGGAGACGCGCATTCCTGAGGCGTAGATCAACTCGAGTAATGCGCGGTCGCGCAGACCCAACGTTGTGGAGGTATCGGGTGCCATCAGCAGCCGTTCGATTTCCGCTTCAGACACGACGTATGGAAGTCTCTTGGCTTGACGCGGTGCGGCGACCATGTCGGTGTCGTTCCGGTCCACTTTGCCGGTCTCCTGCATCCATCTGAAAAATGTACGTAAGGCGGTTAATTTGCGGCTGATTGATGCTTTTTCGTATCCATTGCTGGCGAGGAATGCGAGGTAGCTTCTAAGTTGACGGCGATCAGGAGATTTGATCTTGTCGAGGGATCCGGTTTCGGCTTGGAATCTCATGAACGCAGCGAGGTCATTCATGTAGTTGCGAATTGTTGGAGTTGCTAGCTGACGAATCGAAGTCAAGTGTTTCTGGTACTCGTCAAGGATCGGTGCCCATGCGGTGTTGCCGACGACGTCCCAAAGGCCGGGGACGTTTAGACCTCGCAGATCTCGACGTTCGGTTGTCATGAGATGCTCCTTCCGATTCCGGGTTGGAGCATCGTGGTTGAAGGTCGGGTTGAGTTAGCTAGAGGTGCGCGCCCGGCTATTGCTCGAGCGGCTACGTGACCTGGTTGAACGCGTGGTGCGCGTGCTTCGTTTCTTGGCGGCTTCGGGATGCTCTTTGAAGCACCGTTGCATGCGCTGAATTCGTTTCTCGTCCCATTCGGCGAGTTCGGCTTCGTCTTCCGGCTTGAGATCGAGTGCGACGCGGCATTTGGGGAACTCCGGGCAGGCAATGAATTCGCCGCGCCGCCCGTTGCGGACCACGAGTTCGACGCCGCCGTCACAGATGACGCCCGAGCCGAGCTCGACACGTTTTTCAAGTTCGGGTACGCCGTCGGGGTGTGCGACGTGGCATTGCGACATGCGACGAGTGAACTCGCCTTGCCACTCTTCGATTTTTTCGCCGTCAGCATCATCGCCGGGGTACAGGTCCATCGCAAATTTGCACGTCGGAAACTCGGGACACGCCAAGAAATCTCCTCGTCGCCCGTTGCGGACCACGAGATCGGTGCCACCGTCACATTTGATGCCACTGGCGACGTCGAATTCGGATCGGCGGACGCGCTGGGCGTTTTGGAAGGCATGATCGAGTGCGGCGTCGAACGGCGAGTAGAACTCGCGCAGCATTTCGACGCGTTCCAAGTCACCGCTCGCGATGTCGTCGAGCTTGGTCTCCATGCCGGCGGTGAACCCGACATCGACGATGTCAGGGAAGAACTGCTTGAGCATGGCGCACACGGCGATACCACTCTTGGTGGGATGGAACCGGTTCCGTTCGCGTGTTACGTAGTTCCTATCAACAATTCTGCCGACAATGGTGGCGTAAGTGCTAGGCCTTCCGATGCCAAGTTCTTCCAATGTTCGGATCAAGTTGGCTTCGGTGAATCGAGGAGGTGGCTGCGTAAATTTCTGATCGCTGTTGACCTTCAGTAGGTTGAGTGACTCATCATCGAAGAGCGGCGGCAGGCGCCTCGCGTCGTCAGACTCGGAATCTTCGTCGCGGGTTTCGATGTAGAGCTTGCGGAAACCGTCGAAGACCGTGACCGATCCGGTCGCTCGCAATTTGTGGGTTTTGCCATTTGTCGTGACGGCGTCGATGTCTGCGCGGGTGCGTTCGTCGATGCCGTCGGCCATTTGGCTAGCGACCATCCGTTGCCATATGAGTTCGTACAACCTACGTTGATCCTGGCTGAGGAATCGGGATACGCGGTCAGGGGTGTTGGAGATTGAGGTTGGGCGAATGGCTTCGTGCGCTTCTTGAGCGTTACGAGAACTGGTTTGGTAAACCCGATGCCCGGCATGGTAACTGTCGCCGAATTCGCCTTGGATGAAGGCCTGCGCTTGCTGGAGAGCCGATGCAGCAAGATTGGTCGAGTCGGTTCTCATGTAGGTGATGAGTCCTACCGGCTCGCCATCGCCGAGGACGACTCCCTCGTAAAGACTTTGGGCGGTGCTCATCGTGCGTTGCGCGTTGAACCGAAGGCTACGTGCGGCTTGCTGTTGAAGAGTGCTGGTGATGAACGGCGGACGGGGACGGACTTTTACCTGGCGTTTGGTGACGCTGGTAACCGTGTAGTCGGCAGATTTGAGTTCATCGGCGATTGCCGTCGCCGAGGTTTCGTTGGGTAGCAGTTCGTTCTCTGGTTTGTTCGGGTCCTTTTTCTCTCCGTGAATCCGGTAGAGACGCGCGCCAACGGAGATGTCCGAGGATTGCTTTGCGAGGTCAACCGAGATCAGCCAATACTCTTTGGGTTTGAAGGCGTTGATCTCTTCTTCACGATCGACGACTAATCGCAGTGCAACAGACTGGACTCGGCCGGCGGACTGGGCACCGGCGACTTTGTTACGAATAAAGGGGCTGAGCTTGAAACCGACTAAACGATCGAGAATGCGGCGCGCTTGTTGCGCTTCAACGAGTTGGTGGTCGATTTGGCGCGGGTCATTGAACGCCTCCATCACCGCGTCTCTGGTTATCTCGTGGAACACTACCCTCCGGGCATCATCTTGTGAGATGCCGAGGATTTCGCTGAGGTGCCACGATATCGCTTCGCCCTCGCGATCGGGGTCGGTGGCGAGATACACGTTGCCCGCACGTTTGGCGGCGGTTTTGAGTTCGTTGACGACCTTTCGGCGGTCGGAAACGATGCTGTACTTCGGCTCGAAGTCGTTATCGACGTCGACGCCCATGTTTGACTTCTGCAGGTCACGAACGTGTCCAACAGACGCTTTTACCGCGAAACCATCACCCAAGTAGCGTTCGATGGTGCGCGCTTTGGCAGCCGATTCGACGATCACAAGGTCGTCGCCAGATGCCTTTGTTCGCTTTGCCAATTCGTCACACTTCCACTAGTTTTCAAAGCCCGTTGTCGAAGTCCGAAATCGACTCCGAGGGAATCAGTAATTATGCAGGTTGTCCGTCATCTAACAATCTTGGCGCGCCGATTTCAGCGCGTCGGTTCGACAGATCGTATAGAGCGCCCTCGGTGCACCGAACGATGCCCCGCACTTCCATCATGGTAAGCGTTGACATTGTTTCGGTTACTGACAATGATAGCGTTCGGGCGATTTCATCGATGTGAACAGGGCCTTCAGAGTCGCGCAACGAATTGGCGATGGTGTGTTCTAGTTCGTTGAAAGTCTCGATCTCTTCGACACGAGGCCGGGGGGCGTCGACGTTCCCATTGTTGGACCGACCATTGGGCTTTGTCACCGTTGCGCGGATGTGCGCGGCCGATGTCCGACGGTTCGCATCGGGGTCCGGCTTGAGGTCGCCGAAGAATGCGCTGAGCTCTTGTACGACATCGTCGGCGCGGGTGGTAAGTTTAGCGCCTTGTTGAATAAGCCAGTTGGTCCCTTCGCTCTGTGGTGAATTGGCATTGCCGGGGACGGCAAAGACCTCTCGATTCTGGTCCAACGCCCATTTCACCGTCCAAGTTGCTCCGCTCTTTTTGGCTGCTTCGACGACGATTACGCCACGACTCAGGCCGCTGATGATGCGATTGCGACGCGGGAAGTGGTCGCGTTTCGAGCGGACGCCGAGTTGGTATTCGGATACCAGACTTCCGCTCTCGACGATCTGCCTAGCGAGGCCGCGATTGCGTTGCGGATATATAGAGTCCAACCCGCCGGCAAGAACGGCAATGGTCCTTCCGCCGGCCTTCAAGGCGCCGCGATGCGCGGCGGTATCGATTCCAATTGCTAGACCGCTGATGATGGTGATGCCCAAACTGGCCAGATCGTGAGCGAGCTCGGTTGCCATTTCGATGCCGTACTCGGTGGCTTTCCTGGTTCCGACGATGGCGACGCCGTTGTTGTCGCGCGGTTTTAAATCGCCCGCGACGTAAATGACCGCTGGCGCATCTGGCGATTCGGCAAGATGATCGGGATACTCATCCGAGCGTAGATGGATCGGGCGGATTCCGCTCCGCACCAATCGATCTAGTTCGGCATCGGGATCAATGCGTTCGCGCGTCGAACCGATATCTTCGATCAGCGCAGCACCGATTCCGGCGTCTCGCAATTCGCCCTTATCGGCGTTCCAAGCGTCTTCAAGATTGCCGAAGTGCATCTCCATACGATTGAATCTCTTCGGTCCCATACCTTGGATGCGGTGAAATGCCACCCAGTATTTCAAATCTTCATTAACGTTCACAGTACTCAGATCCGTATCGTCAAATTTCTGTCGACCCTGTTCGCCAAACGACGGAAAACTCCGTTTCGCCATTCGATTGCTTCAGAACACAGTAACACACAACATTACATTCGTTCGAATCTAGGTGGCGAAGATCGTAACGATTCGCATTCAAGGATTGGGAGTGCGATGGCGGAGAGGACAGGATTCGAACCTGCGGTGGGTTTGAGCCCACACACGCTTTCCAGGCGTGCCCGTTAAGCCGCTCCGGCACCTCTCCGCGGCGGCATCGGGTCTGCGATCATCACGAAGCGAATCTGTTGTGGGACACGCTTGGAATGAGGTATGGCGGAGAGGGCGGGATTCGAACCCGCGATCCCGGTTGCCCGAGATACCGGTTTTCGAAACCGGCGCTTTCAACCACTCAGCCACCTCTCCCGGATTTTGATACAGAACAAGATGCATCAACAATTGTAAAAGCCCCCTGGCAACGACCTATTTTCCCACACCTCGCGGTGCAGTATCGTCAGCGCTACGACGTTTCACTTCCGTGTTCGGGATGGGAACGGGTGGTTCCATCGCGCTCTTATCACCAAGGAGCTTCTGCGATATTTTTTACGCTATCCAGCTGTCTTGCCGGCGCGTTGGTAGCGGGGGCAGGATTCGAACCTGCGACCTCCGGGTTATGAGCCCGACGAGCTACCACTGCTCTACCCCGCACCGAGCAATTCAATGCGCGACACGCTAGTCGAGCATGTGATTGAAACCGATTCCGCAATCTCGCTATTGATCGGAGCAAACCGATACATGAAGCATTCTTAATGGTCAAGCCCTCGACCGATTAGTACCGTTTAGCTGAGTGCATTTCTGCGCTTACACCTACGGCCTATCTACCCGGTAGTCTCCCGGTGGTCTTACTCCAAAAAGGATGGGACATCTCATCTTAGGGTGGGCTTCGTGCTTAGATGCTTTCAGCGCTTATCCCTTCCGAACGTAGCTACCCGGCGATGCGGCTGGCGCCACAACCGGCACACCAGAGGTTCGTCCAATCCGGTCCTCTCGTACTAGGATCAGCTCCCTTCAAATGTCCTGCGCGCACGGCGGATAGAGACCGAGCTGTCTCACGACGCTCTGAACCCAGCTCGCGTGCCGCTTTAACGGGCGGACAGCCCGACCCTTGGGACCTTCTTCAGCCCCAGGATGCGACGAGCCGACATCGAGGTGCCAAAGCTCCCCGTCGATACGATCTCTTGGGGGAGATTAGCCTGTTATCCCCGGGGTAGCTTTTATCCGTTAAGCTACGGCCCTTCCACACGGTACCGTAGGATCACTTTGACCGACTTTCGTCCCTGCTCGACCTGTATGTCTCGCAGTCAAGCCACCTTATGCCAATACACTCTAAGGCTGATTTCCATCCAGCCTGAGGTGACCTTTGTGCGCCTCCGTTACCTTTTGGGAGGCGACCGCCCCAGTCAAACTGCCTACCAGACACTGTTCCAGAAACGGTTAGATTCAAACGCAGAAAAGGGCGGTCTTTCATGGTCGACTCCACCCAGGCTGGCGCCTGAGCTTCGAAGTCTCCCGCCTATTACTACACATCCCTGAACTCAAACCAATGTCAAGCTGCAGTAAAGCTCCACGGGGTCTATTTGTCCTGCCGCGCGTAACCCGCATCTTTACGGGTCCTGCAATTTCACCGAGTCCATCGTTGAGACAGTGCTCAAGTCGTTACGCCATTCGTGCGGGTCGGAACTTACCCGACAAGGGACTTCGCTACCTTAGGACCGTTATAGTTACGGCCGCCGTTTACCGGGGCTTCGGTCGGGAGCTCTCACACCCTTCCTTAACCTACCAGCACTGGGCAGGCGTCAGCCTGTATACATCAGCTTTCGCTTTGGCACAGACCTGTGTTTTTGGTAAACAGTCGCTTGAGCCGGTTCTCTGCGGCCGACAACGCTTTTCGCGGTAAACGCGTATACATCATCGGCACCCCTTATCCCGAAGTTACGGGGTTAATTTGCCGAGTTCCTTAACGATGGTTGTCTCGAACGCCTTGGGGCATTTACCCCTGTCCACCAGTGTCGGTTTGCGGTACGGTCGCCACAACACCTCGACGTCGGAGATTTTCTTGGCGGTATAGGATCAGCGATGTTCCTCGAGGCGTACCTTAAGGTCCAGCCACCCCTCTGCTCATAACGCGCGGCGCGTTTTAACTCGCCGCGCTGGCCTACAGGTGGCGACACACCATATCCAGTGGTATGCATCGCTTACCAATCCGCGTCCCTCCTGCGTCTCAATCGGTATTGGGGCGGGGCTGGAATTTCAACCAGCTATCCATCGGCTTGGCCATTTGGCTTTACCTTAGGGCCGCCTTACCCTACGTCGATCAACGTTGCGTAGGAAACCTTGGACTTTCGGCGTGCCGGATTCTCACCGGCATTGTCGCTACTCATGCCAGCATTCTCACTTCCCAGCACTCCACGTGCCCTCACGGTCACGCTTCAACGCGGCTGGGAACGCTCCCCTACCGAGGCGCGCGAACGCGCCTCTCGCAGCATCGGCGGTGTGTTTGAGCCCCGTTTATTTTCCGTGCGGGAGCCCTCGACCAGTGATCTGTTACGAACTCTTTAAAGGGTGGCTGCTTCTAAGCCAACCTCCTGGCTGTCTGGGCGCCCCCACCTCGTTTAACACTTAACACACACTTTGGGGCCTTAGCTTGCGATCTGGGCTGTTTCCCTCTCGACAATGGAGCTTATCCTTCACTGTCTCACTGCCGGGGTACCCTTCGCGGTATTCGAAGTTTGACAGGGTTTGGTAAGGTCTTCCCCCCCTAGCCCAATCAGTGCTCTACCTCCGCGAAGTAATTCCCGACGCTGCACCTAAATGCATTTCGGGGAGAACCAGCTATCTCCGTGTTCGTTTGGCATTTTACCCCTACCCACAGCTCATCCCATCACTTTGCAACGTAAACGGGTTCGGCCCTTCACGAAATGTTACTTTCGCTTCAGCCTGGCCATGGGTAGCTCACACGGTTTCGGGTCTACTCCGCGCGACTGAACGCCCTGTTCAGACTCGCTTTCGCTTCGGCTACGGCGCTGAACGCCTTAACCTCGCCACACAAAGTAACTCGCTGGCTCATTCTTCAATAGGCACGCTGTCATCCACCCGCAGGTGGACTCCAACGGATTGTAGGCACACGGTTTCAGTTCTCTTTCACTCCCCTGCTTGGGGTGCTTTTCACCTTTCCCTCACGGTACTAGTTCGCTATCGGTCGCTAGAAGTACTTAGCCTTGGAGGGTGGTCCCCCCAGGTTCCAACAGGATTTCACGTGTCCCGCCGTACTCAGGTACTCGATAAAGGAGGCTCAACGATTTCGCTTACGGGGCTATCACCCTCTTCGACCAGACTTTCCAGTGCTGCTCAGCTATCGTTGCGCTTTGTAACTCCTCGGAAGCCTCAGGTAGCCTCCAAATCGAGCCCTACAACACCCGTGAGACGTAAGCTCCTGAGCCGTTTAGTCTCACCCGGTTTGGGCTAGTTCCCTTTTCGCTCGCCGCTACTAAGGGAGTCTCGGTTGATTTCCTTTCCTCGGGGTACTTAGATGTTTCAGTTCCCCCGCTTACCCTCTCTTACGAGATGAAACCGCGCGCGAACGCGCGGCCTCGGGTTTCCCCACTCGGGAATCCACGGCTTAGCCTGCCAGACGGCTGACCGTGGCTTATCGCAGTCTCACTACGCCCTTGTTCGGCTTCTAGCGCCAAGGCATTCCCCATGTGCCCTTAGTAGCTTGATCCATCTTCTTGAATCGGCTTGCTCCGGTTCTCGGAGAATGCGGAATCGATATTCAACTTTTTAGGTGCACCCACCAGATCGAGCCAAACGAAAACGCATGATTCTCTCAGCGGGTAACCCGTAAGTATAACGCCTACGAAAGAAAGCGTCAACCACCTTAGCGCTACCTCAGCCGGGTTATCAGTCCCTCTTTTTCACGCATCACTTGTTCACGATTTCGCGTCGATGCGATTGAGGATATCCCTTATCTCCGTCAACAGCTCCGTCTGTTCGTTCGAACCCACGGATGCCGGCGCGTCGGACGCGGTCGATCCATCACCGCCAGATCGCTGTTTGATCATCTCGACGTTCTCCAGAACCGCGTCCCGGAAATCATACGGATCGGCAACCCCGATGATGGTCGCGGCGCCCTGCAATTGAGTCTGACCCGCACTCTCGATACTGACTTTGTAGACGCCGAATTTACGCATCAGAGGGCCTTGGTGTACGGAAACGTCGGTGATACGTTCGAGCGGAACGTTCGTCTCGCTGCGGAACACGACACCCCGCTTCGAACTCACGTTGGTCTCATCAAGTTCCAATGTGTGGAACTCACGGTACCGAGGCGCGTACCAAACCCAGTAGATGATGGCGATTATCGGGATTAGCGGTATCCCCACGATCGTCACTGCCGATACCCACGTCACGGTCCAGAACAGATACTGCTTCACGTTGTCGTCAATTTCAACCGCGACTTGGTTGGGAGTTGTTAGTTCCGACATCCCTCAATTCCTCGCTTCGATACATACTGGCAAAATCGCTCTGCGCCCATGGTACCCGAACCGCCCCATCGGGAGATCGCAAACGGGTCTGCGAACGCAGCCAAGCCCGTTTGAAGCACGGCATTCAGGATGAATTCATGGCCGCGCGGCGCGATATAATTCGTTTGTTAAGCACACTCAATACGCGCGTGCTGGTGTTCAACCACGGCGTCCAACGCCGCGGTGGGATACGTGCGCGAAGGGGAAATCCGAATGCCGACGACCGCCGTGCTCGGTGGGTTATGGGGCGACGAAGGCAAGGGGAAGATAATCGACTTCCTTGCCGGCGACGCATCAGTAGTCGTTAGATTTTCCGGCGGAAACAACGCCGGGCATACCGTCGTAAACGACTACGGAAAGCTCGTTTTCCACCTCATTCCCTGTGGGATCTGTTACGAGGGCACAATCAACGTCATCGGCAACGGTGTCGTGATTTCTCCCGACGCTTTGATCGAAGAAATCGCGATGGTCAAAGATAACGGGTTGCCCGGCGATATCGCAATCTCTGACCGTGCACATCTCATCATGCCGTACCACGTCTTGCTTGACCGGTTGGAAGAGGAACGGCGCGGAGCCGCGGCCATTGGCACTACCGGCAGGGGGATCGGACCCGCATACGTCGACAAGGTCGCACGAATGGGCGTCCGCGTTGGCGAACTCCTTGACCTCGAAGAACTGACGCTGACTCTCCCTCCGATAATTGAGTTCAAGAACGAACTCATCACTAAGATCTATGGCGGCGAACCAATCGATGTTGCCGAGGTGTTGGAACAGACAAAACACTGGGCAGACCAGATCGGCCCGTACATCAAGTCCGCAGATGAGATCGTCACGAACGCAATCGATTCGGGCGAAAACGTGATCATGGAAGGCGCGCAAGGAGCGTTGCTGGACATCGACCATGGCACCTATCCGTTCGTTACCTCCTCCAGCCCTACCATTGGCGGTGCTCTCACGGGAACCGGTATCGGTCCAAGTTCATTCGAACGCATCATTGGGGTATTCAAGGCCTACGCTACTCGAGTGGGAGCGGGACCTTTCCCGACCGAGATCCACGGCGACGAAGGTAATCGCATTCGGGAGATGGCCGGTGAGTTCGGCGCGACTACCGGCCGAGCAAGAAGAGTCGGCTGGTTCGACGCCGTGGCTGCGCGCTACACAACCAGAGTCAACGGCTTCACTTCGATGGTGTTGACGCGGTTGGACACGCTTGACAATTGGGATCGCATCAAGGTCTGCACGGCGTACTCACTCGACGGGGAGATAATCGAAGATTTCCCGATCGAGCGGGGGCGTTTGGCCCGGTGCGAACCGATCTATGAAGAATTGCCCGGTTGGACCGAATCGACGACGCGGGTTACTGATTGGAACGATCTCTGCGACGGTGCACAGAACTACGTTCGCAAACTCGAAGACCTTCTCAAGATTCCGGCATCCGAGATTTCGACCGGACCTCACCGCGACGACACTTTGGTCGTCAACGGTAGCCGTTAACCGCGTCGACGTACGCTAAAACCGCCGCCGCGAGCCGTTCCGAGTCGTGACGACGCGGCGAAACATCGTCGGACAGATCGCGCGCCGTAACAACCTCCACATTGTCGAAAAGACCGTCGTCGATCTCGATCGCGCCATCAACTTTCGACGATCCGATCCCCTTCTCATCAACCAATATCGCGTCGACGGCTTTCCCACCCGACTCCAGATAGCGATTGACGGACTTCACGAAATCCGACGCCGTATATCCCTTGGTATCTTCCACCTTCATCGCGATGTTGCAGACCTGAAGAATCTGACACGAGCTCTCGCTGATCGCTTCAATCACACCGCCCGGCAACAAGTTCGGAATTACGCTTGCGAATAGATCGCCCGGTCCAAGAATCACAACGTCTGCCTCGCGAAGGGCCACTAAGGCGTCCGGATTCGCCGTAACTGGAGGATCAAGATAGATTCTCGAAGGACCGAACAGATCTTCGTTCCGCTCGCCAACAGCAGATTCCCCGCAAATTAACTCGCCATCCTCCAACTCGGCACATAGGTCCGACGATTCATCACTTACCGGAACTACGCGGCCAATCAGATTGAGAGAACCTGCGATCGAATCGATCGCCTCGCTCAGGCTCTCAGATCGTTGCCACACACTTAGCAACATCAAGTTGCCGAGTGAGTGATCGTTCAACGAGCCATCCGAATTAAACCTGTGCTCGAGCATCCAATCGATCGTGGAATCTTCGAAATCAGGCGGTAATAACGCCGCGATGCATCGTCGGATATCACCCAGCGCAGGAACACCATACTCGTTTCGCAATCTACCCGATGATCCGCCGTCGTCGAAAGTCGTGACGATAGCCGTTAAGTCGATCCTATCGGCGTGCCGCTTCAACCCGCGCAGCAAAACCGACGAACCGGTGCCGCCGCCGACCGTAACGACGCGAATGCGCCGCGTTGAACCACAACTCATTTAAGTGAGAGTAAGCGAGAGATCCGACGAACTCTTGGGAAACAACGTCTCGATCAAATGCCGAGATGACTTCGACCCGGTGTTGACATCGGTGTGAGCGGATACCGTTTCGGAAACAGATCGCATCCCGAACAGAACCGGGAGAAACGTTTGACCCGGAAATCTTGCAGACGCGACCCACCCGTCAGATGCTTTTTCCCGGTGAACCGCTGTCTGATATTCGACGCCAGTTATCTTGCCATCTTCAAAACTGATCGCAATTCTGTCGCGGTCTACGCGAATCTCAACGTCGCCGGTGATTCCCGCGTGCAACGAAGACTCGATCCTCGCCTCCAATGCCGGCGCGATTTTCCGCAGGAAGGCGGCAATGTCAGGCACCCTCACGTACCAACCGTATTGGCGTTCCGGTTCGTGTCCCAACGCCCCGTCATCGAAAACGTACGCTGGATGGTCTGGTTGCAGATCCTGCCGTATCGACTTAATCTCGCGCTCCGGGTCGTGATTCCCCTCAGCGGCCTTTTTGGCCAAATTCCGAACCTCCTTTAGCAAGGAAGGTAACGCTTCCCGCCAATATCGCGACTCTGACATCTCCATCCGCAGAATTATTCCTTGGTCAATCTCGATAACCATCGCATACATGAGAACGCCTATCGGCTCACCGAGTCCCTCATCTTCTGATTTGCACAAGATCGCGGTTTTGTGACACACCGCGCTCCGGTCGGTGCGATCAAACGTGAAATACTTCACCTCGTCCTTACGAAACACCGGCGACACCATTGATCGATGCGTCGAGTCCTTCAATACTTCAGTGATGAAGGGCACGTCGTCTTCTGTTGCATCGCGTAGCTGAAACTCGCGTTTCTCATCACCCCACTGCGGCAATGAAGTGATCGGAGTGTAGCGTCCACCCTCCGCGGGCAAGGCGTATTCGTAACCGAATTGTCGGTAGTAGCTCGGAATGCCCAAGACAACTTGGACGAGATGATCGCGTTCCGAAGCCCATCGGTGCATCACATCGAACTGTTTACGTACTAAACCTCGATTTCTGTAATCGGGATGGGTGCCAACGATCTCAGGCTGTCCGATCTCAATCTCAACCCCGTCGTAGGTCCAACTCTGCGAAAAGTACGTCGTCGTTGACGCGAACCGTCCTTGTTCGACATCTTCGACGATGATGATGTCGTCAGGATTCAACGTCGGATGCGGTTTGGCGAGAAGGTCGTGGATCCACTTCGCGATCCAATACGCTTCCGTGCCCGTGCCCGAAGAATCGGCCAAAGGTTCGTCCATAAAAACTTTGGCGCAAAACTTCGCGAGCGCATCCGCATCCTCGCGAACCGCGGAACGCATTATCAACCCGTCGCCAAGATCCTCGATGATTTTTTTGGGCGACTCGTCAATCATCAAAATATCAACCGTTTGGAAGGTCGATCCGGTATTGATCCATGATGGGATCGAACTGCGCTGCGAATGCCGCTATCTCATCGTCGTCCGCTTGCATCGGGTGACGCGCCGGGCCAGCATTGAAACCCGATCGGTTCATCGCATATCGAACTGGTATCGGGTTGGTGATGAAGAACAGCGCGTTGAAAATCGGCAACAATCGTAGGTGTTCACCGGCCGCTCGTTCAATATCGCCTTCCAAAACCGCACCGATCAATCCTTTGACTTGGTTGCCGATGATGTTGCTCGCGACGCTGACTACTCCGTATCCACCGGTGGAGACGATTGAGAAGGTCTCGTTGTCATTGCCAGACCAAACATTGAAGCCGTCGGGAGCATCTTTGATGACGTATGCGATCTGATCGGCGTCGCTACTTGCTTCCTTGACTCCGACAATGTTCGGAACCTCAGCCAACTTCAGCGTCGTACCCGCCGTCATATTCAGCGCCGTGCGGCTGGGGACGTTGTAGAGGATTCCGGGGATCGAAACCGCCTCGGCTATCGCGATGAAATGTTTGGTCAATCCGCCTTGCGTCGGTTTGTTGTAGGCCGGCACCGTCATGAGGATTGCGTCGGCGCCAACGGCCTCAGCTTCGCGTGATACTTCGATAGATCGGTAGGTGTTATTGTCGGTCGTGCCAGCGACGACCGCGCCGGAATCTCCAATCGCATCTTTGACCTCGGCGAATAGTTTCAGACGCTCTTCGTCGGACATCGAAGGTGCTTCGCCGGTCGTTCCACCGATGACCAGTCCATCCGAGCCGGACGCCAACAATGACTTCGCCAGCTTGCGAGCCTGTGGGTAATTAACTTCGCCATCCTCCGTGAACGGAGTGACCATCGCTGTGAGAACTCGACCAATTTCTGCCATTTCAAACTCCCTTACGCATCGAATCTTACATCACACGAGCGAACACCAAAACGCCCGCATTGAACTGCAACGACGGCTGCATCCGAAGCCATTTGCAACAGGTTCGAAATGCAGAATTCGCGCCTCGTCACACCGTCGCGGCGACGCGCGGTTGAACACACTCTCGCGCCACGCATTCGTCCATGATCTGCAACGCGTTGAGCGCCGCTCCCTTGCGAAGATTGTCTGCCGCAAGCCAGAAGACCACGCCATTCTCGTGTGCAAGATCGCGCCGCACACGACCAACCATCACTTGATCCTCACCTGCAGAGTTTGACGGCATAGGATAGACCGATTCATGCGGTCGATCCAACAGATCAATTCCTGGGAACTCGGCTAACACCAGACGCGCCTCGTCAACAGATACCGGATCGCGGAACTCCACCGTAACCGATTCGCAGTGGGAAACCTCAACGGGAACTCGGACACATGTAGATGTAAGTCGCAACTCGGGTTCACCGAGAATCTTTCGCGACTCGTTCACCATCTTCCACTCTTCTTTCGTGTACCCCTCGTCGATGAAATCGTCGACCTGCGGAAGTAGGTTGAACGCTATCGGATGTGGATACTGGCTCGGGGGCGACATCTCTTCCCCGCGTAATATCTCACGCGACTGATCCAGCAGCTCCTCCCTCGCCGCAGCGCCCGTACCCGTGACCGATTGATACGTGGAAACCGTAACGGAGCTGATCTCCGCCAAACCTCTGAGCCCGGCGAGTGCCATCACCAATGGGGTCGTCGTGCAATTGGGGATTGAGATGATGCCGGAGTGCCACTCGACATCAGAGCCGTTAACTTCCGGAACAACCAACGGAACGCTCGGATCCATGCGATACGCTGAACCATCGTCGATCACCAACCCTCCACGTTTGACCACCTCGGGAGCCAGTGCCAAACTAACTTCGGAGGAAGCAGATATGAACGCCACATCAACTCCGTCAAACGATTCTGGCGTGGCCTCCTGGACCGTCAACGATTGACCAAGGTATCCGATTTGCTTCCCGTGAGATCGCTTGGAAGCAAGAAGACGTAACTTTTCGGCCGGGTGGCCGCGTTCAGCCAACAGCTCAAGGGCAACCGCACCGACTGCGCCGGTTGCGCCTACGATAGCGATTTCGAGATCTGATGCACGCATCTCAAATTCCTTTGACCTGGGAGCGAATTTCAACGCGGTCCGCTCATCGCGTGATCTGGAACTTCCGGCTGGCCGTCTCAGTCAGAGAAGCCGAGCACCTTGTCGAGTCCCACGATCATCGATTTTTCGTCCATGACCCGCCGTACCGCGAGCATGACTCCCGGCATAAAACTGTCTCGGCTAATCGAATCGTGGAGCAATGTGAGAGTTTGTCCGAGTGCTCCGAACACAACTTCGTGTCGGGCAACTCGGCCTGGCATTCTGGCGCTGTGGACATTGATGCCGCCAGACGATCCGCCACGCGTGCCGCTGAGGAGTTCTTTCTCGACGATGTTCTGGTCGAAATCGCCGCCTTTACCCTCGAGCATTGCTTGGACGATCGAGATCGCGGTACCGGAAGGCGCATCGATCTTCATCTCGTGATGGCTCTCAATTACGTCTGCGTAATCAAAATAACTCGACGCTATTCGTGCCAAGTGAATGAGTACGACGCAACCTAGGGCAAAGTTTGAAGCGGAAATTACGCCGACGTTCGCTTCAGTAGCGAGATCTCCGATTGCGGATAGCTCTTCGGGCGTCATGCCAGTCGAGCCGGATACGCACCGAACCTTGTGGGCGACACACGCTCGCATCGCGGCACTGCCGCCTTCAGCGTTCGTGAAATCGACGACGACGTCGGGGGTGACTTTTCCGAAAAGGATGTCGAGGTTCGACGCTAAAGGCAGATCCATGCCTCCCAAAGTTGAAACCGATTTCTCACCGCCGGCGAGCGCGTCGGCTCCTCCGACGGGAACCATTCCTGGTTCTTGCTCCACCGCGTTCAACACGGTGGAGCCCATCCGGCCCAACACTCCGTTAACTGCGACGGTGATATCGGTCATTTCAACTTTGGGTGTTGTTTGCTTTCAGTTATCTAGGACAACCGCATTTAGTTGCTTAGATTCTAAGCTATCGGTCGCGCGAGATCATTCGACGACGCGGCCTTCGGTTGTCGCCGCCGTCGCCGAAATCGTCACGTCGGCCACCACCGCGTCCGCCGCGGTCGTAGTTGTCTCGTCGGCCGCCTCGGTCGCCGTCGTCGCGGCCACCGCGTCCGCCGCGGTCGTAGCGACCACCGCCACGGCCACCGCGGTCGAAGTCGTCTCGCCGTCCGCCGCGATCTCCGCCGCGATCAAAGTTGTCGCGTCCACCGCCGCCGCCACCGCCACCGCGGTCGTAACGACCACCACCGCCACGGCCACCGCGGTCAGAACCGCCGCGTCCGCCGCGATTGCCTGGTCGGCGTCGGCCCACTGCTTCTTCGAGTGCGCGATCGTGGTCACCGTAGTTGCGTTCGTCGATGACCGCTCGAACTGATAGGTCAACGCGACCATTAGGGTCAACGTTCACTACCATGACTTCCAACTCATCGCCTTCGTTGGCCACTGATTGAACGTCAGGGACTCGGGTATCGGACAGCTCGCTGATGTGAACCATGCCGTCTTTTCCGGGTATCAGGTTGACGAAGCAACCGAAATCCATGATCTTGACGACTTTGCCGGTATACAGTTCGCCGAGCTCAACGCCCTTTGTCATCGTGCGAATGTTCTCGATGGCGCCCTGAACCTTGTCCGACTGCGTGCCACCGATGGTGACGCTGCCGTCGTCCTGAATGTCGACGCTGACGCCGAACTCTTCTTGGATGCCTCGGACGTTGGAACCACCTGGACCAATGACCATGCCGATCTTGTCGGTCGGAACCTTGATGGTTGTCATTCGTGGAGCACCGTCACGCAGATCTGTTCGAGGTGCGGAAATGGTTTGCTCCATGTGCTCAAGAATCTGAAGTCGGGCGTTTCGAGCCTGTTCGAGTGCCTCGGACATAACTTCGTAAGTGATGCCCTTGACCTTGATGTCCATCTGCAGAGCGGTGATGCCGTCGCGGGTTCCCGCGACTTTGAAGTCCATATCGCCGGCGTGGTCTTCCGCGCCTTGGATGTCGGTTAGGACCTTGGCAACGCCGTCTTCACCGGTGATGAGACCCATAGCGATTCCGGCGACGGGTGCGGATATCGGCACACCGCCATCCATCAGCGCCATAGAACCTGCACACACGCTGGCCATCGACGATGATCCATTCGACGCCATGACTTCTGAAACCAATCGCAAGGAGTACGGGAACTCTTCTTCGGCCGGTACCACAGGGCTGAGCGCCCGTTCGGCCAACATGCCGTGTCCTACTTCACGTCGACCTGTGAACCCGAACCTACCGGCCTCGCCAGTCGAGTACGGCGGGAAGTTGTAGTGGTGCATGAAACGTTTCGTCGTAATCGGCGAAAGGTTGTCAAGTCGTTGCGCGTCGGCGGCCGAAGCCAAGGTCAACACGCCAAGAACTTGGGTTTCGCCCCGCTGGAAGATGCTCGACCCGTGCACACGCGGGAGGTAGCCAACCATGGAGTCGAGGGGTCGCAAGTCTTCGAGACTTCGCCCGTCGGGACGTCGGTCTTCTTCCAAAATCCCTTGGCGTACCGCTTCCTTCTCCAGGGAATACAGCTCGGACTGAACGTGCAAAGCGTCGAACGCGTCGTCACCCGATGTCAGTTCCGATTTGGCCTCGGACATGATCAATCTGACAGCTTCTTCGCGTGCTTCTTTGCCACCGCCGAGGTTGAGTGCGTCAACGATTGCGTTGCCGACTCGCTCCCTCGTAGCCGCCTTTGCAGCGAGTTCTTCCTCGGTCGCTTCGGGTGCTGCCCACTTAGTTTTTCCGACCTCCGCCTGGATGTCTCTAATGTGGGAAACGATTTCGCCATTGACATCTTGAGCTAACTTCAATGCCTCGAGGATTACCTCCTCGGAGACGAAATTCGCGCCAGCCTCGACCATCATGATGGCATCCGACGTTCCGGCGACCGTCAGTTCAAGGGCTGATTTCTCGAGTTCCTCGTACGTCGGGTTGACGACGAGTTCGCCATCAATGTAGCCGATGATGCATGCACCAACGGGGTCGTCGAAGGGGATGTCCGAGATGGCCAACGCCGCTGACGCGCCGACGATTCCCAACGTTGAGTGGGGATTTACTTCGTCCGCAGCGAGGATCGTAATGATGAGCTGCGTCTCGTTGTGGAAGTTTTTGGGAAACAGAGGACGTAGCGGGCGGTCGCACAATCGAGCGGCTAGTATCGCTTCTGAACTTGGTCGCCCCTCGCGTTTGAAGAATCCGCCGGGCATTTTGCCAGCTGCGTACGCTTTTTCAGCGACATCCACGGTCAATGGCAGAAAATCGACGCCTTGACGCGGAGTTTTGTTTGCGGTCGCGGTTGCGAGCAGGACAAGATCACCGTAGCGGAGTGTCACTGCTCCCCCGGCCTGGGGCGCGAGGTTTCCGGTCTCGAACGACATTAATCGCCCTCCGACCTCGATATCGAATTTTTGAGTCATTTCTGAGCTTTCTCTTTTCTTTCTCTCAGCAAACCTTGTTTAGGTGCCAATTCTTGGTTTTTGTGGGAGCGCAACGATCGCGCATTGGTTATCAAGAAAAACGCGCGAGATAGTCGATTTAGTTGGGTTAGTTGGTGCCAGCGAGACGATGGTGATCGTACGGAGCGCGCTCAAGAGAACTTAACGTGCGCGTGTGATCATTCGGTAAACGGCAGGAAATTGGCAATTCGGCGGCGGCGTGCGATCTAGTTAGGAGCGGCGCGCGGCGACTAATGCCAAGCGTTCAACCGCGAAGGCCTAACGCTTCGATGAGCGTTCGGTACCTTCGAACATCCTCTGTCGCGAGGTATCTGAGCAACCGTCGGCGTTTCCCGACGATCATCTGCAAACCGCGCCGTCCTGCGGCGTCGTGCTTGTGCACTTTGAAGTGCTCGGTAAGTTCCCGGATGCGGTCGGTCAGAATTGCAATCTGGACCTCAGCCGAACCGGTATCCTTTTCGTGCTTGCGAAATTTCTCGATCGTCTGCGTTTTCGCTTGGGCGTCCAATCTTATCTCTTTCATACTGGCGGTTTTCGCAAGTGGGATTTTTCACGATCAACCTCTGCTCCGCTCTGCCAGCTCGTTCTTTCTCTGTTTCTACTTCCGCTAACTCGTTTAGCTCAACCGATAAGGATACCACTCAACCAAGCCGAATCGTCCCACGGTGATGCATTACGCGTTGCGACGGTGCCTTTGGCGGCCAAAATCCAACCGATCTAACCCGCAATCAGTCTGCTTCCCGAAGCACCGATAGAAGCACCGATGCAAAAGTCACCAATCCAACCCAAGCAAGGCGGGCACGGAACGAGTTCTTTCATGTAACATGCACCTATCGTGGCAAGGATCGTTCATCATTGCACTCGAATACGCTGTTTGGCTGCACGAGCCGTCTTGACACACGCGCTTAAACAGGCATAACATTATTCATTGTGCATCGAAGAACGAGAACGGTGAAGTACGGCTGAGCCCGTGCTTCGATGCCAAACATCGTGGTCTACGGCGATCAGGGGTTCCTGAAGCCGAACGATCAAGGCAATTATTGCTTGAGACAAGCTAGTAATCTGACACCATCAGATTGGAGGACGGGTCCTCATGAATGAATCGCGCAGCCCGATGGATTTTGTGCAAGAGAACCGAGTGCTGACGGCGATCGCCGTAATCTCGGTCATTGCAGTCATTATCTCGATCATCGGCCTCGCCGGCGCTGGCCCCCAAGGGGAACCAGGATTGCCGGGAGCACCGGGTAACCCTGGCGAACCAGGGGCACCTGGCGCACCGGGCGAACCGGGAGCACCAGGTGAGCCAGGAGCACCGGGCGAGGCGGGAGCACCAGGAGCACCGGGTGAGCCAGGCCTCCCAGGCGACCCAGGTAAGCCAGGAGCACCAGGAGAATCAGGAGCACCGGGTGTACCGGGAGAACCAGGTTTGCCAGGCGTTCAAGGCGCCCAAGGCCTCCCAGGACTTGCAGGCCCTCCAGGCCCTGCGGGCAAGCAAGGTGGAAAAGGTTCGCAAGGAAATCCCGGAGACCCCGGCCCTCCAGGCGCGCCTGGCCCTCCAGGCTCGGATAACTCCGCCGACCTTCAGGCCCTCGACGTTACGTTCGCGATCCCGACGATCATCTACGTAGCATCCGGCACGCCAGCCGACATCCTCGGCGCAGGCTTTAACAGCGGCGAAGCAGTTTCGCTTACCGTTCCGGGTGGGACCGTCGATGACTCGATCGGCAATGCAACTGCCAACGCGAGCGGCGCATTCGCCGTCAGAGTCACCCTCGACTCCGGCACTTACACCGCAGGCAGCGTGAACTCCCTCGTCGCGACAGGCGACCAAGGATCCGTAGCCACGGTTACGTTGATCGTTGTCAACGCCAAGGGCGACGCCCCCGGGCAGTAGAACCCTTCGAAGCGTGAAGCCGGTGATCATCGGCTTCACGCTTTGATCACCCCAACGCAAGCACTTTAGAGGTGCATAACCTCTAGAGTGCTTTTGCGCGTCTAGGTGCCTCCGCAGTTTCTGTTTCGCTTATCGACCTCTCGAAGAGTCCACCATGTTGAGGCACAAGCTGCCTAGGCAGGTTTCTCGATCTACCGCTTAGGCGAGCTTGTAGTGAAGATGCGAGCAATGCGGAATGTACCGACTTCTTGGGTTGGGAAAAGCATTGCCCTCCGTCCGTGCTAGGTTCGGAGCAGATGCTCAAAGTTGTGAGACGATAGAGCCCTGAATCGCCAATCCGTAATCACATCAAGGATTGGGTGCTGACATGCTTCGTTTCGAACCGTCTACGGCAACACGAGGTTAGCCGGACGTTGAATGCTGTGCCGTTATCGCGGCTGCCGCCACCAACTGATAACTCACATCACAGTTAGTTTCGGACGCGCCATGTTTGCCCGCAGAGGCCAATGGTTTCCGGTTCGTATCTGACGAGGCGAAACCGACTCTTGGTGCTATCGCAGAAGGAAACCCGCAGACATCGACGACACGGCTCACCGTAGGGTCACAGCAAGCCCTGCCAGACCCCTCATGCTCTACGCTTCTGAGCCTTCGTTCACCAAACTGACATCGCTAAGCAGTTGTTCCATCAAATTGGCGAACGTCAATATTCCCGCGACCTTGCCTTCCTCGTCAAGCATGACCGCGGTCTCATCCATTCGATCCCTGAAGTCATCGAAGAGCGTCGCCACCTGTTGTGTCAGCGGAACAGCAAAAGTCGAGTGACTGATCCATTCTCGGCAGACGGACGTGCCGTCACCGTTTTCTCTCAACCCTTGCAGCGCATCCGCCCTTTCGATAGTGCCCAATACCTCGTCAACCGTCTTGTCGTATACGACCACGTCGTCGATGTCCAGCTGATCCATCATCATTACCACGTCGTCGAGGTGTGTGTCCGCGTGGACCGCCACAGTCTCGGAAATGGGGAGCATGACGTCATCAGCCCGCAGGTCTTTCGATGACAGATTGTGCAGAACGTTTATCACGTTTTCAGCCGGTTCATCTGTCGCCTCGCCGGAGTTCTCGACATCTTGCATGTAGTTCGCGACTCGGTTCAATCTCATGCGGCGACCAATAAAGCGCGCCGGCCAGATTACGGGGGCCAGCCAAATCTTCACGTCTTCGTAGCACGCATTCGCCATCCGATTGAGCATCATTCGGTAGGCAACGACGCCAACCAAAACCGCGGCCGCCACGACGAGAGGCAGCAAGAATTCATTTGACGGAGAATAAATCGTTCCCGCCGCGTTGTACGCGGAGATCACTATTGAAATGAACGACGCGCTTCTAAACGTCGTCACAACAATCCGCGTTGCCCGGTAGTCCCCTGCGCTGCCCGGATTCACATCGTTGGATGATTCGGTCGAAGCCATCCCGAGCATCGCCGCAAGGCCTTGTGGTTGCAACACGCTCAACGCGAGGGTCATCAATCCATAGGCAAAGGCGGAAGCGAGCAGTACTGCCCAAGGCACCCAGTCGTTAAGCATCGGTGCGTCCTCCCAACTTCACAACCACGTGTAAGCATCTACCGCGGCTTAATGGATCGTCCGCATCTTTCATTTCATTTCCTGCCTGTTCAGGCCGCGCGTCACCGTAATGGTGCCGCATCAATCTCGATGATTTCATTTCTTCAATTCGACTTCTAATGCATCGCCATAATTCGCGCTGGTACACCTAGCACCAGAACGCCATCGGCTACGTCGCGTGTGACGACTGCGCCAGCACCTGTCTGCGCCCCGCTACCTAGTCGCAGTGGTGCGACGAGCACAGATCCGGCTCCGATCGACACCCCGTCTTCGATCACGGTCTCTTGGACCTGTTGACCGTCGTGGTTCGCTGTCACTGATCCAGCACCGATGTTGACAGCACAGCCTAGCACTGCGTCGCCAACGAATGAGAAATGCCCGACCTTTGAGCCATCGCCTATTCGGCTCGCTTTTACTTCCGCTTGCGTTCCGATATACGCATCGACGCCGATTTCAGATCCCGCGCGTACTCGGCAGAACGGTCCGACCTTGGCGTTTGAATCAATTCGGGAATCTTCAATCAAAGCGTTAGGGCCGATCTCGGCGTTGCCGGAAATAACGCTGCCGCGTAGCTCAGAACGTTGTTTGATTACCGCGCCGGATTCGACGACTGAACCGTCGATAACGCTCGAAAACGGTTGAACGATTGCGCCTCTACCGACAGTGGAGTCCTCGACTATCGCATTAGGGCCGACGCGCGCGTCACGTTCGATCCGAGTGTTCCCGAGAATGTGAGTACCCGCACCTACCCACGCGCCAGCTTCGATCAGTGCATGAGGATCCAAGTAAGCCGTGTAGGGATCTTGGAAAACCACGCCGCGTTCCACAGCTGCCCGAACCACCCCGTCGAGAGCGCGTGCGTCGTCACGCTGACACGCTCTGTCGCTTCTACTTTCGCCGGGTTCTTCGCTTTCGCCAGACATTCACTGTAGCGTCTTACTGTCCAAGGACGGGAATGGGGTTTCGAACATCACGTAACCGCACTCGTAGACGATGGAAGTAATGTTATCACCGAGCATCTGGGCTACTTCAATAGCGGTCGGAGCAGGATTCATTCTTCCGTCGTCGGTTCGTCGGTTTCCCTTTGTGATCCGCCCCCGAATACACGGCGCATACGGTCGCCTACCGCCGCGGTCCAAGAGCTCAACTCAGAACGCACTGCGGCGCGGAATTGCGGGCTGTATTCACCGATGTGCCGAAATCTTCTTCGGCGTTGACGGGCGAGCACACGTGGATTGCGTTTACTCAGTTGACCGATCTCTGAAATCAACACCTGTCGCAGGGCTCGTGCTGCACCCGTCGGGTTCTGATTCGCGCCACCTTCGGGCTCGGCGATCAATCGATCCGCGATCCCCATGTAGTATGCATCGTACGACGTGAGTCTGAGCGATCGGGCCACCTCTGGTGCCCTCGCCCGGTCGCGGAGTTCTGTCGCTGCGCCGGCTTCCGGTGAAATCGGCGTGAAGATCGTATTCTCCATCATCAACAGTCGGTCCGCGACGCTGAACGCCAATGCCGCTTCGGAACCACCTTCGCCGACAACTACTGAAACTACCGGTGTTTCGATACCCAACATCACATTGATCATCTCCGCGATTTCACTTGCTAAACCATTCAATTCTTCCGCAACGGCGAGTTTCGGTCCAGGTGTGTCGATCATCACCACGAGCGGGAACCCGAAATCGCCAGCCATCGTAGCCGCCCGTCGAGCTTTGCGGAAGCCGCTGACTCCGATACCGCCGCGGTTTAAGTCGGCATAGCCAAAACGCTCGGTGAACGATTTCGTGATCGCATCGTCGCCCGGCACATCATCATCGCCTGTTGACAATCGTTCGTGAGCTATAACCATTACCGGGAAAATCCCTAAGTGACCGATACCTATCGTCACACCCGCGTCGTCGGCACCGTAGCGGTCGCCATGCAACTCGACAAAGTTCCGGAACACTAATGGAATGTAGTTGGATGCTTTGGGACGGTCTGATCGCCTGCTCAAGCGCACCGATTCCCAAGCATCATGGCGTGTCGGACGGTACTGGATGGACCGGCGACGAGGTCCAACATCGGACTTGAGACCTTTTTCGAATAGACCAAGCATCAATGCCAGTTGGTCGCGTTGTTCAAGGCGACTCACGACCATATCAAGGTGGCCATGCGACAGCATAGTTTCCGCGTTGGCATGTTCACCAACGTACGGCGTCTCTTCTACTTCTCGCAGCGTGCCCAAAGAGGCGAAAGCGATGTGAGCACCCGGTTCGCCGATTCGGATGTCCGACATCGACGCGAAACTTGACAGGATCTGGCCTGAAGATGGATTGGCCAAGACTGTAATCATCGGCAAACCGTGCTCTCGAAGGCTCTTAGACGCCACAACGGTCTTAGCCATCTGGGTCAACGACAGAAGGCCTTCTTGAAGACGTGCGCCGCCGCTGTTGGCGAAGGTGACGACCGGGAGGCGTTGTCGTGCCGATTCCTCGATCATCCTCGCGACCTTTTCACCAACCACCAAACCCATGCTTCCGCCGAGAAAACCGAATTCGATGGCGATGATGGCGCACGGAGTACCGCCAATGTTCCCTACGCCAGTAACTGCCGCTTCCGACAATCCGGTGCGAACTTGGTCGTTTAACACTCGGACCTGATAGGACACGCGCGGCGAGAATACTAACGGGTCGATCGACGAAATCCAGCGATGCGATTCGATGAACGTGCCAGGATCGATTAAAGCCTCAATCCTCATCCGAGCCGGAATGTTGTAATGAAACCCACAGTTGAGACAGACGCGTAGTCGTTGAAATTGCTCAGAACCTTCCAGATTCGAACCGCAGATCAAGCAATTCGAAAATTCGCCCTCAAGATCGACTGGCGGGTGTTCTTTGATCTCCGGATCTTCGTCGGGCTCTGAACCTTCGTTGAAGTCCGGATATAGAGGTTTGATCGTCACGAAATGAAACGTTTACCGACGGGAACGGCCTGTTGGAATTGGCCACTATCCAGCATTGTAAAGCCACGTCGCGCAACCTGCGTCAGCGATGGTCGTGTCGATCTCGGAACGAGTACCCGGGGCGCTTTGATGCCAGGCCCGGATTGAGTGTTGCGCCCTTCGCAACTGTGACGCGAATCAACCGTTCGCGATTACTTGCCGGGGTTTCCCAGGTTCACCCGGTCCGACGATACCGGCATCTTCCAATTCATCCATTAAGCGTGCCGCACGGGGATAGCCGATGCGTAGGCGTCGTTGCAACAGTGAGGTCGATAGCGTTTTTTGGCTCTTCGCCATTGCTGACGCTTGCATAAACAACGCATCACCGTTGTCTTCCGACAACCCAGGGATCGAAAAACTACTCTCGTCGTCATCACCATCGACGTCGAGTTGTGGCAACGGCGGCGCACCGACCTCTTTCCAGAATTCGACGATGGACTCGATCTCTTCCTCTGCCAAGAACGCGCCTTGCACTCGAACGGGCTGGCTGAGATCGATCGGCTTGTAAAGCATGTCACCTTTGCCGAGGAGTTTGTCCGCACCAGTGGCATCCAATATCGTCCGACTGTCCACTTGCGATCCGACAGCGAAGCTGATCCGTGACGGGAAATTCGCTTTAATCAAACCGGTCACGACATCTACCGACGGGCGTTGGGTCGCGACCACTAGATGGACGCCAGTTGCGCGGCCAAGTTGCGCCAATCTCACCAATAGTTGCTCGACTTCGTTCGAAGCCGTCAACATCAAATCTGCCAATTCGTCGACGAGAATCAACAGATACGGCATCTTGGAGGTGCTCTTCTCGTTGAACGCGGTAATGTTCTTCACCCCCGTCGCCTCCAGCGTGGAAAACCGGTCCATCATCTCTTTGACTAGCGCCTTGAGCGCCTTGACGGCGCGCTCGGGTTCGACGATGACTGGCGAGTAAAGATGCGGGATCCCTTGGTACGGCGTCAACTCCACGCGCTTCGGATCGATCATCACCATTCTTAACTCGACGGGCGTCCGCGTCATCAGCAAGCCGGTGACGATCGTATTCATGCAGACGCTTTTCCCAGAGCCGGTAGCGCCAGCGACGAGCGTGTGCGGCATCTTTGAGAAATCGGCCATGACCGGATTGCCGCCACTACCCATGCCCAACGGGACCGGCAACGCTGCATCGTCAACGAACTCGGACCACTCCTCTGAATCCATGACCGTGCGAAGATTCACCGGCGTTGGTCTCGCGTTTGGGACTTCTATACCGACCACCGAGGATCCGGGTACCACCGATTCAAATCGAATATTCGGCGACGACAATGCCAACGCGATGTCCTTCTCGCGATTGAGGATTGTGTCGACACGGACTCTTTGGCGCGCGTTATTGGATCGCGACCCACTGCCCTTCCACCCTGGCTTTAACCCATACATCGTCACCGTAGGACCGACTCTAACTTGGTCCACGGTCACCGCGATACTGTGATCCGCGAGCGTCTCCTCGATCAGATCACTTGTCGCTTTAATTTCAGTCGTGGCTACACCGCCCGTCGGAGGGTCGGCTAGGAACTCGAAAGTCGGCAGGTGCCACGGGAACGCGTTCATAGCCGATTCGATCGCCGCTCCGGACGTAATCACCTGCAACATTTCGTCAGCATCCGCGTCCATTGACTGCGCCTCACCGTCCTCGAAGGGCTCGGTAGCTGCAAGGAGGTCGTGATCGAGGATTGGATCGGAGACGTCACCGATTGAACTGCCAACTTCAATGAAACCAGTTTCATCGTCCGTCTCTAGGGGCGAGTCAACGAACGGGTCAATTCTCGAATTTGAAGCGATCAAGTTATCTTCTTCATCTGCGAAATATTCTTCTTGGTCAATGTCATGATCAGGAACGATTGCGTTTCCCATCACAACGACCGCGTCGTTCAAATCTTCAGGTTCATGCGAGATTTCCGGATATATCTCATTCGCATATCGTTGAAATGCGAATGAGTCTTCATGTCCTGAATCGGCTTCCGGATCCGGTGTCGGTGGTTCGGTTGAGGCTTCGATTTCGGGATTGGGCTTCTTGCGCTTGCTGGCCACGCTCATGGCTGCTCCGCCCGCCATCATGAACAAGCCGACCGAGGCCGAAACCACCATCAGAGTGCCGATCCAGATGACTTTCATCGTGATCCCGAATGCTGTCGGGAACTGAACGGCAGCACCGATCGCGAACAATGCTCCTGCGCGCAACCAGGCCAATGCCTGTTGCCAAAGCACGAGGTCGTAGCGATGCCACTCGAATGGATCTCGAGCAAGAATTTCGCCGAGGCGACCACCCATGGTGGCTCCAGTGGTCGCGCCTAAAGGAGCGTCGAATATCCCTAACACCGTCACGCCACCGAGCACGATTACGAGGGACGAGATTGTCTCGCGGTACCTTCGTATGAGCCAGCGCGTGTTGGTTATCAACAGGTAGGCAAAGAGTGTTGCCCATAGGCCGATAGGCATGGCTCCGAATCCCACGGTCGACATGATCTCATCGCGGAATAGGAAACTCACGACCGCCGCCGCCAACGACAAAGTGAAGAAAATCCCGTGGACGATAAGTGATTTTCGGGAAATCACTCCTTCACTTTGGCGCGATTCTCCGTCTGGATTTTGAGTTTTGGATGCGTTTTTACCCTTGGTTCGCTTGCTTCGCTTCTCGCGTTCGTCCGAACGAGAATCGGTCTCGTCGTCGATCACGTTTTCATCAGTTAGCGCGTCCAGGTTGTAGCTCAATTTCGGTCACCAGAATCAACGGCCTTCGCTTGGTCCTACGGTAGAAGAACCGGCCCAAGCACGCCCGAACTAGTCGGTCCATCTCATTCCAATCTACGAGATCGGCCAATACCGGTTCAATAGCTTGAGCTAACGCTTGCGAAGCATCTCGGATCAATCGTGCTTCATCCGAGGCATCAACGAACCCGGAGGTCACGATTCGCGGCTTGCTGACCACAACTTTTTCGTCTCGCACGATCGAAACCATGACAATGCCATCGCTGGCTAACGACTTGCGCTCTTCCATCACACTCGAGTCGATGTCCCATTCGCCTTGGCCTTGGATAAGGACATAGCCCGACGGAACTCGATTAGCCACGGATACACTTCCCACATCCAGCTCGAGAACATCACCGTCAAGAATCAGGTTCACGTTGTCTTCTGGCACTCCCATGTCGATTGCGATCTCTTTGTGCGCCTTCAACATTCGATACTCGCCGTGGATGGGCGTGAAGTACTCCGGTCGGAGGATGCTAAACATCGTTTTCAATTCGTCTTGTTTCGCGTGACCTGAAACGTGCACGGGCCTCGAACCAGCCGTGATTACGCGTACATTGCGCCGCGCCAAGTTGTTCATCACTTCGTTCACGGCGGTCTCGTTTCCGGGTATCGTCCGCGCAGACAGGATCAGTGTGTCATCTTCAACCAACTTGACCTCACGATGGTCCCCCCTAGCCATACGGGAAACGCCAGCTTCGAACTCGCCTTGGCTACCCGTGGTCATGATGATGACCTCGTCATCCGGTAGGCTATTCGCTTCGTTGATGCTGATTTTCACACCCGATGGGATATGTAAGTGGCCAACTTCCTCCGCCAATCGGCTGCTTTCGATCATGCTTCTGCCGATGATCGCCACACGCCTGCCAAGCTCGTACGCGGCATCTACTACCATCTGCACACGGGCGATCTGCGTCGAAAAACTGGCGATGATCACTCGTCCTTTTGCTTCAGCGATGGCTCGGTAAAGAGCGACCGCCGCGATGCGGTCCGAGCGGGAAGATCCCTCATCTTCGGCATTTGTCGAGTCGGAGAGCAACAGGCGAACGCCGCGTTGGCCGATTTCGCTTAAGGCTTGGTAGTCCGTCGGTAAACCGAGCATCGGTTCATTGTCAAACTTGAAGTCGCCGGAGTGCAGGATGCCTCCTTGCGGAGTGTCCATGTAGATGCTGCACGAGTCTGGGATGCTGTGGCACACGCCGATCCATTGGACGTTGAATTCGCCGAAGCGATAGTCCCTCTCCAGTCGAACCGAATTCACTTGCACGTCGGCCATTTTTCGCCCGCCGGATTTCTTCAGCTCTCGTCGGATCATCTCAGCGGCCAGTCTTGGCGCGTAGATCGGTGCGTCAACATTTCGCATCAGATGCGGCAATCCGCCGATGTGGTCGAGGTGCCCGTGAGTAACGAGAATCGCCCGTACGCGGTCTCGGTGTTGACGGACGTACTCCATGTTGGGTATCACCCGTTCGATACCCGGCGTGTTGTATTCCGGAAACTGCACGCCACAGTCGATCACCAACATGTCGTCGTCAGTCTCGACAACCATCATGTTCATGCCGACTTCGCCGAGCCCACCTAATGGGATAATTCGGACTGAGGACTCACCGTATTCGAAATCGTTTTCAAGCATTTATCAGCCTTAGGTTCGGTTGTTTGCTATTTCCGTGTAGGCCAAGGGGCCATCGGATGTGTGAATGCATAACTTGGCGGAGATTGTCACAGCTAGAAAAAGGAAGCTTGCCGATCATCAACCACTAACTTTTCCGTCTGACCTTCTGCAGCTTCTTCTGCCGCGTCGATGGCGCGTTGCCGATTCAATTCCGCCTGAATTTCGTCTCGGGTTTGGGGCCGCTCGAAAAGGTTGACGGATGATTCGGCAGGAGATGTCTCGGCCAATGCGACCGCTTCGGCCTGCTCTACGACCGTACTTTCAGATTCGCTGTTCGTGTCTGAGGCCGCTGTCTCCAAGTCGGCCGGCGGCGCGCTCCGTGGCGACTCATGTTTTCGATCGATGGGAATTCGAGAGCGTTGATCGATTTCGTTTCGGATTCGGATTCCCTCCAATATCGCGTCCCTAAGGTTGTGGATACCTTCTTGCAACATGCGCTTGTGTTCAGGATTCCTAAGACCGGAAGACGGGTGCAGCAGCGGCATTAGTACTCGATTGTTATTTCGGAATATCTTGCCGTTGCTTTGTGTAATTCGAAGTTCCGGCATGAACCAGCCCAGGGCGTGTCGGCCCAACGGCACGATCACGAGCGGATCGATAATCTCGATCTGCTGCGTAAGATAGTCAGAACATTGATCGACCTCGGCGCGTTCGGGATCACGGTTGTTGGGTGGTCGGCACTTGACGATATTGGCGATGTAGACATCCTCCCTGCGCATCGGCAACGACGCAATTAATTCGTCTAGGAACTTGCCGGCCCGACCCACAAACGGGCGACCAGTCTCGTCTTCGTCGCGACCGGGACCTTCGCCAACGAACATGATTTCGGCGGTCGGCGAGCCTTCGCCAGGTACCGTTTTGTTGCGAGTCTGTGCCAAAGGGCATTTATGGCAACCCGCTACCTCAGCGATTATTTCGGCAAGTTTTTCCGATGCCGGGATTTCAACCTTGGATTCTTCCGCAACCATGTCGGTATCCAAGGCTACCACCGTCCGTTGTGTGAGTTGCCAACAAATGGCAGAGCGGCGTAGATTGCCTGCGCCGCTCTACTTGGTTGTCTGGCAAACACGCGCGATCAGTATTGCGCGCGTCGACATTTGTCGCTAACTAACAATCGGTTAACTAGTGACACCCTTGCTTCCAAGGTAATCAACGGCGTTCTGCACCGTCTGAATTGACTCCGCGTCGTCGTCAGAAATCTCGACTTGGTTATCGTCGGTACTGAACTCTTCTTCGAACGCCATGATCAACTCAACGACGTCCAACGAGTCCGCATCGAGATCCTCGGTGAACGACGATTCGGGTGTGATATCGCCTTCGTCCACACTCAATTTTTCGGCCGTGATGGCCCGTACTCGATCCAAAATTGTTGACATCGTTTTGTGCTCTCCCGAGCTGGTGTTATCACCTGTTTTCCGTTACATCATCGCGTCATGACGCAAGCGCAATTATATACCGTGCATCGGTGGGCATTTGGAGCGGTCTGAGCGTGTTACGTGCGTTCAATCGCGCGCACCGTCCCGGACCAACGCGCCGAGTACGCCATTAACGTATCTTCCGCTTCCTTGAGTGTCGAACATCTGCGAAAGTTTTACCGCTTCACTAATGATGACAGCGGTGCTCGTTTTGGGAAATAGATCCATCTCTGCTAAGGCGATTCGGAGGATATTCCGGATAACTGGCAGAGTCTCAGACATTGGCGATCGACGCGAATAGCCATTCAGTTGGCGGTCGAGTTCTGGCCGTCTGTCTTCGACCTCAGCCGCGATTGAGTAGGCAAATTGACGAAGCTTGCGGTTCAGCCGCATCTCTGATGTAACCCAGTCGATACATTGCGCCGCGGGTCTGTTGGTCAGGTCGGCTTCGTACAGGGATAGCACTGCGGCGGCCCGCCCTCCCGTCTTATCACGGGGTATTGCCTCGAAATCCGGGGCGTTGGATTCGTCGCCCGCCAAGTT
Source organism: SAR202 cluster bacterium bin127 (assembly GCA_002239045.1). GTDB lineage: Bacteria > Chloroflexota > Dehalococcoidia > Lucifugimonadales > Lucifugimonadaceae > Bin127. Next base: position 150,544 of record MPNN01000003.1, read on the forward strand.
TGATGATCGCGATCCTGAACCCGCGGTTGAGGCAGCGGACAGCCAATTGTTCATTTGTTCGCGTGAAAGCGAGGGATTTGGCGGTCGCGTGGACATTGGCACAACGGGGCGTTCTTGCGAACGACACCGCAATCAGATTAGCGGTGCCGGTTAGGCAGCTGCGTAGTCGCAGACGTTATCGTACTCGCCGAGGTTTACGACGTTAGCCCGGCGGTCGATGCGTCGGATCATTCCGCTGAGGATCTTGCCGTTCCCCATCTCCACGAACTCATCAACGCCATTGTCGAGCATGTGGCGGATTCCGTTGCTCCACTGGACGCATGAAGTGAGTTGCCGTCGAAGCTCGTTTTTGACCTCGGCGGCGGTGTGCAATGGCTCAGCGTCGACATTGCCGATAACGGGAACCATCGGGTCGTTGAATTCGACGGAATCGATTGCTTCGTCGAGGCCACTTTGAGCTGGAGACATTAGTCCAGAGTGGAACGCCCCGCCGACGCTCAATGGGATGGCCTTCTTGGCGCCGCGGGCGGATGCCATATCAAGCGCAACGGCTAGGCCACGGTGCTCGCCAGCAATGATGATTTGTTCTGGAGTGTTGACGGTAGACACATCGACGCCAGCTTCACGGCAGATCTCTGCGACAGTGACTTCGTCGATGCCGATAAGTGCGGCCATGCCGCCGGGACGTTCGTCGCAGGCGAGTTGCATCAATCGGCCCCGTTCGCAAACGAGTTTCACAGCGTCGGAGATGGACAGAACGCCAGCGATAACCAAGGCTGAATATTCGCCGAGACTGTGACCAGCGGTCATATCGGGTACGGCGATGCTTTCGGTCGCTTCTTCAAGTGCGCGCCAAGCGGCGATGGATGTCGTGAGAATTGCCGGCTGAGCGTTTTCAGTTCGCATCAACTCGGCGGTCGTGCCATCAAACATGACATCGCTCAGCTTCCGCCCCAGAACGTCGTCTACCTCATCAAAAACTTCCCGAGCTGCGCTGGAGTTGAGGAATAGGTCCTTACCCATACCGACAGCTTGGGACCCCTGTCCTGGGAACACAAATGCGGTGTATGTGGATTCTGAGAGGCCTGTAGTCATATTTGTCTCCGTTTTGTGGGAACTGAGAAACCCTACTGGATGTTGGTCGCGGATCCGGTTCGAACCTATTATCGTCTAAATCAAGCATCAGCGACGTCGACGTTGTAAACGTCGGCGTTCGGCCAATTTCCTTTTACGGTGCGTCCTTTGTAGTTGCCGCATTCCGGACATACGCGGTGCGGAGGAATTCGAATGTCACACCTTGAACAGTGTACGAGTGTCGGCAGGCCGATTGCGTGGTGCGCTGCTCGGTTGCCTTTGCGGGCTCGTGTGTGCTTTTTCTTGGGAAGCGGGGGCATGTCACCTGGTACTTAGTTAATGGTCGGCAGATTTCGGATTCTGGGAAATTCGGAGGATGACTTTGCTATCTGACAAGCACATCTGCTGAGGTTCAAATCGGCGGAACATCCGGCGCACATCCCTTGGCATGAAGGACGGCAGAGCGGATTCATGGGCATTGCAGCGCTCAATCCCTGCCAGAGTGCGGTTGATATGTCAAGCACGTTAGTTGAATCTATGGTCAACGCCTCGTCGTTCTCGGTACTCTCGTATTGGTCAAACCATCCCGGGTCACGATGCATCAGATCGGCGTTGAGAGGTTTGAACTCCTCGACGAAGTCGAGACTGAGATGCGTTACGGTGTCAACGAGACACCTTGAGCACTCAGCATCGAGCTGCGCCTTCACCTTAATTTCGGCGAAAACCGTCCGATCTGTACGCATCAGTTTGCCGCGGGCTTCGACCTCTCGAAACGACAGTCCGTCGTTATCTAGAGTCTCGTGAGCGAAATGGAATCTGATTTCATCGCCCACGGAACCGGTCAGCAGACCCGAAACGTTGAAGTGCATGACATCTGAATCCGAAATCGCGCGCCTAGGCAAGGACGCAATACGCAACCAAACCTATGTTAAATCGAAGCGACGATTCTTGTCAATCCGAGATAACGTCCGCCATGCAAGCCAGTTGAATCGTTGCAGAGATGCGTCATGAAGGCGGCAATTGGTCTAACCACGACGGACGTTCACTTCGTTAACCGTTAACCGCGATGTATGGAATTCTCGCAGTGCGCGAGTCGTCAGTGCCGCCTAAATCTCTCCGATCACGGCTCGGCTGATTACTAACCGCTGAATTTCAGATGTGCCTTCGTAGATTTGAGTTACGCGTTGATCTCGGTACATGCGCTCTACGGGGGTCGGTTTGAAGTAGCCGATACCGCCATGAATCTGGACTGCTTTATCAACGTTTCTTCCAGCGACTTCTGAGGCGTAGAGTTTGGCTTTTGCGGACTCGGTGCCGTACGGGAGACCGTCGTCGTAGAGTGCGGCGGCACGGTACGTGAGTAGGCGGGCGGCGTCGAGTTCGGTCTCCATGTCTGCGAGCATGAACTGGATGGCTTGCTTTGTCGCGAGCGGGCGCCCGAATGCGTGACGCTGCTTGGCGTACGCGACGGCTTGGTCGAGCGCGCCTTTTGCCAAACCTAAACACTGAGCCGCGACGGTGATGCGCGAGGAGTCGAGAATTTTGAGTGCGATGCTGTAACCGTCTCCGACGCTTCCGAGGAGGTTGGATTTAGGAACTGCGCAATCCGAGAAAACGAGTTCTGCGGTTCCGGAACCTCGCATTCCCATTTTGCCGTGCTGTTCGTTGATTTCAAATCCAGGTGTGCCGCGTTCGACGACGATGGCTGAGACGCCGCGATAGCCGGCTGAGCGATCCGCAGTCACGAATACCGCGAAGACGTCGGCAACTGACGCGTTAGTGATGAATAGCTTGGTGCCATTCAAAATGTAGGATTCGCCATCGTCGGTGATGGTGGTCTGGAGTCCGAGGGCATCGGAACCGGTTTGCGGTTCTGATAAGGCGAACGCCGCGATCTTCTCCCCCGCAGCCAGGTGAGGGAGCCACTGGGCGCGTTGGCTCTCGTTGCCGAAGCGGTTGATGGTTTCGGAGCCGAGTGAAGTATGAGTGATGAGTACCGTGCTGGTGCTGCCACATACGGCACCGATCTCTTCGAGGACGACCATGAAGTCGCGATATCCCATTCCGGCGCCACCGAGTTCGGTCGGTATCAGGAGGCCTGTCAGACCGAGTTCGGCGAGGTTTGCGAACTGCGTTTTGGGAAATTCCTCATTGGTATCGACCTCGTCAGCGAGGGGTGCCAGGTCGTTCTCTGCGAATTCGCGGACCGTAGTCGCAAGCATCTGTTGCTGTTCGTTGTAGAAGGGTTGCATGCCCGAATGCCTTGGTTGGAGTATGTTTTGGTGTGATTCTAGTTGCCTGTATGCGGGTCGTTGGGGTTCCGAGAGAAACGTTTTGGAATTCGCATATCGATTCTTGCAAGACTTGATCGATGATCCGTAAGTTCGGAACGAATGAGGTCGGTTTCGGCGTTAAAATCGGCTTAACGCCAAGCGACGATTAGTTGCCGGGGGATCATGGAACGTCATCGACGGATATTGGGTATCGACCCTGCACTCACCACGACCGGTTACGCGGTCGTGTCGGCAGACGCCCGTGGTAACGTCGCATTGGTTGAAGGTGGGTTGATTCGGACTAAGTCGAGCGAAGCACTGGAAATTCGTCTGAGGACGATCAACGAGACGCTGGGAGAGATCATCGAGGAGTTCGAGCCGGACGAAGTCGCCATCGAGGATCTTCACGCACGATATCGGAACTTGAAAACGGCGATAGTCATGGGCCACGCCCGCGGTGTCGCAATTCTGGCGGCTGGCCACGCCAACATTCCTGTGCACCACTATCAGCCGACGCGGGTCAAGAGCATCGTCGCCGGTAGCGGTCGGGCGGACAAGGCGCAGATGAAACGGGCGGTCTCGATGCGGTTGGGTTTGGCGGAGGAGATCGCGAAGGAAGATGTTGCGGATGCGGTAGGTATCGCGATCTGCCATGTTCATGTGACGGGTTCGCAAGAGGTGAATGAATTGGTGGGTATAGGATGATCTCTTACTTGAAAGGCGAGGTCTTGCAGGTCAACGACAATCCGCCGAGGGTGGTTGTGCTGACTGCATCGGGAGTTGGGTATTCGGTGGTGTTACCGGCATTCGTCCAAGATTCGCTGCAACCCGTCGTTGGCGGCTCCATAGAACTGCACATCTTCTACTCGGTTTCGGAGCGGCAACCATTGCCGATTTTGGTCGGATTCAAAGATCCAGGCGACAAAGAATTCTTCGAGCAGTTCATTCAAGTTGAGGGTATCGGGCCGGCGCGGGCAGCGACCGCGTTGACCATGCCCGTTCCGACGCTGGCATACGCGATTGAAACCGAAGACATGGTGACATTGACGTTGATGCCGGGTATCGGACAACGTGGTGCGCAAAAGATCGTCGCGACGCTGCGTGGCAAGGTTTCTGCTGCTGCTAGCCGTCCGATCGAAACTGCCGCCCAACGTGCCAGTCGGAGACCCAGCACGCGCACAGACGTGATTGCGGTATTGGTTAATCTCGGGTATCGCAACACCGATGCGGTCGCGATGGTAGACGAAGCGATCGGACGCGATTCTGCGTTCGTTGATGATCCACAAGCACTGCTCCGGTACGTCTTCCGCAACACTCCGGCGACGCCAGCGGCCTCGACCTAAAGCAATTGATTCGTTCCCATCACTGAATGCCTGATTCTGGAAGAGAGCGCATCGTAACTGGTGCAGACGACGAGGCTAGGGCTGAGCGCGGAGCCGCTGAAATGCTAAGCGAGCGAGCGTCAATCAATTCGGAAGCGCCGGGAATGAACGACCTTCGTCCCCGCCGTTTCACCGAATATATCGGACAACGCCAGGTCGTAAACAGCATCCAGATCGCGGTCGAGGCGGCCAAGCATCGTGGCGACACACTGGATCATGCTCTGTTTCATGGACCACCGGGTCTAGGCAAGACGACGATTTCGCAGATCATCGCGCGGGAGATGGATACGACTTTGGTTCACACGTCAGGGCCCGCATTGGAACGTCCTGCAGATGTAGTTGGCATCCTTTCGAACCAGAAGCATGGCGACGTGTTATTCATCGACGAGATACATCGTTTATCGCACGCCGTTGAGGAGTATCTGTATTCGGCGATGGAAGACTACCGAGTCGATTTCATCACCGGCTCAGGCGCGTTTGCGAAGACGATCAATTTGCCGCTGCAGAAGTTCACGTTGATCGGTTCAACGACTCGGGCTGGCATGTTGAGTCCGCCACTACGGGAGAGGTTCGCGCTGACGTATCACCTCGACTATTACTCCGTTGAGGAGTTGACGCATGTAGTTACTCGGTCAGCGTCGATACTGTCGGTTGCGATCGATCAACCTGGTGCCAACGTGATTGCCAGCCGCTCACGCGGTACTCCACGCATCGCCAATAATCTTCTGCGCCGCGTTCGTGACTACGCGCAAGTGAGACGCGAAGGAAAGATTGATGACGCCGTAGCCGCGGAAGCATTGCATGTCGAAGGCGTGGACGAACTGGGCTTGGATCGACTGGACCGCTTGTACCTTGAGACGTTAGCCAGAAACTACGGCGGAGGACCGGCGGGGATTAATGCGCTCGCTGCGTCTGCTAACGAAGAGGTTCAGACCCTCGAAGACGTGGTTGAACCATTCCTATTGAAAATCGGATTCATCATGCGTACTCCTCAAGGGCGACGAGCAACTTCAAGCGGCATGTTGCACGTTGGCGCACCTTTGAGCGCCGCGCGGGCAACGGACGCTGGACAGGGTCCGTTGATCTGAAACGCAGTTAGGTTGCGGCGGTTCTGGAGTAATCCATCGCCTCGGCGATCAGCTCGTCGGGGATGTCATCGAAGGAAGCGTAGTTCATCGAGTAGAGGCGTGCGTATAAACCGCGGTGGGCCATCAATTCATCGTGATTGCCAGTCTCGATGATCTCGCCGTTTTGGAGAACGATGATGCGATCGGCGCCGCGGATCGTGGCGAGTCGGTGTGCGATGACGATGCCGGTTCGGCCTTCAAGTAGGCGAGCGAGGGCTTGTTGAATCAGTAACTCAGTGTAGCTATCGATGGACGCAGTGGCTTCATCGAGGATGAGAATCTTGGTGTCCGCGACGATGGCGCGAGCGAAGGAGATTAGCTGTCGTTGGCCGAGAGAAAGGTTAGCGCCGCGTTGCTCGAGCTCGGTGTCATACCCGTCAGGCAATCGCATGATGAACTCATGTGCACCAACTGCGCGGGCGGCGGCGACTACCTCTTCGCGAGTAGCGTCAAATTTGTTGTAGCGAATGTTCTCATACACAGAGCTTGAGAAGAGGTACGGTTCTTGGAGGACCATGCCGATGTTGTTGCCCATGCTACTGAGTTCGATGTCACGAACGTCTTTACCGCTGATCTTTATTTCACCTTCCCATATGTCGTAGAAGCGATGGAGCAGCGAGGTGATGCTGGTCTTTCCAGAACCTGTTGGACCCACTAACGCGACGGTTTCTCCTGGATTGACGCGGAAGGATATGTTTTTGAGTATCGGTTCGTCTTCTAGGTAACCGAACGTCACGTCGTTGAACTCGACGGATCCGTCGTTATCTTCGAGCGCTTCTGCATTCTCTTTGTCTTTAATGTCGACGGGAACGTCCAAAACCTCGAATATGCGTTCGCCGGAAGCCATGGCGCGCTGGAATACCGCGTAGTGCATGGTGATGGAGCGGATTGGATCGAAGAAAAGCTGCACGTAGAGGATGAAGGCGAGCATCGAACCGATTTCGAGGGAGCTGTTGATGACCATCGAACCACCGACGACGATGATGATTGCCATCGCGGCCCCGGAAAGCGTATCGACGAGAGCGATCATGACAAGGCCAATGCCAGCAGCGCGATTCGCCGCCCGAAGTTGCTCGTCGGCCTTCTCTTTGAAGAGATCGAGGTTGACGTGCTCCCGGCTCATCCCCTGAACGACGCGAACGCCATTGATGTTCTCTGCGAGTGCACCGCTGGTGATCGAAGCCGTCTGTCTGGAATAGAGGAACGCGCGTCTGGCTATCGGCAACCAGATCGCACGAGCGATTGCGAGAACAGACACGACGGCGAATGTGAGTAACGCCAAACGCCAGTCCATGATCAGCATCGCGATGATGATGCCGAATAGAAGGACAAAGTCGCCGACGCTGGTCACTGCCGTTTCGAGGAATTCTTGGAGTGCGCCGACGTCGCCTTGGAGTCGGGACATCATACGCCCGACCTCGGTCTTGTCCATGAAGGACATCGAGACGCGCTGTAAGTGCTCGTACATCGCACGCCTCAGATCGATGAGAAGACGTTCGGCGACGCGCCCTACGATCATGTTTTGCAGGTAACCCATGATGACGTGGAGCACGACCGCGCCGAAAAATGCGCTGACCATGATGTATAGCGTGTTACGTAGATTGCCGTCACCGCGCGTGTGGATATCGAGCACGTCATTTACAGTGATCCGAACGATCCACGGCAATGCAAGTGTCGACCCAGCGAAAAGCAATACTGCGATGAGACCGATTGACAGCACGCCACGATATGGTCGGACGAATCTCCAGAAACGTCGGATTACGTCGCCACTAAAAGCGGCGCTGAATATCTGTTCGTCGAGGTCGCCAGACGGCCGGCGTTGATCGACCCACGCGGGTCGGGATCCCTCACTTTGAGTCGGGCGACGTTGGGCGGTATCCGGACTAGCCACTGCTAAACCTCACCCCCGGATTGAACGTTGTCATCCTCGGGCCTAATTTGCAATTCGTAAAGATCACGATACTTGCCACCTTGCTCAAGGAGCTCGGCGTGCGAGCCGCGCTCTACGATCTTGCCACCCTCCAAAAAGAGGATTTCGTTGGCGTGCATGAGAGAGCTGAGGCGGTGGGAAATGATGATCGTTGCACGGTCGGCGGTTACTTCTTGAAGTGCGGCCCGAATGCGTTGTTCGGTTGCAGCGTCGATCGCTGCGGTCGAGTCATCGAAGACGATGATCTGGGGATGGAGCATGATGCTACGAGCGATGGAGAGGCGTTGGCGCTGGCCGCCGGAGAGTGAGACGCCGCGTTCGCCGATCAGTGTTCCATACCCGCTAGGAAGTCTTTCGACGTATTCGCCCATCTGCGCATTCGAGGTTGCGCTCTCGATGGTTCGGTGCTCGGCCCAGGGATCGCCGTAGGCGACGTTGTTGTCGATGGTCGTAGTGAACAGGAACGTGTCTTGTTCGACCACACCGACGGCGCGTCGGAGCGAAGCAAGTGTGACTTCCGAGATGTCTTGGTCATCGATCAGTATGCGTCCGGCTATCGGATCGTAGAAACGCGGAATGAGGTGTGCGAGAGTGGATTTGCCGGATCCGGGCGGACCGACGATGCCAATGGTGTGACCAGGACGGGCTTCAAAGGTAACGTCGGTGAGTACTTGCTCATCTCCGAACTGGTCCATGTACGCGAAGTCGATGTGTTCGAAACGAAGGACGCCCCCGGTGATGACGAGGTCCTTTGCTCCCGGTTTGTCGTCGATTTCTGGTACTTGGTCAAGGACTTCGAAGAGTCGTTTACCGGAGGTTGCACCGCGCGCCCATCCCGCGACGACCATGCCAAGTTGTCGAACGGGGTTTTGCATGATGCTCATGAAGGCTAGGAACTGTGCGAGCTGGCCGAGGGAGAATGGATCCGATTCGTCGAGAACCTTAAGTCCGCCGACCAGCAGAACCAGAGACATTGCGCCAAAGAAGGCCAACGTGATATACGACAGATTCGTAGCTCGAACCGTAACCAGTTGATAGGCACGATTGAACGCCTCGTTGGAGGACTTGTCGTACTTGACGAGCTCGTAAGGCTCAGCCGAGAAGGATCGGACGACTCGAATTCCTTTTAGGTTTTCGTCCATGATCTTGGTCAGCTGTCCCATTTCTTCTTGGTATCGCCGCCAACCTTGCGAGGTCTGCAACCTTGCAACGACCGACCTCCATGCGGCGATTGGAACGAAGCTGAGGCTGATCAGGGCGAGTTGCCAATCCTCTCTCATCATCAAGAAGGTGCCGGTTCCGACGAATATTGCGAGATAGAGGACACGGAGCATTCCGCGGCTTGCGAACGCGCGAACACCCTCGATGTCGAGTAGTCCTCGTGTCAGAAGGTCGCCAGTGTGGACGCGGTCGTGATACGCGAAACTGAGGCGCTGCAACTTCTCGTAGTAGAGCATGCGCAGGCGGTATCCGAGGCGTTGCGCCAAGTTTTCGCTGATATACATGTGGCCGTAGGTGAAGAGGCCACGCAGCACCGCTGACCCGAGGAGCATACCGGCGGTTGTCACCAATGTCCACCTGAGGGCGTCGATGTCAGGGTTTTCAGAGTTGAATATCTCTTCAACGGTTTCGACGCCGGAGCCGATCAGCAATGGAATGAAGAGTTGGAAAATCGAAGCGCCAACGATGAGCACCAATCCGACGGCGATGAACATCTTGTATTCCAGTGCCATGCGGATGATGCGCATCAACACGTGGAATCCGCCGCCAGTATCGTCCGCGTCGGTCATAGACGCGCTTCCAGCGGCAGGTGCGGTTGCTGACGCAGCGGACACCACGGTCAACCGTGTCAGCAGGTTGAGTAAGAAACTCATAGATATCTGATTCTACGCCTTGTTGTGAGCGGGTTAATGATCAAATCTGGATTATCGCTCACTGTGATGAAATGATGCACGTCAAGGCGGGCTGTGCTGGTGATGAAATCCGGCGGATCTGTCGTTTCGCTTGACATGCGCTAGAGTCGTGATTGAATTGATAAGCGGATTCGCGCTCGCCAGCCGCGGTTCGCGCCGGGACGAATTTAACTACGGTCATAGGCATGGCAAATCCTTCGATAACGATAGGCGCACCTGAACGCGGGTTTGATTCGACGACGCGCGACTCGTTGGTGAACCCATACGGTACCAGATACGCGACCATTGCAGATGCAGATGCGATCGATCAGGTGGTAAAAGAAGCGTTCGGTGCTTCAGCGCCCAAATCGTCCGCAGCGAGGGACATCAAGCGCGAAAACACCACTTACATCGTGGCGACCAAAAACCGCAGGGCTGACGGTTCGCGTTTCCATTCGGAAGGAGAACGAAATGGTGGATGGACAAGAAAGTTCCGTTCGATATTTTCGTCCTCGATTGGGAAATCAGAATCGGAGCAAGCGGCAAGCGAGATAGTTGGATTGGTTGGCATCTGGACTGCGGTGGACCAGGCACACATTATTGTGATCGCAACTCGGCCGAGCGAACGCGGCAAAGGCGTGGGGGAATTGCTTTTGATCGCCACGTTATCCGAGGCGAAGAAGATCGGCGCGACGAACGCCACGCTGGAGGTCCGCAAATCCAACTTGGTTGCGCGGGCGCTGTACCGGAAATACGGCTTCGCGGACGTTGGGATACGGCACAAGTATTATCACGACAACCGTGAAGACGCCATCATCATGTCGACACCGTCCTTTTCGAACTTGGATTACAGCCGATCGTTAGAGCGTCGATGCCTCGCATACACCGCATCACGAGGAAAAATCGAGTTCAAGGCAATCTGATTGCCCGGTCTAACCCTGTCCGACGAGGAACAGGATGATTGCGACGAACGCACCGATGGCAAACACGATGCTCCACGTCGCCCAGCGCTGTTGAACCGCAAGAAACTTTTCGGCGTTGTCCCAGTTGCGGGCGCGCCAAGCCAGTTCGTTGCCTTTAATTCCGAGGGTTATCATCACGCCAACTAACACGATGAAGCCGATGGACCTCCAGGTCGGCGGGAGAGGAAGAAGGGGAAGGAAACCGAGTATTGACCACCAAATGCCGTGGACCAATCCCCAGATCGGGCCTAGAATGAATGCGGACCAGTTCCAACGCTGGATTTCCTGCGGTGGTTGATCTCCATCGCTCCCCTCAGAACGTTTTCTTCGTGGCAGCCCCCATTGGCTAGGGCGGAACGTGCCGCCACCGATCTTGTAGCCACCGCTTCGCGACTCAGCGGACTGATTCATTTCACGACCTGCTCCGCGGCGAGAGTTCGATGTAACTCGATCCGTTGTCGTGCCTTCAGGAGAAATCCTCGTGCTCTGGTCGATCTGGGTGGCACAAACCGCGCAGTACGACGCGTGTGCCTCGTTAACCGTTGCGCATTTCATGCAACTTGTGAAGCCCAACGGCGGTACGCGTGCCGGATCCGGGACGTAGACGCGCTCGCCGCAACGATCACATGCGTAGTCACCTTCCGAAGCTGCGGTGCCACAGTGCATGCAGTAGATCGTGCGCGTTTCCAAGTCGTTAGATTCGTTTTGCTTGGGATCCGGCATATGAACAGTAATATCGATGACCGCCATGACGTTCGAAATTCGTCGCGGAGAGCGGTGAGATATTCGATCTGTGTTTATCTTAATGGGTAATTAGTTCGGCGGCGTGTCGCGGTGGCACATCAAGCCGCAATTGTTGCCTCCGCAATCTCAGATTCGATGAACGGTGCCATGGCACTGAGGATGTCGTCAAGCTCAGCGATACCAAGGTCGTCGATCGCCGGGGTCGGTGGTCTTACGGCCGGCGAATCGAGCATTCCGCGCCTAGCCATCAAGTGTTTGCGTATGGACAGACTCAGTCCGGCGGTGTTCTCGTATCTGATCAGCGGTAACCAACCGTAGAAGGTTTGGCGCGCACGCTCAATTTCTCCCTTGGCGAATTGCGAGTAGATCTTTACGAGTGCTTCGGGATATGCGAACCCGGTCATCGTTCCGACGGCACCTCGTCGCAGCTCTTCGAACAGGAACGCGCCGCCTAACCCGCCAAATACGCCCATGTTGTCGCAAGTGGCGCTGCGAACCGCCGATATTTTAGGTGGTGTCGGTGGGTCTTCGAGTTTTAGGAATTTCGCATTTGAAAGCTCGGCATTCAATCTGGCTATGAAATCGGCTGACATGTGTACGCCGGTCTGTTCGGGTAAATCTTGAACCACGATCGGAATCGTCGTTGCATCATCGATTGCCCGGTAGTAGTTGAAGACCCCGGCATCATTGGGTTTAGCCATCGTTGGGGGCGATGCCATCGCGGCGGTCGCTCCGATACTCTGGGCTTCGCGAACTCGGTCCGCGGCTTGGGCGCCACTCTGACCGCTGATGCCCACGGTTACGGTTAATCGTTCGCCACACGCTTCGACGACCGCTTCGATGATCGGAGCACGTTCGCGATCCGAAAGCCTATGGGCTTCGCCCATTACTCCTAGCGTGACGACGCCCGTACATCCCGCATTTGCGGCTTTTTCGACCAAGCGCCCGATAGGTCCAGTGTCGACCGAACCGTCAGCTGCGAACGGTGTGGGCATCATGAAGTGGATGCCTGCAAACTCGGATGCGTTCATTGCTATTTCCAATCCGCGTTAGGGGCCGATCACTAAGGGGCGCAAGTGTTGAATTTACAGAAAGTGTACAGAATCATCAAAGGATCGTTTTGCTGGCGAGATTTCGTGTTTCGACGACAGCTTCATTAGGTGGTGAATCGACGTGCGGTGTATGATTACCACTAATCGGCGAATTTGACGTGCCGAGGCGTTGTTATCTGTAAGAGCGAACACATCGTGACCATAAACGTAGAGACCGAACAGACCGAATGGAAACCCGACGAAGCTGGCGCTCGGGTGATGTTGATTAGTGGCGAAGAGATTGCCAATTTTGAAGAGCAGAAAGAGCGATTCAAGGCGGGAAATTTCGAAGAGACGACGTTCATGCGATTTCGCCTCCGCCAAGGCGTGTATGGGCAGAGGCAACCAGACCGCCAGATGGTTCGGATCAAAGCACCATTCGGTGGCTTGACCGCTCGCCAGTTAGAGGTTCTCGGCGAAGTCGTCGAAAAATATGCTCCGCTCAAAAAAGGACACCTTACGACCCGCGAGAACGTGCAGATTCACCACGTTCCGTTGGACGATACTCCGGCATTGATGCGTGAAATTGGCGATGTCGGCCTGACAACGCGGGAAGCTTGCGGAAACACGGTTCGAAACGTCGTCGCGCACCCGACAGCTGGTGTGTCGAAAACCGAGGTATTTGATGTCTCCCCGTACGCTGCTGCGTACGCTCGCTACTTCCTCCGACATCCGACGACGCAGAACATGCCGCGCAAGTCGAAAACTGCCTTTTCTGGTTCAGACGCAGACGAGGCGATGACCCCTTTCCACGATATGGGTTTCATTGCCCGGGAGCGTGACGGCAAACGCGGATTCAAGATTGTCGTTGGTGGTGGTTTGTCGATCATGCCGCAGATGGCGGAGACGTTGAGCGAATTCGTGCCAGTCGAGGACTTCATTCGGCATGCAGAAGCCGCGTTGCGGATTTTCAACCGGCAGGATGAAGAGCGGAAGAACTTGATGCGCGCTCGGATCAAGTACACGATCAAACGGCTTGGCATCGAGAAGTTCCGTGAATTGGTGCAGGAGGAACTCAAAGGAGATTGGGCGAACAAGGAGATCGATCTCGACACCCTATTGTTCATCGAAGACGAGTCAGCCGATGCACCGGCAACGCCGTCGAACCCTACGCCGGAACCGACAAATGATGCGGACTACGATCTCTGGAAGGCGACTTCGGTTGACGAGCAGCGACAAGATGGCTTCAACGTCGTCTTCGTCCGCGTGGAACGCGGAGATATCTACACGGAACAATGGCAACCGTTGGCGGACATCGCCCGCGAATATGCCGGCGGTCGGGCTCGAATCGACCAACAGCAGAACATCGTTTTCCGATGGGTGCGAACCGAGTCGTTGTATGACGTTTATCTGGCGCTCAAAGAGATCGGGATGGCAGCAAGCGGTCGCGAGACTATCCGCGACATCGTGACCTGCCCCGGCACCGACTCCTGCAAGCTGGGCATTACATCATCAATGGGCCTAAACGAGGCCCTTGGCGAGAAGTTGGATACGATGGATGTTTCGGATCCGCTGGTCTCGAAGATTCACATCAAAGCGAGCGGCTGCCCCAACTCTTGCGGACAACACCATGTGGCAAACATCGGTTTCCATGGAGCAGTGATGAAGGGCGCCGGCGGACAGGTTCCCGCGTACGAGCTTTTCATTGCTGGGGAATCGACCGATGGACCCGTACGGGTCGGCAACCGGGTGAGAGCCCGGGTTCCCGCCAAGCGCGCCGGGGAAGCGTTGGAGTTAATCGTCGATCACTACAAGGCGAACCGCAAGGATGGCGAAGAGTTCAACTCATTCGTCGACCGCGTCGGAACTCAACCATACGAAGATATGTTCGCACCTTGGAAGGCCGAGATTGGTCCCCTAGACCGCGAGCACATCCAGACCTACATGGACTGGGGTAAGACGGTGGTTTACAAGCTCGAACGCGGCGAGGGCGAGTGCGCAGTCTAGAACGCATCGACAACCTAATCGCTCAATCGACGGCGTCGCCGTAGCGTTGCCTCAAGGCCTCGCGACTTCGTAGGATCACGCCGTAACTGTCTGGCGCCTTTCCGACCTCCAACGTAGCGAACTCGATGTTCATATCGCTTGAGATCAGCGGCGCCATTTCGTCCAGATCCAGCGTGCCGGTCCCAATCTCTTCGTGATCCACGCCATCAATCGCATCGTTAAGGTGAAGGTGGCGGATACGGTCGCCTAACACGTTGATTGCTTCTGACAAACCATCGCCAATGATGCAATGACCGACGTCGAGCACGACCCCGACGTTGTCACTATCTGCGTCGTCGATAACCGACGCCAGATCTTCGTACGAACTTAGGACGTATCCCGGATCGTGTTTCAGGTTTTCGACGCAGATCGTAATCCCTAGCTTTTCGGCGGTCGGCGCGGCACTTCGCACGAATCTCTTGAGATTTCGTACCGCTTCGCGCCGAATTAGCTCAGAACCGTCCTCAGGGCGCGCAAGTGTGGGAACGTCGATTTTCCCTGGATGCAACACGATTACTCGACCGCCTAATCGCTGCACCATCTCCAAGTTGCGTTCGAAACTCGCTAGAGTGTCGCGCCAAACGCTGGTTCGATGGGATCCCGGCAACGCACCGTGAAGGTAGTGCTGATTGAACGTGATGCCGTTCGATTCAGACACCCTCTCCAGATATCGAAGATCCTCTTCCGACAGCATCTCTGCGCTGTGGAACTTGCCCATTAGCTCAACTACTTGGAAACTGTGCTCGATCGCAAAATCGACCATCGTGTTCAATGGTTGATCGTCCTGGATGAGTGAAACGACAGCTAACTTGGGCATGTGTAGTCCTTTAATTTACGTGGTACGTTGCAGTTGCGGGACCCGTCGATCCGTGTCCACTGTTGAGTTTACGAACCGGTCGTCAAAATATCGAAACACTCATGGTTTTCTATACTTCAGATGTCATGATTTCGCTCGACGTTGTCGTCCAGAATCTCGACCCAAACCTCAGATCAGACTAATCAACCATGTCAAACATCGAATACGGCGACTACGTGAAATTTTCATTCTTCAAAGCACGTCCGTCTTGGCGTCTACTTGAACCGAGCGGGAAAGCCCAGCTGAGTGAAGAGTTAGTCTCCGCGATTCAAGAAGCCGGCAAGGAAACGGGATCGCCGCTATCGAGCTTCAGCGCGGTCGGAACTCGCTCTGACGTCGACTTGCTGCTGTTTCAGAGTGCGCCCAGCATCGAGGCCTTTCACTCGACCGCGGTTGCGATCAACCGCACCGAGGCAGCCGCCCATTTTGACCAACCTCACTCCTATCTCTCACTCCGCCGCAAGACGAGATACAAACACGGTGGAGGTAATCCCGAGGTTGAACGAAAAGACAAGCGATATTTCATCGTCTATCCGATGACCAAAACTCGCCCATGGTATGGTCTGTCGCTTGAAGATCGGCAACAGATGATGAACGATCACTTTCGGATCGGACACGGTTACCCGGGGGTCACGATCAACACCACGTACTCGTTTGGTATTGACGACCCGGAATTCGTCGTGGCGTTTGAGACCGACGATCCCTCGGAGTTCGTGTCCTTGGTAATGGATCTGAGAGAAGTGCCGGGTTCCCAGTTCACTGCATCGGAGACACCGATCTTCACAACATTGCGAATGCCGTTGCCGGAAGCACTCCAAGCGATCGGCTGATACGGCACGATGCCTATTGCCGTGGCACACTTTGCTCCGGCGACCGAAAATCGCCAGGCAACGCGTCGCGAAAGCGGTTAAGTGTTGCTACCCGGCTCGGAGCTGTCGTAGTCGTAGTCGTAGTTGAGAGCGATGAACTCTTGCTCGTCGTCTGGCACCTGGTCTTCAGGGAAGATCGCGTTCTCAGGGCAAACAGGTTCACATGCGGCGCAATCGATGCATTCATCGGGGTTGATGTAGAGCATGTTGTCGCCGGGCTTCGAGTAGATGCAATCCACTGGGCAGACGTCTACACACGAACCGTCCATGACGTCTACGCAGCCTTTCGAGATTATGTATGTCACCGTCTGTTTGCTCCCGTGACTGTAACGGCGGACGGATCGGATTGATCACCGCCGAGATTTAGAGACCGCGTTTGGCGGTTCATGTTATCCGCCGCAACCACAGCCACCACCGCCGCAGGCGCAACCGCCGGCGAAGTTGGGGTTCGAAATCACGAAACCCGATCGCTGGAAGCCTTCGACGTAGTCGATGCTTGAACCAGTAATTAACGAGATGCTACCTTCGTCGACGAGGGCTTTTACGGAACCGCCCTCAATTGAAGTGTCATCGTCTCCGACTTCGTCTTCAAGTCCGAACGCATATTCGACGCCACCTTGAGGTGTGGCAGATGCGGAGATTCGAAGGTATGAGTCGGATGCATCCTGTTCCGCCATCACTTCGACCAGCTTGTCAAGTGCGGCCGGTGTGAACGACAGAATGGCGGCGCTTTGGGCGGCACTTTGCTCGTTAATCATGCTTCCTAATCTCCGTTGCGATTATCCATTTGCAAAACCACTATCGGGTATGCTCCGCTTGGCGCTCGGAACTGGTGCGGATCCGATCCAGTTGTTAGCCGAAACACCTCGCGGTTAAAATTGTAATGCAACCGTTACACGAGTTGCGCAGGTTCGTCGAGCCAACGCGCCGATGACGATGAATTTCTGGATGAGCACGGGAGGGGGTGGATTTCTACGTTATCGCGCTATATAATTGAGCTTTGTGTTACGTTATCGTATCCATGGGTTGATCTGACATCGGGTTCTGTCAGTCGCGCGCCGAAATTCGAAATCGTGCGATTGCCATCGCAGCATGATGCGACACATCAACCGGCCAATTGAGGGCAATTCCACTGGTAAAGGAGCAAACGCTGGATGGACACAATCGATCGTCAAATAATCGCTGCATTAAATGAAGATGGCCGAGCCGCCAACGCGAAAATAGCAAAACGCGTCAAGGTGAGCGAAGGGACTGTACGGCGGAGGCTCAAAAAACTGACCGGCGACAAGACGATCAATATCGTGACCGTTCAAGACCCACAGAAGATGGGTTACCAGTCTGAAGTCTTGATCGGCATGCAAGTCGAACCCGACATGCTCGAAGAAGTTGCGTCGCGGATGGCCGAGTTCAAATACACCACATTGGTCAGCATTACCACCGGCACCTACGATGTCTTCGCATGGGCGACTTTGCCCAACGCTGAGAAACTCGGCGAGTTCATTCGAGACCATGTTGGCAAGACGCCAGGTGTTCAGAGGACCGAAACGTTCGTTTCTCTGGGCGTTCGCAAGCGAACCTACAGCCTTCCGGTCGATGGCTAACCTCGATGCAGTCCGGTCGACTCTTCCGGCAGAGTAGATAATAGACGAATGCACACGCCGTCAGTCGCCCAACCCACCGCGATCGAACGGTCGCTATCCCTGAAACGTAGCCCGTCACTATTCGATTCGCTGTTCCCAGATGCGAAGCTCGTTCATCGCATCGCCGCAGCGGTGGCAATTGTTGCATTCATCGTAGTTTGCAGCAAGATCAGGTTCTATCTCCCAGGTAATCCGACGCCCTTGACTCTTCAGACTTTGGCGATTCTGACCGCGGCTGGCGTGATGGGATTCCGATGGGGACTCATCTCCGTTTCCGGTTACCTTGTGATCGGGGCACTAGGATTCCTCGCGTTCGCCAATCAACCGTGGGGGTTTACGACTCCAGCGGCAGGATGGGAGTACGTTACTGGGCTAACTGGCGGCTATCTCATCGGCTTTTTGCTCATGACCGGAATTGCCGGAGCTCTCAGCCAGTACGGACTTAGTCGTTCCAACTCTCTTTGGGCCACTGTCATCGCTGGAATTGCCCTGTATGTACCGGCACTCGTGTGGTTGGCCGTCGGAGATTTCGGCTGGCCCTCCGAAGGTAAATTGTTGATGGATGGGATGTACGTCTACCTGCCAGGTGATTTCTTGAAGGCCGTCGGTGCCTCTCTGTTGATCACCGGGTTGTGGAAACTGGCTGATAATCGACTGTCTGGCCGGGAATAGTCAAGCTCCTAAACTTGAATTGCCTGTCCAGACGAAGTCCAAGTCCGCAGTGACAATTCCGACGTTGCGCTGAACGTGCTGCTCGAACACTCGACCGCATAATCATCGACTCCCATCATCCATTCAACCCAGGATTCCACATGTATAAAGACACGGATTGCGGCGCACCGCGCGCTTCTGACATCGGCAACGAAATCAACGTTGCCGGTTGGGTTCACCGTCGCAGAGACCACGGAAACCTAATATTCGTCGATCTCCGCGATCGCACAGGATTGCTGCAGGTGGTGTTCAACCCGGAGATCGCACCGGACGCGCATCGTCTCGCTGAAGGCATGCGAAGCGAGTGGGTGATACAGGCCCGCGGCACGGTCAGAGCGAGGTTGCCGGGAGCAGCAAACCCAAACCTGGATACTGGTGAGATCGAGTTGATCGTCAGCGATTCGACCGTGTTGAACCGCTCTATGACACCGCCGTTCGAGGTTGAGGATGATACTGATGCGGACGAGTCGACTCGATTGGCGTTTCGATATATCGACATCCGTCGACCCGAAATGTTGGAAAGGCTGCAGCTGCGTCATCGCGTGACGCATCTGATTTGGGATCACCTTACTCAGCATGGTTTCACGCAGGTTGAAACTCCGATCCTGATCAAATCGACTCCCGAAGGTGCCCGTGACTACGTGGTTCCGTCGCGAGTGCGACCGGGTTCCTTCTACGCATTGCCTCAGTCACCGCAACAGATGAAGCAGATTTTGATGGTGTCTGGCGTAGAGCGGTATTTCCAGATCGCCAAGTGTTTCCGTGACGAAGATCTTCGGGCTGACCGACAACCTGAGCACACGCAACTCGACCTTGAAATGAGCTTTGTGCATCAGCAGGATGTGATGGATTTGGTGGAGGGATTGTATGCACGCATCGTCAAAGAGGTACGCCCTAGTGCGCGGTTGGAGACTCCGTTTGCCAAGCTTACGTACGACGACGCGATCGAGCGATATGGATCCGATAAACCAGACACTCGGTACGGGTTGGAGATGTGCACGATCACAGATATCGCCGCCAAGTCCGACGCCCGTGTGTTCCAAGCTGTGGCCGGCTCGGGTGGTGCAATTCGCGCGTTCGTGGCTCCGGGATGCGCAGACTACACCCGACGACAGACGGACCAGCTGATCGACGTCGCGCGGGCCGCTGGAGCGCAAGGCCTTGTCTACATCGGCATCGATGAGTCGGCAGCATCGATCGACGCGATAGAGGATGCCCACATTCGATCGCCCTTGAAGAACTACATGTCTCTGGAAATCGTAAGGGAAATCGCTTCAACTGCTGGAGCTTCGCCTGGCGACTTGGTGCTTATCGTTGCCGGCAGGCAAACGGTGGCGAACAATGCACTGTCTGCGCTTCGCACGGAGATGGCGGAACGGTTGGATCTCATTGATCCCAACGTGTTCAAATTCGCGTGGATTTTCGATTTCCCACTTTTCGATTGGGATGACGACTCTGAAACTTGGTCGCCGGCACACCACGTGTTCTCGGCACCCAAGCAGGAGCACATTCCGTTTATTGAAAGCGAACCGGGACGCGTATATGCAGACCTATTCGACCTGACGTGCAATGGAGTCGAATTAGGTAGTGGAAGCATCAGGATCCACGATCCCGAGGTTCAGATGAAGGTTTTCAATGTGATTGGTTACCCAGACCACGAGATTGAAGAGCGATTCGGGCATCTCTTAAAGGCGTTCCGATATGGTGCGCCACCCCACGGTGGAATGGGACTGGGTCTCGACCGAATAACCGCGATGCTTGCGGGGCAGTCGAACATCAGAGAGGTAATTGCGTTCCCCAAAACTCAATCGGCATGGGATCCATTGTTCGACGCACCTTCGTCCATTGCCGCCGAACAACTCGAAGAGTTGCACATTTCGGTCGAAGTCGACGACTGACCTGCCGTCGTTAACGTGCGAACGTCGTGGGCCGCCGCGTCCACCGATGGGGCGAATTCGGACGATAAGTTAAAATCGAAAGAGTCGTGACGCGTCGATTTTGAGATAAATCCCTGTTTGGCGCGCATCTTGTAGCAAGTTGGCCGCTCCCTTGGCCATCGCGACACGAAAGAGTGCGGATTGAACGTTTCACAAGAAAGCTCAGTAAACGGCGAAATAGTGCTCCGACTCGAAGTCGAGCCTGAACGCGTCGGGAAGCATATGAACGCCGCGGCACGGCGGGTCGCACAACGAGTAGATATTCCTGGATTCCGCAAAGGCAAGGCGCCGAGAGCGATCTTGCAGAATTTCGTCGGCAAGGAATATCTTGTCGAAGAAGCCATGGAGTCGTTGGTTCCCGAAGCCGTCGGTGACGCGGTTAAAGAGCAGGAAATAACGCCGTTCGCTCCACCCAAAGTTGACGTTGAGCAGACCGAACCGACGGTCACTATCCTCGCAACGGTCCCGCTCCAGCCAACGGTTGTCCTCAGCGATTACCGGTCCGTGCGTTACGACGATCAACCGGATGAGGTTACGGACGAAGCCGTAGACGCACTGTTGATGCAGTTGCGTCGCAGCCAAGCGTATTCAGTTGCTGCAGAACGCCCGGCCCAGGAGAGCGACATCGTTTCCATCGACATTAAAGTATCGGCGGACGACAAGGTCATATGGGATTTCACCGATCGTCAGTTCCAACTCAACTTGGATCTTGAAACGTACGGCGAAGTATTCGTGGGGATGCACCAAGGTGTCATCGGTATGGAGGTCGGAGACGAAAAAGAATTTTCGTTTGAGGTTTCGGAAGATCACGAATCGCCGCAATTTGCGGGTACCACGGCTCACGTCGAAGTCACACTAATGGACGTTCGCGAAGAAGTATTGCCGGAGATGGACGACGCGCTTGCGGTCTCTGCCGGGGTGCCAGAAGTAGAGACTGTGGACCAACTCACTGCACACGTCCGCGACCAACTCGAGCAACGCGCCGAACAAACATTAGTCAATTCAGTCCAGAGCAAATTCTTCGACGAAGTGGTCGAGGCGTGCGAGTTCACGATATCGCCAATCGTAGTGGAGCATGAAAGCCAACACGTCTTGGAACGATATGTTCAGCAGCGGCGTTCTATGGCGGCACGAAACGGCCAACAGTTCGCGGTGGACGAACTCACAGAAGAAGATGTGAACGGCGCCAAGGATTATGCGGAGAGGGAAATCAAGAACGCATTGGTCATTGATGGCTTGATCGAGGCCGAAGCCTTGGAGATTCCTGAGGAAGACATCACATCCGAAATCGAACGCGCGAACGAGAACGCGACAACGGACGAGCAAAGACTCGAAGACAACGATGAGACGCGTCGTTCAGTGATGAACTATTTGAAACGACAACGTACGATTGAGAAAGTCATCACCATGGTGCGGGGATTATCCGAAGACCCACCCGCAGAAGCAGCGAGCGCATAGATAGGCATTCCTATCGATCATCGGTCAGATCCACACCAAACCTTGAACGGAGACGACAAACGAATGGCACAACTTGAAACCCCGCAGAGCCTCATTCCGATGGTGATTGAGACTGGGACGCGCGGTGAACGCGCTTACGACATCTATTCCTTATTGTTGAAAGAACGGATCATTTTCCTCGGAACGCCGATCAATTCGCAGGTAGCAAACACTATCGTTGCCCAGTTGCTGTACCTTGCGGCGGACGATCCTGAGCGGGACATCAACATGTACATCAACTCGCCGGGCGGCTCGGTGTATGACGGCATGGCAATCTACGACACGATGCAACTCGTTTCATGCGAAGTCTCAACGATATCCGTCGGATTGTGTGCCAGTTTTGGCACCGTCTTGCTGGCTGCAGGCGCCGCCGGCAAACGGTACGCGCTTCCCAACGCGACGATCATGATGCACCAGCCTTGGAGTGGCATGCAAGGTCAGGCGTCGGACATCGAAATCCACGCTCGGGAGACCTTGCGCATTCAAGATAAGCTGCGCCAGATAATCGCCGACCACACGGGTCAGCCTTACGAGCAGGTTGCACGAGACAGCGATCGCGACTTTTGGATGACGGCGGAGCAAGCAGCTGAGTACGGGTTGGTTGATCAAGTCCATACGGCCACGGAACACCCGCGAGATGCGAGGATTCTTCAAGCCGGGGCAGCATAGGCAACTGTGAACTTAGATATTCAACAACGGGGCATTGGATAATCGAAATCGGATCGAGCACATGAACAGCGGCGGCGATAGAACCTCTATCCAAAGAGGACGGGTTCAGAAGCGATGCTCGTTTTGCAAGAAACAGCAGCAAGAGATCCGTATGCTGATTGCCGGTCCGAACAGCATATTCATTTGCGACGAGTGCGTCGAACGTTGCCGAGGCATAATCCGTCAAGCCACGCAAGCTCCAAGATCGGATGACGAGGAAACCAAACCTACCAACGTCTACCCGACCAAACCGGTGGACATCTACGATCAGCTTCAACAGTTCGTCATCGGCCAGGAACAGGCCAAGAAGGTCCTCAGCGTCGGCGTCTACAACCACTACAAGCGGGTCTTAGCGAGCCAGAACAACGGTTCCGACGATGATGGGATCGAGCTGCAGAAGACCAACATCATGTTGGTCGGTCCTCCGGGCTGCGGGAAGACCTACCTTGCCCAGATCTTGGCGCAGATCCTTAAGGTCCCTTTCGCGATTGTCGACGCAACCTCCATCACCGAAGCCGGCTACGTCGGTGAAGACGTAGAAAACATCCTCTTACGGCTGCTCCAAGCCGCCGGAGGGGACGTTGCGAGGGCTGAGCGGGGGATAATCTACATCGACGAGATAGACAAGATCGCACGCAAGGACGTCAACCCTTCAATCACAAGAGACGTGTCGGGTGAAGGCGTTCAACAAGCATTGTTGAAAATTCTCGAAGGAAACATCGTTAACGTTCCGCCTCATGGTGGCCGCAAACACCCGCATCAGGAATTCATCCAAGTAAACACCGAGGACATCTTGTTCATTCTCGGCGGGGCGTTCGACGGCATTGATCAGGTGATCCGTCGGCGGGAAAGGCGTTCTCGTGAAGGAACCGGCATGGGTTTCAGGACCAACGCCATCGTAGACGCATACGCGTCGTTGCCAGATCGCCATTTCGGTTCCGGTCGGGACCTAACTGACGTTTCACCGGAAGACCTCCGCAACTACGGCTTCATACCGGAATTCATCGGCCGAATCCCCGTGGTCGTCGGTTTGTCAGACTTGACACTTGATCAATTGGTCAAGGTATTGGTCGAGCCCAAGAACTCAATCGTTTCGCAATACGAGAAGTTGCTAGGCCTCGACGACGTGCATCTTGAATTCACAGAAGACGCGATGGTCGCCATCGCCGAATACGCCCAAGCCCGAGGGATGGGCGCTCGCGGTTTACGGGCGATCGTTGAGGACGTTTTAATGGAAGCCATGTACGCTTTGCCGTCTTGTCCTGACGCGTCAAAATGCATCGTCACAAAAGAAACGATCGTTAGTGGCGCACGACCCAACATCGTCGATAACCAAGGGAATTCGATAGACCCCGACATTGACGCAGTTTCACAAGCAGCATAGTTCAGTCAACCCGACGCCGGTTCGAATCACCTTCCGCGTCGGCTAATCATAGGATGCCGATCCAAGTCACGCTCAACGGCCGAGAACTCGAACTTCACGAGTCGATTTCACTTGCGGATTATCTCGACGATAAAGGGCTTGCCGGCCGCCGCCTCGCTGTTGCTCACAACGGAAACGTGATCCCTCGAGACGACTACGGCGACGTCACGATAGACGACGGCGACACTTTAGAAATCGTTAGGCCTGTCGGCGGCGGTTGAACGCCACACTGCGTGACTCGATGTCTAAATACGTAGCCCGCAAACGTGCCCCATCCGGTAAGTCGCGGCGCTTACTCGACGACGCACACGGCTCCAATGGCGGTGTCACCAGAAAACTCGGACCGATAGCGATGGCACCCGACGATCGTGAAGGTGTGTTCACCGCAACATTCGTCGCCGCCGAATGACGGCTTCCAAAGAGCACCCGTGTCCCATTGTTCGGCTTCTCCCTCGAAACTCCGCGCACTGCTGGCGCTATTGCGGGGGTTCTCCCAGATGACTTTAGTTCCGACCTTTACCTTTATCACCTCTGGCTCAAAAAAGTACGTATCGGCAAGCAGCACCCGGGCTTCGCCTTCGAGGGCTGCTCCCTCGGGAACTTCGATCGCTACGGCCTCTTCGCCTTCCACCTGGGCTTGTTCAGAACCCGCATCCGTCCCAACCGCGCGTCCACCTTCCGTGCTGCCAGTCTCGGCATCGGCCGTCGCCCTGGCTTGTGCCGTTGCCTGAACCTGAGCAGCGATGGTGTTTTTGCCGACGGTGATACCAGCATCCGGATCGCCTCCTTCAGCGATAACCGCCTCCGCAGTCGCCGTGGAGTTTAGGACTTTCAGGTCGGCTTCGAACGTCTGAATTGTCTCAAACTGAGACGGGCCACCGCAGGCGACAATCGCCGTTGCGACAGTCATGGCCGCCCAAACGGCGAGCAAGAGTGCAAGTGCTTTAACTTTCATTGACACACTCCTCAAAGATGTTTAGGCCACCTGGCGCAGTCGCGGATCCAATCTGTCTCGCAACCAGTCGCCAAAGAAGTTCATCGACAGAACCACAAGGAAGATCGCGAAGCCGGGAACCAATGTCAAGTGGGGAGATTGAAGAATGTAATCGCGCCCTTCATTGGTCATCACTCCCCACGCTGGCGTGGGGGGTTGGATACCGGCACCGACGAAACTCAGCGTTGATTCCGCAAGTATCAATCCGCTAGTGTTCAAACTCGCGACAACAATCACGGTGTTCATAATGCCGGGCACCAAGTGACGCCATATGATGCGGATGTCTGACGCGCCAGCAACTCTGGCAGCAGAAATAAAGTCCAACTCGCGCAGAACAAATACTTGCGCGCGAATCACGCGCACAAATCCCACCCAAGCCACGAGCATCAGAACGAAAAGCAACATATCAACCTTCCAAATCAATATGTTGACCTTGGTGCCGAAAAGCTGGGTGACCACGATTGCGACCATGATGAACGGCAATGCATTCCAAATGTCGACAAACCTCGTCACAATCTCGTCCAAAATCCCACCGTAATAACCGCTGAAGAGGGCCACGGCAGTGCCTAGAAGCATCCCAGAAGTCAAAGAGAATCCCACTACCGCAATCGAGATACGCGATCCGTGCAACAACCTACTGAAGATGTCACGGCCCGTGTGGTCGGCTCCGAGGATATGCAATTTGCCGCATTGCACTATGTTGTCGGTGGTAGCTTCCTCACTCGGATCTATCGCGTCACACGATCTGAAACTCAGTTCTTCAATCGTCTCACCGCCAAGCGGAATATACGCCGCGCGAGATTTTTGCCACAACCCGAGGTTGCGATCATGAGAAAAACCCTTGTCCCTAGGGAATGGCGCCACGTACGGACCGATGATCGCGGCGACAAGCAATGCAACCAATATGATGACCGGAATTATCGGGTAGCGACGGAGATAGTACCACGTCTTGATTACCGGGTTATTAGTGCGCCCGTACAAAGAAGCTTCATCGCTCGTAACCGCAACTGCTTCGACCGCAGGTTCCTGCCTGTCAACTTCGGTAGCCATACGCAATATCCTCAATTTTCACGATTGAGCCGAAATCGTCCCATCTATCTGAGTCGGACACGGGGATCGATAATCGTGTAGAGAATGTCCGCAACCGTGGCGAACACCAAGAAATACACGAGGAAGACGACAACAGTGCCCAGTAACAACGGGAAATCGTTGTTCTGGACGGCATCCAGCAATGCCACTTGCCCGATGCCTGGCCACGAAAACACGATCTCAACTACTAATGCGCCATTCAAAAAGCCGGCAAACAAAAGCAACATCGACGTGATTGGGGCAACCAACGCGTTTCTCAAGGCATGCTTGAAGATAACTTTCGTGTTGCCCACGCCTTTGGCACGTGCCATCTTCACGAACTCGGAATCAAGGATCTCGAGCATTGAAGACCTTGTTAGCCGCATCAAACCAGCTGCGGAACCCCAACCTAACGCTAAACAAGGCAACACGTATTCTCTCAAGTTCAGTTCGTCTGGTGATCTGCCGCCAGCGGGGAACCACCCCAGATTGACCGACAACAACCAAATCATCACGATTCCGGTGACGAACGGCGGAGCCGCTTGGCCCACCAAAGCTAGGAATCGCGAAAGATAGTCAAATATCCCCCCTCTCCACACGGCCGCCACAACCCCCGTTGGTATGCCCATCACGACGGCAATCAGCCATCCACCAACACCCAGCTGCACAGTAGCACCAAGTCGTCCCTTGATGATGTCCCAAACGTCGATCTGTAGACCTAACGAAACGCCAAAATCAAGTCTGAATACGCGTCCGAGCCACTCCACATATTGAACTGGAGCCGGCTTGTCGAACCCGAGTCGATCGCCTAAACGGTTCCAACTCTCCTGAGTGAGACCGTACCCACTTTGCGGAACAAATATCTCGCGCGGGTCTTTCGGGTTGACGTGAACGAGGATGAAAATCGCCAGCGTAGCGCCGAACACGGATGCCAGTGAGGTGAATATGCGACCTGCCAAAAAACGAAACATTGCTGGCTCCCGGATCTAAGCGAAACCGATCCCTTGCATCCTCTACAGGTGTCGAAGTCCTTTATTGGTCATCGAGTAGGCCACGTCCAAGTCCATCGAACCAATCGTGATCTTGAATCCGTCGCCGGATTTCTTGCCCCGTGCCACATGACCGATCGACACGTTTCGCGCGATGGCGGTGTGAGATTCTCATCGAATCTGCGCACCGCCATCTGCTGGTTGGCCGGAGCTCGAGTTCGAAAACCCGGGCTCCTGACCATCCCATTTCGTCTCTGTAACTACCTGATTACGATGAACTCAGGGTTAGTCGAAACGTTGCTGTAGTGCTGCTGCCTACCGTTCCAAGAAGCGATTCTCGGACCAGCGATGATGCCCTTCGGCACCTGGAAAGCACCAGCGTACTGCACCCAGTACATCGAGTAGTCGACCCAAGTCAGGTGCAACTCTTCACGAGCCGCTTTGTCCTGCTCAGCGAGGATCTCGAACAGCCACTTGCCGCCAGGCTGCGACTCGAAGCCTACGCCCCAACCAGGTCGGCTGGATGACGTGTCAACGGTCGGCAGCGGCCAGTCAAGCGGGTAGACGTTCGAGTGAACGTCGCCGTTCTTGAGAACCGGAAGGAATTGGACGCGTCGGCGCATTCTCTGCGAGATTACTCCGCCGTAGTCTTCGATCAACTGCTCAATTTCGATACCGAGCTGTTCCCACTGCGAGGTGATGTAGTCAGCGATTTCAAGTCCGACTTCACCAGCTTCCGCGACGTAGGCCTGCAACGTCAGGTTCTCGATGCCTTGGCGCTTGCCACCAACCAGCGGGTAGCCAGCTGCTTGCAAGAGCGCGTCGGCCATGGCGAGGTCGCCGTTGGGCGTTTCCCAAGGGACACCGTTTTCGAACGGTGTTCCAGCGGCAAGAGGCGAACACTCTACTCGGTTACCGATCCAGTCCCAGCAGCCGGTGTTGCGTTCAGCATCCCAGCCGGGGTATTCAGGACCCATGTACTCGGAGTAGATGGGAGTACCTTTGCCATCGAGGAAGACGTTGTTGATCTCGTTCCTGTCCATCGCGATGGAGAGGGCGAGGCGGACCAGGCGAGCCTGTTCCATGTCGCTGATACCAGGCGGGTTGTCCGTGTCAGCGTACGGTGCGTTTCCGCATCGCTCGTGACCAGGTGCGTCACCGTCCGTGCAAGGTGCGTCCTCGGTTCCCCAAGGGTTACCAATCCACGGGTAGTCCTGCTCGTATGGACCCTCGTTCGGGCCAGATCCGCAAGCATTGTCGAGCGCCGCGCTGGTGCGGTCATCACCGCAAGCCCAAGGCTCTAGCGGTTCGTCAGTGCGAGCGTGCGAGTGCTCCCAGAGAAGACCTGGGAACAAAATGGACTGTCCAACGAAGCCACCCGGCATAGTTTCCAGGAAGCGGTAGCCCTCTTGCACAACACCAGGGACGAGTTTGAAGTCTAGGTGCGCCAAGTCGGCTTCGCCGTTGCGGAGCATCGCGATTCGCGTGTTGTTCTCTGCAACCTGAATCTGGGTGAACTTGTCGATGCCAGGCGAGACACGCCAGTGGTCGTCAACGGCCTCTGTCGTGCAGCGGTCGCCAGGTACACAATGACCTTGGACGAACGGGCCGGTCGCGATGTGGTGTTCGCGGGCCCACTCAACGCCCATGGAGTCGGCGTGTGCCAAGTAGTAGAGACCTCGTGCTGCGCTCAAGCAACCGAACTGTGAGATCGGGAGGCAGAAGTAAACCGGCGAAACGAGGCCGATCTCGACTGTCCAATCATCAACCTTCTTGGCTTCCAAGAAGATGGCTGCTAGGTCACCAGAGTTACCGTACGTGGTGTCAGGGTTGGTCGTCGCGTTCGACTCGTTAAAGTAGCGAACTACTGAGTCGGCATCGACGATACCAAAGTCTTGGTCTTCAAAACCGATCGGTGAGTTGAACGGGATACCGTTACCGTCCGGACCCTGTCGCATAGTCATGCGGACGCGGGTGCCAGCCGGGTCGATGTCCCAAGATTCCACCAGTTCTGGCGTCATCGGGTCACCGTTCTCGAAGTGGTAGAAGTACTCTTCCACGCCACCGCTGACGGTCGGTGTGCCAGCGTATGGGCCGATCGTCGGGAGACCGATAACCGCGCTAACTCTGCGAACTGCAGAGACGACTTCGATGTCCTCTGCCATGGCCTCGGGAGCCATGGCTGCGGCTGCCGTAGCTGCCGGAGCAGCAGTAGCGGCCGGGGCAGCTTCCATTGCTGCCTCACCCTTTTGTGCCGGGGCAGCCTTTTGCGCGGCGGCGGCTTTTTCAGCCGGTCGTGCGGTTGCTGCAGGCGCCGCTTTCTGAGCTGGAGCTGCTGCTGCTGCTGCCTTCGCCGGCGCTGCCGGCAAAGGTGTCGCCGGTTCTTCGGAGCTACCACAGGCAAGTCCGAATGCGGTTGCCGCAACAGCCACCATCAAGGGCAGAAATCCCCACCGCTTGATTAGATAGGTTAGTTTCATGCAATGAACCTCCTGTATTGTCCGGGTGGAGATGGTTCTTTAAGATGCGGACTAGCCGCATCAAGCCCCAACCGGTCGTTCAATAGTATCCACGATTGCGTCATGGACAACTGCAACTTCGCAGAGTATACAGCATACATCACGCCTCGCGGCTTACAATACGCGGGTAAATCTAGCACCGCAAACGGTGTTTGTCAAATGAACCGAAGCGAATCTGACTACGAAAAAGGACCAATAGACAACCATGTCGGACATAGCCAACATTCGTCAGCGCGGTCGCAATGCTTAACGGAAAAACTCTCTTAATAACCGGAGCAAGTTCGGGCATCGGACGCGCCACTGCAGAAGTCGTCGCCCAATACGGTGCAAACGTCGTTGTTGCGGCGCGAAGAACCGAGCTTTGTGCTCAAGTCGCTGAAGAGATTCGTGCCGACGGGGGCAACGCAACGCACGTGACGGCCGACGTGACCAACCCGACGGATGTTCATCGCATGATCGAGCACACAATCGCTACGTTCGGGAAAATCGACGGCGCGTTCAACAACGCTGGGGTACTGTTGGACACCGGCCGCATTCACGAGATGGATGATGAAGTGCTGGACAGATCTTGGGAGGTAAACGTTAAGGGGATTTGGCTATGTATGAAAGCGGAGATTCAGGCGATGATCGAGCATGGAGGTGGCGGAGCGATCGTGAACGACTCTTCCCGTAACGGTCTGCGCGCGGATATCAGAAGACCAGCATATACGGCCACGAAACACGCGGTCAGCGGATTAACCAAGGCGGCAGCTCTCGACTACGCCCGCATGAACATTCGCATTAACGGCATCTGCCCGGGACCGATCGACACCGATATGATGCGTTCCGTCGACCGCGGCGATGCGGATGTGCGTCGAAGGATTGAAGCTGCGGTGCCCTTGGCGCGGTATGGGAAACCCGAAGAAGTCGGCGAACTTGTTGCTTGGTTGCTGTCTGAACGAGCTTCGTACCTGACGGGCCAAATGGTAGGGATAGATGGAGGCTTATTGGCAGCATGAACGATCGACACGTCACCGCGCTCGTGCAACAAATCCACGACTCCTCAGCGAAGGCCTGTTTGGTGATTACCGGAGCAGGAACCAGCGCCATATCGGCCCTATTTTCGGTCGCTGGTGCTTCACGTACTGTATTAGACGCGCAGATTCCCTACTCGAGCGCCGCACTCGCGCGATATGTCGGTAAGGAAGCCGAGCAACACGTTTCCCGTAACGAAGCTGACGTTATGGCTGAAACGGCATACGATCGTGCCGTCCAACTATCTGGATCGAAAGGCGCAGAAGATCGAGTTATCGGGCTGTCGTGCACCGCGGCAATCGCTACCGACCGTCTGCGGCGAGGGGAAAATCGTGCGCATATTGGATGGCACGACGGAAAACGAGGTGCGACGTACTCAATCGTGATGAACAAAGGCGAACGCGAGCGCGCAGAAGAAGAAAAACTGTGCGGCGCGATCGTCCTCAACGCGCTTGCCGATGCATGCGGCATCGCAGAGAGGCTCGAACTCGATCTCTTGGACGGTGAAATTGTCGAACGCGTCGTACGTTGAACCAGTCGTTACCGGAAAACGGCCCCTCGCCGTCTATCGCGTCAGTCACGGCTGGTCGGAAACGCCGCCGAACGACGCCATCATGCTCGCCGGATCGTTTCGCCCCTTGCATCGGGCGCACCGGGCGCTCTTGGAAACGGGCCTCTCAGTATCCGCGAAAGCGTTGATCCCGTGCTTCGAGATCTCGATTCGCAACGTCGAGAAACCAGAAATCGCAACCTCCGACTTGGACCGGCGATTGCAGCAATTTCAACAGCCAGACGACATCATCGTAATCACTCGCGCCGCCACATTCTTGGAAAAAGCCCAGTTGATGCCGGGTACGACCTTTGTAATCGGTTACGACACGGCGATTAGGCTCTTCGACGATCGGTTCTATACCGATAGTGGGTCACATACACCGAGTCTGGACGCAATGAGCGAGCTGCGCGAATTGGGCTCGAGTTTTATCGTCGGAGGTAGACACGACGCTGACGGCAACTTCAAGACGATCCGCGACATGTTCATCCCACCAGGTTTTGAAGAATTGCTGATCGAGATTCCTGAGCACCAATTTTCGGACCCTGTTTCCTCGACGCAACTTCGGAGTTCTCAAGCGTCCAACTGATGTAACCGACTTACAATCGAAATTTGACCTCAGTTATTAGTCGCCAACCGATAGGAATCACGAATTGACCCCCACGGAAAACCCGCGCATCGCCAGCGCCGATGTCGATCCATTGTTCATCAACCGCTGGTCGCCCCGTTCATTCTCGGACGCAAAACTCACCGGCGCCGAGATCGCATCGATATTCGAAGGCGCGCGCTGGTCGCCATCGTCGTTCAATCGTCAACCGTGGTTGTTCGTTTACGAGACTGATGGGCCAGATCGCGAGACATTCGACTCGATACTGATGCCAGGCAACCAACTATGGGCAAGCAAAGCCCCGCTAATCGGTTTCATCTTTGCGGAAACCAAGACGCAAGAAGGTCGGAGACCACGAACTTCACAATTCGACACTGGCGCCGCTTGGATGGCATTGGCGCTCCAAGCCCGATCGCTTGGCATCTACACCCACGGCATGGCCGGTATCGACTACGACTCAGTGCACGAGAAGCTAGGCGTTTCTGACGAGTACTACACCGCGATGTGCGGTTTTGTCGCCGGGAGGATTGGTCCCCGAGAGGCGCTACCCGAGGATTTGCGGGAGAGGGAATCCCCGAACGACCGGAAGCCGGTTAGCGAAATCGCTCATAAGGGTGTGATGACTACAGGTTAGTCAAGCGCGCCAAAAGTGAAGTTATGGTCAGGGTTTTCGAGCGCGTAATGGGCTTGCCGTAATCCGAATTTCTCTTGCAGCTGTACCGTCAGACCGCCGTCGATCATCAACGTGTGACCTGTGATGAAGGATGCGTCATCGGAACACAGGAACGCGATGCCGGCGGCAATCTCTTCAGGCTTGCCGGTTCGTCTGAGAGGATATTGGTTGGCGAAGAACGCATGGCCTGTCGGGTTTTCGGCCCACATGTCAGATAGGCCTTCTCCGACTATGTGCCCAGGACCAATCGCGTTGGCACGGATACCATCTGGTCCGTACTGCACTGCCAATTGCCGCGTCAACCCAACCACGGCTGCCTTGCCGGTTTCGTAGACCAACATCCCAGTTTCTTGGAGAAGGGAATGCACGGATGCGAGGTTGATGATCGAACCTCCGCCGACTTCACGCATGTGAGGCACCGCGTATTTTGCGCCGAGGTATAGGGCTTTGACCAACACGTCGATGCCATAGTCCCAATCTTCTTCCTCGACGCTGATGGCATCGCCGTGGATTCGAGACTCGCCGGATATTACACTGAACGCGTTTTGTACCAAGATGTCCAAGCGACCGAAAGCATCCACGGCCTCCTCAACCATGCGCCGACAATCTTTGGAAGAAGACACGTCGACGTGTGCCGCGACTGCATTGCCTCCGGCTTCGGCAATGCGTGCCACATTAGCCGCGGCAGCACCATCGTCGATATCTGCGATCAGCACGCTTGCGCCTTCTGCAGCCAATCGCCGCGCGGTCGCTCCTCCGATGCCTAGTGCCCCGCCCGTAATCAACGCGGCTTTGCCTTCGAATCTTGCCATCGACTGCGTACCTCCAACTGTGTTTCCTGCGTGTGATGATACAGCCATCATGGCGTGTGACGGCGAGGTTAGTTGACGCTCGGTATGCGCATGCCGCGAATGGATATCACGGCGCTCATCGAGCGCGCCGCCGAATGCGGTGATCCGACTTCGATCGGTGAAGAGTTGCTGGCGATGACGGGTGCGGCTGATGCGACCGTAGATCGATACGGGTCGCTCGATGGAGGGAATCCACAGAAATCGCAAGTCTTTCGAATTGGGATTTCGGGTCACGCCATGGGTTTGACTCATGCAATCGTCAAGATCCCGGCAAAACTGAGGTCGGATCGTGTACAGGAGGCCGTTAGCGGAACCTATGCCCGTGATTACGGAGGGTACAACCTGCTAAGAGATATGCAGGGCGGTTTCCAACCACGCATTTTCGCCGCCCACTACGATCCCGTTACCAAGACCTCAGCATTGCTGATTGAAGACCTAGGCGATCTGCCCAAACGTCGACAGTTCGAGCCAAAGGTCCTCCACGATGCACTCTTCAATCTTGCTCAAATCCATTCCCGTTACTGGGGCGACGAATCGCTACGCACCAGATGGTGGATGCGCGACGGATACCGTGCCGACATCTTCGACGAAGACGTAGATCAATTCGCGCCGAATTGGGCGAAATTGACCGCCTCGGAAGTCTTGCGTCCGAGTTCCACCCAAACTGTCGACGAAGTCGCCGACTTTCTCGCGGCGAACATGTCGGAAGTTTTGCAAGAATTGGATGACCGACCTCGAACATTGACACATGGCGACCTACACACAGCCAACATGATGTTGCGCAGAACGGACGATGGGTTCAAGCCGGTTTTGATCGATTGGCAAGACGCGGTGTACAGCGGCGCGAGCAGCGACGTGGCCAAATTCCTTTCGACGACAATGTCACCGGAGGATGCTCGCTGTCACTTCGACGATCTGATCGTCGGCTACCACGCTGCATTGCGAACCGACATTCGGTCCTACTATTCGCTCACGGTGTTTCGGCGCGATGTCGTACTGGCACTTCTAGGAACGTTTGCCAACTACGTCATCAGCGCGACCACTAGTTGCTCATCGGATATTGACCCGAAGACGTTGAATCATTCGTTGAAGCGGGTATCGTCGGTTATTGATGTCCTGCAGCCGCTGCGAGAGTTGTGATGCGGTGGAGGTGTATCTGTTAACCGTTCGCGGAGGTCGATGCTCCGCTTCCGGCCATGCCGCGCATGCGGTGCCGCGACAGATCACGCAGCATGACAAGCGTGTCCGAATAGCCCATAACCCGAGTCGTGAATTCTTCTTCTTCGCCCAGCACGGAAAATCCGCCACGCTTGGATGCGATCTCACCGTTTGAGAAGAATCCGGCGACAGGGATTTTTCCGATGTTTTCTGCAATGATCTTGGCGTCGTGATCGTCTTTTTCGAACATACGGTAGCCCCGAGCGACCGAGTTGAAACAGAGCATCGCGTCAACATTCTCGTCGCGGTCGCGGAGGTGCGACGCGTAATTGGCCAAGTTTTGAGTAAGACGTTGCGATGCCAGTTCGCCGTCTCGGACGTGGAATCGGAGTGCTTGGCCTTCTTCGACTAGATCGCCGATCATCATGGTCCCGGTTTCTTGGTCCATGTCCATGATGTTGCGCATTACGTAGTCAGGATCCAACAAAACGCCACTGGATTCGAGACCAACGACGAGCGTACGCTTCATCCGAATCTGGCTCAATGGGTCGGCGTTGAGGAACACCTCTTCCAAGACCGACAACGGCGAGCGGTCGTCCAATTGGTGAATTTCGTTGCGGCTGGCTTTCGTGATAACCATGCTCGGTCCGACCGGTTCTTCGCTTCCGGAAATGATCGTCTCGGCATCAAAGTTGCGCTTGAATAGTAGCCCGACCGCGCCGTGATGACGCAGCTGATCGCCGAAGAACATTCGGTTTTCACCGTATTCTTGGCCACCGCTGACCAGAGCACCGAACTTCATCACGGATGGGTAAACCGAGTCGAGCATCGATAAGGCGTATTCGGTGGATACCGTCAATGGGTCGATGAATACGAGCATCAGGCCATCTTCAAAATCAGCCGGATCAGCGCCGATGGCATCGGAAAGCGATTCTGGCGTGGCTTCTTTGCCGCTGGCTTGCTTATCGCTGAATGCGAATGGGTGAACGGCGGATGTGTCACACGTTGCGGCGAGGACGGAGAGTCCGGGGCCTTGTTCGAGTTCACGTCCAGCGCCGATGACGCCAGCTCCTGAGCAACCGATCAATACTTCGGGACCGAGTAGCCGGTGAATATCGGGCAGAATATTTTCGAAGTTCTGATACTTGGGGGCCGACGCGAATACTAGAGCAAGATCGGGTGTTTCGCCGTCGAGTTGAGCTTTGATGTCGTCGCACATCGCCTCAACTTCGGAGGGCTCATCGTAGTTTTCGCAAAGTGCGGCGGCGAAACAGCCGGAGCGCGTCCGCCGATTTGGAGCCTCTTGAACAGAGCTCGATCGCGCCAACACGTTGGATCTCGAGCCCCACGGAAACTCTGCTTGCATGAAGCGTCCTTCTCCAAATTCCTGCGTTCATCAGGCACCACGTAGATCCTCATCCAACACGTCATCCTTTGTGATGCGTGATGTTGATTTTGGCAAAGTGAGCGGAGTCGAAACAATATCGACTGTGACGAAACATTCTCAATCTTGGTCGTCGTTCACATTCGAGACAGCGCTCGCCGCGCGGCCTCGATGGTCGCTTCGATCTGTTCTTCAGTGTGAGCGGACGACATATGCACGCGACCGTTTGAGGAAAGACGGACTCCTTCCCTCATCATCTCGGACGCGAACTGCGCGTAACGAGCATCATCGCACTTTGTGGCATGGTCGCGATAGTTGCGAATAACGTCTCCGCTGCGATTGAACGAGACGCCAAATACGCTGCCGAGACCTTGGACATGGATATCGGTTTCGGCCTCCAATCCGGCGCGCCGAAGGCCGTCGATCAAGCGTTGGCCATTTCGATTTAAGTCGGCGTAAAAAGCGTCGGCGTTCGACCGGAGGTGCGTCAGAGTCGCGTGAGCGGCTGCGATGGACATGACGTTGGAGTTGAAGCTGCCGCCGTGGTAAACCTCGCCGCTCCCGAGCATGTTCATGATTTCGCGTCGTCCTGCAAGCATGGCGATTGGGAAACCGGCGGCGATGGATTTTGCGTAGGTAGCGAGATCGGGCGTGATGCCGAGGAGTTCCTGCGCGCCTCCATAGGCGACTCGGAAACCGGTAATCACTTCGTCAAAGATGATCAAGGCACCGTGTTCATGCGCGAGTTCTTTTGCGGCGTCAAGGAAGCCTGGTTCGGGCATGATGCAGTTGGTGTTGGCGTTGATCGGCTCCATGATGACCGCGGCGACTTCGCCTCGGTTTCGATCAAACGCGTCTTCCAAGCGATCGATGTCGTTCCACTGGCAAGGTATCGCCTGTTCCGCTGCGCCGGGGTCCATACCAGCCGATTCGCCCACTGGTCGTGGCGAATCGACGTCACCGGCCTCATCAATCGGCGGATGAACGGAGTGGTTCACGCTGTCCATCCAGCCGTGGTAGTGACCTTCGAATCGGATGAATTTCGATCTGCCGGTGTAGCCTCTGGCGAGTCGAAGGACAAGTTGCACGATCTCGGTGCCGGAGCCCGCGAAACGTACTGTGCAGTCCTCGATGGGAATGGCGGCGGCGGCCATTTCTGCGACTTCCAATTCGCGCTCGAATTGCGCGGCGAAGATGTAACCGTTGCGCATGTCCGCGGCGACTTGTTGCGAGACGAATTCGGGCGCGTGCCCGAAGAGGTTGGGGCCCATGCCTTGGATGTAGTCGATGTACCCGTTGCCGTCCGCATCCCACATGAGAGCGCCTTGGGCACGGTCAAAGAAGAGGGGTTCGCCGCCAGGTTCGTTGAGTCTGATCTGGGATGAGATGCCGCCGGCAACTACTCGACGGGCGCGATCCATGAGTTCGCGAGATCGTTGTCGGTTTGGCTGTTGAGTTGACATTGGTTGTTGATCCTAGTGGTCAGGGTCTACGAGGCAGAATTCGTTTCCTTCGGGGTCCTGCATGACGATCCATCGGGTGTCACCGAATTCGCGTTCGGCAACTAGTGTCGCGCCTAAGGCTACGATTCGATCTGCTTCCGATTTAAGGTCGTCGGTATTGAATTCAAGGTGTACGCGGTTCTTGGCGGTTTTGTTTTCGGGGACTTGGAGGATGATGATTCGAGGTTGGGCCGGTTCGTCGGACGTGAGGACCGCTACCCACGGAAAGTTGGTATCGACAATTTCGTAGTTGGCAGTGTCGCGCCAGAACTCGGCCAATGACTTCACATCGTTGGCGTCGATGGCTAGTCCCCAAAAACCGAAGTCAGGCATCGTGCTGCATCCTTTGTAAGATCAGGATCTCATCGTTTTGACAGCTATTCATGCGTTGATTGCCTCGATCGCTTCCGCCTCGGCGCCAAACGGTTCTCTAATGTCTTCGAGACCTCCTTGTCTCGCCTGATCTTTTTGAACTCTCTGGGAATCTTGGTACATCCCTGGATTGGGCGGCATCTCGAACCCGTTGCCGGTGAGTAGCTGTTGCACGGTGCGGATCTGTATTTTCGGGTAATCGCGTTGCCACAGTTCGGAGTGATAAAACCCGGCACTCACAGCTTCGGTTGCCATCGCCCGCGTTGGCTGCTCCAAGGTGATGAAGAGGCCGAGGGCGGCATTTTCGCGCTCGACCGTGCCTACTAAATCACGAATATGGGCGACTGACACCTTTCCGCTCTTGACTTGGATTATCGCTCTGTGCGTCGAGCGGCGTGGGCCATTAATGAAGTGGAGTACGCCGTCGATACCTCTGTCAGCACCTCGATGATCGTATTGCTGAGGGCGTGCTCCCAACAAAGACAAAGCCCAGAACTGGAACTGGTATCGGTCTTGCTCTGCCAGCGCACGTGCGCTACCGACATCGACTGGTTCGCCAATTACGGAATAGTCTGCTCCCTGCGAGATGCCGAAACTCGTTTTTAAGCGGTGCTTCATCAAGGCGACGGCGAGATGGGTGATGTCGATGCCGATCCATTGGCGGTTGAGCCGTTCTGCCACCGCGACGGCGGTGCCGCAACCGCAGAACGGATCCAGCACAACATCGCCGGGGTTGGACGAAGCATTAACTATCCTCTCTAGAAGAGCTTCCGGTTTTTGTGTCGGGTATCCCAATCGCTCCCGTGCCCGCGAGTTGATTGGAGAAATGTCTTCCCAAAGAGCTTGGATCGGTCTACCTTTCTGCTCGTCCAGATAGCGTTTCCGTCTAATGCCGCCTGATTGCGTGAAGTGCAATCTTCCCTCTGCATCCAATCGTTGCATTGTCGCGAGCGGAACACGCCAAAGCGAAGTCACACCCTTGTATTCGTACTCGTAACCACCGCCAGTCAGTCCCTTGGCTGTCAGATCGTAATCGGCCCATGACCTACCGTCTGGATCTTCGTTTCGGAAGCGGGATTCGTATTCGGCATCGTACGGTTGATGTTGCTGGTGCCAAGTCCATTCATCACTCTTCGTGTAATAAAGAAGCGTGTCAGTGTTTCTTCCGAAACGTTTGGCATCGCTATGGGCGGTCGTCCGCCTCCAAGTGATTTCGTTGCGGAAGTTGGTGATGCCGAAGACCGTGTCCATGACGGTTTTCAGGTAGTGGCTGGCAGTTGGATCGCAGTGGAGGTAGATCGAACCTGTTGGTTTGAGTGCTCTGTGAAGTTCTACCAATCTCGGCGTCATCATCACCAAATACGCCATTAGGGCGTTCCGGCCTACGAAACTTCTGAACGCGGAGACCATGTCTTTGACTGCGGGCGCGACGGTCGGGTTGAGGATGATGTCCTGTTCGTATGCTCGCTCGGTTTCTTGTGTCCACGCCCAAGTGTCTGTAAACGCACTGATCTGGGCTGGAGAGCTTTGTCCCGTCTGCTCTTTGAAGAGCACGTTGTAGGTGGCATTGGAGTTGAAGGGCGGATCGAGGTAGATCAAATCCACCGATTCGTCGTCGACGTAGCGACGCAGTACTTCGAGGTTGTCGCCGTAGTAAAGGCTGTTTTGCATCTTTAAGAACTTTATGTTGATTGGTTGCACGCCGAACCAAGGCGACGTAGTTCAAGCGTACCACCAATTTCAATGTTCGTTCGTGGCGTTTGGCAAATCAACGCAACCGCAAACGGGATATTAGGATCAGACGCCATCTTTGAATACCGTCCTCAGTAGTTCAATTTGTTCGGGAACCATGAGGGTGTAGTCGGGAACCCAGAAGGGTAGAGTTTTTTGCCAGATTACGCCGAGTTCGCGGTCGTAACCGGCTTTGTCAGGGTCGAACCACGAGAGGGTTCGGGGGCCGAGGTTGGAGTCTTCTTCGCCGAGCGGTTCGGTGTATGGAGTGTTGGTGTTGAAGTAGTTGACGCAGTGCCACTTTGGGACGACCATCAGGATCGGATCGCCGCTGTCGTCGTTTTTGACACCGAAAATCCAGTAGTGGTGGGATTGGCCGAGCCAGTATCCGGATTTGGAGTTGGCAACTTCGCGGTGTTTGACGGGCAGGCCCAGGAAACCGGCCTTGGCTACACGCGGTAGCCAGTTCAGGCCAGTTATCGGGTCGCGGACGTCTTCGAGGACGTGGGAGATGATGACGAAGTCGAAGGGCCCGTCGGCTTCGAGCTGCCGCCAGATGTCTTCGCCGTTGACATCGCCGACGTAGAGTCGTTTGTCGGTTTCGAACTCGAAGAAATCGACGTATATATCGACGACGTCGTCTGCCCACGGGTTGTGGCGGCCTCCGATGTCGACGACGGTGAAGTCTGGGTCCGCGGCTTTCTGGCGCCGGATGTCGTTGAGCATTGCGGCGCGGTATTCCTGAGTGTTGCCGTCGGCGTAATCGATTATCGGCATGAGTTTCTCCGGTGCAAACGCATCTTAATCAGGACAGTGGACGGCGTCAGACCAAGTACTTTTTGTTGACCTTGCAGACGTAGGAGTAGGTGGGGTTGACGAACTGCGTCACGCGGGCTTCGAGGCACTGGGCAAGGAAGATGAATGCTTCGCCTTGAGACATACCGTAATCGGCTTCGAGCCAAAGGATCATTTCGGAGAGCGCAATGCGGAATGCGTCTTCGGCCGGCTTTTCGATGCCGGTCGTCATAATGTGCGTATCGTTTTCGATGCGAGGCCAAGTCATCTCGTTTGGCATCGGGGAGAGTTCGACTTTCATCGTGACGGAGCCGCCGGTTTCAATGCCGCCACCGCCGCAAATTTCGCCGTCACCCTGCCGGGCGTGCATGTCTCCGACGTGGAGGAGAGCTCCTGGATGATAGACGGGTAGGTGGAGTTTTGTTCCGTTGGTGACTTCTTGGATGTCAAAGTTACCGCCCCACTGCCCTGCCCAGCTGTTGGTTCGGGCCTCTCGTTCGGGTGCTACGCCGACGACTCCGAGCATGGGTTCGACAGGGAAGGTGAGTTTGTCGTTCCAGATGATCTGCCCGTTTTCGACGTCGATGCGGCAGATGCGGAATTGCGGGCCGATGTTTGAAGGGCCGAGGTAGCCGGGCATTGCACCGGTCGAGCCGCCGTACCGGGTCCAACCGACTGGGTGGGTTTTGATCTCGCCGATGTGGACGGTGAGCATGTGACCCGGTTCGGCGCCTTCGATGTAGGTGCATCCGGATGACGCGTTGCCACGGTCGGTGGGTTGCGAGTCGGATCGGTAGGTGTTGTAGAGGTCTCGGATGTCGTCTGGGACGAGCTCGGCGTTGGGACCGCGGTTCATCTGGGTCTGAACCTCAAACCATTCTCCCGGTTCGACTCGGAGCGTTACCGGGTTAGCGGCTGAGTGTTCGTAGTAGAGGGTGTCTCGGGTTGCGACCTTCATGCGGGTGCTCCCTGTGTGCTGTGGGATTTGACCTGCATGAAGTGTAACGCCCTACTCGTGCCCGTTACGCGAGGAGCTTATTGGCCAAGTCGGGAAAGTCCGCTGCGACGAAATCGATCTCAGGATCGGCGGTGGCGGATGTGATGTCGGAGTAGCCCGGTGACACGTTCGATTCACCTTCACGGTGGATGTACGCGGTGTGCATTCCGGCGCGCCGGGAGTTTTTGAGGTCATTCATGTGGGCAGCGGTCATCATCGCTTCGGAGGGTTCGAGACGGAGGAGTCGGATAGCCGAGTTGTAGGCGTTCGGAGGCCCTTTGTAAGCACCGAGGAATTCGCAGGAGAGGATGCCGTCCCAGTTGATGCCGTTGTGTTTCGAGCAGTCAACTGCGATGGAGTAGCTGAGGACGGTTAGGACGATGACGGTGTAGCGGGACTTGAGGCGGTGGATCGCGTCGGTAGCGCCGGGCCAGGCTCGGAGGCGGTGCCAGATTTCGGTGAGGTCGTCGCGCTCCGCGGATGACAGGGTGATCGCGATGTGTTTTTCTAGGACGTCGTCAAGGATCTGACGATGGATGTGATCGAGGTTCGTCCAGGGGAATTCGGCTCGGTTGACCCGCGCGAGCATGTCGAAGGACCAGACGCGCCAGTCGGTCGCGAATTGCTCGATATCAACTGTGGCTTCTTGTTCGATTGCGATACGCCGGACTTCATCTTCGATAGTCCCTCGCCAGTCGAATACTGTTCCTCCGACGTCCCACGTCAAGGCCTTAATTTTGGTGAGGTCAGTCATTGTCATTCACCTGTTTCGAGATTTTACTGCGTGAAGTGTAACCGTTCGATTGTGGATAATTGGGGTATGTGCGCGGCACCACAACGTTTGACGGTTCGTTACTTCGGGGATGCGAAGGCTCGAGGACAGCTGATCCCGATGGTGACTGCTTATGACTACAACCATGGGCTGTTGATGGATGGTGCTGGAATTCCGTCGATTTTGGTTGGAGACAGTTTGGGGAATGTGGTCCTGGGGTATGACTCGACCGTTCCGGTGACGGTGGAAGATATGGTTCGTGCGACAGCCGCGGTAACTCGGGGTGCGAAGAAAGCGTTTGTGGTCGCCGATATGCCGTTCGGGAGTTATCAGTCGGACGTTCCGACAGCGATCAAAAACGCGGCGCGGTTGATGAAGGAAGGTGGTGCGCAATCGGTGAAGTTGGAGGGAGGGGTTTCGGTTGAGGGAACAATCCGGGCTTTGGTGGAGGCTGGCATACCGGTGATGGGGCATGTTGGTTTCACGCCACAGTCGATCCATTCGTTCGGGGGATACCGAGTGCAGGGACGCGGCGCGAATGCTCAGCGAGTCATTGAGGATGCTCTGGCGGTGGAGCGAGCGGGTGCGTTCTCGGTTGTTTTGGAACTGATGCCCTCGGAGTTGTCGAAGGATATTACGGCGCAGTTAAGCATTCCGACCATCGGCATCGGTGCGGGCCCGCACTGCGACGGCCAAATCCAAGTTCTCCACGACATGCTGGGATTGGATCCGACTTTCAGGCCGCGTCATGCAGGCCACTACGGAGATTTCGCGGAGGCGATCACGGAGGCGGTGCGGCGATATGTGAACGATGTTGGTGAAGGAAAGTTCCCGGCGGGTCAGGAGTCGCATTATTCACGCCCGGGTTGATGTGTGGTGTGAAAGATTCCGAACGATGAAAATGGATGTGACCCAGATGATCGTGGAGGAGTGAGCACGCGGTTTGTGGCTAAGGAACGGTACAGGCTGCTACAAGCCGGTGGCGCGATACGATTACTCTAGTCTCGTAACAAGTCAGACCCAAGGAGCCAACCCATGATCTACGAACTACGCATCTACGAGTGCTTTGCCGGGAAGCTACCGAACCTGAACTCTCGGTTTGCGAACCACACGATGGAATTGTTCGAGAAGCACGGCATCAAGAACGTCGGATATTGGACGCATGATGTCGGGCCGAAAAGCAATGAGTTGGTATATCTCGTGGCGTTCGAGGACCACAATCAGCGTGCCGAGGCTTGGGCGAGTTTCCGGGCGGACCCGGAGTGGCAGAAAGTCTTCGAAGAGTCCCATGCCGATGGGATCATCGTGAAGAACGTTGAGAACCGGCTGCTGGCACCGACGGATTACTCGCCTTTGCAGTGAGCG
This sequence comes from SAR202 cluster bacterium bin127, assembly GCA_002239045.1. GTDB lineage: Bacteria > Chloroflexota > Dehalococcoidia > Lucifugimonadales > Lucifugimonadaceae > Bin127. Next base: position 193,987 of record MPNN01000003.1, read on the forward strand.
GAGGAGGTTGTGGCGTGGTGTCCAGTACCTAAGCGGTGAGCAGTTCCAAGTTTGGAATGCCATCAAAGTCATTGTCGTCTGAGACCAAGGGACAATTTAGCAGGAGCGCCGTGGCAGCGATCCACGCGTCGGCCAGGTGTAATCTCCGTCCTTGTTGCTCACGCTGGGCGCGAATACGAGCCGCAATCTCGACCAATTCGGGGTTTGGCCAGATAACCGTGTATTGGTCTAGATGGGCCGTCAACTCGTTCATTCGGCGGCTCTCCCAACCGGCAAGATAGGCCCCATACAAACGCTCTTCCAGCGTCTGGAACGAGATGAACGCTCTATTGCCTTCCAAGAATTCTGCATATGCGTTCGATCTCATCCGATTGTTGAACAAGATGGACACCACACTCGTGTCAACCACGACCAACGCCGATTCTGCGTTCATGTATCCCGTCTACCCTGGCGAATTATCTCGTTGAACTTCTCAACGTCGAAAGGTTCGCTGGCAGCAACGACCTTGTCGCGGCGGAATACTTTAGGGCTTGGATCGTTCAAAACAGCTTCCAAATCGAATGGTTCGGTCCGAGATTGAGTTTGACTTTTTCGTTCGGCATTGGGTTTGACGTTCGTCGTTTTTGCCGAACGTCGGATTTCGATGGATTGACGGTTGCTCGGCGAAGTGATTTTTACGACGTCTACATCGTCTGAGAGACCGTTGCCGATTTCGTTGATTTCAGCTTTGACGGTTGCGGACATTTTGACAGTCCCTCCGCCTGAACCATTGGTGAGATGAAACAACGCCTGCACGACACTCGCGTCTGGCTGGCCAAGGGGCGTATCGAAATGAGTTTTGGGTGACAACTCCCACTCGGTGGTCGCCGAGCGTTCGGAACCACTAACCAAACGCAGTTTGGTTGTTTCAATCACAGATCGCGCTGAGTGACCCAATCGTTGGTCAGTGCCCTCGGATTCTCGAAGCAACGTACTGATTGCGCGTTGAAGATGCGAAATAGTACTCGCCAAATCTTCAAACGACACACCTCGTTCGTCGATTGATGGGCCCTCGAAGGTTAATCTGAGTTTGTGATCCTGCAACCAGCGTCCCTATTGATCGATAGCCTTCTTGAACCTACTGTAATTGACCATCGGATTTTGCGTCGGGTTTCAGCACCGTGTTGACATGACCAGACGATTGGTCTACATTCATCGGTGTTCGTTTAGTACCCCTCCACCTTGTCGCATTCGTAGATGAAGGGATCTCCGGCGATAAATCGTCGCAGATTCTCCTTGAACACCTCCCGGCGGCCTAAGTACATGTCCGGCACCAGCGCCGATGCGTGTGGCGAAAAGATCACGTTCGGCGTGTCCCATAGAGGGCTATCGGCGTCGGGAGGTTCTGGCTCCATCGCGTCCAAACCGGCACCGGCCAACTCACCATACCGAATCGCTTTGCACATAGCGTTTTCGTCGACGATGCCGCCTCGGGAAATCACGATAATGTGAGCGGTCGGCTTCATCAGCGCGATGCGGCGGTAGTCGATGGATTTCATCGTCTCATTAGTGTAGGGGCAGGCGACGACGAACCAGTCGGACATGGCGATGAGGTCGTCGAGTTTCTCTAAGCCCCAGACCTCTTCGGCGTGTTCGGACGGCCTAGGGTCTTTGTCAACGGCGAACACCTTCATGTCGAAACCCGAAGCTCGTTTGGCGACACGGCGACCGATGTTCCCGAACCCGTAGATGCCGAGGGTTGCGCCTTCGAGTTCGATCTGACGCCATGCGTAGGTTTCGGGTCTCCACTCGCGAGCCAATTGTTGGGGAAGCATCTCGTTTAGGCGTTGCGCGAGCGAGGTGATGAGGGCGAAGACGTGCGTGGCCATCGGGCTGACGTGGGAGTCGCGGGAGTTTGTGACGGGGATATCGGATTCGACGAGTTCGGGGATCTTCATGATGCCGTCGATGCCAGTCCCAGCGCAGTGTATCCACTTGAGATTCTTGGCGGCGAGGAATACTTTGCGGGTTGGCCATCCGCAGTAGGCGTCGGCGTTATCGATGGCGATGAGCTGGTCTTCCTCGGTTTCGCACCAGACGAAGTTGACATCGGGGAATGTTGCTTCGAGGTCGCGGATGACGGCGTCGTCGGCTTCGCCGGGGGCTACGCCGCCGGGCATGGGGGTCATTACTACTTTCACGGCGGGGATCCTTGATCACTGACGAGGTGGAAGAGTTGATACGTAATCTATCAGGTAGAACGATGGACACCCTGTACGGCCGCATTTACGGGATTTCACGGCACGAGCCCCCTTTGTCCTTCGGACATTTCCCCCGCGAGCGGGGGCAACCTTGTTGCGCGCTACCCTACCGCCGGCGCGATGTGCCCTCTTTGACGCGCATCCACTCATCATGTGGTGGGACTGGTTCGCCGATGACGTATAGGAAAAAGTAGCATCCGGTGTCGCCGAGGAACTTGAACTGTTTTTTCAGGTCTTTGACGACGTCGTAGAAGTCGCCGTGGGATCGGAGGTAATCGATGAAGCAGCCGTATTCAGCGTCGAGTTCGATGATGCGCTGCGCGTTGTAGACGATGGCGGCGAGCTTGCGTCGGTTTCGGATGACGCGGGTGTCGTGTGCAAGTTCCTCTAACTCTTCTTCGGTCAAAGCGGCCACTCTTCCGATTTCGAAGCCGTGGAACGCTTCGTTGGTGTCAGGCCATTTTGCGTTGACGACTTGCCATGACATGCCGCTCTGGAAGACGGCTTTGGACATGACTTCAAGGTAGTCGTCGAGTGACTTGACTTGGACTTGGGGAGGAGCGCCTTTTTCTTCGGGCATGGAGTGGAACTTTCGGGCGAGTCAATAGGTATCTGAATTGGCGGTTCAAGTTTACATTTGGCACTGCGCGGGTAAAATGCTTGTTGCACACTGGCTGTGCATCGGAGTTGCTAACGGAGTTGGATATCGATCATGCCGAACATTAATAGACTGAAAGCGCTTTCTGGACAATCTGCGATTGTAGGTGTTGCCGAATCTGATGAGATCGGGAACGTGCCGGACAAGTCGCCGTTGGCGCATCATGCGGAGGCGGCGATCAATGCGTTGGACGACGCGGGGCTTTCGCTTTCGGATGTCGATGGGCTGATGACGGCTGGGTGGTCGACGTTGGATGTGGGAGAGTATCTGGGGATACAGCCAAGGTTTACGGACAGCACTTCGGTTGGCGGATCATCATTCGTGATTCACATCGCTCATGCGATTGCTGCGATACAGGCCGGGTACTGCGAGGTCGCGTTGATTACGCACGGTCAGGCGGGTCGTAACGATCGTGCCGGTCTGGGGGCAAATCTTGGGACGCCGCAGAACCAGTATGAGCGTCCGTATGGGATCATTGGTCCGCCGGTTTCTTATGCGATGGCTGCACGGCGTTACATGCATCAGTACGGTGAAGACCGAACGCGGGAGGCCATGGCCAACATCGCGATATCGACTCGCAAGTGGGCCAACATGAACGATAAAGCGTATTTCTACGACCGCCCGGCGACGTTCGACGATTACCACGATTCTCGTTGGATCGTGTGGCCGTTCCATCTACTGGACTGCTGTCTGGTGACGGACGCGGGCGCGGCGATCGTGGTGACGACAGCCGAAAGGGCTAAGGACTGCGCCAAAGGTGGTGTCGCGATCTTGGGAGCGGCGGAAGGCCATGACCATTCGATGATCTCGCAGATGCCGGATCTGACGCGGGCCTTTGGCAGGAACACAGGTGAGCAGGCGTTGTCGATGGCCGGGGTTTCACACTCGGATCTGGACCTGATGATGATCTACGATTCGTTCACCTACACCGTGTTGGTGTCGTTGGAGAACCTCGGGTTCTGTGCGCCTGGTGAAGGTCCGGATTTGGTGGCGAACCAGCGGACGGCGCCGGGCGGTGATTTTCCGGTAAATACCTCTGGTGGCGGGTTGTCCTACACGCACCCAGGAATGTACGGGATATTCACTGTCGTCGAGGCGGTTCGTCAGCTGCGCGGTGAGACCGGCGAGCGGCAGTTGGAAAACTGCGACTTGGCGGTGGCGCATGGGACTGGTGGATATCTGTCTTCGACGGGGACGGTGATTTTGGCGCGGGAGTAGCGTTACGACGGTTGATGAAACGTCCTAAGCACTGAGCAATCGCCTATCAAAAAACCTGCGTCACGATATTATCCACTCCTTTTCTTCATGAGCAACATAGGTAGGCAATTGATATGGAAGTAACGTTAGCATTATTTGCTTTGCCAGTTGTAGTGCTTTCTTTATGGGTTGTCTTACGAGTAAAGATTTACCGATTGTTGAATCGGCATCCTGGCGAGTCAATCCTATCGCGACAACCCTCTCGTCTCCGTAAAATCGCCTCCGATGATATCGCGTCGGCGCAGACGGTTATCCTGCTTGGAGTGCCGATCAATTTGATGGTGTGTGTGTTCATCCTGACGCAATTCGCCTACGGCGACTACGCGTCGGGCGGTCCGGATCAAACCGGTTCATTTGCACGTTTCGTCGGCTTCAGCGGTTGGTTGCAGCAACTACCGATGGTAGTGGCGACCCTGGCACATAGTTGTTGGTGGGTCTATCTTCGAAGGCGTGATGTTGACCATGCAATTGTTTACGTCATCGCTGTCTGGGTAACGACTCGCGCCGTGTGGTTCCTCTCGCTATGGGTGTTTTCAACCCCGAACGCTGAGTTCCTTGGCGTCTTGAGCGGTTACGTGGTCGGCATCCCTTGGGCGGTGATCGCAGCAGCGGTGGCGATCGCGGTTTCAGCCGTATCGACAAAGATGGCGATCTCGGGACGTTCAGCATCGCGAATATGGTGCTTGTTGATGCTTACGACCCCGTTCGTATCGTTGTCATTCGTGTGGGACGTAACTTACGTCGGGGCCGCCTTGCCAGTCGACCTGTTCTTTTCGATGTCCGCTTTTGCGTTCATTGCCGCCATCGAGAACTCGCGCGTCGTCCACTTCTACAAGTCTCCATGGTTGTTTCCGGAGCGCACGAAGGGCAAGTTTCTCGATCGTATGCAGCACAACGCCATCCCTCTGCTAACGGCGGTGGCTCTCATCATCGCGGTGACGTATTTTGCATCTGAGATTCTAGGTCCGGAAGCCCAGTTTCATGACTCTGAGCGCGGCGTTCAGATCTTGCTGAAACTGATAACAATTGCTGTCACAACTACCGCGATGTACCTGATAGGCCGAGCAAAGCAAACTCGACATCAAGCGTTGAAATGGGCGATGGTGGTTTGGTTTTACGCGGCAATCATGTGTTCACTGTTTATTGGGCAATACCAACCAATCTTCATTTACTCGATTATCCCGGTGGTCTTCTCCGTCTTTTTTGCGCTGATAGCGCTCGCGGTCAGCATCGGATTCGAACGCTGGCGGGCCGCGTCCGCGTTCGGACTAAGCGTCATCTGGCCAGGCCTGCTTTACGCCGTGATGGCATCCGCTCTCGAACTCGGAAACGATCAGTTCATCTTTCGTCTGAACTACTTAGGCTGGGTCGATCTGTCGATGACCACCGCAATCCTCTTTTTCCTCGTCTACTATGTCCTAGGTCCTGCAGGCATCCTCAATGACAATCCACCGTCGGATCCGCGGGGCGAGACCGTCGAAACGGGAACCCGCAATTATGCTGATGCCCCGTCGCGGTGGCGAGCGCCAGCTCCCTGACGTTGCCGGCCGCGCGTAGAATATCGGTATGGCGACAATGGATGAACGCGAGAGTGGAGCGCCAGTCAGCGACACAACTAAGTTCGCGATGCGAATGCGAGGGGAGATCGAGGTTTGGCGTGCCGAGGGTTTGATCTCCTCGGAGTTGGCGGAGACTCTGGCCAACCGATATCAGACCACGGAAGTGCATCGTCGCGCGTTTGGTTTGAGCCGGTTTTCGAGCATCATCGCCATTTTCGGCACGGTGCTTGTGGGGCTCGGTGTTATCGGGTTGGTGGCGGTGAATTGGGACGGGTTATCTGGCTTCGCGAAGATGGGTCTGTTGATAGGCTTCACTACTGCTTCATACATTGTCGGTTGGTCGCTGGCATATCGGTTTGAATTTCCACGCACCGGTATCGCGATCATTCTGCTCGGCGCGATTTTGTTCGGCGCGTCGATACACTTGATTGCGCAGTCGTTCAACGTAGAGGTGAATCACCCGAACCTGGTTATCGCGTGGTTCGTCGGGGTTATTCCGCTCGCTTACATCACTCGGTCGAAAGCGGTATTGGTTCTATCGATGATCTTGCTGCTCAGCGGACTTGGGTTCCGGTCGCAAGAGTGGACGACAACCGGATTCGATGACGGCGCGATTTTGTTTTGGGGACTGATAGCGTACATGTTGGTGGGTGGTGCCCTGTTCGCGATTGGCAGGTTGCACGCGCGACTGACGGAGTATCAGCATTTTGCGCGGGTGTATGAAATATGGGGATTTGTGATCGCCGGGATCGCGACTTACATCCTCGGGTCGATGTTCCTGTGGTCGGAGCTGGAGTACTCGGACTTCCCAACATTAACTCTCGAGTATTGGGCGACCATAGCGTTCTCCGTTGCAGTTTCAGGGGTGGTCACGTACGTCGGATACAGGTGGGATGCGACAGACACCGTAGTATCTGCTCGCTGGAGATGGGAGGTCAGCGGCGTGTTGGCGATATTCGGTATCGCGTTGTTGACGCTCGTTGGGCTGTTTGCATCGGTCTCGTGGTTCTGGTTGCCTTTCAATGCCGTCATCATCGCTGCCGTGGTTGCAATGGTTAACGCGGGCATCCGGTTCAACCGCAACTACTTGGTGAACATCGCGTTCGTACTTTTCAGCATCACTGTCATCTCACGCTACTTCGAGATCGGGATTGAGTTGGGGTTGCTGCATCAGGCGATGGCGTACATCGTTGCAGGTGTGTTGTTGATCGCGATGGGATTGGGGCTGGAGAGGGTGCGTCGGCGGATTATCGGGGATATTCGGAACCGGTCGACTGTTTCATGACGAACACGGCGACAAGATTGTTTTTCGCGGTTGTCGCGTTACAGATGGCCGGCTTGGTGGTGTTCGCTGCCGTGAAGCAGTATGCAGTTGCCACTGGAACTGAGGTGATTCTGCAAGGCGCGCCTGTGGATCCCCGGTCGCTGATGCAGGGCGACTATGCGATTCTAGACTACGAGATTGCGGTTGTTCCTGAGGACATGAAGACCGAATTCGCGGTTGGAGACGATGTGATCGTGGTTTTGATCAAAAAGGATGAGGTCTGGGAGGCAATCCGGTATCTGAACGATGACCGAGTGCCGAAGGGGAACGGTGAGGTTTTCGTTCGCGGTCGAATGCAGTCGAACGGCAGGATCGATTTTGGGATCGGGACGTATTTCGTGCCGGAGGGAACCGGGTGGGAAATAGAACGGGCACAGGATTTGAAGATTCGAGTTTCGGTTAACGATGACGGGGATGCGACGGTGACGGGGGTAATTGTTGACGGAGAGGATTTTTCGCCGTAACGTCGCGGACGTATGTTGCTGGTCGGCAAACCGACGCACTGCGCGGTTACAATCTACTCACGGTTTGAAACCCTTAAACGCAATCATCTCCGCGAAGGAAATACACGATGACGACTGATGCGCCTTCACGACCGGAACCGGTATCGCAGCCAGAATCTGACCGCTATTGGGAAGGTGCTCGGAACGGAGAGCTTTGGTTGCAACGGGACAAGGCTACGGGCGAATACCAGTTCTACCCGCGGGCGTTCAGTTTGGCAACGCCAGGCGGCGAGTTGGAGTGGGTGAAAGCGTCAGGAAATGCAACGTTGCACACCTTCGGCATTGTCCACATCCCACCACATCCTGGGTTCATGGGTGAAGTGCCATATGTCGCGGCGATTGTGGAGTTGGAAGAGGGACCGAAGATGGCGGCGAACATCGTGGGGGTGGATCCTGAGCCGGAAAATTTCAGCATCGGAATGGCGTTGAAAGTGGTTTTCACGAAGATCAGCGACGACTACACGCTACCGAACTTCACGCCGGCTTGAACCCCTTTCGGGGATGACGGCTCCCACATCCTTCTAATCCGTCACCATGCCCCTCTGGATTCCGGATTCCGCTGGAATGACGTAGCGTTTACGACTTTCGGGTTCGATCCCGGTTTTTTGGTCGAGGCTTCGCGTGTTGCACAATTTAGGTATTGTTGCGCGGCTTTTGGTTTGCTGTGCGTGATGTGAGGGCATCGACATGAACAGGCACTTCTTAAGGTTCAAAGACCTCCCGCCGGCGGAGATATCTCCGTTGCTGTACCGGGCGATCGAGCTCAAGAACGGTGCGGATAGTCGAGCGTTGGAGGGGATGGCGGTGGCGTTGTTGTTCGAAAAGCCGTCGCTGCGGACGAAGTTGTCGTTTTGGATCGGTGCGGAAAAGCTTGGCGCTAAACCGGTGTACTTTTCGCCGGAGGAGGTCGGGCTTGGCCAGCGCGAACCGGTTTCTGATGTCGCGAAGGTGATCGCGAGCATGGCAAACATGGCTGTGGTTCGCACGTTCGCACAATCCACGCTGGATGAGTTCGGTGAAAACAGCGATGTTCCGGTGATCAACGCGTTGACGGATGGAGAGCATCCCTGTCAAGCGCTGGCCGATGTAATGACGATGTTGGAGATTCGTGGCTATCTTGACGATGTGCGCGTCGCGTTTATCGGCGATGGCAACAACGTTGCCGCGAGTCTCGCGTATGCGGTGGCCGGGTTGGGTGGTGACATTTTGATAGCATCGCCGAACGGCTATGAACTGCCGTACGGCTTGCGCTCTGATGTCGGAGGCTACACGTCAGATGTCGCCAAGATGGGTAGTGTGATTCAGATGCGTGACCCGGTTGAAGCTACCAGAAATGCAGATTTCGTCTACACCGATGTATGGACGAGCATGGGTCAAGAAGCTGAGACGGCGCAGCGTTTGAAGGATTTCCGGGGTTACCAGGTGAATCCTGAACTGATGGAGTACGCAAAGCCACAGGCTCGCTTCATGCACGACATGCCGGCCCATCCTGGCGAGGAAGTCTCTGAAGATATGCTGTCGCATCCATCGTCGGTTGTTTATCAGCAGGCCGAGAACCGGATGTGGGCACAGATGGCGTTAATGGAGCACATCGTCCGGAATTAACAGCGTGCCCTAACCCTCTCCCAGAAGGAGAAGGGACTATTGGAATCCCTTCCATTGGGAGAGGGGACAATGCAACAACAAACACGATGTCGCTACCAGTAATAGCCATAGTTGGTCGCCCCAATGTCGGGAAGTCGACTTTATTCAATCGCATCGCGGGCAGCCGCATCGCAATCGTCAGCGACACGCCAGGGACGACTAGAGACCGGGTCTCGGTAGATGCGGAGTGGCTCGACCGTCGCTTCATGCTGATCGATACGGCGGGTATCGAGGATGTGCCCTCGGCAGAGCTGCAACTTTGGGATGAGGTCCGGACGCAGACAGAACGGGCGATCCACACGGCCGATGCGGTGATCATGCTTGTGGATTCCGCAGCCGGGGTGACGGCCTCAGACTACGACGCAGCAGAACTCTTGAGGAGATCGGGGAAGCCGTATGTGTTGGCGGCGAACAAAACCGACAACACGACGCGATTGGCTGAGCTATACACGTTCTCCTCGTTGGGCATGGGAGAGGCAATTCCGATTAGCGCATATCACGATATCGGTGTGGCGGAGATGATGGATGAGGTCTTCGAACACGTCGATGATGATCCCGAGGATGAGGTAACCGGGGATGTCATCCGGGTAGCCATCGCCGGGCGGCCTAATGTTGGAAAGTCGGCGATCTTCAATGCGTTGACTCACGAGCAGCGATCGATCGTAAGCGCCGTTCCAGGTACCACTCGGGATACAGTGGATGCCGTCTACGAATATCAGAACAGACCGATGATGTTCCTAGACACTGCCGGGTTGCGCCGGCGCGGGAAGACCGAGCAAGGAATCGAGAAGTACAGCGCCATACGCACGATCGGCGCGATTGAGAGATCGGACGTAACGATCCTCGTGTTGGATGCCGAGGAATTCGTCACCGCCCAGGACACTCACATTGGCGGATATGCTCGCGACGCTCACAAGTCAGGCATCGTCATTGTCAATAAATGGGACCTGTCTAGGGAGATAGGAACCTCATTCGAAGAGGCCATGGACGAGATAAAGGATCGGTTCAAGTTCATCGTGGGCGCACCTGTCTTGTTGACCTCGGCGCTCACGGGCCGTGGCATCAACCGGATTCCCGACGCCATTATTCGCACCTTTGCCCAATTCACGAAACGCGTTGAAGCCAATCAACTTTCAAAGACACTGTATGCGGCACTGGGTGATCGGCCGTTACCCGCGCACGGTAGAAGGCGGGTCCGCATATCGGCAATCGAGCAAGTGGCCATACGTCCGCCGACATTCGTGATAACCTGCAAAAACGCTGAATTTCTGCATTTCTCATACAAGCGGTACTTGGAAAACAGGATGCGAGATGCGTTCGGTTTTCAGGGATCGCCGATCAGGATGCTTTATCGTGACACTGCTTGAGACCAAATGAACGAATGGTTGGCGTGGGTCTTAATCGCACCCGCAGCATATCTCGTCGGATCGATACCGGTGGGCCTCATCGTCTGCAAGATGTTTGGAGGCGTTGACCCGCGCCAACATGGTAGCGGTTCGATGGGTGCGACGAATGTGTTGCGGACCGCCGGGAAAAAAGCGGCGGCATTGGTGTTCGTGCTGGACTTCGCCAAAGGCGCTTTGGTGATCGCGGTGTCGTTGATACTTGTGCCGGACTCCTACCTGTTGCATGGGATTGCGGGGACATGCGTCATTCTGGGTCACACGTGGCCACTGTTTGCGGGATTCAAAGGTGGGAAAGGCATTTCCCCCGGTTGGGCCGCGCTCGTGGTGTTGTCGCCTACTGCCGGTGTTGTCACGTTGATCGGCTTGGCGATTGCGTTGCTGACGCGGTATGTTTCGCTCGGATCGATTATCGGAGCGTCGCTGGGAATCTTGGCGTTGATCGTAATCGCGATCGTCGATATTCCAATCACCGACAGCTTTGTGTTGGCGGAACCAATCGAGTATCTAGCCTTTGCAATCCCGACGGTCGTCGTGATCCTGTTCAGCCATCGAGAAAACATCTCCCGATTACGCAAAGGGACGGAGAACCGCCTCGACATAAACGCCGCGGAGGGGAAATCGACCTCTGGCGGACAGGGAGCTTGATCCGATTTCCGCAATCGGAATCATAGGTGCGGGATCTTGGGGTACCGCTTTGGCCGTGTTGCTGGGGCGACAAGGGAACGAGACGCGCCTACTAGCCCGGACCGAAGAGCGCGCAGCTGAGTTGGCGGCCGACCGCGAAAATAAACGTTACCTGCAAGGGATGACGTTCCCAGATGAAATGTCGGTCCTTCATGACCCACGGCTTGCGTTGTCCGGCGTTGACTGCGTAATCATCGCGGTTCCATCAATTGCGATGCGGGAAGTCATCGAAGCTCATGTCGCGGAAATTGCACCCGAGACGATCGTTGTGAGTGCCACCAAGGGGCTCGAGATCGAGAGTGGGAAACGGATGAGCGAAGTCATCGCCGAGAACATTTCGGTTCACCACGCGGTGTCGGTCGATGAAGCGATGGGTAATATCTGCGCATTGTCGGGTCCTAATCTTTCGGTTGAGATAGCCATCGGTTTACCGGCACTTGCGACCGCCGCTTCGGTTTCGATCGAAACAGCTGAGCGAGTCCAGATGATGACCAGCGGAGAACGTCTACGCGTCTACGCGTCTGACGACATCATTGGCGTCGAGTTGGGTGGGACATTGAAGAACATCATCGCAATTGGAGCAGGATTTATCGACGCGTCAGGTTTGGGATCGAATTTGAAGGCGGCCTACGTGACGCGCGGGTTACACGAAATAACTCTCTTGGGATTGGCTCTTGGCGCGAAACCAGCTACGTTCGCGGGATTGAGCGGCGTGGGCGACATGTTGACGACTTGCTACAGTCCTTTGAGTCGAAACTACCGATTGGGCACTAGATTGGCGGAAGGAGATTCCGTCGAAGACGCGTTGGAGTACGTGGGCCAGACCGCAGAAGGTGTGCCGACGACGCGTGCGACATTGCGGATCGCGCGGGAGTTAGGCGTCGAGATGCCGATCACCGAGACGGCGCACAACGTCATGTTCGATGGGGTCCCGCCAACCGAAGCGATGGGAGAATTGATGCGCAGGGAGTTGCAGCGGGAATAGCCACCTCCGTTCCGGCTGTTGTAGGATTTTGCATAGAATGCGTACGCGGTGAATCGATCCCTCAAACATGACCAAGACTCCTCAAGAAGCAATGACCGAGCGTGAGTTGGCTACACTCGAGACTTGGCGAGAGTTTGTTGAACTTTCGCGTGTCGTGTCGCGCACACCTAAAGAAAAGTATTGGGAGTGGGCGGAATCTCCTGAGGGTATCGATGCCATGGTCGATCTCATCGCCGGCACGATAGGGGAAGCACTCCAAGAGCTTGAGAAAAATTAACTAGAGTGCGCCTAGGTCCTTCGATTCGAACAACGCCCCTCATTGAGGGGCGAATTTTTTCATGATGGTTAGTAGTCGATGAATCAAGACATCATTGACGGAGTTTGGTATCCTAACGCCGAATTCGTTGAATCCGTAATCACTCGCTTGGTTCCAGTTCTTTTTCCGTCGTACGACATTGCCGAACCTGACTTTCAGTTCTTGGGTGGAGAACAGGGACGCGGATTGCTGACGTCTTCGCTTGCTCGTCCGATGCCATATTTCGGTCTAGACCGTTATCCGTCAATTGCTGAAAAGGCTGCGGCTTTGATGTGGTCAATTACGTTGAATCATCCCTTCAACGACGGCAATAAACGCGCTGCGCTGACAACCTCATTTGTCTTCATAGTTAATAATGCCCATACCATTTTGGTTAACCAAGACGTAGCCGTTGAGATGTGTCTTAGGGTTGCCGCAAATAAACCTGGTTATTCGGAAGCGTTCATCGCAACATGGATGCGTCGGCATATGCTTTCATCCGAAGATTTCAGCAATCGAAGGGCTACCGACGCAACTTTTGCACAAATGCATGCCGATCCAACGGGACGATTATGGGCCGACCTAGACACCGAACAACAACGAGCGTGGCTAGCTTTCTACAGATCGATCGCTTCTCTATGAGAGTTGCTGAGCAACACTTCTTTGCTGGCGCCTGATTGTTGACCTAATCACTGAACCCGCAACTGCCTCAATCTAGGATCGAACCAGTCGCGGAGCCAGTCGCCTAGGAAGTTGAAGCCCATGACGACGAGGAAGATGGCGATGCCGGGCATGGTGGAAATCCACCAGGCACGGGAGAGGTGCTGACGGCCGTCGGCTGCCATGATGCCCCATGCGGGAGTGTCGGGTGGGACGCCGACGCCGAGGAAGCTGAGGGTGGATTCGGTGAGGATAAGGGAGCCAACGCGGAGGCTGCCGATGACGAGGACGGTGCCGACGACGCCGGGTAGGATGTGGCGGAAAAGGATGCGGGCTTGCGATGCGCCTTGGATACGGGCGTAGCTGACGTAGTCGGATTCTCGGAGGGTGAGGGTTTCGGCGCGTACGACGCGGGCGAAGTTGTCCCACCCGAAGAGGATCAGCAGGACGATGATGAGTTCGAGGCTCTGGCCGAAAACAACGACGACGACGAGTGCGACGAGCAGGAATGGCATTGCGAGGGTGAAGTCGACGGCGCGCATTGCGGCTTGGTCTACCCATCCGCCACGGTAGCCGGCGATCAGTCCGATAACGGTGCCGCCGATTCCTCCGGCGAGGATTACTGCGGTGGAGATGATCGTCGAGATCCGAGCACCGTAGATGGCTCGGCTCAGGACGTCTCGACCTTGGTGATCGGTTCCGAGGGGATGTTCCCATGTTCCGCCGTCCATGAATATTGGCGGTGTGAATGCTGCTCTTAGGTTCCCTCTCAAGGGGTCATGCGGCGACAGCTGTTCGGCGAATATGGCGCAGACGAGCATCAATACGAGGACCGCAAAGGGAACGACGGGGTACCGTCGCGTCCATGCCCAACCGACGCGCAGCGCCCGCAATACCGGGTTGCTCGGTAGCGTATCGTCGAGGGGCGACGGCACGTATGTTGCTTCGATGGACATCTAGGTTGTCCGTTAATCCAACCGAATTCTAGGATCTAGTTGGGCGTAGAGGAGATCAACGATGAGGTTGAGCAGGATGTAGAAGGATGAGAAGAGGATTACGATGGCACTGAGGACGGGGAAATCGTTGTTTTTGATGGATTGGACGGCGAGACGGCCGACTCCAGGCCATGCAAATACGGTCTCGATGACTACGGTGCCAGTAAGGAATGCGGCGAAGATCAAGGCCGCGACGGTTAGCGGTGGAATTATCGCGTTGCGAAAACCGTGCGACCAGATTATCTTGCCAGAGGAGACGCCTTTGGCTCTGGCTAGTTTGATGTATTCGCTGTCAAGGACGTTCAACATAGCCCCGCGCGTGATGCGCATCAATCCGGCTGCTGGTAGCCAACCGAGTGCGATGGATGGCATGATGTAATGTTGCCAGCCTTCGTTTCGACTCGATGGCAACCATCCCAGGGTCGCGGAGAAGATGAGAATCATCATTATTCCTATCCAGAAAACAGGAACCGATTGGCCGAGCAAGGCGAAACCGCGAACGCCGTAGTCGATGATTGATCCGCGTTGAACTGCGGAGATCACTCCTAAGGGGATGCCGATGAGGATTGCGACTCCGAACGCGACGCCTCCCAATTGCAGCGTGTTAGGGACGCGTTCTCGCACCAATCTGATACTTGGTACATCGTAGTAGAGGGATTCACCGAAATCTCCGCGGAGGGTATCCCAAAGCCACACGCCGTATTGGACGTAGAGGGGTTTATCGAGACCCATGCGCTCGCCCCACGCGTCCCAGGCTTCCGGTGTGGCATATTCGTCGAGATAGATGTTGCGAGGATCACCGGCGGCGCGGGACAGGCCGAAGACGACGATCGTGATCAACAGTACGATCGCTACCCCGAAGGCTAGTCGGTTAACAATGATTCGCCACATAGTCGTTGTTCAACAGTCATCTCGACTGCTGACATCCTCTTTTCGACGGACGGTGGCAATCCTTTTTAATTGAGCCCGAAACCTGATATCGGATGACCACCAGATGCCGGCCAGTAGATTAACTGGCCGACACCATGTTTTTCGTTTTACCGGAGAACGACCGTATCTGCGCCGTTAAAGGTGCCGAACGTTTCGGTGTATGGCATCCATTCAGCGACTTCGGGTGAGACTGCGTAGAGCTGGCTTTGTCGGACCATCGACATCACCAACGAAGTCTCTGCGAGCCAGTCCGTGAGGAGGATGTTGTTCTCGATGCGTTTCTGTGCGTCGGTCTCAACCAAGTTCGCCCAGTAGGTCTTCTCGAGGATATCGTTAGGCAATTCAATGCCACGGTTTGCGCCACCCTTAGCGGCCGTCATCAAACGCCCCTTAGGTTCGTCGAAGTAGCCCAAGTTCATGTGGTGGTACAGCGGAATGTCAATCGTGCGACCGATAAGTTTCGGTCGATTACCGGAGTACGCGGTCGCATCGATTTCAACATTCAAGTTCAGGTTCGCGGCCCATTGCAGCACCGCAGCTTCGGCGATGTCGAAAGGCAAAGATCCAGAGTCTGGCGTCAACCACACCGGAATCCTAAAACCTTCGGGCACGCCTGCCTCGGCCATCAGTGCCCGTGCGCCTTCGGGGTCGAACGGAACTTCCCATTCGGGTTTCCACAACGGGTCGTTGCTCGTGAATCCAGTGAAGGTATAGTGCGGTGGGTATAGACCTTGCCCGATAACCTCGTTAATGGCAGCGCGGTCCACGGCCATGCTCAAAGCTCTGCGGAACTTGTTTCCGCGTTCCATTGATGCGGGGTCGTTAGGGTCGCTGATCCAAGGGTGTTCGGCGTCGGGTTGCCATCCTTCCCGCGGGAACTCTGTTGAAGGGTCGACCGGGTCTGATGTCTGCCAGAAGTTGCCACCCATGTAGATGTGCAGCGTCTGACCTTCACCAAGGGGTTGAACTCGTGATCCATCAACCTGTCCAGTTGCCTCAAGCACGAATTGCGCTGACATCACAGAGATGTGGACCTCGCCGTTAACGAAGGCCGCAACACGTGTCGCAGGCTCAGGGATAGCGACCATCCGCATCGCCTCGATAGCCGGCACTTTTCGGTAGTGTTCGGTTACTGCTTCGAACTCGATGAAGTTGTCAGCTTCGCCTTCGATCATCATGAACGGGCCTTGCCCGATCTTTCTGCCGCCGGTTTCTTTGCCGAGTTCATCGATGGCGCGTTTCGAGGTCGCGGTCAGCGTGTTTCGCCAGACGTTGGATGTCTCGAGTAGCCAAACCGGGCTCAGAGTCGCGCCTTCTTTGACGTGCATGATGACCGTGTTGTCGTCAACAGCTTCCCACGAGCCTTGGTATTCGCCAACGAATCCCGAGCGGCCGTTTGTGTTGCCCTCCCGGAGGGCGTCGTTAAACGACCAAGCGACGTCTTCGGCGGTCAGCTCTCCCCAACCGTGGTGGAATTGCACGCCGTCGCGAATGTTGAAGGTGATGGATCTTCCGTCTTCGGCCACCTTCCAACCATTTGCGATACTGATCGCTGGGTTGAATGTACCGCGTTGCGGAACTGGGGCAGGGTCAGCGTAGATGATGGGATCCGCTACACCGTATTTGTCGCTGGTGTAGTCATCGTATGGTGAACTAGTGAACCAACCGGCTCCGATTTCAGGTGAAACGACCACTAGCTTGCCGGATTGCGACGTCGGTGCTTCAACCACTGCCGTGGCCGCGGCTAAAGTTTCGGCACCTGCGCCCGCGCCGTAGGCTTCGGCCGTGGCGGTTACGACGACTTCCACCGCGACCTCGCGTGTAACCTCAACTTCGACCTCGACCTCCGTCTCGACCGCTATCTCCACCTCTTTGATGACCTCTTTCTCAACCTCAACCGTAACTTGGACTTCGCGCGTCACCTCGACGATCGTTTCGGAGCCGCAGGCGAACACGATGGCGGATAACACAATTGCTATCGCCAACGCTACGCCTGATTTGGATATCCAGATTTTTCGCATTGGTTCTCCTCCTAGGAGTGATGATGTGCGTTTGCTGTCGTTGAAAATCGAGCTTGTGAGAGATTAACGTTCTGCAACAGGTTAACTCATTACTGCTTGAGGTACCAGTTTGGATCCTCAAGAGCCTCATAGACGATTCCACCTTCTACGTTTTTGGGCATAGGCCAACCCAAAAGGTGGCACAGCGTAGGTGCAACATCGACGACTTGAACCTTTCGCTCGAGTTCGACGCCTTCGCGGACCCCGGCCCCGGCGAGCACAAACGTGGAGTGTTGGCTACCGATGCCGAACACGGACGATGGCAAGTGCTTGCCGTGGACGCCGTCGAATTCGGGCCGCATGGCGTAGATGACATCGCCCGCAGAAGATCCCCAGATATTCAACATCTCAGCATCTTGACGGCTGAGGACGACGGAGAATGGGTGTTCCCCAGTTTCCGGATCGGTGTAGGACATTAGAGTGTCGATGATTTTGCGTTGGACTTTCTCGTAGTCTTCGGGGTCGACGTGTCCTTCGGGGTCGCGGCCTTTAACCGGGATGAAGATGTCGATCGAATTCATCGGGATGGCGATGCTCTTGTCAAAATCGATCTCGAATTTGTTCTGCATCATCACGTCCCAATCGACGCGGTCGGGAACTTCACCGGGGCCGAATGGACCCGTCCGCGCAGCATCTTGGTTCGACGGTTTATCGGTGAAGACGAGTAATCCCGCATCGACAAGTATGTCTTTGACATCAGGCGGATCACTGCGGTTGGGAGTCGCACCATGATCCGAAACTATGCATACAACTGTGTCTTCGTCTGCGAGTGCCATCAGTCTGCCAATCATCTTGTCGGCAGATTCGTAGGTGTCCTTTAATCCGTTTAAGCAGCGTTCGACCACATCTAGCGATGCACCGCTGATGGGATCCGCCGAGCCCATGAAGAAATGATCGGAGTAATCCGTGGCATGGGTTTCCGCCATCAGTATGTCCCAATCGTGATCACGAGTGAGCATTTCGGCGATATCGGCGATGCGGCCGTGATGGAAGTCGCAGAGTTCGATGTAAGTTTCGTCGTCAACGAAACCGAGTGCGTCGCGCGCGGGGTTTTGGAGGAAATTGCCTACCTTTTCGTCGATCTCATCAGAGACTGTCGGCGGATTGGAGTACCCGCTTCGAGGCCAGATTTGGGGAAAGAACAATTCAAAGTTGTCGGCGTTCGGAGTGAGAGTGATGAGTTTGCACGAGACGTAGCCTTCCACGTTCTCGCCGTCAATATCGAACGATTCGAGTTGCCAATCGGACCATTCGCTAACGCCGAGGTCGGCGAAGGGCTCTGCGGCGTTTTTGCTCGTGGCAACTAAAACTCGGTCGTAGCCGTCACCGCCGGACGCATAAATGAGGACGTTCCAATCCTGCGGCGCCCCGTCGCGACCTCGATGTAGAATCGTCCGGCCGCGTTTAAGCGGTGTCAGGGTGACGACTGTCTCAAGTGGTTCCGAGGTAGATTTCGGGAGGTTTTCCCATCCCTTGGCGGGTGACAGTTCAACATAATCGTACGGTGCATCAGTCCCTCCACGGCTAGGATCGGTGGCTTCGGGATCAATCGTCCCACCCACCGGGCGGGGACGCCAGTTGCCGGAGACGAAGAGATGATACCCGGCGATTTGGTGGTAGTTGGAGACGCCTGGTCCGGATCCCTCAATCTGTATTCCGCGTTCGAGCGTGGCGGGCCAGGTGATCTCTTGTTTAATCATGATCGGAGTCTTGCCAGCGCGCTCCGCGGTAGTCCAGATCTGCTCAGATTCGGACGTGTGGGCCGCCATCGTCCATTGGGCCGTCTTCATCGATTCGCCTTCGCGATGCGATCCCCACCACATGATGCCGTGCGTACCTTGCCAACTACCGCTAAAAAGGGAAGTCCATCCGCAAGGCGTCAGCGTCGGATGGGTGCCCAACATAGGACGCGAGACGCCGTTTTCCAAGAGTTTCTTCATGTTGGGCGCGCGGCCCCACTCTGCCATACGTCGCCAGAGTTCCATGCTCGCACCGTCGGTGCCGATCAAGATCGCTTTCTTTGCTGGGCCTGGGCGTAGGTTCATTGCGGGTTATTCAGTGCCGATGCGCGCGAATCCGATGCGGCGCGGATGCATATTAGCACGATTCGGGCAATCTCGCGCCTTATGATGACCGCTTCGTATCATCGGGTAGCGCGACCGATACGATACCAAGCGCTACCGAAGGAATTGTGCGACTACGGACATCGCGGCGATGGCGGCGGTTTCGGTTCGCAGTATTCTGGGACCCAGGCTTGCGAGCATGGCGCCCTTCTTGTTTGCGCGCATTGCTTCGTTTTCTGAAAAACCACCTACCGGCCCCAAAACGAGAGCCAGGTTGTTGGGCGGCTGATCGTCGTTCCGCAGCTCGGTAAGAATATCGGACATCATTGGTCCGTTCGCGCCTTCCCAGAGGAAGATAATTGGGGTGTTTTGAGCCGAAAGGTCGGTAAGTACGGTCGACATGGGTGCGGCTTCAGTGATCTCAGGCAGTCGCACGCGCCCCGAAAGCTCGGCGGCCTCCGTGACGATGCGGCACCACCTTTCCTTGCGATTGGCGCCAATGGTCGCTTCGGACTTCAGAACGCGTTCCGAGATCATCGGGCGAAATTCAGATGCCCCGAGTTCAGTGCATTTGGCTAGAGCAACTTCGTAACGCTGGGGACGATTGAGGGCCATGACCATTGTCACGTGGGTGCGCATCTCGACGTCTGGTTGGGTCACTGACAACAACTCGGCGGATACTCGCTTTCGATCGACAGCGGGTGTCAGGTTAGCTGTCCATTCACGGCCATCGCCGGAGAATAATCGGAAGGATTCGCCGATCTTGAGACGCAAAACGTTTCGGATTTGGTGGGAGACATCTTCGGGTAAATCTATCCGCGCGCCGATTTCCGACTTGGGCAGAAGAGAAGAGCCGACGTAAAAACGGTGCATTCGTAACCGTCCTACGAATCGCTGGTTTTGATCATACGCAACAACATCCAATCGCCTTCTTTTCTGGTGTTGGTGATCGTTACCGATCCAGTGCCTGTGAATGCTTGCTTGACCGCATCGATCTGGTCGTTCATGATGCCTGAAGCCAAGATGATGCCCCCGGGTTTGGCATTGTCGATCATAGGTTCGGCGAGGTCGATCAACACCCGTGACGTAATGTTGGCAAATACGTAGTCAAACTTGAAGTTCGGAAGGTCGGGGTCGGGCACCGAGCCTTGAATGACATGGGAGTGTTCGGAGACGCCAGACATGACGAGATTGTCGCGTACGGCGCGAACCGCGGTCTCGTCGATGTCGACGCACCAAGCTCCGGAGGCACCCATCTTCAGCGCCACGATGGACAAGATACCCGACCCGCATCCAATGTCGAGGATCCGACTTCCAGACAGGTCACCCTCGTCGGCTTCAGTGATGATCTGATTTAAGCAGAGCCGAGTCGTCGGATGGTTGCCAGTGCCGAATGCCAGTCCGGGCGATAGGTAGACCTGTACATCGTCGGTTGGAGGTGCCTCTGGTGTCTCGTCATCTATAGAGGACGGGGAAATGACGATCCGATCACCGACACGGATCGTAGGGAATGTTTGATTGGACCATTCGTCTGCAGTTACGATGCGCTCTTTATGCGGTGCTACATCGGCGAGTTCGGACATGAGTCGCAGACCAATCTCGATCATGCCCTTTCGGTTCGCGACTGTGTCGTCGACTTTTAGATAGCAAAATACCGTGACGATGTCGTTCGGGGCGTAATCTGGTCCGACTTCGTCGGCATCCCAATCACCGGATTGGGAGATGAACACTCTCTCGTCGCCGTAACGCGAGAAGAGATGGGTCACCGGTTCCGCGAATTCCGAAAGTAGTTCGACACTGATTTCGAGCCAGCGATCGTTTGGGGCGTCCTGCCAGCTCATTTAACGGGGAGGGTGAGGTTTTTGAGCGTCTTTGTCTACGCTCGTTACTGTCCGGAAAATGCGCCCTTGAGCCAGCTCCAAATGCCGTTTTCGCTGCCGTTTTGTGCGGACCGTGCTCCGTAGGTCACATCGTTTTCGACGATAACAGGATCGAGTGCTCGGCCGTCGGTTGCGCGCATGGTGTCGCCGAGTTGCCGGACGAGGTCCTTCTGTTCGGTGGTCAGCGAGCGCGGCGTAACTACAGCGAATTGGATGATTTGGTCGCCGCGTGGGCCATCGTTGCGCAGCCGGGGCACACCCAATCCCGTGAGCACACTCTGGTTGCCCGTTTGGACGCCGGGTTCGATCGTGACCGTTTTGTCGCCTTCCAATGTCGGCACGGTGATCTCTCCGCCGAGCATCGCTGTTACAACATTCAATTCAGCACGGATGAGGACATCGTTGCCGCTGCGGGTGAAGACTCGATCTGGTTCGATTTGGACTCGGACGTAAAGGTCGCCGGCCTGACCGCCAAGTTCGCCTACATCGCCATGACCCCGCATCACGATACGGTTGCCGTCGTCAACCCCAGCAGGGATGTCGATCGAGATCTTGCGTCGGTTATTGGCGACGCCGGTCGCGTTGCATTGATTGCAGGCGCGGTCAACTCGGGTTCCAATTCCTCGGCAAGTGGAACATTCGCCGATCTGCTCGAAATTTCCGAACAATGTTCGTTGCGCGCGGCGTACCTTGCCGCTGCCGTTGCATGTTTGGCACGTGGTCTTTTGGCTGCCGGGCTCACCGCGTGACCCGTTGCATCGGGAACAGATTTCCCGCCTCATGACGTCGGTTTCTCGGCTTGAACCGAATATCGCCTCACGGAAGGAAATGCTCAATGCAAGCTCGACGTCTCGCCCGCGGCGTACGCGTGTGCCTGAGGCACCGCCGAAGAACGATTCAAATATGTCTCCGAAACCGCCAAAGTCGCTAAATCCTTCGAAGCCATTGCCTGCGTTGCCGTTAACGCCTTGGTGGCCGAAACGATCGTATCTGGCGCGACTCTCGGAATCGCTGAGGACTTGGTACGCTTCGTTGATCTCCTTGAAACGTTCGGTTGCGCCCGCTTCTCGGTTTCGGTCCGGGTGGTACTGCAAAGCCAACCGCCGAAATGCTTTCTTAATGTCTTCCTCGTTTGCGGTGCGAGGAATTTCAAGCACTTCGTAGTAGTCGCGCTTTTCGCTCATGGGTTACGGCCGTTCTTTCGATGTCGTGAGTGAGATGTGATGTGGTGTTGGATTCGACTGGCTCAACCACGGTTTACCATCGCGTCCAACGTTTCGGCGGCAAACGTAACGGTGGGTATCGCCGTACCGTACGCTGTTCGCATAGGCGAAATCAATCCGACAACGCCGCGGGCGTCGACTTCACCGCCGTAGCCGCACATGATTACGCTGTAGTCACAAAGTTCGGGCCGAACGTTGTCGGTTCCGATCGAAACGACTGGTTGGTTGCGGTAGGTGACGCCGGAAATCAAGTCTGCGAAGGCGTCGTCGTTTTCGAGCGCAGAAATCGCCAGAGCACCTTTTGCCGGTTGCGCGGCCAATTCGGGATCTGACATGAAATGCCCGAAACCACTCATGTATCGCTCGCCAGGAACAGAATCGGCGTGCATCAACGCGTCGACCGTAGCGTGCCATACTTGCCGTTCAAAATCGTCCTCGATATCTTCGCGATCTTTGTTCGCAGCGAGTTCGTGGACACCCTTTCCGGTGACTTCCGCGGTGACCTTGTTACGGGCCCGCTCCAATTGAGAGTCGTTGACACTTCGGTCCAATTCGATCACTCGGCGGTATACGCGCGCTTCTTGGAGCACGAGTACCAGCATGACCAACATGTCCTGTAGTCGTAACAGTTCAATCTGTTTGACGTCAGGCATTTTTGCGCGTGGTGCAGTGATGAACGCAAGCGCGCCGATTAGGTCGGCGATCACCGAAGCGGCGATTCGCACCCATGCATCGACATCATCTGGTGTGATATCGACCTGCCGCTGCAGCATGGTAACTAAGCCCTCAGGTGGAGACGATGTCAGATCCAATCCACCTACGAAATGCCGATATCCCTTCTCGGCCGGTATCGCACCAGACGATGAATGGGGCCGTAGCAAGTAACCTTCATCGACAAGAACACCGACCTCGTTTCGGATCGTGGCTGGGCTGACATTGAAACCGGCGGAACTTGCAACCGCGTTCGATGAAACCGGCACCGCGGTCGATATGTAGTCGTCCACGATGAAGGTCAGTATGGTGCTTCTTCGCTCAGGCAGAGGCATGTTTCGAGTGAAAGGGTTGACGGTTACGGATAACCATCCCGACATGAGACATAGTACGCCACCCGTCAATGGATCGGAGCGCCTACCTACTTAAAGAATCTATCACGAGACGATCATCAGGCCGATTCTGACAGACATCAGAGGTTGAACGCCGTTGAAAAGGTTACACCAAGGATTTTGGGGTGGATATGGCGGATTTCGACGCCGAGATTCACAAGAGCCGGAGCCAGAAGCAATGTTCGGTGGCAATGACTTGGATCGCCTTCGGAACACACGACAGCTGAACGTTTCCCCGCGGCCAAACGGGAAACTTCCACGATGGCAGCCAAGAAATCCGGGGCAGACGACCTGGTCTGGTACCAATCATCAGCCGATCGGTCATGTTTCCCGGTTGAACGTCCGGAGCCTCGTGGCATTCCGCCTAACGAATCTCCTTTCCACACGTAGTCGATGTCGATTCGATTAAGGTTTTCTTCAAATTGATTCCGATTTGACCACGGTGCGAAACGCGAATGGGGTAAGGATCTCACGTCGATGATTAGTTCGATTTCGTGTGGCCTTAGCAGTTCAGCGAAGCGGTCCCATGTGTGGTTGCTGTGGCCAATTGAGTAGATTGTGACGTTCAGAGTGTCCATATTGAGAAATCGGCAGTGCTCCATATAAAAGTACACTCGATATCGGAACCAGATCACATACCCACAACCGGAGTTGGATACAAAAGATGGAGATATCGCTTAACGGACAGAAAGCATTCCTAGTCAAGACTGCCTCCGGGACGGTCATTTGTGATCCGGCGAATGAGGAGGAGGCGACGTTCGTTCCCTCTTCCGCGGCGGATGACACGGTGGTGACCGCGGTGTTGAGGAGTCGGCCTGCCAATTCAAGTTTTCGTAAGTCGGGGCGAATTGGAGGGTCGGATGTGATTTCGCATCCGGGAGAATATGAGATCGGGGATTTGGGCTTGCGGGGTATCGCTATACCGGTGGCGGGAGAGGGGAAGAGGACTGTAACTTCGTTCCGGATCGATGCGGAGGGGTTGACTACCTATATGCTCGGGCGGCCTCAGGCTTCGCCCGATTCTCGGACTGTTCAGATCATCGGCCGTGTTGATGTCTTGCTATTGGACGCGGCTCGGCTCGAGATGGATGTCAAAGAGCTTTCGTCGCTGATTGGAGCATTGGACCCTTCATTAGTCTTGGCGAATGGGCTGAACGCCGACAGCAACGAACCTAGCCCGATGTTGAAGTCGCTGCGCGGCGAGATGGGTGGCGATCAGACGAGTCAGGAACCACAGACGCGCGTCAGCGTAACCAGGAGCAACTTGCCCGATGACCGGCAATTGGTCGTATTGCGCCCACGCGCATAGTCACCATTTACTCAAAAAAAACAGCGACCGCCGGATTAAATCCGGCGGTCACCATTTGTTATGCCTCAATTGGCTTTCGCGGTCCGAACTAAACCTGTTCTTCGTTAGACCTTCGGCTGTACTGGTATCCGAAGTATCCTGCTACGCCGAGGATGACGAGCACAAGGATGATCGCGAGAGGCAGGGTAGCGTTGAAACCGCCAGTCTCTTCAGGTTCGGGTGTTGCCGTTGGCGGTACCGCAGTCGAGGTTGGCGGTACCGAGGTTGCCGTTGGCGGTACCGCAGTCGAGGTTGGTGGCACCGAAGTCGCAGTCGGAGGTACTGAGGTAGCCGTCGGTTCGGGCGTCGCGGTCGGCTCAGGCGTCGCAGTCGGCGGGACGGGCGTCGCGGTCGGCTCGGGCGTCGCAGCCGGCGGGTCCGGCGTCGCGGTCGGCTCAGGCGTCGCAGTCGGCGGGACCGGCGTCGCGGTCGGCTCAGGCGTCGCAGTCGGCGGGACCGGCGTCGCGGTCGGCTCAGGCGTCGCAGTCGGTGGGACCGGCGTCGCAGTCGGCTCAGGAGTGGGCGAAATCGAAGGGAAGAATAGGCGCAATTCAGCGGGTTGCCCCGAATTGAATATGCTCGGCGTTTCAGCCTCAAGCGCCTTGTTCGAGTCCTCAGGGTAACCCTTGTCAATCAGATAAAACTTGATCGGCATACCGTTCAAGCTCTCGTCAGTGGTGTCGACGGCCAAATTGTATGTGCCATCGAAAACGGTGACGTTGTTCGTCCGTAAGGAAGATCCGACTACCGCGAAGATTTGGTAGCCGTCAGGTACGAGACCCTCAGATGTGAACGCTTGGCCGGTGAAAAGTGTCACCGTCGAGTCGCCAGCGCCAGGTTCCGGTTGAGCGACCGGAGGTGGTGCCCCACCAGTCGGCAAGGTCGGGAAATCGATGATGATGTCACGGAAGTCTGGGAATCCGAATTCACAGGTGAGGCAGAAGGAGCCATCGTCGTTGATCAACGCATAGTAAGAACTGGTTGTGGCTTCAACAGTTCCATTGAGCACGAACTTGATCTCGCTTCCGATCAGTTCGCTCGGCGGGTTCACGGTGAGGTCCTCGAAACCGTTTGCATCGGCAGTCCCTTGGCCGACGACGACTGGTTCAGAAACCCAGTCGCCGATCTTAGCAGTGAGTTCCATGCCCTCCACATCGAGTGGGGAGTTCTGAACCGTCACCCAGCCGTTAAAGATGACGGCTGCGAGGTTCGGTGGCAACTGTGTCTGAGCCTGGGCATCGTGACGGGTGTCCACGAATACCGTAGCCACGCCGATTAGCGTAGCGGTGACGATCGCAACCGATAACACCCATTTGTGCACGTTAATGGCACCATGACGTCTTTGAACGCCTATTTTCTCAGGGGCGTTCGCTGCGTTTTCGGTACGGATCGCGTTTCGCTCGGTGTCATCGTGCATCTGGGTTCACCTCATGATTCCCGATTCAGGACGTGGTCGTCTTCTGTTTGTAAAAACTGGGCTTCGTCTTTGCGAGACACTGCGATGCGCCACGCGAAGATGCCCAATATAGCAACGATGCCCAATGGCATGGTCGCTTCCATCGATCCGTTTTGGTTAGGCGACGCGTTGCAGAAACCGGAACCATTCTCGCCATTGGTTTGTGGCGTTGCGTCACTACTAGCACCGGGAACAAACTGCGTTGGGCTCGCAATCATTGCTACCGTTCTCGTCGCCTCGCCAGCGGTATCCGTCGGCCGCGGCGTTCTGGTGGGCTCAGGTGTGTTCGTCGCGGTCGGAACGTCGGTCGGCGTGGGCGACGCGAAGACCGTCGGCGTAGGAGGCGCCGGTGTGTTCGTAGGCGTTGGAATGGGAGTCTCGGTAGGAGTAGGCGTGGGCGTCACCGTTGGAGTATCGGTCGGCAACGGAGTGGCCGTATGGGTCGCAGTTGGCGTCACCGTCGGAGTGTGGGTCGCCGTTGGAGAAGGCGTTATTGTCGGCGTATGTGTAGGAGTAGAAGTAGGCGTGAGTGTAGGGAGCAGGTCTGGGAACACCAAGGACACGTTCTCAAAGTTGGCACCGCTTACCATCGCGCCGGGAGGCGACAGAGCTTTCAAGAATCTCGGCGCTCCAGATGGGTCATTTCGGTCGACCAGATAAAAGACGACCGGTGCATTGCGGTATTTCTTGTCAGTGACATTGACGGTGATGAAATATTCACCGCCGAATACATGGATGTTTTGAGACCGAAAATCTTCACCGACGGTTACATAGATTTCCGATCCGTCCGGCAGTGGGCCGCGGGGAGTGCGAGCCCTGCCTGAGAAAAACGCAGGATTGAGAACCTCCGGAGACGGCGTCCAGGTGGGCGTAACTGTAGGTGTCGGTTCCGGCAGGTTGGGGAAATCGAGATCTAGTTCTCTTCGAATCGGGAACGTCCAAGTGCAACCACCGCAGATCTCGCCGGAAAACTCGTTGATCACCGCGTACCAGTCAGTCGAAGTGGACAATACGGTGTCTTCCAACCAGAACTCAATTTGCGACCCGAAGAGGTCAAGTTCGGGATCTGGCGCAATTACAAGGTGTGCGTATCCATACGGTCTGTTCGGCAATGAACCGACGACGACGGGCGGAGACTCGTACTTATCCCCAATGCGAGCAGTGATTTTGAATCCGGAGTATTCCGGTTCTGCGCCGTTGATAGTCACGTAGCCGTTAAACACGATTGCTGGAAATGTCGGTGGGACACCGGGGTTTTGCGCTGCGAGTTGCTGCCCATCCCGATTCGCCAACGCGACGAGGATGACGGCAACCATTGCCGCACCTGCCAACACCGCGCTCCAGCTCCGCAGAGACTTGATCGTGTTGCGTGCAGACACAGGCATGCATAGCTTCCCAATAAGAATTGTGCGATTTTCCATAGCGAAAATCCTAGGGATTCGATGCAACGTTGAGCGATTCCACCGCGTGATTAGCATCGGATAATCACGCGGCGCACAGATACGATTCGGCCTGTTGAATTAACGCTTGGTGTATTGCGGTGCTTTGCGAGCCCGCTTGAGGCCGTATTTTTTAGACTCTCGCATCCTTGGATCGCGCGTCAGAAGTTTGAAGCTTTTCAAGGCTGGTCGCAGCTGAGGGTCGAATGAGATTAGCGCGCGCGAAAGACCATGCGAAAACGCTACCGCCTGCCCGTGGACCCCGCCGCCGTGCGTTTTGGCGACTACGGTTACCTTGCCCGCAAGTTCGGTGACATTGAGGGGCATCAGAGCGTCAGACAGCCACTCGTCGACGGAAATCACTTCGTTAAGTGGCTTACCGTTCAGAGTCACTCCTCCGGCGCGGTTGTAGACGCGGACGCGTGCGATGGAGGATTTGCGCCTTCCCGTGCCGTAGTAGTAATGATTTTCATTGTCGGTGGTCAAATTGCGCTCCTCACGCGGCCGTATCGCCGCTCAGAATCGATTGTGCTCGCGAGCGAAGATCGTCTATACAATGTTCAGTCGTCCGCCTTGCACTGCTGGGTGCATGTAAGCCCGTTTCGTCATACGGAAGTTATTGCGGGTTCGGATTGCGGTCATCAACCAAACGCTGCGCGGAAATCTCTCAGGCCTCGATTTCTGCGTCCTTGTCGCGTGCCTCGGCACGTTCGGAACCGATCACTTGAGCCGTGTGAGGGTGTTCTGGACCTTCGTACACCTTGAGACGTGTCAGCATCTTGCGCCCAAGCTTATTCTTCGGGAGCATCCCGCGAACCGCAAGCTCGATTACGCGTTCCGGAGTCCGTTCCATCATCCGTGTAAACGGAATCTGTTTCAGATTGCCCGGGTATTGGCTATGGCGCTTGTAGATCTTCTGCTCCGCCTTTTTACCTGTCAGTTCGACTTTCGACGCGTTCACGACGATTACGAAATCGCCAGACGCCAAATGTGGAACGAAGTCGGCCTTGTGCTTACCCATCAACACCATTGCGATCTCGCTGGCGAGTCTGCCAAGAACTCTTCCTTCGGCGTTGAATACACGCCATCGATTCTTCAGATCCGATGCGCTCGGGTTGTAGTGCTTCAATTTCGTGGGCATAACAGATTGATTCTAATTTGCGCGGGCGCAAGTTTCATCCCTGTTGGCGCGCGACATGTCAACCGCCGGCCACACTCATTCGTCAAGCGGCGATCCATTATCGAGATTGGACTCATATACCACCCGCTGCAACGTTAACCCGTGCGGAGGTGCGTTTTGTGTTGCACCGTCGCGGCGCGGCGTCGCCAATAACGATGCAACCCATTCCTTTGTTCGGGACCCGTGACCCACGGCGACAAGCGAGGCGACCATGCGTCTGATCTGCTGGCGAACGAATGCGTTGGCTCGGATGTCAAATACGATCCGGCCGTCGTCCGTTCGGGTGACCTTCGAGGTCACGACTTCACGGACGTTTGAACTACCCTCGATCGAGGCCGCGGCGAAAGAGGTGAAATCGTGTACGCCGACGAATATCTGTGCACAGTCCGCCATCGCCACATCGTCGAGAGGCCGATGAACGTAGTACTCGTATCTTCGCCGTATCGGCGAGGGTGCGTGACCATCATTGATGATGTAACGGTACTCTCGTGCGACTGCCGCGCGCCTCGGATCGAAGTCTGCCGGCACGCTCTGGACCAGCTTGACGCAGACGTCTTCGGGCAAATTTCCGTTCATGGCGTTACGGATTTCTCCATTAGACATCTCAGTAACGGTATCGACAGCCGCAACCTGTCCTGCCGCGTGCACACCAGCGTCAGTTCGACTCGCCATTCGGATGCGGCCGGTTTGGGCCCCGAAGATCGTCGTTGTCGCATCTTCCAATACGCCTTGAACTGTGCGGGCGTTGAGTTGGAATTGCGAGCCGCTAAAATCGGTGCCGTCGTACTCTACGATTAGCGCCAATCGCATGTCGGGTCCGCGCCGTCGAGTGTGACACGCGCAACGGAAGTTATTCGACGAGTTCGATAAGAGCCATTTCGGCCCCGTCGCCTGCGCGCTTACCGAGTTTGATGACCCGCGTATAACCACCATCGCGTTCGCGATAGCGGTCTGCCAGTTCATCGAATGTCTTCGAGAGCACTACTTTGTCGGTGATGAACGCGGCAGCTTGTCGCCGGTTGTGGAGGTCACCGCGCTTGGCGTGAGTGACCATCTTTTCTGCAAGCGGAGCGACTTCCTTGGATTTGGCGTGCGTCGTTCGAATCACTTCGTGCCGTAGCAGGTCGGTGACCATGATTCGATACATGGCCTTGCGCGGGGCTGACGCCCTTCCAAATTTTCGTCCTGAGCGGCGATGTCGCATGATGTCCAGATTCTCCCGGTTCGGTCGCCAGAGATTAGATTTGCTCTTCTACTTCTTCTTCTTCATGTTCAGGCGGCCAAAGCTCTTTGGCAACCATGAAATCGCGTAGCTCTCGGAACGAAACTTCGCCGAAGTTTCGCACCTCTTGTTTCAGCGTGTCTGGCGTGAAACGCATCAATTCGCCCAAAGTTCGGATGGGGTAACGCGAAAGCGCGTTAATGATCCGGGAGCTTAACTGGTCTCCAAGATCCTTGATCTCGGTATCGAGCAACTCGGACACGGCGTCAGATGCCGGTTGGTCTTCAGATTCCGGTTGCTCCGTTACCATGTCGAGTTTGGACTTGAATATGTCTGCTGCAGTTCGTAAGGCGTCGATTGGTTCGATCGTGCGGTCGGTCCAGATCTCGATCGTCAAAAGGTCTCGCCCGGACAAACGTCCTGACATTCCTTCGACTTCGTAGTTGGCTTTCAACACCGGCGTAAAAACGGCATCGACCGGAAGCACGCCGTGACCGGGGGTATCCTCGTGGTCGAAGGCTAGGTAACCTTCGCCCTTTTCGACCCCGAACGTAACCACGAGTTCGCCTTCATCGCTGTCCAGCGTGGCCAAGTGGTGTTCAGGGTTCACGATCTCGAAGACGCTATGCGGCTTGATATCGCCAGCTACGACCTCACCTTCACCAGATGCGTAAAGCGTGAGGACCTTTTGGGTCGTCTCGGCACGCGCCCGGATTCGGATGCCTTTGGCGTTGATGAGGAATTCGCCGATTCCCTCGCGCATGTGCGGAACTGAGCCGTATTCATGCTGTTGTCCAACGATGCGAGCCGAAGTAATCGCGGTTCCTGGCATTGCGCCGAGTAGGACCCTTCGGAGACCGTTGCCCAAAGTTGTGCCCCAACCGCGCTCGATTCCCGCAATTTGGAACTTGCCGTATGTTTCAGTGGATTCGACAACCTCGAGTTGAGGGGTGAAATCCTCCGTCTCGTCCGCGAACTGGACGGTGGTTGAGATTGGCGAGCGAATGCCGCTTATCATATCTCTCGTCTATCTCCTTGAGTAGTATTCCGTGATCAAACGTGTATCGATCGTGGTGTCGACATCATCTTCATTTGGAGCGGAGTCGATCGCTGCCGTCAGATTCTCGGAATCGACCGTAATCCAGTTCGTAGCTTGTCGACGTCGGCCAACGTTGTCGTTGGCGGCCTTGAAAAGACCCGAGTTCTTCGACGTCTCGCGCCATGACACGACGTCACCGGGTTTGACGATGAACGATGCAATGTCGACCTTGCGGCCGTTGACTTGAATGTGCCCGTGGTTGACAGTCTGACGCGCCTGCGGACGCGAAGTCGCAAAACCTGCGCGGTAGATGACATTGTCGAGGCGGCGTTCCAGCAGCTTAAGCAAGTTGACGCCAGTAACGCCTTCTTGTCGTGCAGCTTCGTCGAACATGCCGCGGAACTGCTTCTCGTAGATACCGTAGATGTGCCGGGCCTTCTGTTTCGCCCGGAGCTGAATGCCGTGGTCAGACAAACGGCGACGGCGACGTTGCCCCCCTGGTGGTCCAGATGCGCCTCGGCGACCGGAGCTGTCCCTTGAACGATCGACTGCGCACTTCGGCGTGTAGCAGCGTTCGCCCTTAAGGAAAAGCTTTTCGCCTTGTGATTTGCAGATCTTGCAAACTGGATCTGTGTTTCTTGCCATTACCTTCTCTGTTTTCTCGTAGCGTTCCGACTTCAATGTTCCCAGAATCGGAAGCAGGGCCCGTCTAACACGGGCCGTGTGCTAAGTTA
Organism: SAR202 cluster bacterium bin127; assembly: GCA_002239045.1. Taxonomy (GTDB): domain Bacteria; phylum Chloroflexota; class Dehalococcoidia; order Lucifugimonadales; family Lucifugimonadaceae; genus Bin127. Next base: position 225,874 of record MPNN01000003.1, read on the forward strand.
TCGATTCTAAATTGGGTAGTGTGTTCCAATCCTTAGAATTGGCGTGATTCGGTAGTTCGAATGACGATTAACGAATGACACTCGCGCGTAATGCGGTCGGACAGCTGAACAATTGGCCTGATCAGACCCGGCGTCTTTTGGGCGGCCGACATCCGTTGTGAGGTATCGGTGTCTGGTCGGTAATCGAACTAACTCGGATTCCAGCTCCAGCAATCGCGCGAATGGCTGATTCGCGCCCATTCCCTGGACCTTTGACTAACACGTCTACCGTCCGCATTCCGTGAGTAACCGCAGAGCGGGCGGCAGTTTCGCCAGCGCGTTGCGCGGCAAATGCCGTCTTCTTACGCGAGCCTCGGAAACCCATGGCTCCCGAACTGCTCTGCGAAACGACATTGCCATTCGGATCTGTGAACGTGATCAATGTGTTGTTGAACGTAGCAATGATGTACGCCCGACCTTGCGGAACAAACTTCCGCTCTCTGCTTCTTCGACGGGTTCTCGGCATAGCCTAGATTGTCGCTCCTACTCTTGAAGCGGCTTCGACGAAGCCGCAGCTATTCCTACTATTTCTAGTGCGATGGCGCACGGCGCTTGCCGGCCACGGTTTGGCGACGGCCCCGCTTCGTACGTGCGTTTGTCTTGGTTCTTTGACCTCGAACCGGCAATCCTCGCCGGTGCCGCAGGCCGCGGTAACTCTGGATCTCGACCAGCCGCCGGACGTTCATCTGGTTCTCACGCCGAAGATCACCCTCGATCGCGATGCCAGCGCGTTCGACGCTGTTCCTGATCGCTGCCAAATCTTCATCGCTGAGGTCGCGCATGCGCGTGCTTGAAGCGATGCCCAAGTTGGCCGCAATATTAGTCGCGCGCTTCGGGCCGATACCGTAGATTCCGGTGAGGCCGATAACGACGCGTAGATTGTCGGATATGTTTACTCCGGCGATGATTGCCATTGCAAATCTCCTTAGATTCTTAGCCCTGCCGCTGCTTGAAGCGCGGATTCTGCTTGTTGATTACATAGACGCGACCCTTGCGCCGAACGACTCGGCTCCCGGGTTGCTTCGCTCTGACTGAAGCTCTGACTTTCATGATGGAGTTACCTCGCTTGATATTTACCGGAAACGGTACGTGATCCTGCCGCGCGTAAGGTCATAGGGAGACAACTCCACCATGACGTTATCTCCGGGCAGGATGCGGATGTAGTTCTTCCGGATCCGCCCAGATGCGTGTGCCAGGACTTCGTGATCGTTGGGCAGCTTCACTCTGAAGTACGCGTTCGGGTGAGCTTGCGTCACCGTCCCTTGAACTTCTATTGCTTCTTTTTTGGCCATTGTTGCACCAGACTGGTGAATTTAGATCAATCTTGGCGAGCCTGAGTTAATATCTCCGGCCCGTCGGCGGTTATCGCCACTGTATGTTCAAAGTGCGCTGATATCGAGCCATCTGATGTGACGACGGTCCAACCGTCATCTAGGACCTCGGTCTCCCAAGATCCAGTCATTATCATCGGCTCGATTGCGATAGTCATACCTTCCATTAATAGCGGACCCGTCTTAGGGGTGCCCAAGTTCGGCACTGGCGGTGCTTCATGCAACGCGCGCCCTACACCGTGTCCCACGTACTCGCGTACCAGTTCGAAGCCCGCGTCACGAACATATTGCTCGATAGCATCCGACACGTCACCGACCCGGTTGTGCGGCACGCACTGCGCGATGCCACGCTTCAACGACTCGCGGCATACATCGATCAATCGAGCACTTTCCTCGTCGGCGAATTCGCCGACGACGGCAGTACGCGCACAATCGCTGTAAAAGCCGTCTACTATCGCGCCACAGTCCACGCTCACCAAGTCACCGTCGGAGACTACGCGAGGCCCAGGAATGCCATGGACAATCTCGGCGTTAAGCGAGATGCAGGCCACACCAGGGAAACCGTAGAGACCGAGAAACGCGGGTTTCGCTCCCTCAGCGCGAATCTTTCGCCGTGCGATATCGTCTAGCTCAGCGGTTGTTATACCGGGTTCCAAAGCACTGAAAACCGCATCCAATGCGACGGCCACAACGTGGCCTGCCGATCGCATCGCATCCAATTCGCGCGTACTTTTGAGCACGATACGGCGAGCCGTATCCGTATTGCTCGTGAGACTATCCTTCAAAACGCAACTTCATTCGCAATTGTAACCGAACCGTCAGTTTCCGTTCGATCCAGCCGTAGTTCAATGCTCTGTTTCAACTAAGAGCACCCTTCAAACGTTCTTGAACATTGTCTATCGTGCCCAAGGCGTCTACCTCAATCACTCGGCCACCATCGCGATAGTAGTCGACCACCGGCGCGGTCTCGCGGTTGTAGACTCCCATGCGATTTCGAATCGCCTCTGGTTCGTCGTCGACGCGACCTTCGATTTCGCGGCGTTTTTCGAGCCGGTCAACCAGTTCGTCGACATCAACGTTGAAGAAGATGACTTTGTCGAGGGACACGCCAGCGGTCGCCAATTGGTCATCCAATGACGCCGCTTGGACAACGGTGCGCGGAAATCCATCTAGGATCACGTTTTCGGTATCGGCCAATCGAGTTTTGATCATGTCGATCACCGTCTGGTCCGGAACCAAATCGCCCTTGTCGTAAAAGGTCTTGGCAAATTTGCCAAGTTTGGTGCCACGAGTCATCTCGTCGCGGATCATATCGCCAGTCGAAAGGTGGACGTACCCGAGTTTGTCAGTCAGGATCGCTGCCTGCGTCCCTTTGCCGGCGCCAGGGGGGCCCAGAAACACGATACGCATCTCAGACCTTCCAAGAAGTGAACGACGCGCTCAGATCTTCAATAATTTGGGAAGCGACGATCACGATCGGACGAATCCCTCGTAGTTGCGCATCATCAGTTGCGCTTCGAGCTGCCGCATCGTGTCCAATGCAACACCGACCATGATGATCATGCTCGTGCTCTGGATCAGCGTCAAAGACGCTTCCAAATTGGTAATCAGATTTGCTATCCAAGGTGTGATAGCGATAACACCAAGGAAGATTGCGCCTGCCCACGTAATTCGCAGGACGATGCGCATCAGATACTCGCGCGTCGGCTGTCCGGGTCGAATGCCGGGCACGAAACCGCCGTTTCGTTGAAGGTTTTCGGCGAGATTCTGTTGGTTGTGAACAACTAGGGCGTAGAAGAAGGTAAATCCAACTGTCAAGATAAATATCAGCGCCCAATATGGATCGCTCGTGAACGTCAGCGTTCGGGTAACCCAACTTGCGGCTTGAGCGGTGAAACTGCTGCTGCTTGGGTCGGCGAGGTAGGTAGCGATTGTCGCCGGTAGGGTGACGATGGAAAAGGCAAAGATTAGCGGGATCATGCCGGCGGCGTTGACGCGGAGGGGTATAAAAGAAGCGCCCGTTTGACGATACATCTGGCCGCCGCGAAATACGCTCCGTCCGTACTGCACCGGGACACGCCGTTGGGCTTCGTTGAAGATCACAACCACAAAAATGATGATGAGCATCATGGCGACTAACATCGAAACTTGGAAGGCCTGATCTCGAAGCGCCCACATCTGACCAGCAGTCTGCGGCAAGGAAGCGACGATGCCGGCGAAGATTATCAACGAGATGCCGTTGCCGATGCCCTTCTCGGTAACGATTTCGCCCATCCACACCAACAGCATCGTAGTCGCGGTCATGCAGAGGATGATTGTTGTGGTGTTCATCCACTCGCCGCCACCAAGACCGATGCCGGTGATGGCTCCTTGCAATTCGAGGGTGTTGAGCAACGCCCATCCTTGGAGTATCGCCAATGGAACCGTCAGGTAATGGGTGTATCGGTTGAGTGTGCGACGTCCGGCTTCACCACCTTCGCGAGAAAGCTCTCGGAGTTGGGGGATGACCGGAGTTAGGACTTGCAAGATGATTGATGCGGTGATGTAGGGATAGACACCCATCGCGGCGATGCTGAGTTGGCTCAACGCGCCACCGCTGAAGAGGTCCAGAACTCCGAAAACCGGATTCGCTTCGAATGCTCGTTCGAGCAGTGCGAGGTCTACGCCCGGGTTCGGGACATGCGCCAAGAACCTGAACGCGACGAGAATGCCGAGCGTGAAGAGAATTCTGAAGCGCAGATCCGGGACACGCCACGAATCGACGACAGCTCGGAAGAGTGCCGGTAGTGCGGATTCGCGTCCGGTTTGGGCTCCAGTGGACTGCATTGGGGTTATCCGATGCTGCTTCGCTTACTCGTCCGAGGTTGTGGATTCGGATGCACCGTCGTCGCCAATGAGCGTAACGCTGCCGCCTGCGGCTTCGATTTTGGCGCGTGCGCTGGCGGAACAGGCATGCACCGTGACGTGGACGCTCCCACCGATTTCGCCATCACCAAGAAGTTTGATGTTCACTCCGCTATTGCGGACGATGCGGTTCGCAACAAGTTCATCGGGGCCGACCTGCGAGCCATCCTCGAACATGTTCAGATTGGCCACGTTGACGGGTGTATATTCGACGCGGAACTTATTGGTGAAACCGCGCATGAATGGTAGGCGCTTGACCAAACGCAGTTGACCGCCCTCGAAAAGGAACGGAACCTTGCCGGTCTGTAGCTGACCTTTGCTGCCACGCCCGGAGTACGAGCCGCTACCGCTGCCATCGCCGCGCCCGACACGCTTACGCTTCCGGCGCGAACCATCGGCTGGTTTTAATTGATGCAATCCTGGCATTTCGTTGACTCGTCTTTACTTCAAGAAACGATTTCGACCAAGTGGGATACCCTCTTGACCATTCCACGTACTTGAACGGTGTCTTGCTTCGTGACGACGTGATTGATGCGTCGCAGACCGAGAGCTTTGAGTGTCGCACGCTGTTTGGGTATCGTCCCAATCCCGCTACGAACTTGTTTAATGACTATCTCGCTCATGACGATTGTTCGTTCTCGTTGTCAGAGGTTGCGACATCAGCGACTGGTTCGGTCGTCGCAACGATCTCGTCTGAATCACTTTCGCTCACCTGCTCGGCTACAGGTTCGCTAGACACCGCGGGCGCTCCGTCTTCTGGAACCTCGGTCGATACCTCGGTAGCTTCGACGGTTTCAACTTCGGCAGATTCGGTTTCCGACGTTGTTTCGGGTGTGTGGATCCTGTCAAGCCCCAGCCTTCGAGCACGTTCCCTCTGCGGATCCTTCAGCAGCGATAGAGCCTTCAAGGTGGCTCGCACGGTGTTAACCGGGTTGCTGCCGCCGTAGGTCTTCGAAAGCACGTCTTGGATGCCAGCAGCTTCGATCACCGCGCGCACGCCGCCACCAGCGATGACCCCGGTTCCGGGTTTGGCTGGCAATAGCAAGACCTTCGCGCTGCCGTACTTCGCAAAAACCTCGTGCGGGATCGTGCCACCTAGGGTCGTGACCGGCTCCATTGCTCGTTCCGCGTTTTGCCGCCCTTTACGGACTGCATCGGGAACCGAGGCGGCCTTACCCAAGGCTGCGCCTACGCGACCGTTGTAATCGCCAACGACCATCATGGCGCTAAAAGAAAGGTTTCTACCGCCTTTGACGACCTTGGAGACGCGTCGGATCTTGACCGCACGCTCGAAGAGCTCCGGTCCTTCCTGTGCCTCATCTCGTCGCGGTCGTCGCCGTTGTCTGCCGCGACGGTCGCCGTCTGAACTTCGCTCGCGAGTGTTAGATTGAGTAACCATCGTTAAAACTTTAGGCCCTCCGCACGGGCAGCTTCGGCCAATGCCTTAACGCGTCCGTGGTATTGATATCCACCACGGTCGAAAACTACCTTTTTGACGCCCTGTTCGATCGCGCGTTTCGCGACCGTCGTCCCGACGCGAGTGGCCGAGTCGATCTTTCCATCACTGTCGTTATCTACCTCGATGGAAGACGCCGCAACCAATGTGTGACCCGCTCCATCGTCGATGACTTGGGCGTAGATCTGTTTATTGCTTCGGAAAACCGAGAGGCGCGGTCGATCGTTGAGACCAATGACTCGACGACGAACGCGGCGGTGGCGTATCCAACGAGGTCGATTGTCGAACTTCCTGTTAGCCATCTATCGATTAACCTCCGACACCCGCGACGGTCTTGCCGACACGTAGCCGCAGCTGTTCGCCTTGGTATGTGATCCCGAACAGCGGAACTCGCCCGGCCTTGCTCTGGAATCGGCTCGGCTTGCGGACCGCGCGAATCGTCGCGGCCTGCTGGCCAACTTCCTGTTTATCGGGTCCGGTGACGATGATCGTAGTGTTTCCATCGACGCTCAACGAATTCTTACCGATGGGTTCGATCTCAACCGGATGTGAATATCCGGCCAGCAACTCCAAACCATCGCCCTTCTGCGTGGCGCGGTATCCGGTGCCATACATGATCAGACGCTTCGAGAAGCCTTCGCTGACGCCGACCACCATATTGTTGATCAGGCTGCGCGTCAAACCATGCTTCGCACGTTGGTCACGGGTTTCGTTGGATCGAGACACGAGGATCTTCGAGTCTTCGATCTCCACGTCGATGCCTTCATGGAGATTTCGGCTGAGTTCTCCCAATTGTCCCTTGACCGTGACCTCACGACCGGCGACTTTTACTTCGACGCCATTCGGCACCGTGATTGGGTTGTTTCCTACTCTAGACATCTCGAAATATCCCGTACGATTTGATCAGGTCGCCCTAGATCACCAAACGTAAAAGAGCAACTCTCCACCAACGCCAGTTCGACGTGCCTGATCCGATGTCATCACGCCCTTCGAGGTCGAAAGAAACGCAACACCCCGACCGCCAAAATAGCGCGGTATCTCGTTTTTGCCGACGTAGACGCGACGTCCAGGTTTGCTGATCCGCTTGAGTCCCGTGATCACCGATTCGTCGTCTTCGTAGTAACGAAGCTTGACTTCAAAATCTGCCTTCGCGCCGTCTCGATGCGTTTCAACATTCTCGATGAAACCTTCGTCGCGCAATATGCGCAGAAGAGAACGCTTCATCCTCGAGTGCGGAATCGACACTGTTTCGTGGTGGGACATGACGGCATTTCGGATGCGCGTCAGCATGTCTGATATTGGGTCGGTAACTGGCATAAGGTTGTCGGTTCGATGTACTCGCCTGACGGCGATAGGTGGTCTAGAGGCTCGCCTTCCGGATCCCAGGCAGGTTGCCGAGATGTGCTTGTTCACGGAAGACGATTCGGCACATACCGAAGAAGCGGATGTATCCATTCGGTCGACCGGTGGCAAAGCATCGGTTGCGTTGTCGGATGCGGCTCGAGTTTTTCGGTAGCAGGTGCAGCAAGCGCCTCGCTTCCATTTGTTCTTCGAATGAACGACTGGTATCGTTCGCCACCCGTTTCAGTTCCGCGCGCCGTTGCGCGTACTTCTCCACGAGAAGAGCGCGCTTTTTTTCACGTTCGATGATTGCCTTACGAGCCATTGGTTTTTTCGTCTACTTTTCGTGCCGAATCTATCGGCGGTTTAGTTTTCAGTGGGCAGATTATCGTCCTGCCGCAAACGGCATGCCCAAAAGTTCGAGCAACCTGCGGCCTTCTTCGTCAGTGCGGGCAGTGGTCACAATCGCAACCTGCAATCCGCGCAACCTGTCTATCTGATTGTAGTCAATCTCAGGGAAAACAACCTGCTCCGAGAGACCCAAACTGTAGTTGCCATTGCCATCGAATGAATTACGGCTGGTGCCACGGAAGTCGCGTACACGGGGGAGCGCCACATTGACCAGACGGTCGTAGAACTGCCACATCCGGTGCGAACGCAATGTGACCGACGCGCCGATCGGCATACCTTCCCGTAACTTGAAGTTCGCAATCGACTTCTTGGCGCGGTTGACGATGGGCTTTTGTCCCGTGATCGTAGCGATATCGCCAGTAGCAGCATCGAGTGAGTTCGAATTGTCGATCGCCTCGCCAAGCCCAATGTTGACGATGATCTTGTCAAGAATTGGCAACTGCATCGGATTGGTGTACCCGAACTCACGCGTGAGCACCGGTGTCACTTCCGATCGGTACCGCGACAATAGGCGCGGCATCATCATCGTTGCGCTACCGTTTGAATTAGCCATTGCGGGATCCCTTTACCGTTCGGACGCGGGTGCCGTCTTCGAGTTCTCGCCATCGGACACGACCGACTTCGCCGGTATCTGAATCAACGAGCACGACATTCGAGATATGTATCGATGCTTCGCCTTCGACGATGCCGGTCTGCATGACGCCGCGTCGGCGACCCATGTGTCGCTTGACCATGTTCACGCCTTCGACGAATACGCGTTGTTTTTTGAGGTCGACAGCGATGACGTTGCCGCGCTCCCCTCGGTCCTTGCCGGACACAACGAGGACGGTGTCCCCTCTTTTGATCTTGTTGGGCATTGGGTTGCTTCTACAGAACTTCTGGTGCTAACGACACGATGCGGTTGAATTCGCGCTCGCGTAATTCGCGAGCCACCGGACCAAATATTCGAGTCCCGCGCGGGTTGCCGTCGTCTGCAACGATCACGCAGGCGTTGTCATCAAACTTGATGTACGAACCGTCGACTCGCCGGTATTCCTTGGATGTCCGGACGACGACAGCCTTGACAACCTCGTGCATACCGACCGCTCCACCCGGCTGCGCGTCTTTAACCGCACAGGTAATAACGTCGCCTAAACCGGCGTAGCGACGGTTGCCGGACCCGGTCATGTTGATGCAAAGAACCTCTCGGGCGCCAGAATTATCGGCTACTCGAAGGCGTGATTCTCGTTGGATCATTGCCCTTCTCCAATGGCAACGTCGTGTTCGCCAACCTCAGACGGAGCGTCATCCGGCGCAACCACGTCCACGCGTTCAACGATTTGACGCAGACGCCAACGCTTAGTCTTCGACAATGGGCGATGCTCTTCGATGACGACGCGGTCGCCCACCGACGCATCATTGTTCTCATCGTGGGCAACGAATTTGGTAATGCGCCGCCGACTGCGCTTGTAAACTCGGTGCCGTTGCGACCACGAATAAGCGACGACAATCGTCTTGTCGTTCTTATCGCGGATCACCGTACCGACGCGCGTCTTGCGTATGCCTGCCATCTAATTGAATGTCCTCAACTTTTGAATGCTTGTTCTTGTCGCCAAACCTATGAAGAGACCTCGTCCAGACCCAGATCTTTCACGATCTGGCGCTCTTTCAGGACGGTGTGGATGCGGGCGATCGTTCGGCGAGTGTTTCGCAACGCATTGGTGTCCGTCAGCTGACGTGTGGTCTTTTGAAAACGCAGATTCATCAACGCCCGCTCCTGCTGGGACAACTCCCGATAGAGCTCGACGTTATTCAATTCCCTGACTTCTGAGATATGCATGTAATCAATACCTGTTGGACTTCGGATCGCTATGGCGCTTACAGTTCGTCCGCACGAGAGACGATCTTGACCGCCATCGGGAATTTGGCTCCAGCCCGGCGCAATGCTTCGCGAGCAGCCGCTTCCGAAACGTCGGCTATCTCGAAGATGATCTTTCCACGTCGCACCGGGGCAACCCAATGGTCGATGGCGCCTTTGCCACCGCCCATTCGAGTCTCAGCCGGTCGAGACGAAACGGGTTTATCGGGGAATATGCGGATCCAGACTTGACCACCACGTTGGACGTAACCGGTAATGGCACGTCGGCCCGATTCGATCTGCCGGGACGTCACCCAACTCGCGTCAACGGCCTTTAAGCCAAAGTCACCAAACGCCAAGGTACTGCCGCGATTCGCGACACCTTTCATTTTCCCGCGGTGCTGTTTGCGGAATTTTGTTCTCCTTGGCTGTAGCATCTCTATTGGCCCTCAATCGTTTGATCGAAATGACGGGATGATTATCGGCGGTGCCTCGGCGCGCGCCCTAGTCCGATAGGTGAAACACCCGAATTCCCTTCGCGTTGCAACCGGCCTTCTGCGGGCATATCTCCTGTAAAAATCCAAACCTTGATGCCGATAACGCCAAAGGTCGTATACGCCTCCGAAACCGCGTAGTCGATTTTGGCGCGCAACGTGTGCAAGGGAACTCGCCCTTCCATCTGTTTGTCGACACGGGCAATCTCCGCCCCACCTAAACGACCAGAGACGACCACCTTGATGCCTTCGGCGCCCGAATCCATCGTCCTTTGCATGGACATCCGCACTGCGCGTCGGTAAGGTATGCGTCTCTCTAGCTGCTCAGCCAGACTCTGGCCGACCAGTTTCGCGTCAAGTTCCGGCACCTTAATCTCGTTGGCCGAAATTCGGACCCGTCGACCGGTGGAGCGTTCAATCACATGACGCAAACGATCTATGCGCTGGCCATTGCGACCAATGATGATCCCAGGCCGGCTGGTGAAAACGTTGATGCTGATCTCGCCGCCGCCGCGGTCGATGTCGACGCGTGATATCGCGCCTTCGCCTTGATATTCGCGAGCGACAATCTCACGGATCTGGTAGTCCTCTTGAACCAGCTCCCGGTAACCGTCGGGTTTCCCGGCAAACCAATTCGAACGCCAATCGGCCGAAATGCCGAGGCGAAATCCTATCGGATGTATCTTCTGTCCCATTAAATGTCCGATCGTTCGGAATTAGGCGACTGATGGTCGCCGTTGTCCTATGCCTCGTCTACCTCGATGGTGATAAGCGAGGTCGGGCGGTTGAATGCCCCAGCACGACCACGCGCCTTGGGTCGGAAACGCTTCATCGTAACCGTTTGATCGGCGACGATGCGCTTGATAACCAGCGCCTCGCGATCCTGCAAATCGTTGTTTTCAGCGTTCGCGGCCGCCGCGTGCAATACCTTGAAGACTTCCCCCGCGCTCGGCGACGTCATATATCGCAGGTATGCCAGCGCGTCGTCAACCTTCATGCCGCGCACCTCGTCCATCACAAGCCGCAGCTTCTTGGCGGAGATTCCGATGTTCTTGGCTCGTGCGATTGCCATATCTAAGTTCCCTCAGCGGTTTCCTGAGTGCGAGCGGAATACTCGCGTCGCAGAAAACTCGCCCAATCGGTGACCCACCATGTTCTCAGTCACCAGCACCGGCACGAACGTGCGCCCATTGTGTACCGCAAAGGTCAGGCCAACCATGTCCGGCATGATGGTCGACGCGCGCGCCCAAGTGCGAATCGCACCACGCGCCCGTTCGCGCCTGGCCTTGTCAACCTTTTTCATCAGCTTGGGATCCACGAATGGTCCCTTCTTTACTGATCTGCTCATATGCTTGTAACCCGTCTATCGATTCGAGATCGTGTTGAACGACGAAATCAGCGTTGATCGCGTCTTCGTCGGATGAATTTATCTGTGCGCTTGTTGCGGCGAGTCTTGTATCCCAGTGTAGGTTTGCCCCAAGGCGACTTCGGATTCGAGAACCCGATACCGGAACGACCTTCACCACCGCCGTGCGGGTGTGCGTCAGGTGCCATCGCCGTACCTCGGACACTCGGCCGCTTCCCGCGGTGCCGAGAACGCCCAGCCTTGCCGAGTTTGATGTTCTTGTGGTCTGGATTAGAAACAACCCCGATGGTTGCCTTGCACTCCTGACGGACCTGGCGCATTTCGCCGGAGGGTAACCGCAGCAATATGAACGAACCTTCGTGGGCCATAACCTGCGCTCCGGTGCCAGCACCTTTTGCAAGCTGACCGCCACTGCCCGGCGTCATCTCGATATTGTGAACCATCGTGCCCTGCGGAATATCCATCAACGCCTTCGTGTTACCCGGCAAATCCGGAGCCCCAGACCCAGACTCGACCTTTCGACCGACCGTCAATCCTTGCGGCGCAACGATGTACGATTTTTGGCCATCTTGGTATTGGATCAGCGCGATGCGGGCGCTGCGGTTGGGATCGTACTCAATCCCAAGAACCTCGGCTACGCCGCTGCGGGTGCGTTTGAAATCGACCATGCGGTATCGACGCTTGTGTCCACCGCCTCGACGGCGAACCGTGATCCGTCCCGAGTTGTTGCGCCCGCCCTTTTTGGTCAACGGGGCAAGCAGCGACTTCTCGGGCTTCTTCTTGGTAATGTCCGCAAAATCGTCCACAACATTGTTGCGTCGACCTGGAGATGTTGGCTTGTGTTCCTTCAATGGCATATCGAGAATTCCGTTGACTATGCACCCTCAAACAAGACGATCGTGTCGCCCGCTGCCAGCGTCACAATGGCGCGCTTAACGTCGGGTCGCTTCTTCTCTCGGAAGCCGCGGCGCTTCATCTTTCCGCGCCGGCGGTAGGTATTCACTGAAACGACGTTTACATCGAACGCCCATTCGACAGCACGCGCAATATCGTATTTATTGGCCTTCATGGCAACATCGAACACGTAGCGATTCTCTTCGTTGAGAAGCGTCGACTTTTCGGTGATGACCGGTCGGATTAGAGTCCGTGCGATGTTCACTCTGTCACCTCCACGGCATTTCCAGAGTCTTCGATAGCCTCGTCACCAGCGTCGCCCCAAAGTGAATCGATGCGCTTGACTGCGCCTCGAGTTGCAACGATGTGCGCCGCACCGACTGTAGTTGCCACATTCAAACAGTCAGCAAAGGTCACTTCAACGCGATCGGCACCACGGGCTGACAACACGACAACAGGTTCGTTCGCCTCGGTAACTAGCAACGTTCGACCAGTGACACCGAGAGCTTGAACCAATTCGACTACTTGCTTAGTCTTTGGCGAATCCAAGGTGAAATCGTCAAGTACCGTAAAACGATCTTCCCGCACCTTTTCGCTAAGTGCTACTCGGAGCGCGTTTTGGCGCATCTTCTTGGGTACTCGTTGACGATAGCTGCGTTTGTGCGGACCAAATATGACTCCACCGCCGACCAATGTGGGCGATTTCCGGCTGCCAAGACGGGCCTGCCCAGTGTGTTTCTGAGCGCGTATTTTGCGTGTCGAGTAGTTGACTTGGCCGCGCGTCTTAGTCTCGTGCGTCCCTTGGCGTCGGTTCGCCAATTGCGCTTGAACAACCTGATGCAAGAGCGAGTCGTTAGACGGCGCGGACCAAACACGGTCGCTAAGATCGACGCTGTCTACAACGTCGCCGTTTCTGTTTTTTACTGATAACTCCATGGCGAGTCCTGATTCAGTCCTGCTTCTCAATGCGTACGAGGCTGTTACGAGCCCCCGGCACCGAACCTTTGACCAAAATGTAGTTCTGGGCAGGATCGACCCCCGCAACTGACAACCCGCGAGTGGTTGCGCGTCGGTCTCCCATGTGCCCCGCCATCCGAGTGCCCGGCCATACGCGACCTGGGTAGGTGCCAGCACCAACTGACCCTGGGGCTCGATGACGATCCGATTGGCCGTGGGTCTTAGGTCCGCCCGCGAAGCCGTGTCGTTTCACGCCACCTTGGAAACCCTTGCCCTTCGATACGCCCGTCACTTTGATGGCATCGCCCGTCGAAAAGACGTTGGCTCGTATCTCCTGTCCGACCTCATATTCGCCGAGGTCTGACACTCTGAACTCTTGCAAATGCCTGAAGTTGCCGCTCGAACGCTCGAAGTGACCACGCATTGGCATGTTCACTTTGCTTGCCCGCATGAAACCGACCTGCACAGCTTGATAGCCGTCGCGTTGCTCGGTCTTCACCTGAGTGACCACGCACGGACCGACCTCGACCATCGTGACCCCGTTGGCCCGGCCTTGGTCGTCGTAGACCGTGGTCATGCCGATCTTGCGCCCCAGCAATCCGGTCATAGATTGCGGCGCTTCCGGAACGGCGATGTCATCCGCCACCGTCGATTCGTCGACCACTTGTTCTTGTTCTTGCGTCGTCATCTCTCGCCGTTCAGATCATCAAGCCGCGGGCCATTTAGTGGCCGCTGCGGCTTCATTGAATTACTTTTACGCTGACCTCCACGCCATTCGGGACGTTCAATCGTTGGAGGACGTCCATCGTTTTGGAGCTCGGTTCCACAATGTCTACGAGCCGCTTGTGCAGCCAAAGCTCGAAATGTTCTTGCGAGTCCTTTGTAACGTGCGGGGATCGAATCACCGTGAATCTCCGTCGCCGCGTTGGCATCGGAACCGGTCCCGAGATCTGCGCGCCCGTTCGCGTCGCCGCGTCTAATATCTGCTCCGTCGCCTGCTCCAACAGGGGTGCATCGTAACCACGAAGCATTATGCGCATCTTGCCGGTAGCCATCATCTTTATTGCCTACCTATCCAAAGTTTCCAAGACGTGTTGCGGCATCACGTCGTAGTGATCTAGTTCCATGTTGAAATTTCCGAACCCGGAGGTCAATGACCGCAGGTCCGTAGAGTAGTTAAACGTCTCGGAAAGCGGAACGTACGCCATCACGATACCAATGCCCGCCTGCCCTGGCTTTGGTTCCGAGGTCTCCATTGACTGGATCTTCGCCCGTCGCGAGTTGAGGTCGCCGATAACCGAGCCGAGCATTTCGGCCGGCATCGCAACTTCTTGTCTCATGATGGGTTCGAGCAGCCTCGGCGCAGCTTTGCGCATCGCGGCCTTGAACGCCAACGAACCGGCAATCTGGAAAGCCATCTCCGAAGAGTCGGTGTCGTGTTGCGCACCGTCGGTGAGCACCGCTTTGACATCAACGACCGGGTAGCCAGCAACGATCCCAGATCGCGCAGCCTCCCGGAAGCCCTTCTCAATCGACCCGTACCAGTCGGTGCTGAGCGTCGCGCCGGTGATCTCGCTCTCGAATTCGAGCCCTGAGCCTCGCGGCAATGGTTCCACTCGCATCTCGCAGACACCGTATTGGCCTCGCCCGCCAGTCTGGCGCACGAAACGGCCTTCGGCTTCCGCAATCTTGCCAATCGTCTCACGGTACGCGACTCTCGGTCGACCCCGGGTGCAATTGACACCGTACTCGATCCTCATGCGATCCAGAATGATCTCCAGATGCAACTCTCCCATACCGGCAAGCAAGAGCTGTCCGCTCTCATCGTCGGTCGAAAGTATCAGAGTCGGATCTTCATCTACCAACTTCATCAACGTGGCGGTCAGCTTGTCTTTGTCGTGACGGCTTGCGGCTTCGACAGAGATCGACAATACCGGTTCCGGGAATTGGATCTGCGCCATCGCTACCGGCGCATTTACCGCACAAAGCGTGTGCCCAGTCTTCGTCGATTTCAGTCCGATCGCCGCTACGATCTCGCCGGCTCCCGCTTCGTCAACGGGTTCTCGGACATCAGCACGCATCCGCAACAGTCGTCCGATGCGTTCTCTACCTCGGACTGACGGGTTGTAGACGGTCATTCCCCGCTTCAACACGCCTGAATAAACGCGGACGAAGATCAAACGACCAGCGTGCTCGTCGGAAATGACTTTGAAAGCAAGCGCGCTCAGTGGTTCGTCGTCGTTCGGGTATCGCTCCAGCTTGTTATCCGGTTGCAGCGGCTCGAAACCTTCCGCAGGCGGCAAGTCCATCGGCGAAGGCAGGTAGTCCAAGACCGCGTCCAGCAGTTGGTGGGTACCGCGGTGTCGCAACGCAGCACCAGCCAAAACCGGAAAGATGTTGATGTCGATCGTCGCCTGACGGATCGACGATTTCAATTGGTCTGCCGGCACATCCTCGCCCATCAAGTAAAGCTCTGCCAAGTCGTCGTCGAATTCCGCAACCTTGGCAACCAACTCTTCCCGTGCGGCGTTGGCTAAATCTAAGTGATCCGCAGGGATTTCGGCTTCACGTGGCTCGAGACGACCATTTCGGTCAACCTCGGCAGAGGGGTCTCCCCACTCATAGTAGAAAGCCTTCATGTCTACTAGATCGATAACGCCCTGGAAATCTGCTTCCTGCCCGATCGGAATCTGGACCGGGACAGCATTTGCATACAAGCGGTTTCTCAGCGTCGAAACTGCGTATTGGAAGTCGGCGCCGATCCGGTCCATCTTGTTGACGAATACGATGCGCGGAACTCGATGCTTGTCGGCCTGTCGCCAAACCGTCAACGATTGCGCTTGCACACCGGCCACCGAATCGAGGACGACGGTCACACCGTCGAGCACGCGCAGGCTTCGTTCCACCTCAGCGGTGAAATCGACGTGACCCGGGGTGTCGATGATGTTGATCTGGTGGTCGCGCCACGAGACGTTTTGTGCCGCCGCGGTGATGGTGATTCCGCGCTCACGCTCTTGCGGCATATAGTCCAAAAGCGCGGTGCCGTCGTCCACACGTCCGATCTTGTAAGTCTCGCCGGTGAAGTACAACACACTTTCGCTGACCGTGGTTTTGCCGGCGTCGACGTGCGCGATAAAACCGGTATTTCGGAGATTCCGAAGGTCTCGGCCGTTCGAGTCCGAAGCCGGTTCAGTTGCGGTTCTTTTTTTAGATGTCGTTGTCATTGCCCTTTGGGTCTTAGGTTCGGAATAGGTCTGCAATCACCGTTCGAATTTCGGCGTTCGTGCTGGATATCAATCCTTTGTGACGTGTTAGCTTTCCTGTCCTATTCAAAACGCGCCGAATTTGATTGTCGGCGACAATCGTCTCGGTCTACCACCTGAAGTGGGCGTATGCCCGGTTAGCTTCAGCCATTCGCTGCAACTCGTCCTTCCGCCGCACAGCTGCACCAGTGTTGTTGGCAGCATCCAACAATTCCGTGAAAAGTTTGCGGGCAATCGGTTGACCTCTGCGAGCCCGTGCCGCACTGACTAGCCAGCGTTGTGCAAGCGCCTCTCGACGTTCAGGTCGAACTTCGTTCGGCACCTGGTACGTGGCGCCACCGACGCGGCGAGGTCGAACCTCCAACAGCGGCGTTGCGTTCGACATCGCTTGATGGAACGCATCCAACGGGTTCATATTCAGACGCTGGCCTAGGAGACCGAGAGCGTCGTAAACCGCGCGGCGAGCAATGCTCTTTTTGCCGCCGAGCATCACGCGATTAATGAATCGCGCAAGCTCCTCGTCGCCATAACGAGGGTCTGGTTGGGTTGTTCGCCTTTCGGCTCTTCGTCTTCGTGCCATCTTAATGATTCGCTTCGTGATGCCGCGATACGTGCTTGTTGATCGATGTTTGTTAACCGGGGTTAGATGCCATCTCGGCTACGTCCCGAAGGTGTCGCGTCTGCCGACACCGCGAGACTAAGGTGTTGATTTTCCGCTCGGCGCTACGGATTTCGACGACGATAGAGCGTCGATCAGCTTTGCCTAAGCGATTCTCTACGAATTCAGCAACAAATTATATACCCACCACCCCGTTCAAACTCCGCGAGGAGTCCCATATTTGCTGCGGCCTCGTCTTCGGCCTTCGACACCTTCGGTATCCTTCGTTCCACGGATTACGTGGTACCGGACACCCGGCAAGTCACGGACCCTACCGCCCCTGATCAGGACCACTGAGTGCTCCTGCAAGTTGTGGCCTTCGCCCGGGATGTAAGCCGTAACTTCGACGTTGTTGGAAAGGCGCACACGTGCCACTTTGCGAAGCGCCGAGTTCGGCTTCTTCGGTGTGACGGTGCGAACTTGCAAGCAGACCCCAGCCTTTTGAGGCGAGCCTTTTTGAAGCTCACGAGTTCGACCAGTGAACGAGTTACGAATCGCGCGCAACGCCGGTGTCTTCGGCTTCTTGCGCGTCCGCTTGCGCGGCTTTCTTACGAGTTGGCTGAGCGTCGGCAACGCATTCTCCATGACTGCTTGGCGCGTAACGCAAACCTTCTCACCGAACTCACCCATGCATGCGCCAACTAATGAAAGGCGCGCCAAAGCAGGACCGGCAGATGCGTTACAACCGCTAAACGTTAAATCATACAAATCGCGGTGTGCATCGTCAACATACTCCCAAGCATCAATCCAACATCAAATCGCCACTGCCGCTGAAGGTTCAGGTGCTAAGTCGCGACTGTAATATCCTAGTTCCATCGCGCTCGCGCACAACGCGCCCGCCAAACACGCGCACAACGCCCCCCAAACCTGCTGAAACCTACCT
Organism: SAR202 cluster bacterium bin127; assembly: GCA_002239045.1. Classification (GTDB taxonomy): domain Bacteria; phylum Chloroflexota; class Dehalococcoidia; order Lucifugimonadales; family Lucifugimonadaceae; genus Bin127. The sequence goes on from MPNN01000003.1 coordinate 243,708, forward strand.
GCCGACTGTTACGCAACATTGACTCATCCAGCATGACGACGCTGATCCTCTACGGGTTCAATGACCCACACTCGAACGCCCTGATCGACGAGTTGCGATTCCAAGACGAGTCTCTGGTTTTTGTAAATGTTGCATGGGGACAAGACCGGGAGCAGGACCCCGCGGTGCGCGATGAAGTAGCGATGATCTGGTGCATCGGTTCGTCAATTCCGCTACCAATAGCAGTCACAAATGAGATCGCAGGGCAAGGTACACCGGTGGTCGCGATTACCGAAGAATCTTGTGCCGATCTTTTCGATTTCAATTCCGGTTACATCGAATTGTGCTTCAACTACCCGTCTGCGAAAGAGGTCCGGGCGCGCATCAAGGCCGTCAGGGCACGGGCAACTATTCAGTCGGAACCGATGATCGTTCACGGTGATCTGACGATTGATGTGAATAGCTTTGCCGTCTCGCTAAATGGACGCAACATCGAGCTCACGTACAAGGAATACGAATTACTGAAACTCTTCGCGTCCAATCCAGGCCGCGTATTTCGTCGCGAAGACATCCTGAATCGGATATGGGGCGATGACTACTTCGGAGGCACCCGAACCGTTGACGTTCACGTACGAAGATTGCGCAGCAAACTCGACGACGTTAGTCACAACGTGATTGAGACGATGTGGCGAGTCGGATATCGCTTCAGCGTACCCGAAGTTCGTGCAAATCCCAGCAACAGCGGTGGGCGGGCGATGGCAGGAGCAGCGTAACTTTGAACCTGCAGATTTGATAAAATTCATGCTTTCTCGATCGGCGATTGAGGCGTGGTCGCGCGAACCGCTCGTTTACGCCTGAAATTCGGTCCTGCCGCGCTGCAATCGGGTTAAAGTTCGCGTCACCTAACAACAAACAGACCTACCGCCAAGGCGAAACCGTGCAGACTGCGTCAAATACTCAGAGTAACTCTTCAACGACTTTCGACGACGAAGCGAAAGAGTTCGTCCTACGTTCGGCGAACCAACAAGACGTTCGCTTCATCCGGTTGTGGTTCACAGACATCCTCGGATCGGTCAAGGGCTTCGCAATAACAATCGACGAGTTGGAGCATGTGCTCAACTCAGGTGCCAGTTTTGACGGTGCTGTTATCGACAGTCTTGCGCGCAGCGACGAAGTAGACACCGTCGCGTTGCCCGACCCAACTACATGGCAGATACTCCCCTGGCGGCCCAGCCAAGACGCCGTCGCCAGCATGTTCTGCGACCTCAGCACACCCGATCGCCAACCATTGCCTACAGACGGCCGGAATATTCTGAGATCTGTGATGCGCCGAGCCCGAAAACTTGGTTACAACTTTTACGTCGCTCCGGAACTTGAGTTCTACTACGCGGACGACAGCGACGAGTACTACGAAACCGCGGGCGGGCGATCAACCCTGAACAGCGGTGGCGACCACGAGAACTCCAAAGCGTCGGCGCGATTCACCCACGCCAGCCGCTATTTCGATCAAACCTCGCCTGACCTCGGCGGAGCGGAACTTCGCCGAGAAGTCGTGTTGGCACTCGAAAAGATGGGGATTCCCGTTAAACACAGCCACCACGAAGTCGGGCAGGGCCAACACGAGATCGACCTCCGACATACCAACGCACTTACGATGGCCGATTCGGTCGTCACATATCGAGTAGTAGTAAAAGAGATCGCGGCGCGAATGGGCGGCCACGCGACCTTCATGCCGCAACCATTCTCCGAACGTCCTGGCTCCGGCATGCACACGAACATGTCGTTATTTAGCGGCGATGACAACGCGTTTTATTCCGCCGACGAAGACGAATTTCATCTTTCGGAAATTGGTAAGAAATTTATCGCCGGGTTGGTTACGCACGCGCCCGAAATCACCGCGATCACGAACCAATGGGTCAACAGTTACAAACGCTTGGTTCAAGGATCGGAAGCTCCGATCTTTGCTTCGTGGACCGCCGGCAACATGAACGACTTGATTCGAGTCCCCGCGTTTCGGCCTGGCCAAGAAGCCAGCATGCGAGTGGAATACCGAGCGCCTGATGCAGCATGCAATCCCTACCTCGCATTCACCGCTTTGCTCGCCGCCGGTCTAGAAGGCGTCGAGAACGACTACCCCCTCTCAACGCCAATTACCGACACTAACTTCGCCGGGTCACATGCCTTGCCAAGATTACCCAGCTCGCTCCAAGAAGCAGTCACCATCGCGGATAAAAGCGAATTGTTGAGAAAGAGCCTCGGTGACCAGGCGGTAGACAGTTTCTGCCGCAACAAATACCTGGAGTGGGACGAGTTTAACCGCACCGTGACCGACTTCGAGACCAACCGGTATCTCGACGTTCTTTAATAGTTGCGGCGGCCGGCGAACGATTTCGCGGGCACGATATTAAGATTCAAGTTTGACCTTCCTGAGATACACGGTCGATGACGTTGGAAAACACAACTGGTGAAATGCGACGACGCGTTGCTGAACGCGACGCCGAGTTTCGACGTTTGGAACAAAAGGGGCTGTATCTCAAAAGCCACGAACACGATGCTTGTGGCGTCGGTGTCGTTGCAAATATCGACGGTCATGGGTCGCACGACATCATCCAACAAGGCCTGGAAGTTCTCCGTAACCTCGGGCATCGCGGCGCATGCGGTTGCGACCCGGAAACCGGAGACGGCGCGGGCATCTTGGTGCAGATGCCACACAAATTCATGGTCAAGGTCGCCAACGAGGTCGGGATCCAACTGCCCGAATCGCCCAATTACGCGGTCGCGATGTGCTTCCTGCCCCAAGAAAAAGAACTCCGAGAATTTTGCCAGACAGCGCTTGAAACCAGCGCCCGCGAACACGGTATTGAGCCCATGGGTTGGCGGAGCGTGCCAGTCGACCCCGACGCCGTCGGTGTGTGGGCTCGCGCACGAATGCCTTATATCTCGCAACTTTTCCTAAAAGCGCCTGAGAGTATTGGCGAGTCCTTGCTCGAACGCAGGCTCTACGTAATCCGAAAATCTACCGAAAAGATCATTCGATCACGCATCGACGAAATCGAAGGCCAATCCGGCACAACTCTCAGTGACGAAGACGCCGCGGTCGTTAACGCCCTCCTCAACGAGTGGTACATACCGTCCCTATCCGCCCGAACCATCGTCTACAAGGGCATGTTGATGTCGGAACAGACCGACAAGTTTTACAAAGACTTATCGGACCCCGATTTCCAGTCGCACTTCGCGATGGTCCACTCCCGATTCAGCACCAACACGCTCGGATCTTGGAAACTCGCCCACCCCTATCGCATGTTGGCGCACAACGGCGAGATCAACACCGTCCGCGGCAACCGCAACTGGATGTCCGCTCGGGAACTCACCCTAGAATCCGAGCTCTTCGGTGACTACATCTCCGACATCCTGCCGATCTGCGAAACGGACGAACCGTCTGACACCGCATCACTCGACAACGCGTTCGAAGCCGTATACATGGGTGGTCGATCCGTAGACCACACCGCAGCGATGATGATGCCGGCCGCATGGTACGACCATGAATCGATGCCGCAAAACGTCAAGGACTTCTACGAGTATCACGGCGGCGTCATGGAGCCTTGGGACGGTCCGGCGATGATCGTCTTTACCGATGGACACATGCTCGGCGCAGTCCTCGACCGAAACGGACTTCGCCCATTCAGATACTCCGTGACCACCGACAACGTCCTCGTGATGGCCTCCGAGACCGGCGTACTCGATATTCCAGCAGACCAAATCCGTTATCGCTCTCGACTCCGTCCGGGCAGAATGTTCCTTGTCGATTTCGAAGAGAAGCGCATTATCGAACCCGAGGAAGTCGCCGAAAAGCTGGCTTCCAACCAACCATACGGCGAATGGCTCTCCAATCAGCGCCTGACGCTCGAAGATCTTGACCCTCCACAAAACGTGCCGCAAGTCGATCTTGAGACAATATCCATGCGCCAGATGGTGTTCGGGTACACCCAAGAGGACATGCGCATGCTCATCGGTCCGATGGGCGTGACAGCGCACCAACCGCAAGGCTCGATGGGCAACGACGCGCCTCTCGCCGTTCTTTCCGACAAACCGCAGAACCTATTCGCCTACTTCAAGCAAGACTTCGCACAAGTCTCCAATCCACCGCTCGACGCTATCCGCGAGCAACTCGTCACCCAGATGGCGGTGCCGGTCGGTCGACGTCCCAACCTCTTCGACGAAACCGAGCAACACGCGCGCCTATTGCGTATTGATCATCCGATCCTGCGCAACGCCGAGTTGGCGCAGATCAAGCAGTCGACCAAAACGGGCGTGCGAACCATCACTATATCGACACTTTTCCCGGTCGCCGATGGGGTTGCGGGTCTCAAATCCGCGCTTGAACGAATTCGCCGAGAAGCGTCCGAGGCCATTGCAAACGGTTACACCGTCCTCGTTCTCTCCGACCGTGGGATCGACGCCGAAAACACCTTCATACCGTCATTGCTCGCTACCGCAGCTGTTCACCACCACCTCATCCGGGAAAAGACTTGCACGCAAGCCGACATCCTCGTCGAATCTGGCGAACCCAGAGAAGTGCACCACTTCGCGCTCCTCTTCGGATACGGCGCAAGCGGCATCAACCCATATCTCGCACTCGAATCTCTAGCCGACATACGTGAATCCGTCGCCAGCGATGGCACCATGCCGTTGCAAGACTTCGCCGAGGAAAACTACCGTCGGGCGTCCGAAGAGGGCGTCTTGAAGACGATGTCCAAAATGGGCATATCCACGCTGCAAGGCTACCTCGGCGCTCAAATCTTCGAAGCGCTCGGACTTTCACAAGATCTGATCGACGAATACTTCACGTGGACCAACTCCCGCATCGGCGGTATCGGCCTTGAAGAGATTGCCGCTGACGCCATAGCCAACCACGCACGTGCATATCCCCAATACGAAATCCCATCCAACCTCCGCCTAGACCTCGGTGGCTTCTACATGTGGCGAGCCACCGGCGAAAGACACATGTGGAACCCACGGACGATTTCGCTTATTCAGACGGCGTCCACCCTCAATAGCAAGACAATTTACAAGCAGTTCGAAGACGCCGCGGACGAAGAACCTGAAGGTTTCATCGCCCTGCGGCAGATGCTCGATTTCGACGAAAGCAGCTTCCAGCCGATACCGCTCGAAGAAGTCGAACCGATCGACAAAATCTTGCCCCGGTTCGCCACCGGAGCAATTTCGCTCGGATCGATCTCACGCGAAGCTCATGAGACCCTCGCCATTGCTATGAACCGCATCGGCGCGCGGAGCAACACCGGCGAAGGCGGCGAAGACGACGAGCGATACGTACCTTTCGACGAAGTCGATTCTCGTAACTCAGCGGTCAAACAGGTCGCATCCGGAAGATTCGGCGTCACCGCCGAATACATGGTCAACGCTAAAGACCTGCAAATCAAGATGGCGCAAGGTGCAAAACCCGGCGAAGGTGGCGAGATACCCGGACACAAGATCAGCGAATATATCGCATCCATCCGACGTACCACCCCCGGCGTCGAACTAATCTCGCCTCCACCTCACCACGACATCTACTCCATCGAAGACATCGCCCAACTCATCCACGACCTCAAGAACGTCAATCCCGATGCCCGCGTCCACGTCAAACTTGTGGCCCGTTCCGGCGTCGGCATCATCGCCGCCGGCATCTCAAAAGGCAAGGGCGATGTCGTTCTCATATCCGGCGACTCCGGCGGCACCGGCGCATCTCCGCTATCCTCAATCAAACACGCTGGGATACCTTGGGAACTCGGCGTCAGCGAAACCCAGCAAGTCCTCGTAGCCAACGGCCTGCGCGACCGAATCGTTGTCCAGACCGATGGCCAAATCAAGACCAGCCGAGACGTGGCCATGGCCGCGCTTCTTGGCGCCGACGAATGGGGCGTCGCAACCGCAGCGTTGATAACCATGGGCTGCATCATGCTCCGCAAGTGTCACATGAACACTTGCTCGGTCGGCGTCGCAACCCAGGACCCAGAACTACGCGCTAAGTTCGCCGGTACGCCAGAGGCCGTCGTCAACTACTTCACGATGCTCGCCGAAGAACTCCGAAATCGCATGGCACAGATGGGTTTCAGAACCGTCAATGAGATGATCGGCCGTGCCGATATGCTCAAGCAGCGCGACGATATCGATCACTTCAAAGCCAAGACCCTAGACCTATCCAGAATCCTCGTCGACTCGCAGCCGTTAGAAGGTGACCACTCGTACCAGTGCACCGGACAAGACCACGCCCTCGAATTCGCTCTCGACCATAAACTCATTGAGTTGACCGAGCAGACCATCGCTGACGGCGGCGAAACAACCGTCACAGAAACCATCGACATCCGCAACCGCAACCGAACAGTCGGCGGCATGATGAGCGGACGCATCGCCTCGAAACTCGGACGCAAAGGCCTTCCCGACGGCTCGATCAACATTAACTTCAAAGGCTCAACGGGACAAAGTTTCGGCGCATGGGTAGTCAAAGGCGTCACCTTCAAGGTATACGGCGACGCCAACGACTACTTCGGCAAAGGGCTCTCCGGAGGTCGACTCGTAATCGTCCCACCCAAAGACGCGAAATTCGTCGCCGAAGACAACATCATCATCGGCAACGTCGCCCTCTACGGATCAACAGGCGGCGAGGCCTACATCCGAGGGATCGCCGGCGAGCGATTCTGCGTCCGTAACTCCGCCGCTAACGCCGTCGTCGAAGGTATCGGCGATCACGGCTGCGAATACATGACCGGCGGACGCGTCGTCGTTCTCGGCCCCACGGGCAGAAACTTCGGCGCCGGGATGAGCGGCGGCATCGCTTACGTCTGGGATCCCGACAACTCCTTGCACGAACGCTTCAATGACGGAATGGCAGATCTGCAGCAACTCGTCCCCGGCTCGGACGACGAATCCGAGGCCAAGGCGCTCATCGAGAGGCATCTCCATTGGACCAACAGCGACGTCGCACGACGTGTACTCGACGACTGGACCAACACCGTCCACCAGTTCAAAAAGATAATGCCTCGCGACTACGCCCGGATCTTACTCGAGCAACATGAAGCTAGGCAGCAACTAGTTGACGACGCGACGAATTTTTCACTCAACGGTGGAGCTGTGGCCACTCCAGAACTCGCCGGGAGAGCTGTCTAACTAATCATGGGAAGCACCGACGGTTTCAAAGAGTTCGAACGCGCCCCCATACCGCGCCGCGATCACCGCGAGCGTCTAAGCGACTGGCGAGAAATCTACCTCAAGTGGGACGAAAGAGACGCCCGCCAACAAGCCGCACGCTGCATGGATTGTGGTGTCCCTTTTTGCAACGACGGCTGCCCGCTCGGCAACCTCATCCCCGAATGGAACGACCTCGCATACCTTGGTGATTGGCAAGAAGCCATCGCCAGACTCCACGCCACAAACAACTTCCCCGAATTTACCGGACGAATCTGCCCCGCACCCTGCGAAGCTGCCTGTACTCTCTCGATCAACATGGAACCTGTGACGATCGAGATGATCGAGAAACAGATCTCCGAACGGGCCTGGCAAGAGGGATGGATAACCCCTGAACTACCTGACTACCGCACCGGCAAAAAAATTGCCGTTGTTGGCTCCGGACCGGCCGGGCTCGCGGCCGCTCAACAATTGAACCGCGCCGGCCACACCGTGACCGTCTACGAACGCGCGGAATACCTCGGCGGCCTTCTCGCCCTCGGCATTCCCGAATTCAAACTCGAGAAATCAGTCGTCGAACGCCGACTTCAGCAGATGCGCGACGAAGGCGTGGTCTTCAAAACCAGCACCGACGTCGGCATCGACATCCCTGCCGAAGAGCTAGTCGAACAAAACGACGCCATAGTCCTAGCCGGCGGCTCAACCGTCCCACGAGACTTCCCGATCCCAGGCCGCGATCTCGACGGCATCCATTTCGCAATGGACTACCTCACCCAGCAGAACCGCCGTCTCCGAGGCCAAGAATTCTCCCCCGAGGAAACCCTCACCGCCGAAGACAAACACGTCGTCATCATTGGCGGCGGAGACACCGGAGCCGACTGCCTAGGCACCGCGCACCGCCAATTCGCCAAAAACATCATCCAACTCGAACTCCTCCCTCGCCCACCTGAACGCCGATCGCGCACCAACCCCTGGCCCGACTGGTCCCACGTCTTCCGCACCTCTTCCGCGCACGAAGAAGGCGGAAAACGCGACTACAACATTATGACCAAACGCTTCGTCGGATCGGAAGGCAACGTCACTCACCTCGAATGTGTCCGCGTCGACTGGGTCTTCGAAGATGGCCAGCGCCCCAATATGGTCGAGATACCCGGATCCGAGTTCACCATCCCCGCCGACATCGTACTCCTCGCCATGGGCTTCATTCATCCTCAACACGACGGCCTACTCAACGATCTTGAAATCCAATACGACCCGTTCGGAAACGTTAAGACCGACCCAACTTTGAAGAGCAGCACCGAAAAAGTTTTCGCGTGTGGCGACATGCAACGCGGACAGTCGCTCGTGGTCCACGCCATCGCCAACGGACGCCAATGCGCACGCGAGGTCGATCTGTATCTCTCCGGTCGATCCTCCCTGCCCACCGTGCGAGGATACGCGCGCCCCGCAATCCCGGTATACGCCTGAGCCTCTTCCAACAAGCCACGATGCGGATCCGCAAACGGTTCCGCGCGCAGAATAGGTGACCCGCGGATATGACCACCATCAGAGTCGCCTCCGCACAGATAAACACCACCGTCGGCGATATCGCAGGCAACTGCAAGCTGATCGCAGCCGCGATAGACGAAGCGCGCAGCATCGGTGCCGATATCGTCGCATTTCCGGAACTCGCAATCACCGGCTATCCGCCCGAAGACCTCCTTCTATCCGAGCACTTCGTTCGCACCAACCGCCAAGCCTTAGACGAACTCGCCCAACACTGCACCAACATTGCCGCAATGATCGGTATCGTCGACTACGACGAAGACGAAAACGGCGACATCAAAAACATCTTCAACGCCGCCGCAATCATCGTCAACCGTCAGATCGTCGCCATCTACCACAAGAACGAATTACCAAACTACGGCGTCTTCGACGAACTCCGTTACTTCACCCCCGGAACAACCTGCCAGATCATCGACGTCAACGGCATCGCCGTCGGTGTCAACATCTGCGAAGACATCTGGGTGAACCCCGGCGTTGGCGATGCCCAGTGCGTCGCCGGTGCCCAACTTATTCTCACCCTCAACTCCTCACCGTACGAGATCGGAAAACTCCAAACCCGCATCAACTTGGTCACCGATCTCGCCAAACGACACCAAGCCTACGCCATCTACACCAATCAAGTCGGCGGGCAAGACGAATTAGTCTTCGACGGCTCTAGCATATTCGCCGGACCTCAAGGAGAAACGCTCGCCGTCGCGCCCCGATTCGAATCGGCAGTCACGGCGATCGACATCGAGTTGCATGACAACGCATCGGCAGTCGATCATCACGAAGAGTGCGGTGAAACATCGTTCCAACCGACCACACTCGTCGCGCCGCGTTTCAACATCGCCGCCAAAACCGAAATCCCCTCGCCCGAGGCCAAATTCGAAGACGACGTCTCACAGGTCTACGCCGCATTAACGCTCGGCACTCGCGACTACATCCACAAAACCGGCTTCCAGAAAGTCGCAATCGCCTTATCCGGCGGCATCGACTCCTCGATCGTTGCCTGTATCGCTGCCGACGCCATAGGATCCGAAAACATCGTCGGCGTCGGAATGCCGTCCCGCTATTCCTCCGAAGGCAGCCTCATCGACGCCCAAGACCTCGCCGACCGCCTAAGAATTCCCCTCTGGCGAATACCCATTGAACCCGCCCACGCTGCGTTCGAGCAGATGCTCGCCGAAACCTTCCGTGGACACGACACTAACACCGCCGAGGAGAATGTTCAATCCCGGATACGCGGCAACGTCATGATGACCATCGCCAACAAATTCGGCTGGCTCGTCCTCACCACCGGCAACAAATCCGAGATGGCGACCGGATACGCCACGCTCTACGGTGATATGGCCGGCGGTTTCGCAGTGATCAAAGACATCCCGAAACAACTCGTCTACCAACTCTCCGAATACCGCAACAGCATCGACGACTCCCCACCAATACCTCGATCCGTCATCGACAAACCGCCAACCGCCGAACTTCGTCCCGACCAACTCGACGTCGATTCGCTACCACCATACGACCAACTCGACCCTTTGCTCCGAGCATACGTCGAAGAACGCCGCTCCAGCGAAGAGATCCTCGAAGAACTCGACGGCATAGATCACGCCACCGCGGCGCGCATTCTTCGCATGGTCGACATAAACGAATACAAACGACGACAATCTCCTCCCGGCGTCAAAGTTACCGGCCTCGCCTTCGGACGCGACCGCCGTATGCCCATAGCCTCCCGCTGGCGCCACTAACCTCTTGAACGACACCATCTCGCAAACCTGCGAAGCGGAAACCAACAAGGGGGTGAGGCGGTACCACACATCACCACAGTATCCCCATGAACACGAACAATCCCCTCTCCCGTTCGGCGGGAGAGGGCTAGGGTAAGGGCAACCATAAATCCGCCGCCGCACTCGTCTGCGTAATCCTTCCCAAGAGACAACCGGTAACATCAACACATACTTAGAATCTTTAACCGACGCACCGATGCAAATCATGATCAGACGAACACTCGAAATCTCACTGTTTGCAGCGATCGCAGTCCTTGCCATCGCATGCACATCGGAATCCGAACCAACTTCTCCCTCCGTTCCCACGTCAGAATCCGCCTTCATCGAGACCGCCGAGGCGATCACCAACGAAGCCGTCGGAATTACTGACGATGAACAAGAAACGCCCGGAGATCAATCCGTCGACACATCGGAAGCCGATGCGTTACTCGCGCGAATCTCCCAGCCAGTGCTAGCTCCAGTCACCTCCGACGCCCTCGGTGTTCCAATCAGCGACGTCGAGCTTTTGGACGATGACGCATTGAATGATGCAATCGCCAGCGAAACCATAGAAACCCGCGCCGCCAGCGAGCGTGAAGATTGGGAAAACCGGTTGATGGACATCTGGGAAGATTCCATCGGCGGCGTCGTGCTCATCAACCTCGAAACCGGACTCTTCGGCGGCAACGGAACCGGCGCCGGTTGGTTCTGGGACGACCAAGGCCACATCGTCACCAACCACCACGTCGTAAGGCCAACTACCGGTCTACTGACGCCTCCCAACATCATCGTCGAAACCTTCGAAGGCGACCGTTTCGACGCCGAATTCATTGGCGGCGATCACATCTCCGACATCGCCGTCATCAAGATCGACACCGACCCAGACACCATCAAAACACTCAAAGTCGGCGATAGCGCAAATCTCCGACCCGGAATGACCGCCATCGCACTCGGTCACCCCTTCGGCGTCGAACAGGCGTTCTCTATGACCCACGGCATCATCAGCGGTCTCGCCAGATCCATCCAGTCTCAAGCCAGTTCCATACCCATTCCCGCCGTCATCCAGACTGATGCCGACATGAACCCCGGAAACTCGGGCGGACCACTGCTGAACAGCGCCGGAGAAGTCATCGGCGTCAATACCCAGATCCGAAGCGTCTCCAGCATCAACAGCGGCGTCGGATTCGCAACCCCCATCAACCTCGTCCGCCGCGTCGTCAACAACCTCATCGAAGACGGAATCCACGAATACCCGCTAATCGGCATCTCTTCATGGGTCCTCACACCTACCTGGGCAGAGCGTCTCGACCTCGACGAAGAACAAAGAGGACTCCTCGTAACCGCAGTCTCCCCCAGCGGACCCGCCGACGAGGCCGGCATCCGAGCCGACACCGGCGTCTCATCACCCAAAGGCGACGGCGACGTCATCATCCGCATCGACAACGTAACCATCCAAAACATCTACGACCTCCGCAGCTACATCATGCTCAACACTTCCCCCGGCGACCAAATCGTCATCGAAGTCCTCCGCGACAACCAGACCATTCCCATCACCCTAACGCTAGGCTCATGGGGAGATCAGTTCAACTAAATGCAGTTGCGGGAAACCACCGTCATTCCGGCGAAAGCCGGAATCCAGAGGGGACGGGCGGCGGCGATCATTCCCATCCTTACCCATCATTCGCATCATAGTTCAAACCGCAACGCAATCGGCCCCGTCAACCAATGGCAGACGGGGCCGATAACTATCTTGCTTACAACCGCGTTAGCGATTAGCGAAACCTAACCCTCTTGGGCAAGAGCGTCATGGACTCGAGTAGCCACGTCCGCTGGAACGTACTCTTCCCAAATGTCGGAGAAGTTCTGGAGGTAGTAGACCGCCGCCGCGTCCGTCGTCTCGTTGTTTTCGGTCATCCACGCCTCGGTTTCGATGTGACTTCCTGCCGTAAAGTCCCAACGGCGGAAGAACTGAACCAATTCAGGGGCGCGTTCGATGAGCGTCTCATGCACCGCGATCTTGATCTCGGCAGTGGGGTATGCACAACCTTTACCAGACTCCCAGCACTCGTCCGAGTATGGTGGCTCTTCCAGGATGTATAGATCGAGTTCAGCCGAAGGCTTAGTCGGACCCCAGAGGTAACCCAACCAGTTGTCGCCTTTAGCGTACGCCGCTTCAAGATCGGCAAACAGTCCCGCGCCTGAACCCGGGTTGACGAGTTCAACATGGTCTTCAAGACCGTAAGTTACGATCTTTTCGGAGTTCACAACCTCGCACGCCCAACCGGGAATGCAGTCTACCATGCGTGCTTTGCCATTCGAGTCCGCAGTCACGAACAGGTCCATGTGCTCCGGGATGTCCGTAACTGACACAAGATCTGGGTTGGCGTCCTTCACGTACTGCGGAATGACGAAGCCCTGCCAGTTGTCCTCGAGGCTCTTTCCAACGTCGACAACTACACCACTCTCCAATGCAGCGTCCCAAACCTCTTGCTGGTTGGGTAGCCAGATCTCCATCGTGACGTCAGTGTCGTTGTTTTTCAGGCCCTCGAACAGCGAAATCGTGTCACCAGCGATGGCGTCCGTCGGATAGCCGTAACCGTGTTCCACGATGTACTTCGCGACGCGGACCTGAATCTCAGACGATGTCCAGTTCAAGTCGGAGAATATGATGGGTTCCTTCTCGACTTCAGCCGTGACCTCAACCACGACCTCTTTCTCGACCACCACCTCCTTCTCAACGACCACTTCCTTTTCAACCTCGCGAGTGACCTCAACTTCAACCTCGACCGCCACTTCTTTTTCTACTTCTCGAATTACCTCGACCTCACGCGTGACCTCGACGGTTTCAGTACCGCAGGCCATCGCGACCACGCTCATCCCAGCAAGCAGTAGCACAAGGGCCAATATGCCGGAATTAGCGATCTGTTTCTTTGCTCTAAAAAGCAACGTTTCTCTCCTTGGTTTTTTTCGTTCTGTGCGTCGGCAGTGAAGCGAAGACGCGCTAATCGAATATAGAGGCGAATTACTCACCGATCATCCACCCGTAGCACCGCCTACTGGCGGGATACCTATCACATCTTGATGGCGTCTAGCGAACGCCTGTGTTATGCGATCGATGATGATGGCCAAGAATACGATCCCAAGTCCCGCCAAGAAGGCGTTACCGGCCTCGATTCGTCCCAAAGCTCGATTTACATCCTCACCCAATCCACCCGCACCAACTAACGATGCTATCACCACCATCGCCAGCGCCATCAACGTCGTCTGATTCACACCAGCCATAATCGTGGGAATCGCCAAGGGAATCTTCACTCGCAGCAACAACTGCAGATTCGTCGCACCGAACGATGTTGCCGCCTCAATCGTCTCCTCAGGCACCTGCCTGATACCGAGATTCGTGAGTCGGACCGCCGGTGGCACCGCATAAATCAGCGTCGCAATTACCGCCGGCACATTCCCAAGACTGAAAAACGCAATCGCCGGAACCAAGTACACAAAACTGGGCATCGTCTGCATACCGTCCAGAACCGGACGCAATATCGTGTCCAAACGGTCGCTCTGTGATGCCCACACCCCGATCGGCACCGCGATAAAGATCGACAACGTCACCGTCACAATGATCAGCGCCGCCGTCTCCATGGCACTCGCCCACAGCCCGAATATCGCTATCGCCAGCAGTGACGCCACCGAAAACAGTCCAACTCGAATTCCCGCCATTCGCCATCCCAACACCCCGACACCAATGATGAACGCCGGCCATGGAATCCAGACCATCACGTCTTCAAGCCAAACCAACGCCCTCAAAAGAGCGTCTCTTATGAAGTCGAATATGAAAGCCAGATTCACCTTCATCCAATCGATGACCTCGTCGATCCGCAACCCGATATCTCGTCCGTAATCCAACTCATCAGGGAACTCTCTCCCACCTTCCCATCCGACAACCACGATCAACGCCGTTATCAACGCCGGGACCGCCGCCCAGCGTACCCAATGCGGAATCCAGCCGATCAAACCCCTGGAAGGACTTGCGCTCCGTCTGCCAACGATGTTTTCTGTTGCTTCGCGATTCATCTCGATATCTCCCAAATAGCTATTGCGTCCCGTTTCCGTCGAATTCCGTCTTCGGGTCCATTACCTCTGCAAGCGTCTCCAGCTCGATCTCACCAATCAACACCCCCTTTGCATCCAATACCGGAACCGAGTGGTCCGCTCGCAGACCATACGGCACCAACTCGTCCAGCACCGTGTCGCTCGTCACAGCCTCATCGACCGTCAACGTCACATCACCAATCTGCGCGACACCACTCCGGACCGCCGAGCTTATCCGTTGCAAACGAGCGGTCCCGACGTATCGTTTCTCGCCATCCACTACCAGCGCGTAACCGAGGTCCTCTTCAATCAATTTCTCCAACACGTCCGAAGCCGAACTGTCGTTTGAAACCACGTGAACCGCCTCACCCATCACCGCCGCTGCCGTCATCAACGAATACTGCCTCACATCCTTCGTAAAATCCCGAACAAACGCATTCTTCGGATGCAAAACAACATCCGTCGGCGTCCCCGACTGAATAATCGCACCGTCACGCATTATCGCAATCCGATCACCGATATTCGCCGCCTCCGAGAGATCATGCGTGATGAAAATGATCGTCTTATGCATCGACGCCTGAGTCTGCACCAACTCCTCCTGCAAATCACGACGAATCACCGGATCCAACGCACTAAACGGCTCATCCATCAACATCACCGGCGCATCCATCGCAAACGCACGAGCAAGACCCACCCGCTGCTTCATACCCCCGCTCAACTCATCCGGCATGTTCCGCTCCCAACCACCTAAACCAACAGCCTCCAAAGCCTCAACCGCCCGCGCACGCCGCCTACGCCTACCGACTCCACCCAACTCCAAACCCCAAGACACATTATCCACCACACTACGATGCGGCATCAACCCAAAATGCTGAAACACCATCGCCAACTTCGACCGTCTCATCTCCAACAACTCTTCGTCACTCATCGACCGCACCTCATCTTCGCCGATCCATATCTCGCCACGATCTGCCTCAATCAAACGATTGATACAGCGAATCAAAGTCGACTTGCCACAACCCGACAACCCCATCACCACGAATATCTCCCCTCGCGCAGCATCGAACGAAACATCCGAAAGCGCCAACACTGATCCCGTAGCCTCCTGAATCTCATCCTTGCTCGCCCCGCCCTTCGCCATCTCGATCCCCGCGTCAACATCACCCCCGAAGACCTTGTAGACGCCCCGCACCGATACGGCGACATCAGACCCCTGCTCCGTTTCGCGGGTTTCCTGCCCTAAAGTCAAAACTGCACCCCGATCTCCTGTTTTGTCGCCGCCGACGCCAGCAACAGACTCTACCGAGCCACTCAAATAACCATAACGGAAGTCCGATTCCCCCCACCTACCGCCATTCCCGCCACCTACCGTTATTCCCGCGCACGCGGGAAACCAGGGAACACAAACCCCGCCACTTCCCCCTTCGCAAAGCGAAGGGGACGCGCAGCGAAGCGAAGCAGGGGGATGCCCGGGGCGGTGAAGCACACCCAAATCATCCCACCCTCGCCATTCCCGCACTTTATCGGTCACATTTGTGCATTGGCCGCGCCAATCCCGCGTTTAATATTTCATATCCATATAAGTTCCCGTCATACTCGACGTGTCACCGTCATACCCGCGCACGCGGGTATCCAGTGCATTGAATGTGTTAAATTGACTAACCGTCAATCAAGCGTCGAAACAACGCACGGCACAACATGCCCGCGACGCGTTGACCGCTACATGTTAAGCGCTTCCTGGATGCAACCGGCACCTTGAATCCCAAGCGGTTGTCGGCGGCGGTTTCTCCGATCAGAACGACAGACCCGATTGACAGGGCAACGCAGGTCGCGTACCATGAATCCGTCGCTCACGAGCCTTATTTGCGGGTTTAATTTTCCTGATGACCACAAAAGCCGGTCACGCAACCAGCAGGCGATTCGCTACCGCCGATCACGCGAAGTCCGAAGGGATCACTTATACTCCTCGACGACTTGCTGAATTCGTAGCGTCAAAGATCGCCGATGAATGGCGTTCAGTTCCGATAGGCCGAGCAGCCCGGATACTCGATCCTGCCGCTGGCGATGGCGAACTTCTCATCGCGTTAGCGCGAGAGATCAGCAACAGACATCCAAAACTCCCGATTGAGATTTTTGGTTTCGAAACTGATACCGATGCGCTCCGTATCGCCGATGTTAGGCTGTCTGAACAATTCCCGGCAACACCAAGATTTCTGAAATCTGATGACTTTCTCAATACTGGCCTCGGAACTTTTGGCGATGATCGCCAAATCGCACTGTTCACCGGCCAAACCTCGGCAAGCTACGACTTGATAATCGCTAATCCACCTTACGTCCGGACTCAGATCTTGGGCGCCGAAAAAGCCCAATTTCTTGGTAAGCGATTCGGATTGTCAGGTCGGGTGGACCTCTACCACGCATTCATGCTAGCGATCTCTCGCGTTTTGAATCAAACTGGCGTATCCGGGATGATTGTCTCCAACCGGTTTATGACAACTCGTTCCGGCATGGCGGTTCGAAAAGCTCTGACCCATCAGATGAAGCTACTATCAATTTGGGATTTCGGCGATACGAGACTCTTTGATGCAGCCGTTTTACCTGCCGTTGTCATCGCCGGTGGAATTGAATCTAAACCCACAAACGAATTGCCTTCGTTCGTTTCGATCTATGAGACGGTGTTGAATCACAAAACATCCGTACCTCATCCAGTTGACGCCATGTCTCACCAAGGTATCGTGCAAATCAACGATGGACGCAAATTCTCCGTTTCACATGGCTATCTTCCTCCTCCTTCAAAACCCGGCGACATTTGGAGAATGGCAAACAATGCTTCCGAAACATGGTTGGCAACCGTCGTAAAACACTCTTGGGGAACTTTCAAAGATATTGGCAAGGTTCGTGTCGGCGTAAAAACTTGCGCTGACAAAATATTCGTGCGTTCCGATTGGGATGATATGCCAGCCCCGCCAGAACTACTCAGGCAATTGACTACCCACCACTCTGCCCGTTCTTACAAACCCGTCGAGATTTTACCAAAAAAGTCCATTCTATATCCACATGAATCGGTATCAGAAGTTCGCAAACCGGTTGACATTTCATCGTTTCCTAATAGCAGAACATATCTAGAATCACATCGAGAGGTCTTAGAAGGTCGGACCTACTTGACGAATTCAGGTAGAAAATGGTTTGAAATCTGGGTACCTCATGACCCGTTACATTGGGAGAAACCAAAATTGATCTTCCGTGACATCGCCCAGGATCCCACTTTTTGGATTGATTTAAATGGAACAGTAGTCCACGGTGATTGCTACTGGCTCATAGCAGACCGCGAGTCACAAACTGATCTATTATGGTTGGCTGCGGCTGTAGGGAATTCAAGTTTCATTAACAAATTTTACGACTTCAAATTCCAAAACCGATTATATGCCGGGCGGAGACGATTTATGACTCAGTACGTCGAACAATTTCCCTTACCTGATCCCCTCGATGACTTAGGCATTGAAATCATAGCTACAGCCAAGCAAATATATAACCGAACTGATAAAGGCGAAGTTGAGACGTTAAAGAAGTCATTGAATGGGATGGTTTGGTGTGCTTTCGGATTCGGTGCCGAAGAAATCAACCGGTAACGGGATTTGTAATTTTTTGTTTATCACTTTCCCTTGAAATTGCGGAAAAAGATTGTAAAATCTCTCACCATTTGTGACGAAAAGTTGCGTGATCAATACTCGTGAACCATCAGTCTCCCCGTAAGCGACAACATATCGAACGTCACAATGTCTGACGCGATTGCCATTCAAGCGAGGCATATCTAAAACATCAGTCGAATTGGGCATAATTAAGCCTAAATCGATAGTTAATGCGGTTTGCAGTTTCACTTCCAACAATTGGTGCCGGACATCAGGAAAACGTCCGTCGTCATGATAGGTCTGATAACCCAAGAGTTCGCAAACTCGTTTGTGCAATTCGGCCGCTCGATTGCGATCTTGACCTGGACCGGGGTCTACGAGTGAAGAACCGATCAATGGTACCAGTCGTTCATATAGGATGCCGATCGGTAGAAGTTGCTCGGCCTCGGGATTCGCCGATGGGTTGGATGAAAAAGCCTCTTGTCGCGTGCCCATTGTGACTGATTGGATCGGTAAAGAATCTCGTCGGGCATTTGTCTCCTTGGTTCGATCGCCCATCACCAGACGCGCTTGGTATTTTTGCGTCAACGTCCCAGTTTTGTCCAACGTGGCTAACAATTCACCCGTTACCACTTTGACAGTCGTGATAATTTCTTCAGCTCCTACCCGTACGATCACAAAACGTCTGTCAAGCGCAATTTCCTCATTCCAAATCTGCAGGTTGTTTGATTTCTGTACGTATATGTCGAATCGTTGGCCAGGAAATCTCGGTTTGGTTCTCTTGAAACTGCGTGGTACCGGATAACCCAAAATTCTGCAGATTTCTTCTTTCACGATTTTGGAACGTGTTCTTTGTGCTAAGCCGGCCAATGACATACCGACTAGGGTGTGCTTCAATAAAGTTTCTAGAACAGCCGTAGGCATCCACAATTCTTCATCACCGGCATCAATATGGTCGTAAATCGTAAGTTCGCTTTCGCGAATTGCGGTTACAATACTCGTGCCGAGTTGGTGTTCAGAAGTCGTCATCAAGATTGTCCTCGTTGAGCAATTGAACGACATTAACTTCGAGTGCCCGAGCTAGGGCTTCCAAGGTACTCAAGGTCACATTTCGTTCTCTTCTTTCGACCGCGCCGATATACGTACGGTGCAGCCCGGATTTCTCAGCCAGCTGTTCTTGGGACAGCGACATCGATGTCCGGAGATCAACGACGTTATTCGCCAAGACTTTTTTGATCCTGTTGCTCGGTCTCCGCAACCGTTTGCTTCCCATTTGATCTAGACCCAACCTTCAGTTAAAGAGTCGCATTGTGATGACTATGCGTCTACAGACAATAAGTAGCATTGGGCACCCCAGCCACTTCGAGGAAATACCCGCGGATCTTCGGCGAGGCATGTGTGGGAAATTTGAATCTCCGCTCGAAGGAGTGATGGCACGTCAGGGGGCGTCATGCCCTTACGAGGTCGACAGCCGACACGCCATCCGCGTAAACGACCACATCAGCAACATTCCTCCCGATGCCCATCGCTACATCGTCAATGGCCACACACCCTTAGAGTGGATCATCGACCGCTACCACATCAAAACCGACAAACCCAGCGGCATCGTCCACGCCCCAACAAATGGTTCGAAGAAACCTGCGACAACATCGTCTCCATGATCAAACGCATCACCCACACCTCCATCCAAACCGCCAAAATCATCGACACCCTCCCAACCCCCTTCACCGACGGCTGGAAACCCATCAAACCAACAAACACCTAAACCTTACCCAACTCCCCAAATAACGCAGCACCCCGTCCTTTAAAATGGGAATTATAACCCTGTGACTCCAAACTCCAACTATTCATCGCTGGCAATCAACGCAGATTCGATATAATTCACGCTATTGATTCACCAGCAAAGTAGGAATTACAGGCAAGCGCATAACAGGCGGCTCCGAGTATTTGAAACCGAGCGACAGACAAAAGTCGTTTCGTTCATCACCGGTGATCGCCAGGGTAAGGAAACTAGAATCGCTGCCGACTGCGTTGACCCGTTCACCGATCTCCTCGATCAGATTGGCCCGACCGAACGTATATCGCTGATTTTGCACACAAACGGCGGCGACACTCTCACCGCATGGCGTTTAACAAACTTAGTCCGCATGTTCTGCGACGAATTCGAAGTTCTGATTCCGTTCAAGGCTCACAGCGCGGGGACATTGATTTCCTTAGGTGCAGATCGGATCATCATGACTAAACAGGCTACCTTGGGCGCTATCGACCCTAACGTCACCGGAGATTTGAGTCCGCAAATTACGTTTGGCGAGCAACAGAGAATGGTTTCAGTCAGCGTAGAGCATGTACGTGGTTTCATTGAGATGGTGAAAGAACAGCGTCCAGACAACAATGAGGCGGCGGGACAGGAAGCTGTCTTGGAACTTTCCAAGCATATTCATCCCCTAATTTTGGGTCAGGCGCATAAAGCGATATCGCAGATCCGTTTCTTGGCCCAGAAGTTGCTACCACATCAGGTTGATGACGCAAACAAGATCGAATCGATCATCGACTTCCTGTGCGCCGACTCCGGAAGCCATGACTACACCATCAATCGAAGAGAAGCACTGGAACTTGGCCTTAACGTCGAAACCCCAGACAGCAGTTTGTACGGGTTGCTGCGTCAAATCCATCTTAATTACAGAGATGAACTGAAGTTGCTCGAACCGTACGGCCCTCAGTCAATGCTAGCCACTGCCGGACAACCAGGGTCAAGAAACTACGAGGTACCACGAGCATACGTCGAATGTTCATCTGACAAGGGATACAAGTTCGTTTCTGAAGGGATTATCACTCGAACCGAGCAGACTGACAGTTCCGGCCATACTGTAGTTGATATAAATGACCAACAGGTCTACGAAGGATGGAGAAAACAGAGATGAACCCTTCTATCGAGAGTGCGGGTTACCAAGTCAAGGTCGAGGAAACAACAGGAACATCGTCGCGGTT
This sequence comes from SAR202 cluster bacterium bin127, assembly GCA_002239045.1. Classification (GTDB taxonomy): domain Bacteria; phylum Chloroflexota; class Dehalococcoidia; order Lucifugimonadales; family Lucifugimonadaceae; genus Bin127. The sequence continues at coordinate 264,868 of MPNN01000003.1, forward strand.
GCAGTCCTCTGGGATTGGGTTCAGTATTGCCAGATTCACTCTGAATCCGCAGTTGAGCGTGAGATTGCCCATTGAATACGTTCTGGCTGCCGAGTCCGATACTCCAGAACCCCATGCCGAAGCGACGTGAAGGCTCAGTTTCAAAGGCGGAATGCTTCTTCCCCGCTGGTCGGACAACACTCGCGCCAACGGACGAATGGCCGGTCGACTGGAAGTTGCACTGACTCCTGACCAAACCCTGAAGTTGATCGAAGTGCTTCAAGGCGCGCTGGACGATCTGGGGATCGGTCGTCAGATTGATGATGAGTTTCGCGAGCAGTCATCATCCTAGCAACTGATCAAATACGACTCTCTGGAGTCACAGGGTTATAAGTCCCTTCATAATCCTTCCCATCCTAGTTCAAAACCCACAACAACCATCCCCTCTCCCGGGAGCATTCCCCTCCCCCTCATCCGTGGGAGAATCCAAGAGGCGGATGCAGTGAGGACACCAAAATGAAAATCGCATGGATCGGCATCGGCCACATGGGCAAACCCATGGCCAAACACATCATGACCGCCGCCGAAGAGTTCACCGTTCACGACCTCAACCCAGACGTCGCAACCGACATGCTCGAAGACGGTGCAAACTGGGCCGACACACCCGCCGAAGCCGCCGCCGGCAAAGACCTCGTCGTCACATGCCTCCCCATGCCACAACACGTCGATGCCGTCAGTTTCGGCGACGACGGCGTCTCGGAAGGGGTCGACCAAGGCACCATCGTGATCGACTGCACCTCCAACTCACTGGAAATGGTCAGATCGCTACACGCGAGATATGCCGACCGAGGCATCACCTTCCTCGACACCCCAGTCAGCGGCGGCGTAATCGGCGCCATGGAACGTGACCTCTCGGTCTACGTCGGCGGAGATCGCGACGCCTACGATCACATCAAACCCACCCTCGACGCCATGGGTGACAAAGTCCAGTACTGCGGCGGGCTCGGAACCGGCACCATCTGCAAACTCATGAACCAACTCTTCGGAGCCATGGTCGGAATGGCACGCATGGAAGTCGTCACCGCAGGCGTCAAAGCGGGCGTCGAATTCGACATCCTAGTTAAAGCGATCCACGAAGGCTCTGGCGGAAAGCGGCGTCCATTCGATGGATTTGAACGTCCACCAGATGACGATTACGAAGATACCGAACTCTCCTTCTACCTCGACCTAGGCGCAAAAGACGTCCGCCTAGCCAACGAGATCGGACGCTCCCTACGCGTGCCGCAGCCCCTAGCTAACCTGACCGAAGCCCGACTAATCGAAGCCCTCAACCGAGGATGGGGCAAGAAACGCAACGAAGTAGTCGGCGAAATCCAACAACAAATCTCAAACGTCAACCTCCGTGTAGACGGCTGAGCCGAACCATTCACCCGTCATCCCGGCGCGACCACACGTCATTCCGGCGAAAGCCGGAATCCAGAGGGGCGGACGGGCATCCTTCCCCATCCTTCAAATCCTAGTTCAAACCCCTCCATTAGAATCGCACCAGACACCAAAACCCAAGGAAATCCCCAAAATGAAAACCGCTGACCCCGCAATCAACATGGTCATCGACAACATCGGCATCATGGTCGCCTCCGAAGGCGGTTCGCTCGAACTCCTCGAACTCTCCGACGACTACATGAAGATCAAATACAACGCCGGCACCAACGAAGAGTGCCCCGAATGCGTCCCCATGACCGACGCCGTCTACCAATTCATGCGAGCCTCCCTAGACATCCACGCCCCCCGCATCTCCACCCTAGAAGTCGTCGATTAAACGTTCCTTATCGGCAACCCTCGCGGCTACCCCTCGCAATTCCAACGCACCGTCCGTCATTCCGGCGCTACCTCGTCATTCCGGCGAAAGCCGGAATCCATGGGTGCGGCCGGGATGTGAGCCGACGGTCAGTAACTCCCCAAAACCTCGAATAGTCATATACTTAGCTAACCAAGCATCGAAGGAGTCGGCCATGGTCACCGTCAATGTTCATGAAGCGAAAACTCACCTCTCGCGCCTGCTCAAACAAGTCGAAAGTGGCGAAGAAGTCGTCATCGCGCGCAACGGAACTCCGGTAGCTAAACTCGCCAGCGTTCAACCACGCGGAAAACCTGTTTTCGGTACGTTAAAAGGCAAGATAAAAATCGACGATCGGTTCTTCGAGCCGCTTCCCGAAGAAGAACTGGCACTCTGGGAAGGTAGCGGCAAATGCGATTGCTGTTAGATACCCACGCCATCATCTGGTGGTTTGCCGGAAACCCGATTCTGACGACTAACACCCAACAAGCTATAGCGGATACCTCCAACGACAAATTCATCAGCGCCGCAAGCGCGTGGGAAATCGCGACCAAGTACCGAATCGGAAAGTTGCCTGATGCTAAAGAACTCGTTGAAGATTTTCGAACTCAAGTCGGCAGCCAAGGATTCATCGAGCTACCAGTTTCGCTCGAACATGCCGTCCGAGCCGGTTCACTCCCCGGACCGCATCGCGACCCCTTTGACCGTATCCTGATCGCGCAGGCCATAATCGACGACCTAACGCTAGTCTCGAACGAAACCCTCTTCGATAGTTACGGCGTCCGACGGATGTGGTAACGAATTCTCCGGTACCCTCCTGAGACCAAATACCGATGTTAGCAACCGAACACGCAGACTTGGCGCAACAATTCCTCCGCGATGCTGATCGCGAATACGAGGCCGACGACATTTTCCAAGCGTCTGAAAAACTCTGGGGCGCAGCGTCCCACGTCGCTATCGCTGAAATGCACCGCCGGGGCATACGCGCTCAAAAACACGCCGCCATATCGCAGTTCGTCAAGCGTTTCGCTGATGAAGTAGAAGAGCCCATCCTCTTCGCTTGGTTCAAAGCCGCCGAAGCCCTCCACTCGAACTTCTATCACGGCTGGATGGAAGACCACCAATTCGAGGAAAACCGCGAACTGGTCAACGTTTTCGTCAATCGAATGTTGGAATTGACAAGCCCGAACTGAGCGGTAAAATCCCACCAGTTCCGTGCTGGCGCAAAAGTTCGGCGTCGCCTTAGTCACAGTTGATCGGCGTATGGCCAAACTTTAATCGCCGCCTCGCACAGACGCTCCGCCCGTTGAGCAATCACGCCTTCGTGCCACGCAAAACGTTCTTCATCATCGACCAATTCCTTGTTCAGAAACAGCGTACTGTGCTTTTTCATCTCCTCACGTTTGCCGATCCACGGCGCGTTCGACATGGTTGAATTTAGCGGACGGTTTACTAGTGTGAGGTTCCCGATTGTGTGGATTTTCTGGTTGCGGTCGTCTTCGTTTACGTCCGGAGGCAACGGATAATTGTCTTGCCAAGCTTGTGGCATCACATGTTCGATCGTGAGGTTGCGTGGCACCTCCTGGTTCTCCGCCAGACTTGTTCGTAATCCTTGCTCGATTCCTTCCAAAAGCATGCGCAACCGGTTCCGAGTCAAAACCCGATAAAAATCATTATTCAAAATCGCGTCCTCTATCTCTGTGTCGGTTGGCCAAACCGCCACGTTACTATCCTTGTCGCGTAGAAACTGAACAATCGTATCGCCAGCCCGATCAGGATCGGTCTCGTGTAATTCGGCTATCAATTCAACGAATGTATTGTTGTGGGCTATGGTTCCGCTTAACATGATCATGCGTCGTACCATGTGGCTCTCAAGGGCACGGATCGACTTTATCAACTGCTCCTCGGGTACGATCGAAGAAAACAACCAAAGCAATACTGGTATGACTACGCTGTTCTGCAAGACCTTTCTTCGGTATAAAAAGAGTTTGAGATTTTCCACCAAAGGATAATCACCAGCCAGCGATTCGGTCTCAATGGAACGGAATATGTCACCGACATCCTTTATGTCCATCGCTACTTTCTGGATGGGCGATTTGGGCTCATCAGTGTAATAGCGTCGGAATGTCAGGAACACGTCGTAGTTCATCACTCGCCTAGCAGTGCGCATTATCAACCACTGATGGAGTAGAGCGTCGATTCGCGGTTGCCTGAGCCGTCCTCGACCAACCTCGGTCGCCCACCAACGGTCGTTGAAATCCCACAACCAATCAGCGTTTTGCGTTCCCTTCACGACGCCTGTCCTCTCAGCCTCGTACATCACCATGTTTTTGATCAAGTCTGATTCAAGCAACGCTTCACCGCGGGCATTCAAAGACTCAAATATGACGTGCGGATTGTCGGTCGGAGTCAGATCGATCACGACCAAGTGCAATAACTGGGTAAGCACGCGATACAAGGCCTCAGCTCGAGATATTTGATCATCAGCCTCCGCGTCCAGCCATTTTTCTGTTTCGTCCCGGAAAAACTCATGCGCTAACAGAATCGGCGCATTGAGATCGTTAGACTCCCTATCCGTCAAAGCATGTTCATATGAGGGCTGGTCAATGACAGTTGGCCAAACTTTGTAGATATGCTCAGCGTTTTCATCGGTGGGATTGGGTTCATTCCAAACAAACTCTGACAACGGTTTTTCAGGCACATAACCGCAACCAGACGATGATTTGTGCACCGCGTGGATGAGAAGTTGCAGGGTGGTCAGTCTCTGTTGCCCATCCACGACAAGTCTGGTTTGGGTCTGACTAACGCCTGTGTGGACGTTCTGTAGCACGACCGCACCCAAGAAATGCGGATTGGGTACGTCGCCGTCTCCGACGATCTGTTCAGCTATCAGCCGAACGTCATCCCACAAAGGTTGCCAATGCTTTTCCTGACTCCAAATGTACCGCCGCTGAAATCTTGGGATCTGGTAATGGATCTGCCGACTGAATAACTCTTTAGGATTTAGCACGTCAACATCTATGCGTTTACTTGGCTCGCGCGTTGTCACCGCCATTGCCTGTGCCCCCTTGAGACCAGTGGATGGGTACTTGCCACAGTTCCCGTCACGTGAGGGCAAAGGGGGCGCGTGAAACGCCCAATCCATGTATGGTCTCAATGCCCAAACTATAGGCAAGGAACTGTGGCAACTCCAGATATTATCATCCTGATGTGGGAGTACAACCGGGGACAAATTGTTTGGATTACTTCGCCCGTAGCGACGATCCGCTTTTCTAGTTGTTCAACACTGATTGAGACAGGTCTCGGATGATCTGCACTTGTACCGGGAAAATCGAACATGTAGAACAGACTTGAGGCGGCGCGCCATGAAACAAACCAAGGACCACACCAAAAACTCAAACGACCAGTCACTAGCCGAATGGATCGTCAAACGCGCAGGCTTGCGACGACGAAACAACAGGAATCTGGAACGTGGGCCGAGCACCGTAGACACCCAACTCGATCACTACATCGACCGCGTCAAACAACTGCTTATCATCGCCAACCAACAAGCATCTGAACTAGCTTCGGAGCGGAAGAAACGAAGGCGCGCCGAGCGAGAACTGGCAGAAGTCCGTGATCTGCTCAAGGAAACTGAACATTCCCGCAGACAAACCAAACGCACACTCAGACGCGCCAGCCGAGAACTCAATTCATTACGGTGCGACAGCAAGCCGCGCGCTGTGATCGATTTGCGCGAAAAGATCGAGCAGATCCACGAGCAGTACTCCAATGAACTCATCAAAGAACGTACCAGACGGGCACGGGTTGAAGCAAACCTCAACTCGGCGGAAGAAAAAATCAAATCCTTACAGCGTTCACGAATACTACAGCGCGACGAACAGTCATCGATTAACGATCGGGTACTTGAAGAGCGTGAACGACGACGAAAAGCAGAAAAGGCAAGCAAAAGACTAAAGCAGAATTTGAGGTACGCCAGTCGCTCCCTCAACTCGTTGCGCAGCGAGCACAAAAAATGTCGGCGCGGTTCGCCAAACAATCGTTCGAACGGCAACAAAAACACGCCAGCGTTGCTTGAAGCGATTCTGCCCAACTTGACAGTGGTCCGCGACAACGTTTCTTACGGGAACGCGTCCGCCAATGCAAAGCAAATGCTCGATGACTTGACGCGTCTCAACGATAATCCGCAATTGATGCGCGGAGAACGCGTCGGAGGCGCCAAAAAGCAATGGTTCGAGATCCGCCCAACGCTTAGCGAACGGATTTACTACCGGAAATCCGGATACAACAGCCGCTATCTGGTTTTGCTCGGCGACAAGAAGAGCCAACAACGCGATTTAGATTGGATGCGACATAACTAATCAGCGAGGCGGACTATAAGCCGAGTTCTGTCCAGACCGCGGCGAGGTTTACGGCTTCGCAGCCTTCTTCCCTCAACCGCCAACCCTGTGCGACCATCCATCTGCGATCACGGTCGCCCATGACCTCTTGCGGCCTACCCGGGAGCTGATGCGGACAATCATCTTAACGCCCCCCTATTTGGCCTTGCACCGAGCGGGGTTTGCACTGCCGCCGACGTTACCGCCGACGCGGTGCGCTCTTACCGCACCCGTTCGCCCTTACTCTCGATGAAAACGGGCTAGTAGCCCACATCGAAAGCGGTATTCTTTCTGTTGCACTTTCCGTCGGGTCGCCCCGCCCTGCCGTTAGCAGGCGCCCTTGCCCGTTGGTGCTCGGACTTTCCTCCACAAGGTCGGCTCGCACCGACCCGCAGCGGTCGCCCGTCCGCCTCGCTTTGACCTCAGACTAACATCGCTCCTAAATAGTCAATCTCAACCTACGCCCAGACCCGAGGCTGAACCGTCACCGAATCTTCGTTCACTACCACATCGTCCACCAGGGCAGTCAGAGCCTCCCTTGCCCTCAACACATCGTCAGAACCTACGACATCAGCGATCAGATCCCGCGTCATCCGCTCACGTGGCACCTTCCCATTACCGGTTGACCCATTCTGCTCATCAACCCGGTTCTCTTGCTCAACTAAACTGCGAATCCGTTTGATCTCCGAAAGAAACGGTTCGAGATTCTCCAAGTCGCCACGCCCAGTAGAAACTAACCGAGCCTCGCTCAGAAATGTCTTCTCGGCGTTCTCCAGTTTCTCCTCCAAAGACAACTCCGTTTCGATCGGCCGAATCCGCTTCACAGTTTCCGGCAACCAACCACCCACAGCCTTTCGAACCTCACCATCCAATTCGTCAGCACGCCATCGGGGACACCTGACTGCATCGCCGTCGCCATTCTTCGCCGCACGCCGATGTTGACACTCGTAAAACTCGTAATATCGATACGTCCTCGTCGCCGTTGTGTCGTCCTGGCGTCGCCAACTCCGGCGTCTCGTCAAACCCGGAACACCATGGCCGCACTGACCACATCGCAACAAACCGCCGAGCAAGAACGGATCTTCGGTCTTCGACAACCGACGCTGCCGTTGCTTGACCACCAACGCGTCCTGCGCTTTCCGGAACGTCGATCGGCCGATAATCGGCTCGTGGTTGCCCGACACCAAGAATCCATACCGCGTGTAGGTCCCGACGTACACTCGGTTTTTCAAAATGATCGAAACCGTGGCTGTTGACCAGGGTTTGCCGGTGCGTGTGGGAACACCATCCGCCGCCAACCGCTGCGCTATCAGACGCATTCCCATTCCATCCCGAACCACCTCGCCGTCCTCGCCCTCTTCGCCGATGTACCAGTCGTAAATCTGTCTAACCACCTGCGCTTCCTCGACCACCGGTTTGAGCGTCCCATCCGCACCACACCGATACCCATATGGTGTCCGACCGAGGACCTTGCCTAGCGAAGCCTTTTCGCGAATCCTCTCTCGAATCCGCTTCCGCAACCAGTCCGGCTCGCCACGCAGACCCAACAACTCTTCGCCGCTCTGCAACGGATCGGGCATCTCGATATCCGTACAGATCGCATCCGAACCAGAACGCCTGATGTACAGCAGTCGCTCAACCAACATTTCCAGATCCGACGCGAGGTGTGTCGCATCCGGGATCACCACCAACGCCGGCTGGCCATGCGGACCCTCCAAACGCTCCATCAACTCCGCAAACTGTTTGTCGCCAAACTCCTCAGGAATCTGCCTTTGAAACGCGGTGCCCATCGACGCGTTCAACTCCGCCTCGACCGCGGAAAACAACGAATCCTCGGAATCCGGACTAAGTATCGCCATCAGGCGGTGCCCGCCCGTGCGGCAAAAGTCGACGATCTGCTGAATCGGATCCTCGGTCGAATTCTTCAGGCGACTCTCGATCTCAGCAATCTGGCCCCACGATCCTGCAACATCGGCAACCGTTCCGACCATATCTTTGAGACGTTCGTCGTCAAAATACGCCTCGCCGTTGACGGTTCCAAGAACTTGGACATAACCGATGGCCCGCATCGCCGATCAGTCCGTACTAAGCGTGATCAAATACTTCCCGCAATGACACAATATCGGATCATCGGCCTGCTTGAGCACGTTCAATTCACCCATCGATACGCGTTCTGAACAACCCACGCAGATATCGCGTTCCACCATCGTGACCGCCATCCCGCCGTTGCTCTTGAACAACCGCGTGTACTCCCCCAAGTGGCCCGACGGAATATTCTCTGCTGTCTCGTTTCGGTGCTTGAGTGCTTCGTTGTACTGCTCCGAAATCCGGGCTTGCTTATCGGTCCCAACGCGCTTCTGCTCCACCCACTCATCTTCCATCTCTTCGAGTTGGACTAGCAAGTCCGAATGCACCTGACGTGCCTCGTTCGCAGCCGTCTTGATCGGATCCAACCGTTGATCAATCGCGTCTATACGGTTAGCATGCTCCTGTAAACGCAACTCCATCCGGTAATAGTCACGAGGATTTGTAACCTCAGTACCGCTGTACAGCAACTCCTCCATCTCCGCACGACTCTGATTTTCTGAGGCCCGTTCCAACTCCATCCGCTTCATCGCCACCTCTGTCTGCATCTGCGATCGCTTAGCCTGTTCGCACTTCTCGCGCAGGGCTTTCAATCGATTCGCTTTGTCCTGCAAATCAAGCGCGATCTGCGAGTACGATTGTCGCTGACGCAACAGTCCCTGATCGATCTCTTGCAATGCGAGCAGAGCTTCAAACGTGTTCAAATCTCGGGCTCCCCCCATGTTTCCCAGTAGACGCGCGACGGCGCGCACCCATCTAACTTAATCATATCAAATGAACCAAATCACGATGAATCACGCCTTTTTTCATCGACAGCAAAGAAGCACGTCAATCCGCGTTGTACATTAAACCGAGTCGTAGTTCACATTCGGAGATTTAGCTTCACCCATGCAACAACTCCCTCCCTTCGTCAAGAACCTGCCGCGGACCCGCATCGTTTGCACAATTGGACCCGCTACCGGGAATGTAAACCGAGCACGTCAACTCATCCGCGCCGGCATGTCCGTCGCACGTCTCAACCTCTCACACGGCAGCCCCGAAGATCACTCCGAATATGTCGCCGCAGTGCGCGAAGCCGCGAAGCAAATCGGTGTCCACGTCGGCATCCTCGCCGACCTCCCAGGACCCAAATATCGCATCGGAACCGTGCACCCCGAACAAGCCGTCAAACAAAGCGGACGCGAAGGGATAGCCGTCAATACCCGTGACAATTTCGTCCTCACCGCGGAACGCGTTCACACCACATCCCAACGCGGCACCGTGTGGCCCGCCGGTCTGCACCACGACATCAGACCCCGAGCTAGCATCCTCATTGACGAAGGCGCCGTCGAACTCCGAGTAGACAAAGTCGACGGCGAAGAGATCCACTGCACCGTCCGCCGCGGCGGCCTGATCCAATCCGACAAAGCGGTAACTGCGCCCGGCAACACATCAACTCTCGACTACTTTACCGACGAAACCGTCGCCGCCCTCGAATTCGCCGTCAAAGCCGATGTCGATTTCGTCGGTCTCTCGTATATCCGAAATCGCGACGATCTTAGGGCTGTCCGAAAGTGGCTAGCCGACGCCGGACGCAACCCAGTATTGGTCGCAAAGATCGAAATCAAAGAAGCCGTCGACAACCTGAACGAGATTCTTGACGAAACCGACGTCATCATGGTCGCCCGTGGTGACCTCGGTGTCGAGATGCCTCTGCACCTCGTCCCGACGACCCAGAAACGCATGATCCGAATGGCCAACGAAGTCGGCAAACCCGTCATCACCGCGACCCAGATGCTCGAGTCGATGCGCGACAATCCCTACCCCACGCGCGCCGAATCCACCGACGTCTACAACGCCGTTCGCGACGGCACGGATGCCGTTATGCTCTCCGCCGAAACCTCTGTCGGCGACTACCCCGTCGCAGCCGTCAAATTCATGGCGCGCGTCTCCAAAATGGCCGAACGATACCTCGACACCGAAATGCTCCGCAACCGCCGCATGGCTATCATCGACAAAGAAGGCCGACACGCCCAGATCAATTCGATCATCGCCTTCGATGCCGCACGGACCGCCGACACTCTCCGCTCCAAGGCCATCTTGACCTTCACTGAGACCGGAACCACCGCCGACCGCGTCGCCGCATTCAGACCACGGACACCAATCATCGCGCTCTCCCCAAACCAAAAAACCCTCAACAACCTTTCCATGCGGTGGGGAGTGATCCCAATCCTCGCCGAATCACTCGCCGAACTCGATCAAATGTTCGGTTACGGTGCCAATCTCGCGAAAGAAATCGGCTTCGCAAAAGATGCCGACACCGTAGTCCTTGTCGCCGGTGTACCCATCGGCCAGACTGGAAGCACAAACCTCCTCCGCGTAATCACCATCGGTGACGACGATCAAGGAAGCTCCTAACTGACCGGATGCCCGGACGACGGTTCGTCGCCCGATTCCTTTCGTCGCGCATCCAACGCCTCGACCGCCGAGGCCAACCGCGACCTCAACGACTCCACCTGAGATTCCTCAGTCGGAACATTCCCGTAACAAGCCGCGTTGAAGCGCGACGTGATATCCCTGATCGGCGCACCGTCAAGCACCGCCGCTAAGTCCGGTTGTCGCTCCGTCGGCGTAAGACGCGAATTGAACTCCAAGCCACGCGCCAACGCCATCTCCAAGGTCTCGAAATACAGCATGAATACCTCCCGGATACCCGGTTCATCCGGATACCTCCACAGGTGCCTTGGCTGACCCCGTCGCGTCATCCATTCCGGCAACAACCCTTTAAGAAGATCCCAGTACGTCACCTCGTCCACCTCATCCCTGATGGTCTCGCGCTCGACCCCATCATCCCGCGACAACCGTCTCACGATCCGTCGATACGCCAAAGCCGCAATGATTAGCACCACGAATAAGAGCAAAATCGTCAGCGGCCACTGCAACGCCTCCAACACCGCCTCGACCCAATCGTTGTTCGCCGCCTCTGCCGCCTCACGCTCACCAAACTCTGGACGCTCCCCCTGCCCTTGCTGCTCCTCCTGCTCCGGCGGTTCTCCACCAAACAGCGATTGCAACAACTCGATGATCTTTGCGACAATCCAACCGATCGCCGTCAACGGCCAGTACAACAACCACAAGATCGCATCCACCGTCCAACCCCAAACCACCCAGAGCGCGTTCAATCCCGCGTAACCATATCGACCACCGAAAAACCCCGCGATCAGTCCGGTTCCCAGAAACGCCCCGAGCGCCACGAGTATGATCCGCGTCCACCTACCTGCGACCTGCGAATCTGACGGCAATCGCGCCACCGCCATCCCGCCCAATGTGGCGATGAAATACGGAATCAGCAGCTGCGCCAATCCCAGCTCCGTCGACGCGATCTCGTCGATGATCAACCCGATCGCAAGGATCACCAAGCCACGCTTAAATATCCGCTTCAAATGATCCGGCGCATCTCGATCGTCCCGGATTATCGTCGACGATCGACGCCATATCAGCACCGTCGCGATCAACGCCATCAATAACGCGGCAACCGACTCCCCCGTCAGATCTCGATTGAAGACGTGATAGATCCAAGCCAGATCGAAATTGAAACCGTCTTCCAATCGCGTGGTCGCTACCGCCGCGTATATCGTCGCAAGTCCAGCTGCGCCGTAGATCAACGCCACCGTCGCGACACCGCCTCGTAATCCGCCGACAACCCAAGAAGCTACCATCCCAACCACATACACCAGCAACACCGTGCTCCAATGCAACGCCGTGTATTCCAGACTCAATCCCGCGCCGATCACCGCCAGGATCGTGAAGACAACCACGCTCTCGGCTACCGCAATCGCGGTAAACACCACCTGGTTGCGCCAATCAGACATGATCGTACTCGCGCGTCGGTAGATTCATCCGAGCATTCATCTCGATCTGTTCGTCAACTATCGACATCATCAGATCTTCCGAGTCTTCGTCGATCTTGAACGTCTCCCTCGCATCGACAACCGGTATCCCCGTTACCTGCGGCGGCTCCTCGCGTCCGACCCAAGCGATCGAAACCCGATGGCCTTCGCGCAACTCGTGGTGCAGATACGCAACCACCGGCTCCGTCAAGAATCCCGCCACCAAGATGATGGACGAACCACTCGATATCGCCTGAGCCCCACGATCCATCGCCAAGGCATCCAAAGCCGTAAACGACAGCGGCTGCACAAAAGCCAGGGCCTCCAATATCGTCCTGATGTGATGCGGGCCATCTCCGGCCGGCACCACCGACATCACCCCACGCGTCGGGCGAACCCCGTTCGCGACCATCGCCACGCGGTATCCCAGATCCGCGCAACGAACCGCGATCGATGCCGCTCCCGTAACCGCCGCCTCCAGCACATCGTATTTGTAACCGTGCCAAGCGTAGTCAACCGTCCTCGACTCGAGCATCACCACCACGTCGTTGCTTACGCTCTGGTCATACGTTCGCACCGTCAACTCGTCGCGTTTCGCACTCAACTTCCAATCGATCCGCTTCAATGGATCCCCCGGACGATAGTCCCGCACGCTCCGAGGCCGAGACGGGTCATCCAAAAGCATATTGCGAGCCAAAATGTCCCCCATCGGCTTGGCCGCGGGCAACTCCCAACTCTCAAGAGGCACGATACGCGGATACACCGTGATCCCGTGTTCTGACCTCGAATCGCGCCGCACCGTGCCAAATAAACCAAACAAATCTCCACTCCGCAACTCCGTCGGACCGATCGAATAATGCCCCCGATGATGCGCCCGGACGTGGTGCCGGAACCGGATCCGCTCGTATCCCGCCAAACTCGTCGTCTCCACGATCTCGCTACCCCCCGCATACGCCCGACGCTTCACATTCTCATCACTCAACGGCGTCATTCCCGTTGGCAAAAACTCTATGATCTGAACCCACGGTATCGGCAATGGCTTCCGATTCTCCAACGTCATCACGATCTCGATCTCATCACCCTCGAACGCATGAGTGTCCGAAGGCTCAGCATCGTAGGCAACCTCCGCCAACGACAATTTCGACCACAACGTCCCGCCAGCCGAAATCACAAACGCCGTCGTTCCCAAAGCCACCACTAACGCCGATCCAGTCCCCGCGCCAACCCCGATCACTACCACCATCAACAACATGAACAACTCACCGATGACATCCGGCGCACGCAGATCCCGAGTCCGCTTCTCACGGAACGTCCTCATCATCGGATTAATCAATGCCTCACCCCCCAATCCTCATCCCATGCCCACCGTCATTCCCGCCACGCGCGTCATTCTCGCGCACGCGAGAACCCAGAGAAAAGCAAAGCACACCATCGTCATTCCGGCGAAAGCCGGAATCCAGAGGGGAAGGGCAACGGGGAGTCGCTCGCGATCCCGACCCAAAAGCCAAGCCATCACCACCGTCATTCCCGCGGACGCGGGAATCCAGAGAAAAGCAAAGCACGCCGCTCCATCCCCCGTCGATCCGCAGACGTTCGAAACAACGTTCAGTCCCCTCGCCCGCTCGGCGGGAGTGGGCTAGAGCCTGCCCCGGACTCGATCCGGGGGTGAGGGCAAAATTCATCTCACCGCTCGATCGGCACTGGCACCTGCGCCACAACATCCTCGATCACCTGCGCCGATTCCCGACGCCGCATCTGCATGCTCGATTCCAGAATTACCCGATGCGAAAGCACCGCACCCGCCAAGATCTTGATATCGTCGGGCATCGCGTATTCCCGACCATGCATCGCCGCCCGTGCCTGCGCCGCATGTTGCAACGCCAAAGAAGCCCGCGGGCTCGCACCCAATCGAATCTGCGCATTGTTCCGCGTTGCCCTAACCACTGCAACCAAATACTCTCGCACATGGTCCGCAACCCGAACCGTCTCCACTATCTCCCGGGCCCGTTCGACATCTGAAGCATCTGCGCACACATCAACCGAAATCGTACCGTCGCCGGTCTGGAATCGCTGAAGCATCACCGATTCCTCCTCGTCCGACGGATATCCGATCGACAGCTTCAACAAGAACCGATCCAGCTGCGCCTCCGGCAGCATAAACGTTCCCTCCATCTCCACCGGATTCAACGTCGCCAAAACCAGAAACGGCGAACTCAAATGCATCGTCGTCCCGTCCACCGAAACCTGCTGCTCCTGCATCGCCTCCAACAACGCCGACTGCGTACGCGGCGTCGCCCGGTTGATCTCATCCGCCAACAATATCTGCGTAAAAATCGGACCCGCTTTGAACTCGAACGTGCCCAAACCGGAGTTGTAGATGTTCACTCCCAACACATCCGAAGGTACCAAGTCCGGCGTGAACTGCACCCGCTTGAAATCCAATCCCAAAGACGCCGCAATCGTCTTCGCCAGCGTCGTCTTACCAGTCCCCGGCACATCCTCAAACAACACGTGACCACGACCGAGCATCGCGATTATCGCAAGATCTATCGCATCACCCTTACCAACGAACACCTGCTGCACATTCTCCCGTACCTTCCGTGCGAAATCCTGCACGAAAGCAGCATCAACATCCGTTTCCGTAGTTTCCCCAAGTTTTTCTGCGGTTTGAGCCAAGAGAACCTCGATATCTGACTTCAGCACACCATCCCGAACCACACAACGCAACCTCTAATCTTAACCGCAACCAACCCATCCAGACACCCCCACCCGTAGGGGCGACCCTTATGGTCGCCCAACCCCCGCCATCGCGCACAAACTCGTCATCACCCAAATACCGTCGTCATTCATTTTCTCGGCGGGTTACAACCGACCACTCTGCGAATCGTCTCCCACTTGATGGAGGTTATCCCCATTTATCACCAAACAACACATCATCCCATCCTTTCCGTCCTTCAAAATCCTTCACATCCTAGTTCAAACCACCACCACCGAATTCACCAACGTCCCGATCCCACCGATCGATATGCTCACTACATCACCCTCCGCCAAAGTGAACTCCGGCGGCGGAATCGTCCCCGTCCCCGTGCAGACCGTTGTCCCATTCGGAACCTGATTGTGCCGCTGCAACCAATCAGCCAGGTAGTTACAGTCACGCTTCATTTGAGACGTGTTCGACGAGCCATCAAACGCCACCTCACCATCCCTCTCAATCTGGAGACCGACATCCAACTTTTGAGCATCACCAACAACCTCCGGCGTCGCAATACACGGCCCAATCGCACACGACCGGTCATAAACCTTAGCCTGCGGGAGATAAAGCGGATTTGCTCCCTCAATCGACCGGCTGCTCATGTCGTTCCCTATCGTGTACGCCACGATCTCGCCCCCATAAAGCACAAACGCCAGCTCCGGCTCCGGAACATCCCACTCCGAATCCGCACGGATGCCCACTGCATCACCCGGCGAAACCAGCCGCTCAGCCGTCGCCTTGAAAAACGCCTCCGGTCGGTCCGCGTTATACACCAGCGCATAAACATCCGGCGATCCACTCTCCGCCTGTCGCTCCCGCATGCTGTCCATATACGTGACCCCAAAAGCCCAAACCTCAGGAGCAAAAATCGGCGGCAACAACCGAGCATCCCCATCCCCGGCGCACAGTTCCGAAGCCGACATCTCGCCTCCACCGCCGCGTCTCAAAATCCCATTCGCCACGTCATCGATTCCCACACCGCCTAGATGCGCCGCCTTGAACAACGACAGCGTCGAATCGGCCTCTCCGGTTATCGACGTCAAGTCGGTAACCGTGCCATCCGCGGCCTCAACTCCAACATGAACCTCATCGCCGATTAGGAACTGGTAGTAACGCATTTGCTCGCCTTTCAATCCGGTCTTGCGATCCCTGACGAAATCACTTTACAGCAATGAGCATAAAATCTGTCATCAGTCCCCTGCCGTATTCATATACAGCGAAGCAAATTCATGCCGACCTTCTTCGACGCCTAGATTCAAGGATTCCATGCGCCTGACACGACTCAAAAGACCGCGAGCCAAATCGTTATCGTTCCTCATCGCAACGACGGCGCTGATCGGATTCGCGTACTTCGTTTCAGCTCCCGCCTTGGCGCAAGCACCGCGGCCGGCGGAAAACGAGGTCGTCACCCACCACGTCACACTCTCAGACAAAATCACCGTCGACATCGAAATCGACATCGACGTCGAAATCAAAGAGGCGCGCCTTTGGGTCCGACCCCACGGCAACGACACCATCGCGTCCTACCGCTACGTCGAGTTCGAACCGGTACGAAATAACGGTCTGAAAGCCTCCGGCGAAATCGACCTACAGTCTCCTTCCTACTTCCCCCCGGGAACCACCTTCGACGTTCGCTTCGAATTCGTCTCCGTCGAAAACGACATCTACACCTCCAACACCTACCACCTCGAACACCTCGGCACCGCCCACGATTGGCAACGAGTCTCCGACGACATTCTCGAAATCGTCTACTACGGCCTCAACCGCAGATCAATCGAAAACCTCCACTCCCAAGTCGCATCGCGCCTCCCCGAGATCAGCTTCGCTCTCGGAGTCACCGACAGCCCGCAATACCGCGCCGTCATATTCCCCAACCTCCGCGAACTCACTATCCACGGACCACGCATCAGCCAAGCCGCAACCGACGGCACCTATTTCGGCGGCTTCGCATACGACACGTACAACCTCACCATCATGTCATCCCCTTCCGCCGAAATCCTCGTCCACGAATTGACCCATCTCATATTTGGCCGCAAATTCACATCCCCGTATGCAACCGCCGCACCCGGGTGGCTCAACGAAGGCAACGCCAGCTTTTGGGAAACCGGCGATCGACGAAAGCCATCTCGAGATTTCGCATCCTTCGCCCGATCCGGAAACGTCAGCGAATTCGCGAAGATGGATTCGGTGCCCGGCCTCCGAGCCGACATCCACCGCTTCTACACACAGTCCGCCGACTTCGTAGGTTTCCTCCTCGAAAACTACGGACGCGATTCCGTCGGCAAACTACTCGACGAACTCAACACCGGAAAAGAAATCGAAGAAGCCATGCAGACCGTCTTCGACGGCACCTTGACTCAGATCGAGAACGAGTGGCGCCGAGAATGGCGATTACCCCCAGTCGGCAGTTCGATCGAGACAATCATCGACATCCAATCCGACCTGCCACCCACGATCCCCGGACTACCCACCATCACAACCGGTACGTTGGATGCGAAATTGGAACGAACCGATCAGCAGATCGACGATATCGCAACTCCGCAACCAGAACCCATAGCTAGAGCCACTTCAGCGCCGATATCATCCGAACCGCAACCACAAGCCACCGCCGCTCCTGAACAACCCCCAGCCGCGACCGCGATCCCAACGCCATCCAGCGTCTACTTCACCGGCGGACCAGACGAAGAGTGGCCCACCGTCAAACCCAGCGCGATCATCGTGTTTGCGCTCATCGCGCTAGGAATCATGGCGTTGATGTATCGACGTTTCAAAACCTAACCGACATCCTTCGCGGTAACATCAATCCCTGATGACCTCCGCGATCCAGACCACGTCCCTCATCTACTCCCACGAACAGTCGCAACACGTCCTCAGCCCAACGCATCCCATGCGCCCAATAAGGCTCATGCACATGCACGAATTAATGCGCAGCGTCGGCCTCCTTGACACCGAAAACATCGCAACCGAAGCACCCCGTCTAGCCACCGACGACGAGATCGCCATCTTCCACGACACCGATTACATCGACGTCGTCAAAGCCATCGACACTGGTGGCATAGTCCCGGCAATGCACCAATTTGGATTCGGCCCCGGCGACAACCCGCCACGCTCCGGCATGTATCGCCACGCCGCCCTCGCCGCCGGTGGCGCGATGCTCGCCGCCGAACGCGTCCTCAGCGGCCAAACCAAAAACGCATTCGTCCCCGCCGGCGGCATGCACCACCACGCCATGAGCAACCGCGCATCCGGGTTCGGCATCTTCAACGATGCCGTAATCGCTATCAAGCATCTCATCGAACAAGGACTCCGCGTCTTTTACGTCGACATCGATGTGCACCACGGCGACGGCGTCCAAGCCGGGCTCTACGAAACTGAAAGAGCGATGACCGTATCCATCCACGAATCCGGCCAGTGGCTCTTCCCCGGAACCGGCGGACCAAACGAAATCGGCATCGGCGACGGTGAAGGCTACAGCGTCAACATACCCCTGGCTCCCTACACCGACGATCGTCTCTGGCACCAAGCATTCGACGCCACCATCCCCGACCTCGCGAGAGCGTTCGAACCCGACCTCATCTTCACACAGCTTGGAATCGACACCCACCGCAACGACCCGCTCGCCCACCTATCCCTCACAACCCAAGGCCACAACCTAGCCGTCCGAAAATTCGCAACCTTAGTCAACGAAATCGGATGCCCGTGGATCGCAGTCGGCGGAGGAGGTTACGACATGTCGGCCGTCGCCAGAGCATGGACCATGGACCTCGCAACCATGGCGGACATCGAACTCCCGGAAACCGTCCCGCAGTCCTTCGCCTCACTCTCCGACCTCACGATCTTCCACGACCCCGGCGAATATCGTATCGATCCCAACATCCAAAGCGGCATCGTCAACCACAACGATTCAGCGATCAACGAAATTAGGCAGAGCATATTCCCGCGCTTCGGCCTTTAACGCGTAACGCGACGCGCAGGCAAAAGCCCACCGGACACCCCCCTCTAGGAATAAAAGAGAGGGGTTTTCTTCGGAAAAATCCGAAATCTAAACCTCTCGGAACCGGCCTTCGACGGTGTCGTCACCCGGAGGACCATCAGGAGCATCGGGAGGAACATCAGAACCGGGCGCAGCTCCTGCCGCCGCACCGGCATGGATATGCTGGCCGGCAGCCATCATCGCCTGCTGTAATGCTTCCGAAGCCGCTTTAACGCGCTCAGGGTCAGCGTTTTCATCGGCGAGCACAGTACGAACTTCTGATGCTTTAGATTGAATGTCCGATTTCACATCATCCGGCAACCGCTCACCGTGTTCCTCGATCAACTTGTCAGCTTGGTACGCCGTAGATTCCGCTAGGTTACGAGTGTCGACTGCTTCTCGGCGCAGTCGATCGGCTTCCGCGTTCTCCTCTGCTTCGCTGACCTTCGACTTGATATCGTCATCAGACATCCCTGAGCGACCAGTCACCGTGATGTGCTGCTCTCGTTGCGTTGCCTTGTCCTTCGCAGTGACCGTGATGATGCCGTTGGCATCAATATCGAATGCAACCTCGACTTGCGGTACCCCTCGTGGCGCCGGCGCAATTCCGTCCAATGAAAAACGACCGACCGAAGTATTGTCCGCCGCCATCGGACGTTCGCCCTGCAAGACGTGAATCTCAACCGAAGACTGACCGTCGGCCGCGGTGGTGAACGTGTCCGACTTTGACGTAGGAATCGTCGTGTTCCGGGGGATCAGTTCCGTTCTCACACCTCCCAGCGTCTCGATGCCCCAGGTCAATGGCGTCACATCCAGCAGTAAGATGCCTGAGACATCACCCTGCAAAACGCCGGCCTGAAGCGCCGCTCCAAGAGCAACGACCTCATCCGGATTGATCGTGCGGTTCGGCTCCTTGCCGAAGATCTCGTTTACTCGACTGATCACCGACGGCATGCGCGTCATTCCACCAGCGAGTATTACGTCATCGATATCAGACGGCGAGACGCCAGCGTCGCGCATGGCGCTTTCACAAGGCGCTACCGTCTTCTCGATCAAGTCCGCAGTCAACGCCTCCAATTTTGCCCGAGTAAGCGACTGCACCAAGTGCTTAGGGCCGCTCTGGTCTGCGGAAATGAACGGCAAATTGATCTCGGCACTCGTGAGCGACGAAAGCTCGATCTTTGCTTCTTCCGCGGCCAAACGCAAACGTTGCGCCGCTGACGGATCAGCGCTCGGATCCATGAACTCTTTCTTTTTGAACTCGTCGACCAGATACTCGACAAGCCGCATGTCGAAATCGTCACCGCCTAGGTGGGTATCGCCGTTCGTGCTCTTCACCTCGAACACACCGTCACCCACATGCAGAATGGTGATGTCGAACGTCCCCCCACCGAGGTCGTAGACCGCAATCGTGCGATCGCCTTGCTTTTCCAGTCCGTACGCCAGCGCCGCCGCCGTCGGTTCATTCACGATGCGGAGAACTTCCAATCCGGCGATGGTCCCCGCTACCCGCGTAGCCTCTCGTTGCGCATCGTTGAAATACGCCGGTACGGTGATCACCGCTTGAGTAACAGGTTCGCCTAGCTTCTCCTCTGCATCCTGCTTCAGCCGAGCCAATAGCATTGACGAAATCTCAGCCGGAGGCCTTACCGCACCGTCGAACTCAACACCCGCATCGCCATTTTCCACCGGCGCCAACTTGAACGGCATTCGTTCCTGATCGGAGCGCACCAATTCATCGTCGAAACGGCGTCCGATGAACCGTTTCGCCGAGTAGACGGTGTGTTCGGGATTGGTGACCGCCTGACGGCGCGCCATCATGCCGACGAGTCGCTCGCCAGTTTTGGTATTCATAGCCACCACGGAAGGCGTTATGCGCTGTCCCTCCGAGTTTTCGATGATCTCCGGTTCGCCCGCGCTCATGTACGCCATTGCCGAGTTGGTGGTTCCCAAATCGATACCGATAGCTCTTGCCATTGTTAATTCTTGCCTTTCTATCTGCCAACGTTGGTTGTCAACCGTTGGCTTGTCGTTATTCTTTAGTTCAATGCGGTTTACGCGTTGTCCGATGATCTACCTACTAGCACCTTGGCAACCCTAACCACGTTCGAAGTTTCAGCGTCCTCGTATCCGGCTTCGATGACTTGAATTACTTTACCGGCCTCTTCGTCGGATGTCGGCATTGTGGCCAACGCTTCGTGTCTCGACGGGTCCATATCTTCGCCAAGTGACTCGAATCGTCGGTACCCTTCCGCCGCAAGACAGTTGTCGATCTTTTCGGCCATGGCCTTGAATCCGTTGAACCACTGCGGATCCATTTTTTGATCCTCGGCCACCTCGATCGCGCTGGAGAAGTCGTCCGCAACCGTCATAATGCGCTTCGCGACCGCTAATTTCGCTTTTTCGGCCGCCTGCTTTTCATTTCGGGCAGCCGATCTTTTGCTACGTTGAGCGTCACTGTGCGCCCGTTGAATCTCCGATCGAACGTGGTGCACTTGTATTTCGTAATCGGCGACCATTTGACGTATTTCGTCGCGTTCAGACTTGATTTGTAGCATTTCAGCGCGTGCGTTGTCCAATTGCGATTGCAACTCGTTACATTTGGCGGTCAATCGGCGCTGTGTTCTGGAAGCACGTACGTTGCGCAGAATGTTTCGTGCTGTCTTCCGCGAACGTGGCCCCCATCTTTCGTACATTTCCGATCCATTCAACAAAATCATTCGACCCCCAGGTAATTCAAGATCACCTTTATCTCGTCGGCGACCGCTTGCGCCGATGCCGAGTTCGTCAAGTCCTCACTCTGCTCCAGCACTTCCAACATGCCCCGCATATGTTGAACCAGCTCAAGTACCAGTCCAACACCGTTGAGATTCAATCCCAGATCTTCGGAAAGTCTGCGCACGATTTGGAGCCGTTCAAGGTCTTCCTCGGAGTAAAGTCGCCTACTTCCTTGAGTGCGTGATGGACTTACTAAACCTTCCCGATCATATTTGCGTAAGGTCTGCGGGTGCATCTCGGCGAGTTTCGCCGCGATGCTGATGATGTACAACGCGTCACCTCGTCCAGCGATCCGGACACGGACCCTGCGACGGCTCTGGTTGCGCTCAGATTCCTGCGCCCGTCGGATCATCTCACGACGCGCAGCCTGCGCTGCGATTTTGTTCACGAGACGAACAAATGCGTCGGCATTAGGGATCGATGCCCCTGCATCCGTTTTCTGTTCCTCTTCGTATCTCTGTGTCACACTAACTCCATGAAGGAAATAAGCAAGGCACTGTTGGACCCGCGATCGGCACTCACTTGAATCATACTGTTATTCATAGTAATATACATGATACGCTTAGTGTCAGGTTTGACGAAATCCATCACGTAGTCGAAGAAATCAAGGCGAAGACAAGAGAATTTTACGAAATCTTCCAAAAACCGCTTGACAAACCCATCCGAGATGTATTAAAAAGTTTTCATTCGGCGAAAACAACCATGCGGGCGAAGGCCCCGGCGGTTTCCCGAACCACCCAAATAAGTGTATCCACCGGTACACCGAGCAACAAGAAACCAGATCAAGAGACCCACCAAGACAGACATGACGATCATCTACGAAAAGCGTTGTCCACATTGTCAAGGCGACATTCTGTTCGCCGTAAGGCTCGAGGGACCGACCCTCAAGTGTCTGCAATGTACGCGACTAATCGACCGTCATCAAGCACGAGAGCTACTCACCCAAAGGATCGAACAACCAGCCGCTTGACGACTGGGGCAATCGAAAGTGGAGTGACTTACGAAACTCACTCACAATTGAAGCCCCGGTCAAGAATCGGGGCTTTTTAGTCAAGAACCATCCACTGCCCCGTCTAACCGCAATCTAAAGAATGGAGACAAACGATATGAAACAGACCGCCATATTCCCCCGGCAATGCCCGACGTGCCAAGGCGACGTGCAGTTCGGACGAGGTCTCGACGGCTTCATGCTCAAGTGCATCCAGTGCACACGCACCATTAGCCCGGCACAGGCACGCGCGATCCTTGCAAACTTGCAACGCGAAACCGCCCCTGCCGTGGCCAAAGTCGCTTAGTTCAGCAGGTCGCTGAGCTGCCCGGAGCTCGGCGCAGAGAAAACGGTTCGGTAGCTGTACGCCGCCGAACCGTTTTTTGTTGCCCAAAATCAGGTAACCTCGCCGTCTAAGACTAGACGTTGGAACCGACACCAAACGACCACTCGTCCGTTTCAACGCCCACCACTTCGGCTTCCGGAGCCGCGCTTTCTACGAACGACAAAGCGCGGTCCATCAATTGCTCCAACGTGCGCAAATCTCCACCGACAACTGCGATACCAATCGTCGCCGACTGCCATGAATCGTTGGCATGAACCTCGGCCGCGGATACAGAAAACCGATTGCGCAGCTTCGAGACCACTGAATGGATAACGCGACGTTTGTCCTTCAGCGACGCCGACGCGTGAATGTGCAACGTTACCATCGCAGCCACAATGTGCATCGATCTACCCACTCCCTTTTACGATTTTCGTCGGTGGAACTTTGCTCAAAACGCCAAGTACGGCTCGCTTTCGACCGTTACGTAATCGCACGGTGGGAATTGCTCAAGCGCTTCGACATCGATCTCGGTGCCCCATCCCGGTCCGTCGGGCACGGTAGCATCACCATCGGCGATCGGGATCATGTTAGTCAAAACTCGTTCGTACGCGCCAAGAAAACTGACAAATATCTCCTGCATAAACGCGTTGGGCATCGTCAAATCCAGATGCAGACTCGCGACGGTCGATATTGGGCCGTTAGAGTTGTGCGGCGCCACTGAAACGTAGTGGGTCTCAGCGGCGGCGGCAATCTTTCGAAGTTCCGTGATGCCACCAGCATGACAGATGTCCGGTTGGATAATACTCGCCGCGTGCGATTCCAGCAACGGCCTGAAATCCCACCGACCGTATAGCTGCTCCCCCGTCGAAATCGGGATGTTGACACGATTCGCCAACGCGGCGAGAGCGTCGATGTTGTCCCAAAGTATCGGCTCTTCCAACCAAGCGATGTCGTACTCTTCGATCGCTCTGGCGGCTCGCTCCGCGCTCCAAGCATCTAGGCGACCCCTGATGTCACAAGCGACCTCAACTGATGGTCCGACAGAATCTCGTACCGCCTTCACCAATTCGGCGCCGTGATGCAACCTATCCGGGGTTATCACCTGAGGTCCGTAAAACGGATAGAACTTCATCGCCCGCCAACCTTCGTCGACCAATTCCGCTGAACGACGTCGATAGTCGTCGACCGTTTTTGCTCCGGCGTCGGTCTCGTCGTCTTCGCTCGGATCGAACCAACCGTTCGCGTACGCCCTGATCTTGTCTCGCACTTTACCGCCCAACAGTTCATAGACGGGGATACCAAGCGCCTTTGCCTTCAGATCGTTCAGAGCGAGGTCGATACCACTGATCGCGCTCATCGTCACGGCGCCACCGGTCCAAGTTACTCGCCGATGCAACGACGTCCAGATATGCTCGATTTGAAACGGGTCTTTGCCCACTAAGTACTTCGCAAAGTCATTGATCTCTGCTGCAACGCCGGCATCTTTGTATTGCGTACTCGCTTCACCCCATCCGTAGTCTCCAGTGTCAGAGGTGATGCGCACGAACATCCAGTTCGTGCCCGCCGTCTTGTGCACCGGGGTGCGCATCCTGAATATGTCGACGTCGGTAATCTTCATGTCGGACTATCTCCCATCAGAGTGACCCATTGGGATTGCCTCTCAGCCTTGAGACGACCCTCTCCTTGGGCAGCTAAAACACTGAATCCTAATCCACGAGAACCAAGGCCGCGTTGCGGTTGCGAACCGTGAAATCGGTTTGTAATCTTGTTACGGTCGATTCCGGAGATTTTGAAGTCTAGAACCTGCGACAACGGGCAAGGAACTTCGCCTATTCAACGCGTTTGCATCAATTGTTCTGACATTATGCGAAAACTACGCGATATTTCCTCCTCGTCGCCTCGCGTACGAACTCAAACTGATGCGTCTTCGAATCGGACGTTTCTGTCAATCGTCGCCGTCATCGTAATCCTAGTCGGGTTTGGGTCGCTCGCACTTGGCACAATCAAGATCGCAGACGTCGTTCTTGGAAACGAGACCGACCATTTCACGGTTCACGAGGTTACATGTGACGATTTCTCGACTTGGGACGCGGCGAATAGTCATTTCGAGAGTAACGACAGAAATTCAGATTTTATCCAATCGCTCGATTCAAACGGCAACGGTATCCCTTGTGAAGGAATAATGCCCAGCGGTCGCCTTCACCACGAAGAATTCGATGTCGTTTGCGACGACTTCCAACACCGCGACGAGGCAGAACACTTCTTCGAAATCTATGACCAACCAGACGCAAATCTGTACGGATTGGACCGCGACGTTGACAACCGTCCTTGCGAAACCCTACCGCCTTTGGACGACACACTGCGAGTCCTCAATCGATTGAATCGGCAATGGCGTCAAGATACTAGCTTTGGTGGCGACGTAAACTGCAGTGATTTCGAGTCATGGCTCGAATCCAACCAGTTTTTCATCCAGGCTGGCGGACCGAACTCGGATCCACACGGGCTCGATGGCAACAACGACGGCGTGCCTTGCCAATCGTTGCCTGGTGCGCCGAAATGAGCCGATTTAGCAAGCGTTAAGCAGGTTGAATTGCTGTCACGCGCACGCTGACGCGAGTGCCGCGTAGTCTTGGAAATGTGACTAGCGTTGGCTTCGACGCCGTTGCGCAAACCGCAATCTGATCTGAGCTCTACGCAACGACGCGAGCGCCCGTTCCATATCGAGATCGGAGCCGTGCGTATCAATCCGCTCCTGCGCCCGCATTACGGCCACGGCGGCACGGTCCTCGTCAATTTCATCCTCGCGTTCGGCCGCATCGGCCAATACCGTAATGTTGTCCGCCAAAACTTCCATGAAACCGCCGGTAACCAAGACACTCTGTTCATCGCCATCAGTGCCGAAGCGCATCTCCCCCGGAACAAGCGTTGTCATCAATGCGGCGTGTGACGGAAGAACCGTCAGCTCGCCGTCGGCGCCTGGAGCAGAAACGTAATCCACTCCACCTGAGAATGTCTCTCGTTCGGCGGTCACTATGTTGAGGTTCATGCGGGCCATGGCGGCTCTCTCAATTCCTTCGTATTACGGTTCCTCAACCCGAGGGGTGTCTATGCTGCGTCCTGCGCTTGCATCGCCGAGCCCTTGGTAACGGCATCTTCGATTGGGCCAACCATGTAGAACGCTTGCTCAGGCAGATCATCGTGATCGCCGTTCAATATCTGCAAGAAGCCTTTGACCGTTTCTTCGCGGCTCACGTAGACGCCAGGCAATCCGGTGAATACCTCGCCAACGAAGAATGGCTGCGTCAGGAAACGTTGGATCTTACGGGCGCGAGAAACCGTCAGCTGGTCCTCGTCGGAAAGCTCTTCGATGCCGAGGATAGCGATGACGTCTTGCAAGTCCTTGTAACGCTGCAACACACGCTTGACGCCGAAAGCCGCGTCGTAGTGGTCTTGACCCACAACCGCGGGCTCCAAAATCCTGGAGTTCGACGCCAGAGGGTCAACTGCCGGGAAGAGCGCCTGCGCAGCAAGCGAACGTTCGAGCGATACGTTTGCGTCCAAGTGACCAAACGTCGTCACGATGCCGGGGTCGGTATAGTCGTCTGCCGGTACGTAGACCGCTTGGAAAGACGTGATCGAACCAGCCTGGGTGGAGGTGATGCGCTCCATCAGGTCGCCGATTTCGGTTGCCAGCGTCGGTTGATATCCAACTGCCGACGGCATTCTACCGAGCAGTGCCGACACTTCCATGCCGGCCAAGATGTACCGATAAACATTGTCGACGAACAACAGTACGTCCTGTCCTCGTTCGTCACGGAAATACTCCGCCATCGTGAGGCCAGTCAACGCGATCCGAGCACGCGTACCGGGCGGTTCGTTCATCTGCCCGAACACGAGAGCGGTAGAACCGATGACGCCCGACTCGTTCATCTCGTGCCAAAGGTCGTTGCCTTCACGAGATCGCTCACCCACGCCCGCAAACACGGAAACGCCAGAGTGCTCCTGTGCGATATTTCGGATCAGCTCCGTGATGATCACCGTCTTGCCTACGCCGGCACCTCCGTAGGCTCCCACCTTGCCTCCACGCGGGAACGGCGTGATCAGATCCAAGACCTTGATGCCCGTCTCCAGAATTTCGGTGGTTCCCGACTGCTCCGCGAATGTCGGTGGTTGACGGTGAATCGGCAGTCTCTCGGCGTCGGCCGGAACTTGCTCGCCGCCATCGATCGCTTCACCGAGCACATTGAAGATGCGACCCAGCGAATGCTCACCTACCGGCACCGCAACCGGCTGACCAGTGTCTACGGCTTCGACGCCGCGCGCCAGTCCATCGGTAGTCCCGAGCGCAAGACATCGCGCCCAGTTGTTGCCGACGTGCTGTTCGACCTCAAGCACCAGCCGCTCGCCCTCGTTGTCGACTTCCAAACCGCTGTAGATCTCGGGAAGATCGTCCGGCGGGAATGCAACGTCGACGACCGTGCCGATAACTTGGACTACTTTGCCTTTGCTACCTTGTGCCATTTGCGTCAGGCTCCTATTTGGTGTTGCCCTGCCGTACGCTCGGCCGGGCGAATTTGCTCAATTGTGGTCATGTCTTGACTGACCGGTTTTTATTCATTCGGGAAAGATGCAACCTCAACCCTGCACGCCAGCGACACCACCAACGATGTCTAGCAATTCGCCGGTTATGGCTTCCTGCCGCGCTTTGTTCAGGTCCAGGGTCAAATCCTCGATCAATTCGTTCGCGTTGTCGGTGGCGTTCTGCATTGCGATCATGCGGGCTGAGTGTTCGCTCGCCTGCGCTTCAAGGATCGCGTGGTAAACCAGCGTCTCAACGTACCGAGGGGCGATGTTAGCCAGAACTTCTGCCGGCGACGGCTCATAGATGTAATCGAGATACAACGCCGGTCCATCGTCCGAATCTGATCCAGAAGAGGTCGTTGCGATAGGAAGAAGCTGCAGATTGACCGGCCGCTGGACAGAAGTATTAACAAACTGGGCGTAGATCAACTTTACGGAATCCACGTCACCAGAACGATAGCGGTCAATCACGAATGACGAGATGTCCAGCGTATCCCCTAATGACGGACGATCTCCAACCGAGAAGCTCGCAACCAACGACTGCCCAGTCCGGGCCACGAATCGTTCTCCTTTGCGGCCAATCCCAACCGTGTCAACCGGCACCTCAGCGTCGCGCAGTTCTTGTGCCGCCACGCGCAGGATGTTTCCTACCAACGCGCCAGCTAGTCCGCGATCAGGAGTAACCAACACAAGGAGCTCGCGCTGGTTTGGACGCCGTTGAAGCAGTGGGTCTAACGTCTCATCTTCAGCTTCCAACCGCATGACCAAGTGCGACAACACTTCACGCATCTGGTCGGCATACGGACGACCGTTTCGTACCATCTGCTGGGCGCGTTGCATACGAGACGCGGCGATCAGTTGCATCGCGCTCGTGATCTTCGCGGTGTTGCTTACCGACCGAATCCGGTCGCGTATGTCCTTCAGACTAGGCATATTCGAGTCATCGGTTCCTTGCTGTTAGGCGGACACCAATCCGGCAGTCTGTTTGAATGCCGTTACGGCTTCCATCAATCGATCGGCATTCTCGTCGCTGAGTTCACCGGTATCGCTGATCGCCGACAGTACATCAGGCAGGTTTGCCGCCATGTAGTCGTACCATTGCCCTTCAAACTCGCCGACTTTCTCGACATCCACGTCATCCAACGCACCTTCGTTGGCAACATGGAAGAGTGCGACCATGTTTTCATACGAGACTGGAGAGTTCTCGTCCTGTTTCAATAGCTCGCGGAAGCGCTCACCGCGCGCCAACTGACGCCTGGTGACCGGATCAAGGTCTTCCGCGCCAAACTGCGCGAAAGTGGCCAACGAGTCGAACTGCGCCATCTCTGTTTTCAAGCTACCGGCAACAGATTTCATCCCGCGTCGCTGCGCCGATGAACCTACTCGTGTAACTGAAATACCAGAGTTGACCGCAGGCCGGATACCGGCGTTGAATAGGTCGGGCTCCAAGAATAGCTGACCGTCCGTAATGGAAATGACGTTCGTCGGAATGTACGCCGACACGTCTCCAGCTAGAGTTTCGATGATCGGCAGCGCCGTGATCGAACCTCCGCCGTATTCCCGCGACATGCGCGCCGCCCGTTCAAGGAGTCGGGAGTGCAAATAAAAGACGTCGCCGGGGTAGGCTTCACGCCCGGGAGGACGCTTCAACAGCAACGACATCTGGCGATACGCCCACGCGTGCTTCGAGAGATCGTCGTAGACGATGAGGACGTCGCGTCCTTTCGACATAAAGTATTCGGCCATCGTGCAACCCGCATACGGAGCCAAGAACTGGGTCGCGGCCGGATCTGACGCGTTGGCCGCTACGATAATCGTGTTGTCGAGCGCTCCTTGGTCGGATAATCGCTGCACAATACCAGCGACTTTAGATGCCTTCTGGCCGATTGCCACATATACGCCGATCATGTCAGAATCGCGCTGGTTGATGATTGCGTCGACACAAAGCGATGTCTTGCCCGTCGAACGGTCGCCAATAACTAGCTCGCGCTGTCCGCGGCCAACTGGGACCATCGCGTCAACCACTTTGAGGCCGAACTGCACCGGCTGATTCACGGGTTGACGAGAAATGACACCAGGAGCGATCTTCTCGACTGGCAAAGTCTCCGTCGTGCGCGGCGCGGGTTGACCATCCAGCGGTCTGCCCAGCGGGTCGACTACACGACCTAGCAGATCATCACCGACCGGCACTTCAAGAATTCGACCTGTGGATCGAACCTCGTCCCCTTCACGGATCCGCAGGTAGTCGCCCATGATCACCGCACCAACCGATTCCTCTTCCAAGTTAAGCGCTAGCCCGAGAATGTCGTTGGGGAACTGAAGGATTTCGTTTAGGCGGACCCCGGCCAGCCCGTGTATGCGAGCAATACCATCGCCCGCTTCGACGACAGTGCCAACGTCAACCATCGTGAGTTCGCCACCGAACTCTTCGATCTGACGCTTGATCACTGAAGCGATATCTTGCCCTGCGGTCGTCATCGAATTAGTTCTCCTTAGAGTGGAAGCGGGAATATCCTGCTCCGCGTATTTGGCATCTCTTACTTCTCAACGAGTTAAATCATCCCGAAATTGGTCGTTGCGCAAGCGATTCCTGCATCGACTGCAATCGCGTCCGCGTGCTTCCATCGAACAAACGGTCACCCACCCGGGCAACAACTCCGCCGATAATCTTTGGATCAACCTGTTCCAACACTTCGATCCGCTTGTAACCGGTCATTCCTTGCAAGATTTGGACAATGCGTTCACGTCTTGCATCATCCAAAGGAACCGCAGTCGTTATCTGGGCTCGTCCGATACCTAAGTGATCGTCGGTCAGTTCCCTAAACGTGTCACAGAAGCCACCGAACCGTTCGACGTCGCCGTTCGTGGTCATGAGGGACACTAGATTCCGCACCAATGGATCGGCGTCGCTCAGTAATATCTGGATGCCGTCGAGTTTGACGGCTTCCGGCACCGACGGCGCAGCCATAAATGCTTGCACGTCCGACTCCGCGAAGATGTCTCGCGCCTTTGCCAAGTCGCGCTGCCAAACATCGAGCGCGTTCCGTTCAATCGCAATCGAGAATGCGGCTTGTGCGTATCTTCTGACTGAGGTCGATGGCATCCGAAAGTTAAATCTCCCGCCGTGCTTTGCGGTTAATTGCGCCGGGCGTCAAGGCCTTC
Source organism: SAR202 cluster bacterium bin127 (assembly GCA_002239045.1). GTDB lineage: Bacteria > Chloroflexota > Dehalococcoidia > Lucifugimonadales > Lucifugimonadaceae > Bin127. The sequence goes on from MPNN01000003.1 coordinate 295,576, forward strand.
ATCCAGGACCCGGTCGATGAGTTCACGGTGCGCACCCTCATCGAGGGATTGCTCCACAATGCGTTCTGCAGCCAGGATCGCGATGCCGGCGAATTCTCGACGCACCTCCTCGACCGCGGCTTCCTGCTCCCGTCGAATCTCTTCTCGCGCCCGGTCAAGCATTTCGTCGACCTGAGCACGCGTGCGTTCGACCTCTTGATCCCTCAACCGCAACGCCGCGTCTCGGGCTTCGGCGATCAAAGCCTGACCTTCGCCACGAGCATTAGCCAGTTCTTGTTCGACACGCTCCGCGGACGACGCAGCTTCTGCGCTCGCCCGTTCCGCCGCGGCCAAGCTTTCGCGGATGCGCTCGGCGCGTTGATCCAACATACGGGTTATGGGGCCGTATAGGAACATCCGCAGAAAGACCGCGATGACCGTAAACCCGACCAAAAAGGTCAAAAGGCGGGGTAGGTCTATTCCCAATGCATCCATGAGAATCTCCGAATCGTTCTACATCGGACTGATCGTTGCACCACCGCGTCGGCGGGATCAACGGCGTCGGCAATCAATTGAAGCCGATCCGTCCGCCGAAGCGCTGGCAGGGTGCAGATTAAACGAACAGCGTGATGATGGCGACGACCAAAGCGTAGATCGCGATGGCTTCCGTGAACGCAATGGCAAGAATCATGTTCTGCCGAATCGCGTCTGCAGCGTCAGGATTTCGGCCGAGGGCTTCCATCGCCTTGCCTGCTAGCATGCCGATGCCAAGCCCTGGACCGAGGGCTCCCGCCCCGATCGCAAGGCCAGCTCCGATTGGTACCCATTGATCTTCCATCTTGTTAGACCTCCTGGTCTCGATTGTCGTTGAGTTCGACGCTCGGTCCTTTAGACCGGGTCGAAGGTTCATCACACGCGCTCGACTTTGCTCTGCAAGTCGCACGCAGTATGCCAAATTTGTAGGTGCCCTTTGCGCCGCGATTGGCGACAACGACTGGGGCAGCGTTCAATTGCCAAGCGTTCCATCTGTCCGTCGTGCAGTACTGCATCTCAATGTCCCCCCGCACCGTCGGCGTGATCGCCTTCCGGATGGTGGTGCGGCATGATCGCGAACGCACCGAACATCAGAGTCAAGACCGAGAAGATTATCGCTTGGATGAAGCCGACGAACAGTTCCAACCCGATGAATGGGATCATCCCTATAAGCGGGAAAAGGAATCCCATCGAGATCAGCAGTATCTCACCCGCAAACATGTTGCCGAACAGACGGAACGTGAAGCTGATGATCTTGATGAACTCGCCGATGAGTTCCAACAGCCCTACGAAGAGGTCGATCGGGTTGCGCTTGAAGGGGTTGCCGACGAATTTGTCCCAGTACCCGCCGATGCCAAGCGTCTTGATGCCCCAGAACTGCACGCTGAACATTGCAAATATAGCGATCGCCAAGGTCATGTTCAAGTCGGTGCTCGATCCGCGCAGGTATGGGACTAGAATTCCAGCACGTTTGCCGACGAGCGATGTGTACTTGTCTGGGTTTTCGGTGAAAAACTCGGTGTTTGGCGCCGCATCTGGGGCGACACTCTCATCCAATCGTTGCGCGATTTTGACCACATCATCACTAGTCGGGTGCGTAGGATCGGCGACATCGTATGCGACCACATCGATCAAGCTCAGCTTGTAATCGTTGCCGCGACCTAGAGGTAGCAATCGAATGCCGTCTCCATCGAAGATTACGAAGTCTTGTTCACCGTACGTATCGAAGGTTTTGCCGACGAGTTTCTGCACGGACTCGTCACCGGCGTGAGTTTCTAGGTAGTGCCCCATCCCTTCGCCGTTCTTGCCGACATCGTGGTGCAACCCGTCCAAAATTTTCTCGGCGTGTTCACTCTCCGCCTTGCCTTCGAACTTGTGGAAGAAGTACTCCGTCGTCGTCTCGACCCGGCCGATGTTTCCGACTATGGGCAAAACGCCTAGCCAGTTTGAGAAAAGCACCACCAAGAAGATCGCGGTCGCCACGGGTATGAATACTCGTCCTGCCTTGCCGGAAGTCGATTCCGCAAGTCCGATGAAAAACTCGTAAAGAATCTCCATCAATGATTGCCAACGTCCCGGCACATCGGATATCTTGCGCGTTGCCAACCACGTCAACAACACAAGCACCACTATCGCGGCTAGAAACATCACCACCGTGTTGTAGAGCGCGAAATCGCCAATGTAGGTGACGAGTTCAGAGGGAACTTGCAGATGAGGAACCGCACCACCGAGGAATCCACCACCGAACGCGGCGCCTAGGGCACCGCCCAATACCGAAATAAGTGCCACAGCGAGCAAGAAAACCGCTATGGCTATCGCTTTAGGGGATGAGAGCAAACTCTCCCCTCCATTCTGGGATCAGCGAATCTTGATTCGGTTCGATCGTCATCTTGCAATCAAGTCATCGGAAGGTCGGGTGGCCGGATCACCTAACGCTTCGCCTTACCGAAGTCAGACAACATCCGCACCATGCCGACCAGCGCAATTGCGACCCCCAAGAGGATCCCGACCACCAGCAGCAACGGTGCGCTGCCGATTAGTCCGTCTAACCACCATCCAATTAAAGCTCCTCCGGCGATGCTCACGCCGACGAACCAACCGATCATGGTCAATCGCGCCAAAGTCGGGATGATACTTGGCACACTCTTCGGAGTCCGCTCGTCAGGCATCAAATAACCCGCCTTCACTTCAAACAATTATAAGCAACCAATCACGCCATCACGACGGCAACCCGACATCATATTCCCACACGCCCTACACTCCCCTGCCCGCCAGCACAACGTAGGGGCGACCCTTGTGGTCGCCCACGCCCTCACACAACAACCATGCCCCCGTCATTCCCGCAATCCCCCGTCATTTCCGCGATCCCTCGTCATTCCCGCGCACGCGGGAACCCAGAGAAACACGCGCGTCATTCCCGTGCACGCGGGAATCCAGAGAAAAACAAAGCACGCCACTCTCCCCCACTTCACACAAGCTGTGTCATTCCGAGCGAAGCCTCTGTCATTCCGAGCGGAGCCGAGGAATCTCCCCTCTCTTTGCGAAGCAAAAGGGGACGCGGCAACCATAGCGAGACGCAGGGGTAAACCATCTTAGACATATTTGGTGAATCTATTTGAGGGTGCAAGGGAAGACTGCTACAATCGTAATAACTATGACCACAGTCGAACGATACCGCTCCGTTTCCTCCACGCTTTTCGATCAAGCGCAGGTTGAGTTGCAAGCTGGCGACCTAGTCCAAGCATCCGAGAAGTTCTGGGGCGCCGCCGCACAAGCTCTCAAAGCCACTGCACAACAACACCGATGGCAACACGACTCTCATGCCCACTTCTACCAGATCGTGCGAAATCTCGTCAACGAAACCGGTGACAAAGAGTTGGTCGATCTCTTCAACGCTGCAAACCTCCTGCACATCAACTTCTACGAACACTGGTTGGAACCCGACGAAATACAACGCCTGGCCGAGCAGGTGAGCCAGCTACTCAACCGTCTTGAGGTCATTAATCGCTCCTGAAATAGCTTAGAAATCGCCGCAATACTTCTAATCATTCCGAGCAAAGCCTCTGTCATTCCGAGCGAAGCCGAGGAATCTCCTCCCCCTCTCAGCGACCTGTGCACAACGTCCGTCATTCCGGCGAAAGCCGGAATCCAGAGTTGCGGTGCAACGGAGAAGCTCAGATGATCTGACGATGAATGCATCGTTTGTGAAGTTGTGCAAAGAACCCTCTCAGGAGGAGATTAAGAGGGGATTCGCGAACCGGCGCCAATTCGTGCTAAATCTCAACTCGGTAAAAACGCGCCTGGCATAACATTTGGGACTTGAAGCCAAATACCCATGCACGACCAGAACCAACCTTTCAATTACTACGAAATCCTAGGTGTGGCGTTCGATGTGTCGGACGAAGAAATCCGGCGTGCCTAACGGCCTGTTTCCGTTCGCGGTCGAATTGTCCGAAGGACGATATTGGCGTTCCCTGCAAGTCACATAGTGCCGACAAGGGAACAAATACCGTTTGACCTACGTCAACTCTTTAGATGAACGAAAAATGAACGTCGAGGTCCAAATGAAACTCGCCATCATAATCGCCGCCTCGGTTACAGCCATCTGCTCCGCGGCATGCAGTAGCGCATCGCCGTCACCGGTGGGCTCGATTACCCCAATCGACGGAAAATCCGCGCCTGTTGACGAACCGCAAGACAAATCATCAACACAACCTCCGCCGTCACCGACTCTTGATCAGACATCGACAATCCGAACTACGTCCGTGGATCCGTCAGTTTCATATCTCGAAGCTACAGTTGAACCATGCTCACCCGTCGAAGGCTCGTCAATTGACCCGTGCGAACGCCGCGATTGGAGTTACAACTGGGTCGTCCAATTTCAACATCCAGATCTTGTCAAGTTCACTCACGTGACAGGACAAGGACGAAAAACGCCATACTATCCACCCCCAACTTTGCGAGAAGAGATGCGGTTGTCGTTTCAACCCATAACCGGTCAAAAACATAGATTGGGGGATGATCAAATTCCGCACTTTTTCGCCCGGGGCGTTTTCCGTCCCGGCTCCACGCGTTGCGCACTGCACGAATCCAACCTCACATTCGGCAGCGACGGGATCACCACATTGAGCCGCGAGTTGGGTTGCTACGCGGATTTTGAAGTTCGGGAATATTTGGTCGGACGTGGTCCGGAACTTTTGACCCTTCACCCTCCGGTTTTCATCCTACACACCCCCCAAGACCCTGACTTTTACAAAACGGGCGAGCGTCTCGGTGATTTGGCATCCCATGTCGGCGAAACATGGGAAGGAAGCGAATTTGTCGTTGTCGTCGGACTAAACTACAACAACGCCGTCGAAGTTTGGAGAGTAAATGGGGTGGGCGACGTACAGCGGCGCGAAGACGGAGAAATAATCATCTCTTGGGGTTTTCTGCATCTCTACCCTCCAAACAAACCCTTCGAACCGTATCTAAACATGCTGGAACCACGCCTAGACGACTACAGAACCGAAGTCGCGCCGGCATATTTTGCCGCCGCCGAAGAATTCGATCTCAATCCGGTCCTCGACGCGAATCTGATATTCCTGCGGAAATATCTGGAGGGTTTCGGAATCTACGACGTCGACGAAGTTGAGATTAAACCCCCGCCGAAAAAATAACGCGCCCGCAAACTGATGCAAGATGTAGCCCTTCAGAAATTCAGCGCGCCTCCTCCCCCCAATCCCGCCTACCAACACTCCCCAAAAGCTCTCATATCCGATACATACAATGATTTAATAAATCCCCATTGCATCGGACTTACCCCAATGCGCCAATTCACAACAACGACAACCCAACGCAACCAAGTCACCATTCCTGCCGAAGTTCGCCGCATCCTCGGTATCAACCCCCGGGACAAGGTCTCCTGCACATCAACTTCTACGAACACTGGCTGGAACTCAACGAAATACAACGCCTGGCCGAGCAGGTGAGCCAGCTACTCAACCGTCTTGAGGCCATCAATCGCTCATGAACTAGCTTAGTAATCGCCACAATACTTCTAATCATTCCGAGCAAAGCCTCTGTCATTCCGAGCGAAGCCGAGGAATCTCCTCTCCATCTCGAGGACATGTGCACAACGTCCGTCATTCCGGCGAAAGCCGGCGCTTCAGCGGACGGAACGTCCATCCAGAGGGGCGGTGCAACGGGAAACGCACATGATCTGACCATGAATGCGTCGTTTTTGAGGTTGTGCAAAGAACCCTCTCAGGGGGAGATTAAGAGGGGGGCGCGAACCAGTGCCAAATCGGATTCGACAAAGACGCGCTTGGCGTAACATTTGGCGCTCGAAGCCAAAGCCAGACACGCGTGAAGCTCCTAGATTGCGATGTTGATGTTCAAGGTCTAGACGGGAAATCGATTACGATGCCGCGGAAATCAGGGAAGCTGAAATCACAGCTCAGGCAGAAAGAGCCATCGTCGTTAATTAACGCGTAATACGAGTTGGTTGTGGCTTCGACGGTTCCGTTGAGCACGAACTTGATCTCTTTTCCGACCAGTTCGCTCGGTGCGTTCACGGTTAGGTCTTCGAAGCCGTTGGCATCGACAGTCCCTTGGCCAACTACGATGGATTCAGAAACCCAGTCGTCAATCTTGGCTGTAAGTTGCATACCGTCCAAACTGCGTGGAGAGTTCTGAACCGTTACCCAACCATTGAAGATGACAGATGCGAGGTTCGGAGCCAACGGCAAAGGAAGTGGTGTTGGTGTAGGCGTCGGACTCGGGTCTGCGGTGGCTTGCATTTTTGCGGTGTAATACGCAATCATCTCGATTCGTATCGAATAACCATTGGGTACCGACGCGGAGAGGCGCACCCAAGGTGCAACATCTGTGGTTCCGCTGTACACATCCTCATCGAGTGATATGTAACCTCCAGAGAGATCTTGGAAATGCGTGTTGCGGCAATTTTCGCCATCGCGGCATACCCTTCCGAAAAACTGAACCGGAGCATCCAGCTGAAACTGTTTAAAGCCTTGGAATGATCCAAGTGCACCGCTGAAACTCAACGTCCAGTTGCCAGAATAATCCACGATCACTTCATCGCCCCCAGCATTTTGAAAGTCGATCAACTTGAAACCTGTCTCAACCTCAGGGAGTTCGCTAATCTGCGACGATACAGCCTCCGCAACGCATCTCCGTTCTTCCGCATTGAGTGTGCGTTGATCCGCATTGCCTACCCCGACCAGTACAAGCAACCACATAGGATCGAGACTTGGATCCGAGGACCTGGCACAACTCGGAGGAGGGCCTAGGGTTGGCGTCGGCGTTGGAGTAGGTGTCGGAACGCGGCCGGCACCGCTTTCCAACGCGGACAATCGGGCTCTAATCGTCCTCGGGGCAACCGCAAACGCAACACCGTCTATCGGACGACCTCTAGGTGTACGGTCCACTGATCCCCACATCGTTCCCACCACTTTGCCAAACGTGTTGACTAACGGGCCGCCACTGTTGCCCGGATTGCTTTCCGCGGTCGTTTGAACCGTATAGGAGTCTCGACGAGAATCGAGACCGATCCTTGATACTATCCCGTCTGAAACGCTCAGTTCTGACACAAGCACTCCAGCACTATAGGGATACCCGAACGCCAAAACCTCCGCTCCCGGACGCACTTCATCTTGGCTTGCCAATTCAAATGCCCGCAAAACAGTGTTGCAGCAAATCCGAACCACAGCTAAATCTCTAAGTGCGTCCGTGCCGATCACCTCACCCGTATACGGCCCACCGCCGCTAGCTGGGTAGATGGTCACAGTCGCGTCATCATCAACTACATGCTCGTTAGTCAGTATCCACGCACTTCCTGAATTATCAACTTTGTACACCCAACCCGTGCCTGACCCATCAGAAGTGCGAACGTAAACAACGCGCGGTTGCGCGAAATCTGCTAGTTCCTCAGTCGTATATGTGCGCACCCCGGGAGTTGGTGTCGCTGTCGGTGTGCTCGTAGGCGTCAAAGTGTAAGTTGGTGTAGGCGTCGGTGTTGGTGTGGCAGTGTGGGTAGCTGTGGGCGTCGGAGTTGGTGTGAATGTCGCGGTCGGCGTAGGAGACGCGGTTGAAGTGTGAGTGGCCGTTGCCGTCGGAATCGGAGTAAAAGTTGCGGTGGCGGTGGCGGTCGGCGTTGAAGTTGGTGTCGCGGTCGGAATGGATGTGAGTGTTTGAGTAGCCGTGGCGGTGAAGGTGTGAGTAGGCGTGGGGGTATTCGTGTGTGTGGCGGTCGCGGTGGGGCTTGGTATAGGAGTTTCCGTATGTGGCACTGGCGTATCGGTCGGCAAAGGCGTAGGTAACGGTGTCCAAGTCGGCACTGGTGTCCACGTCGGATACGGTGTCCAAGTCGGATTTGGAGTGTGGGTGGGCAAAGGCGTGTATGTCGGGGCTGGAGTTGCGGATAGCGCAGTCGTGGCCACGGGGGTCGGCGTGACAATCACAATCTGAGGCGGGATCGGTGTCTTAGTCGGATTAAAAGTTGGCCGCACTGCAGTCGCGGTCGGCAACTCGCGGGTGGGAGATGGAAGCGGCGTAGGTACCTCAATCTCAGTACACCCAAGCAACACAGCAGTCGACAACGTCAAACTGACAATCGCAACAACCGCCGCCCGGCGCCATTTTCCATCGCGAAAAATCATCACCAATGGATTGTATTGGGAGCTAGAAACGTGACCACGCAACGGTTCAGTTGTTGCAGCCGCCTAGCCACTCGACGATGAGGTCTTGGCTCTTGACTGCGTCGCTGATCGCCTGCATGAGCATCTTTATAGCCTCCTGTAGCGCGATGTCCGCGGCTTCGCCAGATGCTGCGTCGGCGGATTCGATAATGCGTTCGAAATCGGTGGCTATGATTTTGATCGCTTCATAGACCGTGGGGAACGGTTCAGGCGGAGCGGTGGAAGCTATGGTGTTGACAGCACCGCCCATGTCCAACAGTTCCTTGGCCACCCTCGCCCGCCACACCAAATCATCCGAACGGTCCTCAAGCAACGCATCTAGTTCCTTGCCCGCCTCGATCACCGTTTCCACTTCGTCTGCCATCTCCGTCACGTAGTCGACGACCTCTGGGACGCACACTACGACAGGCTCGGGCGTGGGTGTCGGTCTCGGAGTTGGTGTAGGGACTGGGGTAGAGGTGGGAGTGGGCTCTGGCGCAGAACACGCCAGCAAGACGACCATCACGACGGACACGACTATCAGACCAAGCTTCGACAAGGGACTTCTCCTATGGGTGATTTTTTAGTCAGGTATGTAACTCATACCTTAATTTTCCTACCCTCATCCGCGACGGATAGAGCACCGCATGTGATTGCATTGCCAACCTGTGGATTCCGACTTTCGTCGGAATGACGGAGGGGTCTCTAACATTGAAGATATACAATGATTCAACAAATCCCCATTGCATCCACCTCTTCCCAATGCGCCAATTCACAACAACGACAACCCAACGCAACCAAGTCACCATCCCTGCCGAAGTTCGCCGCATCCTCGGTATCAACCCCCGTGACAAGGTCTCATTCACTGTCAACGACGACGGTCATGTCTCAATCGCTGCGGCGGAATTCACCCTAGAGACCGCTTACGGATCGGTTAAGCCCATCACCGACGGTCGCAACTTGGACGAAATCATCCGCGATGTCAAAGACGAAAAGGCTGAGCAGACCGCCAAGGAACTCCGAAAACGTTGAAGTTCTTAGACACCAACGTCATCCTCAGATACCTTACCCGCGACGACCCAGAAAAGGCGGGAGCCTGTTACCAACTCTTCCAAAGGGTCAACAGCGGCGAGGAAATCCTAATCACCTGCGAATCCATCATTGCAGAAGTCGTTTACGTCCTGCGCTCTCCACGAGCTGGTTACGGACTGAATCGCGACGAAATTAGCGCCCGGCTCGTTCCCATCCTCATGCTTCGCGGTCTGCGTTTACACCAGAAACAGCTGTACATCAACGCGCTGAACATCTACGCATCCTCAACATCGTTCGATTTCGAAGACGCCATAGCCATAGCCCACATGCAACACCACGACATAAACGAGATCGTGAGCTACGACAAAGACTTCGATTCTTTTCCCGGCATCGACAGACTGGAACCACCGCTTGTGCGAAACCGCTAGAATCTCCGATTCTCGCAACTACGATTTCGACAGAAAGAGATTCCCGAACTCATCGACATCCGCGCGGTATCCGGGATGAATGACAGTAGTCGAATCGACTTCTTCGATGATTGCCGGCCCCTCAACCTCATCTCTCGACCCGAGCTCGTAACGGTCGAATATCGGACAATCTACGCGTCCACCCGTCTCGGCGAAATAGACAGGTCTCGTTTCCTTCACTGCATTACTCGAAGCGTCAACGCCGCGCCTGATCTTCCGCATTTGAGGCTTGGGGATCACGCCCATCGCGCTCAAACGCAACGCCACGAACTCGACCGGTTCACGCTCCGCCTTGAAACCGTAAGACCGCTCATGCTCTTGATGGAACTGCGCCAAAATCTCATCTAGCGCGTCCGAATCTAATTCCTCTTCTCGCAACGACACCGTCAACTCATAACTCTGACCAACGTAGCGCATGTCGGCCTGCTTCACGAAACGTGTTTCTTCGTCTGCCACACCTTCGCGGGAAAGTGCCATCTGCCCTTCACCTCTCATTTGTTGAAACTGTTCGTTGGCAACATTGATGTCGATTCGGTCGGCTCGTTGTATCAAAGCCACCGAGTAGTCGTGTTTGATGTCCGTCACCAAAAGACCCATCGCGGAGGTCGTGCCTGGACTCATCGGCACCAGCACCGTCGGCATTTCGAGTTCGGCAGCGAGTCGATTGGCATGAACCGGTCCGGCTCCTCCGAACGCTACGAGCACAAAATCTCTGGGGTCGTAACCGCGTTGGACGGACACTCTGCGAAGTGCGCCGACCATGGCGCTGTTGGCTATCTCCACGATGCCTAGGGCGACTTCGTCCACGCCCATGCCTAGTGGATCGGCGCATCGTTCTTTGATGGCTTGCCGCGCAGCATCCACATCCAGCCGCATCTCACCGCCCAAGAAGTAGTCGGGCGATATCCTTCCGAGAACCAGATTAGCATCAGTGATCGTAGGTTGAGTGCCACCTTGCCCGTAGCACACTGGACCCGGATCGGCACCAGCACTGCGAGGTCCAACTCGGAGAATGCCGCCGGAATCGATCCAGGCGATCGATCCACCTCCCGCACCGATCTCAACCAGATCGATCACTGGCGTGCGGATCGGGTAACCGGAGCCGCGAGAACCGTGTTCAGTAGTCGCAGCGGTCCCTCCGACCTCGTAATCCTTTGTCACCCGCGGCGTTCCATTTTCGATCAGTCCGGCCTTCGCGGTAGTGCCGCCCATGTCAAACGAAATGACGTTCTCGTGCCCGAGGTTTTTGCCTAAATGATTGGCTGCGATGACACCCGCTGCGGGACCCGACTCGACCATGAAAACCGGCCGTTCCATCGCCGCTTCGAACGTGAAAACGCCGCCACTACTCTGCATCACCAACCATTCTCCAGATATCCCGGAACCTTGGAAACGCGACTTGATTTTCCCCAGATATTGTGAAACTACCGGGCGGATCGCCGCGTTGATAACTGTGGTGCTAGCTCGAAAATACTCCCTGAATTCCGGTGCTACTGCCGATGACAGTGAATACAACACCGTCGGCAACTCTTCACCGAGGATCTCACCGATCCGTTCTTCGTGCTCCGAGTTGATGTACGAATGCAGCAAACATACGGCTATCGATTCAACGCCCTCACCCCGCAACTCCTCTACGATGCGCCTCATCGCTCCTTCATCTAAAGGAATCAAGACGTCACCCCGGAAATCCAATCGTTCCGGTACCCCGAAGCTGAGATAGCGAGGGACTAGGGGACGCAATTTCTCGAACTGCAAGTCATACAGTGTGGGACGAATCCCTGTCTGAATCTCCAGAAGATCGCGAAACCCTTCGGTGGTGATGAACGCGGTTTTTGCCAGGTTTCCCTCGATAATTGCGTTTGTCGCGACGGTGGTTCCGTGCACAACGTATTTCACCATTTCCGGCGCAATCGCACCATCATCGAGCATTCTGTTGACCACCCGGAGGAATCCCTCGGATGGGTCATCGGGAGTCGATGGCACCTTGCCAGTTCGGATCTCGCCGGTGATTTCGTTCAGGAGAATGCCGTCCGTGAAGGTCCCGCCGATGTCTACGCCGATGCGATATTGCTCGGTCATCGGAGGGGGTCTCGTTCTACCGAATGACGCGACCGGAGGATACGTGTGGCTTCAATATCCACCTTCCATTGCTCGGTGTCGACAGCGACGCGATAGATTTTTCGCGCGCGTTCCGGGCTGATCCTGCCGTCTCTGACATCGCGCAACACATCATCGGGATCACGTTCCTCAGGTGGTCCGTAGCCACCTCCTCCACAGGTTCGGTAGCTAACCACATCGTCTTCCGCGAGTTGGATTGTCACCTTCGAACCCAATTCCAATGAATCGGAATCAGGATTGAGTACATAATGTGCCTTCTCGCCAGGAAGTCCCCCGAATAGGCCATGCGGTCCCCAACGCTCACGGTCTGCAAGGATCGTGAACGAGGCCTCGTGGTCCGGGAAAAGGTAATCGCGACGAAGGCCCAACCCGCCGCGGCGCCGACCCGGACCTTCAGAATCCTCCACAAGCTCATACCGAGTTATTCGCACCGGATAATTGACCTCGGTCTCTTCGATGGGTGCGTTGGCGGTGTTCTTGCCGTGAGGTTGGACCGCATCTGGGCCGTCGCTATTCGCCCGTGCACCGTATCCTCCTGCGATCGTTTCGAGGAAACAGTAGTTCTCGTTTCGGTACGGATCAAACCCACCGAACCCAGAATGGCAAATCATGCCTTCAGTGCCGGCAGGCACCCTTTCAGGTATTGCATCCGCCAGCGCCCACAAAATCACTTCGGTGAGACGAAGTTGGGTCTCCCAGCCACCGACTACCGGATACGGTTCGGTACAGTTGACCACCGTTCCTTCGGGGGCCAGCATGTGTACATTGCGATAGAAACCCGTATTAACGGGAACGTCGGGGTCAATGAGGCACTTGAGAACGAAAGCAACCCCGGAGTGCGTCTGAGCGAATGTCGAATTGATGGGCGCCCGTCTCTGCTCATCTGTTCCCGTGAAATCGAACAACAGACCATCGTCGTTGATCGTCAATTTGACCACGAGCTTGACCGGCTCATCGCTGTAACCGTCGCTGTCCATGTATCCCGTACTCTCAAAGACGCCATGGGGCAATTTCGCCAATTCGGACTTTGTACGGCGGTCGGTGTACTCAATCAACTCGTCTATGTAACGAGCGACCGTCTCCTGTCCCATTCGATCCAACAGCGAAGTTAACCGACGGATGCCGGTATTGTTCGCCGCGATCTGAGCACGGAAGTCACCCGCCGTCTCTCGCTTCGCTCTGACTTGAGCAAGAATCAGATCGAAGACGTCACGATTGATTTCGCCACCACGAACGAACTTCACCGGCGGGATGATGATGCCCTCTTGGTATATCTCTCGGAATGCGCCTATGCTCGCCGGGGCCCCTCCTCCCACGTCTACATGGTGAGCGAGGCTCGCGACGTATCCTACGAGAGCTTCCTGGTGAAAAACCGGTGATATCAGCGTGATGTCGTTCAGATGGACGCCGCCCGTGTACGGAAGGTTGACCAGAAGCGCATCTCCTTCATGAAGATCGGTTATCCCGTATGCATTCAGTGCCCGAGGGATGGTCTCCACCAACGACCCAAGGTGATTGGGCTGACTGAACGACTGCGCCACGGTGCGCATCTTCAAGTCAAAAATCGCACACGAAAAATCGTGCCGCGTCTTGATGTTGGTCGAGTACGCGCTGCGGCGCAGAGCCGAAGCCATCTCCTCCGTAGCTTCAACCAGAGAGTTGCGAATCACCTCGAAGCTGATGGGGTCTATGGGTGTTTCAGACGACATTTATACGAACGTTTCTGCGAAGCAAGTGACGAGGGAAATGATAGCAACGTCATCCGTCACTTTTGCGAGCATGCCGCCCGTTCGCTCTTCTGGATTCCGGCTTTCCCCAGAATGACGCGGGTTGTGCAAACAACGCCCACACGCGATAACGTATTCGCATCGCAACTTGCCTTACCGCTCATAGGTTGAAATCCATGAAATACGACTTCATCGTCATCGGTGCCGGATCCGCAGGCGCCATTGTCGCCTCGCGTCTTAGCGAAGATCCGAATATCTCGGTCCTCCTCCTCGAAGCCGGTCCTGACTATCCGAACGTTGAAGACCTCCCCATGGAGATCAAACTAGGATACGGATTCGATCGCAACATCTGGGCTCGCGCCTTCGGCCAAGACAGCAAACACAATTGGAACTTCACCGCCCGTTCGAACGACCTCAATCCCGAAATGCTCGTCCCCCGAGGAAAACTCGTTGGTGGTTCCAGTTCCGTGAACGCTCAGATTTTTCTCCGCGGACTGCCCGAAGACTACGACGACTGGGCTTCTTGGGGCAACGACGAGTGGTCGTTCCAGAAACTCTTGCCTTACTTCAGGCGCATCGAGACCGATACAGATTTTTCCGACGACTACCACGGCACCGAAGGTCCGATACTTTGCCGCCGATGGAAACCGGAAGAGTGGAACGAAGATCAGGACGCTTTTGTCGAAGCCTGCCAAGCGCTAGGTTACCCGCGTTATCACGACGCCAACGACCCCGACACCACCGGTGTAGGACCACCACCTTTCAACAACCCGAACGGCGTCCGCTGGAGCACCAACATCGGCTACCTGTCGCAATCACGACATCGATTGAACCTCACAATTCGCGCCGATTGCCTCGTGCATCGCCTGCTGTTCGACGGCAACCGGGCCATCGGAGCAACCGTCGAATCTGGCGGCGAACTCTTCGACGTCCACGCCGACCAGGTCGTTCTCTCGGCCGGGGCCCTCTGTTCGCCTCAGATGCTCATGCTTTCGGGAGTTGGTCCCGCGGACCACATCACCGAGATGGGCATCCCGATAAAACTCGATTCCCCGGGCGTCGGCAAGAATCTGCGCGATCACCCTCAGATATCCACTACATGGAGGACCAGATCAGATTTCCGACAAGATCCGTTGGCACCCAAGATCCAGGTCAACCTCAAATTCACCTGCGAAGGATCGAAATGGCGCAACGACATGTTCATTCATCCGCTGTCCTGTGCCACGCAAGAGGGCGTCTACCTGATATCCAACACGCAGCCGATCGGGATATCGATGATCTCCGCTCTCTATCTCGCCGAATCGGCCGGGGAAGTCAAGTTGCAATCTGCTGATCCGCACGTCCAACCCCATCTCGACTACAACCTGCTCGACGCAGAATTCGACAAGGTACGTATGAGGGAAGCGGTCCGCCTTTGCGTCAAGATCGGTGAGCAGGCACCGTACGCCGAAATCATCGAAGAGCTCGTAGCGCCGACCAGCGAGGAATTAGCCTCAGACGACCTTCTCACCAAGTTCATCATGCGCGGCGTCGGAACTAGCCACCACGCGTCGGGAACCTGCAAGATGGGACCCGATTCCGACGATATGGCGGTGCTCGATCAGTACGGCAACGTCAAAGGGCTGCAAAACTTGAAGGTCGCAGACGCGTCCAACATGCCGGATTGCATCCGCGCGAATACCAACGTAACCTCAATGGTCATCGGCGAACGCATCGCCGATTTCATCTTGGAAGGCCGGTAAAGACTACGTGCTGGCTACCTCGTCACCGTCATCGTCCATACTCAACGATTCCATGAACTCCGAAAAGGCGCTCAACTTTTCGCGCTGTTCGGGAGTGACCGGCGAGGCCGCTTCTTCGAATTGCTTTTCACGAGCCGCGAGGCGAGACTGTTCTTCGGTGCTTCGCCGACCCTGGATATCGCTATCGACCTGCTCCATGACATCTTCAGCCATGTAGATCGGTACCCGCGCCCGCACCGCCAACGCTATCGAGTCTGACGGTCGAGCATCCAACACGATCACATCATCCCCGACGCGCACACTGATATCTGCGAAGAACGTAGATTTGTTCAGACCGCGGATGTAAACGTGTTGAACCTTGCCGCCAAGCTCGGTAATGGAATTCAACAACAAGTCGTGAGTCATCGGCCGAGTGGCCGGAGCATCACTGGTCGGCGCGACGATCGCCGCCGCTTCGTTCGCACCAATGATGATGGGACAAACGCGTCGATCTTCGTGATCTTTCGGTCGTAGAATCAGGCAACGCTCGGCGGAACCGTCACGTCCAACTGTAATCTGGTGAATCTCCACCTCCAGCATGACGGACATCTCCTTGTATTGACAGCGGTTGCCTGGTGCGGCACCCCTCCCAAACGCGTGCAAATCGTCGGGCTGAACACCTATTCCCATACTCTACTACGAATCCAATCAACCTCCCCTTCGCTCCGCGAAGGGGACGCGTGCGAAGCACGCAGGGGATGCCCGAAAACGACCTACTACCCGGCCCGTTCTGCAACCGGGATTCGCGACTTCATCCGGCGTTGCGCCAACGGCCGCTCAAGCATGACCCGACGGTTGCAACCCGAGCAAACAAGACCAATATCCGCGCCGATACGATAAACCTCCCATTCATTCGATCCGCAAGGATGGGGTTTTCGCAATACAACCAAATCACCAACCTCAAACGGCACCACTTCACGGTCTTTGCGCGCCGGCGAACTCAACTTTCCTATCCTCGACCAAGTGCGATTTCCGCTCTTAGCTGTTCCACCGCCGCGCGCGCCGATTGATCGAAATCGGACTTCGATTGGGAAGCGTAGATGATTCCCCGAGACGAATTGATGAGGATTGCTTCACCGCCCAATCTCGCCGTCTCAGTCGCGTCGCCACCTTGCGCGCCGACGCCCGGTATCAAGAAGGGAACATCGGGAAACTTCGCCCGCAGAGACGCCAATTCATTGGGAAACGTAGCGCCAATTACGAGTCCGACATTGCCTCCGTCCGATCGAGACACCACCTGTTCCGCCACGATCTCGTACACCATTTTGCCGGTGCGGGCATCGGTTATATCCTGCACTTCGATCGAACTTGGGTTTGAGGTCCTGCACACAACGAACACGCCGCGGTCGCGATACGCCAAGAACGGCGAGATCGATTCCCAACCTTGGTACGCATACACCGTGCAAGCATCTACATCCCAAAACTCGAACATCGCCTTCGCGTACGCCTCCGCAGTGTTGCCAATGTCCCCGCGTTTTGCATCGGCCAACACAAACGCATGGGGAGCTACATCACGGATGTGGCCGATCGTCTTTTCGAGCGCCTCCAGACCTTTGATCCCCATCGCTTCATAGAATGCATATTGCGGTTTGTAAGCGGCGACCAAATCTTGAGTGGCATCGATGATTGCACGATTGAACTCGAACACATCATCGATCGGCATCTTGGTCGGATCTGGATCAAGTCCCACGCATACACAACTGCCAGATCTCGAACGACCAAAGCTCAATCTGTCCGACATTCTCTCGGTAGCAACAACCGTCATTTCGTATCCCCACTAGTTTGATGCATACGCCACCTGAAATTATCTACGAATTCAGTCACGTTCGTTCCGACCCGCGCGCTCGAGAGCCGGTCGCACCTAGCCGCGAGGATGTCGAGTGGCTGTTTACGGCGTTGTACGACGCGTACGGACCACGACAGTGGTGGCCAACCGTCCACGGCGGATCGTTCGAGATGGTCATCGGTGCCATATTGGTCCAGAACATCTCATGGTCTAACACCGAACGCGCATTGATCAACTTACGAGATGCCGACGTGTGGTCGTTCAAAGCGATCTCCGACACACCGGACGAAACGATGCACGACTTGATACGACCATCCGGTTACTACAAGGCGAAGACTCGCAAACTCAAGGAATTCGCAGATTTCATCATGACGAATCACCATGGTGATCTGGCAAACCTCTTCGCGCTGCCGATCGGCGAAATGCGAAATCAACTGCTCTCGGTATGGGGCATCGGAGAAGAGACGGCAGACGACATCATCTTGTACGGAGCAAACAAACCTTCGTTCGTCGTCGACGCCTACACGCGCCGCATTCTCGAGCGGTTGGGATGGGATATCCAGGGAAAGAGCTACTCGGCCTACCAGCAACTCTTCCACGATCTCCTCCCTCACGACGCATACCTCTTCAACGAGTACCACGCCCTAATCGATTACCACGTCGCCCGCATCTGCAAAAAGAAACCGCTTTGCAACAAGTGCGTGCTTGCCGGAAATTGCCCTGTCGGTCTTGGCGTTACCCAGCCGTAATGGTTATGCTGCTTGACTTAAAGAGAACGTAAACATCGACGTCTTTCTTTAGATTGAGAGTTTCGACGGCATCTGAGGTCAACTCGACGACGAATTCGGGACCCGCGTCGACGAAAGCGAACGCAGCATATTCTCCCGTTTCAACGCGTTGGACGGTACCGCGCAGGATGTTCCTCGCACTGATCGCGTCTGGCCGCTGCAATGCCAACATGATGTCGGATGCACTGATCGATGCAGTAACTCGTTGCCCGGGTTGGTAATCACCAACATGTGCGACAACGTCGATGTCACCGATGCGGATCGCACCACTTTCGGTAACGGTTCCAACGTATAGGTTGTCGATGTCGTCTCGCCCAATCCTAGTGGTGGATGCCACCTCTGCGACCAAGTCGACCACCGGTCCGAACGATTTAACGCGCCCCTGATCTAAAACCAATGCGAATCGTGCGAGCGCCATAACGTCTGACAAGGAATGCGAAACGTAGACCATCGGGATACCGTATCGCTCGTGAACCTGCTTAAGATAAGACACAACTTCATTGCGCAATCGGATGTCCAGCGACGCAACAGGTTCGTCCAGCAAAAGGAGACGGGGCGAGGTCGCGACACCGCGAGCAAGCGCCACACGCTGACGTTCGCCGCCAGATAGGGTATCTGGAAATCGATTCAATAGGCCCTGAATTTGCAAAAAACGACACAGCTCATCGGGGTCGATTACACGAAGGTCGGGCGGCGTCAGCCGATAGCCGTACTCGATGTTCTGCCTAACAGTCTTGTGAGGAAACAGCATTCCATCTTGGAACACCATCGCCGTACGAAACGATTGCGGCGGTCGCCGTACCCGCCCGGTTGAGGAAAATATCGTCTCACCGTCAAACCTGACGTAGCCATCGTCGGGTGTGACCATCCCAGCCAAGCAAGCCAATAGGGTAGATTTGCCCGCACCCGACGGTCCAAACACCGCTGTGATGCCATTCGAGAATTTCCCCGATGCATCGAGAGCGAAATCGCCGAGTCTGATCCGCAGGTCGAAATCAAGAACAGGAGTGTCTCGCTCATCCATTCGATCCACTCCTAGCAACCATGCGATTACGCTGCTGGGCGACGAGCCGATTATGTACCGCCAACGCGATCCCACCGATGACTATCGAAACCGCAGCAAGTGACCACGCTTCCGAAAAATCTCCAGCCGAGATGCGGGAAAAAATGGCGCTGGGCAGGCCTTGAGTGCTACCTGGAATGTTCCCAGCAAATACGATCGTTGCTCCGAACTCTGCGAATGATCGAACGAATCCGAGGAGCAATCCGGCGGCGATCCCGCGTTTAGCCAATGGCAGGATGACATCCCACGTCGCGCGCAGCCGGCCAGCACCGAGATTGCGCGCCGCGAAAACCAATCGCGGATCGACCTCCCCAAGTCCCGCTACGAACGCGCGCACGACCAATGGGAATGAAACAACGGCCGACGCTATCGACATCGCGACCCAACTGAACGCCAATCCTTCCGAAAGCGGACCAAGTGGGCCCGTCGCTCCGAAGAACCACAGCAGAACGAACCCAACGGCGACCGGCGGCAACGCCAATGGCATCGAGACCATCAGGTCGAGAATGAAGGCGACGCGGCCAGTGTTCCGAACTAGGTAGCTGGCTATGAAGAACGCCGGGATCGCCATGCCGACGGTCGCGACTAATGCCGTCTGCAACGACAGCAGGGTCACGTCAAGCAATTGCATCGCCCCTCATGTATCTACCGCTCAAAGCCGTGTCTTTCGAAGATTGTGCGCGCGGCCAGCGATTGCAGGAACTCGATGAATTCGCGGGTAGGTCCGTCTCCTGATATCGGCGCCGCGTAGTATTTCGGTTTAGTCGTCTCGGTCATCCCTGAGATGTCGAACACAATCTCAACTCCAGTCGTCGACAAGGCATCGGTTCGATACACGAAAGCGTACGCTACGTTGCCAGATTCGGCGGCAGCGAGCGCGGCTCGCACATTGAGCGTTGGCACGATCTGATCCTGCAACGAGTCGAGTAGGCCGAGTTCGCGGAGTGCGGCCTCAACATACTCCCCCGCTGGCGAAGTCGCAGGATCGGGAATCGCGATCTTCCCGGCCCCGACCAACTGAGACGGGTCGTTATGATTTGCGACCGAGGACGATGATTTGACTACGACCAAGCGATTGGACAGTATCTGCGCGATCTCGCTCTCCGCCACTTTTTCGGCAACGACGAGTTTATCGATAGGGGTTTCGCCAGCGAATATGACGGCATCGCCGGGCGCACCAGCGATGATCTGATTGGCGATCAGGTTCGAACCTGCAAAGCTGAAGCGCACCGATTTGCCGGTCTCGGCTTCGTATTCAGCACCCGCTTCTTCCAGCACGTCGACAAGCGATGCGGCAGCGTGAATTAACGGCACGTCGGCATCACGCGAACATCCGATCGCCATCGCCGTTCCGAGCGCGATGGCAACCGCGATGATCGTTAGTCGCCGCATGTACACCAACTTGATTTCCCTGATAAAATTAGGAGTTGACCTTAAGAAGGCTCGCCTCATCCATCAGTCAACCAGCAACTTCGAGGTTTCGATGCCGAATTCCGATCCTTCCCACCATTCGGATGAATACTCTTTCACCGAGTTTTCTTCGCAACCCTTTTATCGCCGGGTCAACTCTCAACTAGTCGACATGTCCGGCGTGTTCAATCAGCATAAGATCATCGACTTGGGTTGCGGAACCGGCGGCATCACCAAGCTAATCCTAGATCGTCTCAACGGTACCAAAGAAACCATCATATATGCGGTTGATCACTCAGCCTCAGCGTTGAGGTCTGCCGTCGATGATTTAGGTGGACGTAGGGAAGCTGTCGTACGATTTGTGCACTCCGAAGTCCAGAATTTGGCTACATCGGTTAACGAACAAGTCGATGCGGTCATTTATTGCAACTCGATCCATTACGTCAACGATAAGGCGATGTTGTTGAGACAGATCCGCGATCGGTTGCGACCCGGTGGGATTTTGGCATTCAACACTTCGTTTTTCGAAGGCTCGCATCCGCCCGAATCGCACGATTTTTACCGCCGCTGGATGATGCGTTCGCTTCGGACTTTACGCCGAGATCATGGGATGTTTCCAGACAAGAATGCCGACAAAACTGGAGCACGTCGGCAGCTTACTCCCGAGGAATACGAAGAGCTGTTGAATGAAGCTGGATTTGAAGTCGTGCGACGCGAGGATTTCACGGTCCAGGTACCCGAGGTCGGGTTTTACCACATCAGCGGATTCCGAGACTGGATCGAAGGCATCATGCCCGGGGTCCCGCTCGGCAAAGGTCGAGACGCCCTTCAGAAATCACTCAATCAGGTCTTCAAAGAGATGGAGATCGAATCGGTTCCTAGGATCTGGTTGACAGTCATGGCGAAACGGGCGAAGTAACTACTCCCGACAACGGCCGCGTCATTCCGGCGCACGCGAGAATCCCAATAAGCAACAGCGAACGGCGTCACGGCGCGGTCAAACTGATTTCGACGCCTTCGATGTCCGCGCCGTCAATGATGGCGCCTGATCCGGTTTTCCAATCAATCATGGGCGATGTAATCCAAACCGACTTCAAGGCGGACGGCGTCGTTTTCAAGGGTGACTAAAGCGTTTCTCAAACTACCCACGTTTGAAGGATAGTGGGTCGATACGCGGATGATCGGTTGGCCGTTCGCTTTCGGCGGTTCCACTACGACACTCCAGTAGGGAATAGCCGAGGGTTTCACAGTACGCGCGCCGTAAACTTCTATCGTGCTGGCGCAATACAGTTGAATCTTGGGTTCGCCTCGCGCCGACGGAAACTTGAGGGATCCCATCCAAGTGTCGTTCACGTAATAACCGAACCAACGGCCTTCGTCGTCTGTTTCTTCGGCAGAGATTCGTAAGGTGTATCGACCGGATCCCCAATCATAAGGGGTCCGTACGGATAGGAAATCACCTTCGTAATCTCCAGCCTCAACCCAAGAGTCTTGGGGGCCGCGAACACCTTGATTGTTTGGCACGTCCCAAACGGAGAAAATCGCGCCCTTCCCGATGTTTCGCCATCCCCCCTTCGGACCGGTGTTGATATCAGTTTGAAGACCGAAGTAGGCACCGTGATCGCCGATTGTAAACGGGGTGCACGCAATCAAATACAGTCCGTGTTGGCCGCGGTATTCGATATCGTTTTGGATTTCAACCGTTATTTCGATTTCGTCCGTCGGTCGGGACCACCGCCAGTCGACGAACAGCATCGCCCGCGGGACCATCATCGGTTTATCTAGGATCGCCTTCGCTTCGGATGGTGTCAGCGTGGGTGTAGGCGTGATCGTAGGGGTTGGTGTGACTGTTGGAGTCGGTGTCGACGTCACCGTGGGGGTCGGGGTCACGGTAGGGATATGCGTCGCAGTCGGAGTGAGTGTCGCAGTTGGAGTGTGAGTCGCAGTAGGTGTTTGCGTTGGCGGCTCGGTCGCGGTTGGGGTAGGAGTATGCGTTGGGGTGGTTGTTGGCTTAGGAGTTGTCGTCGCGGTCGACGTCGGAATCGAAGTTGAGGTCGGGAGATCGGTGGGGATGGCCGTCGGAGTCTGAGTCGCAGTCGGAATGTGCGTTGCCGGAGCGGTGAGTGTCGCCGTTGCGGTTGAGGTGGGAGTAACAGTCGGCGTGGGGGTTGAAGTTGCGGTCGAAGTTGTAGTGGGTATCGCCGTGCTGGTCGAGGTTGGAGTCGGAGATGCGGTTGGCGTCGCAGTTGGCGCGACTGTGGGCGTGGCAGCACTGGTCGGCGTGGGCGCTGGTACCGGCGTAGGGTCCGGGTTGTCGGAGCAGGCGTTGAGGGCCGCGGCTAACAGAAGTGCACAGAAGATGGCGATGCAGATTGTTTTCGAGGACGCGACTTTCGGAATCTGGCGCGGATCGACGATCATACCAATAATCTACGGGTTTATGACGGCGGTGCGCGCCCGCCCACGTACTCCGTCAGCGTCATCACGTTGAGTCCGCCGTTTGTATCGCCGGTCGTCTCAGGCGCGTAGACAGCCTCCACGGCGCAACGAGCGGTGTCAATGGATGTGAAGCACGGTATGCGACGCTCCACCGCGGCTCGGCGGATGTAGAAACCGTCTTGTTCGGCATCTCGTCCGCCAGTTGGGACGTTCACCACGGCCTGGACCGTGCCGTCGTTGATCACGGTCACTACATTAGCTTTGTTGCTGGAGAGTAGCCGCTCTACTTCCGTCACCGGATAACCCAGGCTTTCAACGAAGCGCGCGGTTCCCGAGGTGGCATAGATCCCATGACCGTTGTCGCCGAGAGCGCGGACTAGCCGTTCGGCGTCGGGTTTTGCGGAGTCGGCGATGCTCATGAGAACGTTGTCGCCTTGATTGATTGAATGCGACGATGCGATGAGTGCTTTCGTGACGGCAGGCACGTATGAGCGGTCGATACCCATAACCTCGCCAGTAGATTTCATCTCCGGGCCGAGAAACGTGTCAACGCTGGTGAGTTTGGACATCGAGAACACCGGTGCCTTTACGGCAACTAGGTCTTTGCGAGGCATGAGTCCGGTGCCCCACTCCAAGTCGCGCAGTTGTTTGCCGAGCATGACTTGCGTGGCGATCTTGATCATCGGGATGCCGGTGACTTTGGAGATGAACGGGATGGTGCGTGAGGATCGTGGGTTGACTTCAATAATGAACGTTTCGCTCTCGCTAATCTGCGATTCTGAGCGCCCCGGGTCGGCGGCGTTGCTGCGGTAGGTACCACCTCCGGTTATGACGTACTGGATGTTCATGAGACCGCGCACATTGAGCATTCGGCCGATTCGTCGGGTGTATTCGACGATGGTCTCGATTTCGTCGCCAGTCAACCATATGGCAGGATAGACAGCGAAAGAGTCTCCGGAGTGTACCCCGGCGCGTTCGATGTGCTGCATGACACCCGGAATCAAGATGTCTTGCCCATCGCAAACGGCGTCGACTTCCACTTCAATCCCTTGGAAATACCGGTCCACCAGAATCGTCTGACCGGGTGCTGCGCGCAGGGCACGATCGAAATAGCGTTCCAGTTCGTTGCTGTTGTCCACGATCTCCATCGCGCGCCCACCAAGGACGTAGCTGGGGCGGACCAGCACGGGGTAACCGAGGTTATCGGCCAGAGCCAATGCAGTCTCGGTGTTTGTCGCGGTTCCGCCTGGTGGCAACGGCAATCCATTCGATGCCGCCAACTGCTCAAAGCGACCACGGTCGGTGGCATTGTCTATGACATCCGGGTCGGAGCCAAGAATCAGATCTTGTAATCCGGCTGCGTTCAGCGACTGCGATAAGTTGATCGCCGTCTGCCCACCGAATTGAACAACGATGTTCGGCGCGACGACACTATCGCTCTTTGTGGCTCCTTTTCCCATCTCGTTGTCGATGATGTCGCGAACACTCTCGTCGTCGAGTGGTTCGAAGTAGAGACGGTCAGAGGTGTCGAAATCGGTCGATACCGTCTCCGGGTTCGAGTTGATCATGATCGCGCGCATGCCCTCGTTCTGGAGGGCCCATGCCGCGTGGACCGAACAGTAATCGAACTCGATGCCTTGGCCGATGCGTATCGGTCCCGAACCGATGACGACTGCCGATGCGACGCCGATGGGTTCGGCTTCGTTCTCTTCTTCGTAGGTGCTGTAGAAATACGGCGTCGTCGCTTCAAATTCGCCCGCGCAAGTGTCAACCATCTTGTAAACGGGAAAGATA
Source organism: SAR202 cluster bacterium bin127 (assembly GCA_002239045.1). Lineage (GTDB taxonomy): Bacteria > Chloroflexota > Dehalococcoidia > Lucifugimonadales > Lucifugimonadaceae > Bin127. The sequence goes on from MPNN01000003.1 coordinate 320,170, forward strand.
CCGAGGTCTCTGCGCATCTCTCGCACGCGTTCGGCGAGGCCAAGGTCCGAAAACTCGGCAATGTCCTCGTCGGTTAGCCCGATGCGTTTTGCTTCACGGAGCAAGTCGGCGCTAAGAAATTCCGATTCGCGCAATCTTCGCTCCATGTCAACGACCCGCGCCAATGATCGAGTGAACCAAAGATCGATGCCAGTTGTCAGTGTCAATTCTTCAGGTGTCGTGCCAGTGCGTAGTCTGAACGCGAGTTTCCATAGGCGCATGTCATCGGCCGAAAGATCTTCATCTGGAAGCCCGTTGATTCGCCACTCCGGGTCTTCCCAACGCAGGGAACGTTTACCGTCTTCGAGGGATCGGATGGCCTTCATCAAAGCGGCTTCGAAGCTGCGATCGATGGCCATCACCTCTCCGGTGGCCTTCATCTGGGTACCCAGTGAACGGTCCCCGCCTCCAAATTTGTCGAAGGGCCAGCGCGGTATCTTGGCGACGCAGTAGTCAAGAGCTGGTTCGAATGCCGCGCGGGTCTTGCCGGTGACGACGTTGCTAATCTCGTCAAGATGTAGACCGAGCGCGACTTTCGCAGCGACGCGGGCGATCGGATAACCCGTGGCTTTGCTCGCCAATGCGGAAGAGCGAGAAACCCGCGGATTCACTTCAATCACCGTGTACATTGGGCCATCGTCGTCGTAACGAGAACCTTCGCCTAGTTTCTCGCCGACTTCCTTGCCCGGCCGATAGGCGAATTGGACGTTACAACCGCCTTCGATCTTCAAGCCGTCGATGATGTGCAACGCGGCGGTTCGGAGGCGTTGATAGTCTTTGTCGGTTAACGTCTGGCTGGGAGCGACCACGATGGAATCGCCGGTGTGGACGCCCATCGGGTCGAAGTTTTCCATGTTGCAGACCGTGATGACGTTTCCGGCACTGTCCCGCATCACCTCGTACTCGACTTCTTTCCAACCCAGCAGCGATTTCTCGATTAATACTTGCCCGACCAACGAAGCCGCCAAGCCCGCTTCTGCGATCTCGTGAAGCTCTTGGACATCTTTTGCGACACCACCGCCGGTCCCGCCGAGGGTGTACGCAGGTCGAACGACGACGGGATACCCGATCTCTTCAGCCGCTTGTTCGGCGTCTGCGATGGTGGTAACGGCAATCCCGTATGAAATAGGCTCACCGATCTCCTCCATGAACGACGCGAAGAGCTCGCGGTCTTCGGCCTTTCGAATGCTGTCCGTCTTGGTACCCATGACGACGATGCCTTCGAGCGCCCCGGCCTCCTCCAACTCGACGGTAAGGTTTAAGCCGGTCTGTCCGCCAAGAGTGCCGAGAATGCCGTCTGGTTTTTCACGTTCGATGATGCGCTGCACGACAGGCACGGTCAGTGGTTCGATATAGACCCGGTCGGCGACGTCTTCGTCAGTCATGATGGTCGCTGGATTGGAGTTGACGAGAACGACCTCTACGCCTTCTTCACGGAGCGACTTACAGGCCTGTGTACCGGCGTAATCGAACTCGGCGGCTTGACCGATCACGATCGGGCCCGAACCGATGACCAGCACTTTTTTCAGTTGTTCGTCTCGAGGCATAAATATCCGCTACTTGCCGTTGACGCGCTGCTTGACCGCGGCGACGAATTCGTCGAAGATCATCTCGCTGTCGTGAGGACCGGGCGACGCCTCCGAGTGGAACTGGATCGTCATGATGCCATGGGTTTCGTCGGCCAAGCCTTCAACGGTGTTGTCGTTCAGGTTGATGTGGGTTACTCGCACTCCGGGTCGCTTGGGAAGTTTGTCGGGATCGACGGCGTATCCGTGGTTGTGCGCGGTTACGTACACCCGCCCAGTTCTGACATCTCGTACGGGCTGGTTGCCGCCGCGATGTCCGAAATGGAGCATGAAGGTGTCCGCACCCAGTGCGCGAGCCACCAACTGATGACCCAGGCAGATGCCTAAGGTCGGGATCGATTTCGAACCGTCTCCGTTCAAGTCAGAGAGTTCGCGGATGGTTTCGACGGGACCGTCGAGAACAGCCGGGTCGCCGGGGCCCGGAGAAAGAACGATGCCGTCGGGATCGAATGATCGGACCTCGGACGCGGTCGCGTCGCATGGGAAGACTTTGACTTGGCAATGTCGCGCCATCATGCTACGAAGAATGTTCCATTTGACCCCGAAGTCGATGACCGCTATGCGCAAAGGTCGATTGCGGTCGTTGACCTCGGTTGCTGCCCCTGCCCGTTGGGATCTGACAATTAGCTCTTCCGCGGGACGCGTTCCGGTAGTGCCGTCCCCAATCCAATCGAACTCTTCTTTGGTTGCGACCTCTCCGACCCAATCGTGATCGCCGTACCACTGAGCAGCCTCTAGCACGGAGTTCGCCGCCGCGGTATCGTCACCTTGGACGATTGCGCCCATCATCACGCCGGTTGATCGGATGCGCCGCGTGATGGCTCGGGTGTCGACACCCGACACACCAGCGATGCCGTTGGTTTCGAGATATTCGTGAACCGTCATCTCAGAATGAGGGTGCGAGGGCGCGTCACAGTCATCGCGGACTACGAACCCCTTAACTTGGATGCGTTTGGATTCTGCGTCTTTGAGGTTGATACCGTAATTGCCAATTAGCGGATAGGTGGGCACGAGGATTTGACCGCCGTATGAGGGGTCCGTCAGCATCTCCTCGTAACCGGTCATCGACGTATTAAACACAACGAGACCGACAGTGTCGGTCTTAGCGCCTAAACTTCGGCCACGAAAGACGGAGCCGTCGCTCAGCGCGAGAAGTGTTGGGCCGCGGGTCTCGCTAGGCATCCGACGCTCCGTATCCGTCAGCGTTCCAGATTTTTGCACCCGCAACGAAGGTCGCCAAAACGCGTCCCTTCGCGTTACTAGCAAACAGCGGAGTGTTGCGACTCTTGGATCCCAGAGTCGTGCGGTCAACTTGCCACACGGCGTCGGGATCGATGATGATCACGTCGCCTTTTGCACCGGGTTTGAGCGTGCCGATGGTAGTGTCGCCGAGTATTGCGCTGGGACCAACAGTTAGTCGTTCGATCACGAGGTTCAAGTTGATCGCTGCCATGCCGTTAGCTAACGGCAGAGCGGTCTCGAGGCCGATGATGCCGTTCGCCGCTTCTGTGAACGTGCAGACCTTATCAGTGTCCGCGTGCGGGGCATGGTCGGTGCCGATGGCGTCAATCGTCCCGTCCTCCAAACCCTCGATCAAGGCCACGCGATCCTCTTCGGATCGTAGTGGAGGTGCCATCTTGGCATTGGAATCGTACGCATTGGCGTGTAGCACCATCGGCACATTACCGCGTTCGCCGTAAACCCAATGCTCGGTGAGCGCAAGGTGATGCGGTGTGACCTCCGCGGTCACATTGATCGATTCGGATTTCGCCCGACGGATTAGCTTGACAGATTCAGCGGTTGAGACGTGAGGCACATGCAGGCGACCACCGGTAATTCGCGCAAGCTCGATATCGCGTGCGATCATCATCGATTCGGCGCTATTAGGAATGCCACGCAGTCCGAGATGAGTCGCAACCGCACCTTCATTCATGTCCCAAGCCCCTACCAAGCCGCGGTCTTCGGCGTGGTTGATGATCGGCAGATCGAGGTCCGACGAGTAGGCCAACGCTTGGCGCATCATGTGAGGCGACATCACCGGGTCACCGTCATCCGAAAACCCGACCACTCCGGCGTCAACAAGCTCGTGCATCGGAGCTAACTCGTGCCCTTTGCGCTCCTTGGTGATCGCGCCGATCGGACGGACGCGGACGTCAGATTCGGAAGCGCAACGTTGCATCAACTCACCAACTACGGAAGCATTGTCCTGCGCCGGATAAGTGTTCGGCATCGCGCAGATGGTGGTGAATCCACCGCGCACCGCGGCTTCGGACGCCGTCTTCGGGTCTTCCTTCCACTCCTGGCCGGGCGTTCGCAAATGCGTATGGAGGTCGATGAAGCCGGGCGCGACTATCTTGTCCGAGGCATCGAATTCGCTCCAACCCTCCGACAATTGCGTCGCGCCGGGCGAATCGATTCCAATGACCACGCCGTCCATCAAGACCACGTCAGCGATTGCGTCAATCCCTTGAGACGGATCGACCACACGACCGTTTCGGATCACTATTGGTCGTCGTTGTTGGTTCACGCTATCTCCCTTGTGGGAGCGCAGAAATGTTCCAACACAGCCATCCGCATCACCAGACCGTTTTCGACCTGGTTTTCGACTAGGCTCAAATCACCATGGGCAATATCAGTGCTTACTTCTAGACCTTCGTTCATCGGACCCGGGTGCATCACCGGTGCGCCCGGCGAAGCCAATGCCAAGCGCTCGGCATTGATGCCCCACACGCGTGAATATTCATTGACGTCAGGTAACAAACCAGAGGTCTGCCGCTCAAGCTGCAAGCGCAAACACATGATCGCGTCGGCATCGCGCACTGCGTCTTCTACGGTCTCGTGGACCGTCACCTCGGTGCCCGGGATTCCCAAGGAGTTCGGCCCCGGTGTCCAGCCTTCAGGCAGCAGGGTCGGCGGGCCGGCGATGGCGATTTCGACGCCCATTTTCCGGAAAGCGATAATGTCCGATCGCGCCACTCTGGAATGAAGGATGTCGCCGATCAACGCAAGTTTCGCACCTTTGAGATTGCCGAGATGATCTTGCAGCGTCAGAACATCCAACAAGGCTTGTGTCGGATGCCCATGAGCACCGTCGCCAGCGTTGATGACCACTGCGTTGACATGGCGGGCGATAAAATGCGGCGCACCGGAGTGCGGGTGCCGGACAATCAGCGCGTCGATACCCATCGCATCCAGCGTTAGCACGGTATTGAGGAGCGATTCGCCCTTATTGACGCTGCTCGTCGAAGCCGCAATATTGATAACGTCGGCACCAAGGGCCTTACCGGCATGTTCGAAAGAGACGCGCGTCCGAGTGCTGTTCTCGAAGAACAGTGTGTAGATCGATCCACCTCGCAAGGAATCTGATTTGAACGGCTGAGAAGCGCGCAGTTGACGGAACTCAATGGCGCGCGAGCCTAGAGTCTGGATCTGTTCGGGGGAAAGTGAATCAACGTCAAGGAGATGCTTGGAATCAGCGGTCAACGGCGCACCGCTCGACCGAGTTGCCGTGACCAAATTGGCGATCACTTACCAGCACCTCGATGTTGTATCGACGCGTTCGTCCTCGTCAACGCAACGCGGTCTTCGCCGTCAACTTCTTGGAGACGAACAAGAACGCGTTCTGTTCGGGCAGTCGGGACATGCCGACCAACGAAATCCGGACTGATGGGAAGTTCGCGGTGGCCGCGATTGATCAGCGCCGCAAGCTGAACGTAGGCGGGCCTGCCCGATTGCATTAGCGCGTCGAGCGCAGCGCGGGCGGTTCGGCCCGTGTGAAAGACATCGTCTACGACAACCACGCGCGTTCCGGTGATATCGACGTCGTCCATCCCGTTCGATGTGATCGCGCCGTTTGCGCCGGTGACATGTCGCCGGTGAGCGTCGTCGCGGAAATTCGAAGGGTCCAAGATCGACGTACGGGGTCGGATCGATTCGAAACGTTCGATAAGATCGGCGAGACGGATTGAGAGATATTTCCCGCGGGTCGGAACACCGGCGATAACGAGGTTGTGAGCACCGTGGTTGCGCTCGATAATTTCATGAGCCATGCGGGCCAATGCACGACGCACCTCAACGCCCGTCATCAACGTGCGTTCTTGGTTTTGTTCGGTATCGGTCATCCGGTTTTGGTGCGAGCCAAGGGTGCAGACCCTAGATGGAGCCTTAGTAAAACGCCCTCGTCTTGGGCGGACGAGGGCGTTTCAATTTCGTTAGGTCAGTCGTGCCTAAGCCTAGACACAGTGATGCTCCGACAATTGGGATTGGTTCGCACCTTGCCAGCCACACAGGACTGAATTAAAGGCCGTTGTTGGATTCGTGAAGAAAGCTAGCGGTTTGGTCGCTCCAGTGATTTCTAGCGATTGGTGCTAAGAATCGATGCTATCACGCGAATCGAGCCGGACTGAACTCGCGGTACCTCGAACTGTTTCCACTTTGGCCGACCGCGATGCTCGCGGCGAGTTTCCCGATTGCGGGTCCCAATTCAATGCCGATCGGGCCACCCCCAGTTGCGGCGATGAGGCCCCTCGCATCCGGCATCTCGCCAACGATCGGTAGGCCATCCAACGATGTCGGACGTAAGCAAGCTGTATGTTGCGAGACCTTTTTTCCGGCAAGGAATGGGAGCGCATGTTCAGCCGAACGCGCGATCGCGCCGCGACCTGAATCTGACGGATTCTCGTCGAATCCAGAGTCGGTGTGGGTAGTTCCGACATGTAGCAATCCATCTGGCTTTGATGACGCATAGTCCGAACCCCACCAGAGCGAGACAGGAAGGGGCGGTTCGTCCCCAAGATCGTAGCGCAGTATTTCACCTTTCAATGGGAAAACTGGTAGATCAATGTGAGACGTCGAGGAACCTTGGTTCAACAACGTGCGGCTCCACGCCCCTGCGGCCAATACGACGATGTCAGTGGAAATCGTTCCATCGGTCGTGGTCACGCCAGATACGGCGCCGTTTGCCAAGTTTATTTCCGACACCTCGGCATTAATCAACGTCGCGCCATTACTTTCCGCCGCCGCCCATAACGCATTGGCGAAACCCCCTGGCGATATCTCTCTGGTACCGCCCAGATATAAAGCTCCAATCACGTCGGTCGAAACCCGTGCTTCGATATGACTGAACTCCCCATACGCTAGCCATCTGACATCAAGCCGGTCTTCCGACCAATCGTCGCGAAGAAAGCCAGCGATACCTGAGGGCTTCAATTGCGCGGCTTCGGCTTCATCAAACGCCAACACCAAACCCGCCTTTTCTACGAAGTGGTAGCCGACGCCGGACTGTTCCGGTAGGATTTCTGCCAATTCGTGATGCAGCTCGATTGATTCTGCGCGGAACCATTCGACCGGGGGACTGCCGGGCGGCGGTTGGAATCTTGTGTGCAGAGAACCAAATGCGAAGCCGGAGGCGTGAGCGGCTAGCGAATCCTTCTCGATCAAGGCGACAGAATGGCCCGCCGATGAGAGATAGTACGCCGTCGCACAACCACTAATCCCGCCGCCAATGACTATCGCGTCGTAACTCATGGATATCAAGTTCTAGTCGATACGATGATGACGCCTGGATTACCGCGTTCGCATTGTGGCATAGACTTCATCGGTCTGCCTTCGTCGGCGGCGAGCGACGCCCGAATTTTGGGCGGCGATGGCGACCCGTTGAGCGACATTGCGCGCCACGTTGCGGTCAAACACGCTCGGGATGATGAAATCGGGGCCGAGGTGCTCTTCCGGAATCACATCGGCAATCGCCTGAGCCGCCGCGATCTTCATCTCCTCGTTGATATCGGAAGCTCGAACGTCGAGTACCCCTCGGAACAGACCGGGAAAACACAGCGAGTTGTTGATCTGATTCGGGTAGTCGGTTCGGCCAGTAGCCATGATGGTGACGTTATCTGGGATCTCTTCGGGCAAAATCTCGGGATCAGGATTCGACAGAGCGAAAACGATCGCGTCGCTAGACATCCTAGCCACTTGGTCGCGTGTCAGCAAGCCCGGACCAGCTAGTCCGAGCACGAAATCGGCGCCTTCGATACATTGTGTAAGGCTACCGTTGACGTTCTCGGGATTCGTGTTGTCAGCAAACCACTGCTTCATCACGTTGTCATCGTAATCCCGGTCTCTAGACAACGCACCTTGGCGGTCGAATCCAATGATGTTCTTAACCCCGTAAGAGAGCAGTATCTTGGTGCAAGCGGTTCCTGAAGCGCCAGCGCCTAGAACGACTGTTTTCAAGGATTCCGGCGATTTGCCGACGATGCTCAGCGCATTGATCAATCCGGCGAGCACGACCACCGCGGTGCCGTGTTGATCATCGTGGAAGATGGGAATGTCGAGTCGCTCTTTGAGTTGCTCTTCGATTTCGAAACAACGCGGCGCGCTGATGTCTTCGAGGTTGATCCCGCCGAAGCCAGGCGCGATGGCGGTAACGATCGAGATGATCTCGTCAGGATCGTTGGTATCTAGGCAGATAGGCCAGGCGTCGACCCGTCCAAATTCCTTAAAAAGGAGGGCTTTACCTTCCATAACCGGGAGGGAGGCGGCCGCACCTATGTCGCCGAGGCCGAGGACTGCCGAACCGTCCGTTACGACGGCGACGGTGTGTCCTTTGCCGGTCAACGCCCAGACGGCGTCGGGATCTTCGTGGATCGCCATGCACACACGTCCAACACCCGGTGTATAGGCCTTGGACATGTCGTCACGTGTCGTCACCGGGACTGTAGAACGCATCTCGATCTTGCCGCCGACGTGCATGAGAAATGTTGCGTCGGAGACACTATTTACCGAGACGTCTTCGATGGAGTCGATCGCCTGGATGACTCGGTTCGAATGATCTTCGCCGGAAGTGTTGACGGTGAAATCACGTGTCATCTTGCCGCCGCTTGTGGAGACGACGTCGATCGCCGCCGCGTCGCCGCCGCACGAACCGATGGCTGACGTAATCAATCCCAACATGCCTGGCCGGTTCGGGTATTCGGCACGGATCGTGATGCTGTACGCAACTCCAGGAGTTGGACCTGCCATTTCGGTCTCCCTGATCAATGACAACGGATGAATATCGATTTCCTAATGGTTCCAGTAATTGGAATTCCGTATAGAAATCGTGAAATCATGGTATCACCAGCGCCCAAATGGTTCCAAGCAGGATCGATCTTCGGCATGTTGTAACCTGATTCTCGCGATACGTTGGATACGAGAGGTGAGATGACACAGCAGAAAGAGACGCCGAGGCCGACAATAAGAGGTCGGTTCACAACCTGTGAGATTACGCGCCGAATAGACCTAACCGAGGACCTCTGGAAGATCTGGTTGAAACCTGCTCAACCGTTCATGTTCAAACCCGGTCAATATTGCACCATCGGGGCCGAAGGAATTGAGCGACCGTATTCGATAGCCTCATCACCCGACGAAGCTGAGATTGAACTCTTCGTCGAACTCGTGCCGCCGCCCGACGGCAACCTAACACCTGTGTTGTTCGACCTGTCAGTCGGAACCGAGTTGACGTTGCGACCTAGGGCGAAGGGAATCTTCGTCTTCAAACCCGAATTCAAGAACCATGTGATGGTTGGAACCGTCACGGGGATCGTGCCCTATGTCTCGATGCTGAGGAAGTTCTTGAAAGATCCGGATTGGAACGCCGACGGCCCGATTGATCGTGACGACTACCGTTTCTACGTGTTAGAAGGCGCAAGTTATCTGGACGAATTTGGCTACGACGATGAGCTCTCCGACCTCGCGTCCGCACATGAAAACATCGAATTCTTCGGGTCCGTGAGCCGTCCGGACGAGGATCGTAACCGCGCATGGCGTGGGGCCAAAGGCCGTATCAATACTCTGGTCGAAGATTTCGTGAAGAATCGCGGGCTAGACCCTGCCGACACCGTTATCTACGCGTGCGGCCATCCCGGGATGATTGAAGACGTCAAAGAACGGTACGCAGATACTGACTATCACTTCGAAGAGGAGCGCTTCTGGAAGGAAGACGATTAAGGGCGTAGGGAGCAGCCGCAGTTTTACCATCGAGAGTTGGCGCGACATATGAATCGACCGAAGCGAAGATATCGGGCGACTAATACCTATGCCGACTTTAAGAGGAGCATCGACATGGCAGAGAAAATCGGTTTTATTGGGCTGGGGATCATGGGAAAACCCATGGCCAAAAACCTGATCAACGCGGGATACGACGTTACGGTTTACGACATATTTCCTGACCCGATCGAGGAAATGGTGGGAGCTGGCGCTACCGCAGGAAGCTCTAGCGCCGACGTGGCAAGCAAAACCGACATCGTGATCACCATGGTTCAAGACGGACCGCAGGCTCGTCAAGCGATCTTGGGTGAAGGCGGTGTTATCGACGGCGCTTCCGAAGGTGACTTGGTCGTCGACATGTCGTCAATCGCGCCTGGAGTGTCACAAGAGCTCGGCTCAGGCCTCGCCGGTAAGAACATAAACTTCCTCGATGCCCCGGTTTCAGGCGGCGAACCTTTCGCAATCTCCGGTGACCTTGCGATCATGGTCGGCGGTGGTGCCGCCGATTTCGAACGCGCGAAACCGCTGTTCGATGTCGTCGGCAAATCGGCGGTCCTGTGTGGCGCACACGGAGCTGGCAATGTGACGAAGTTGGCGAATCAGATCGTCGTTGGCGCCAATATCCACGGTTTGGCCGAAGCGCTAGTGCTCGCAACCGCGGCTGGTGTAAACCCACAGACCGTTTTCGAGGCGATTCAAGGCGGACTCGCTGGCTCGAACGTGATGAATGCCAAGGCCCCAATGATGGTCAGCAGGAATTTCGAGCCCGGTTTCCGCATCGAGTTGCACTACAAAGACATCAACAACGCAATGGAAACCGCACGTGCCCTGAACGTGCCGTTGCAAGTAACAGCCAACCTGCAACAGGTCTTGACCTCACTTGTGGTCGGTGGTGACGGAAGAAACGACCACGCCGGAATACTCCGCTACGTCGAGCAGCTAGCCGGCGTCGAAGTCAAAGAACTGTAGTTAGTCGATTCCTTAGGGCTGGGCGTTTGCCAGCGAACTTGAGCTGACCAACGTCCAGTCTTACTTACGCCCTTCGTCCTCGTCCCAGCCGCGCGACAAATCCTGTAGGAACTCTTCCAGTTCGGGCGAAAGCTCAATCTCCTCTTCCTCAGTCGGCTCCACCTCTTCGCCGTCGTACTCCAGTTCCAAACGGGCGACCAACTGAGCTAGTCGCGGATTGTCCGAACTCGAGATCTGCACTTGAGAGTACTGCGTCTCACCCATACGAATCTCGGGCATCCGATCCATCGGTACGTCGTAAATCTCTGACAGCACTGACAATACCCGTGCCGCCCCAACGTAGTCGTTATCCAGCTTCAGATACAACGGCAGGTGCGCAATCATCGATAGTGTTTCCAAGTGAAGTTGGGTACGCGCCAACTCCGTCAATTGTGATGCCATCGAAGTCGGTCCTTCGTATCGGCTTCTGCCAAGTCGTACCCCATCTCTGAAGCGGCTCGGTGGCTCCCAACCCCGTGCTGAACCCGTGACTTTTAGAGGCCTCGTGTGCGGCACCGAGTCGTACATCGAGCCGACCAAAACATAGCGTTCAACGTTGAAGGCCTGAATCAGTTCGAGTATCGAGTCATTGAAGTCTTCCGCCCAGGCGTGAGGTTCCAACATTTTGACAAAGATCAAATCCCGACCATCGGGCACCCGAGCCGCGGTAACCTCGGTGTTTGGTATCCGGAACGTCCGTTCCCCTCGTCGCATCCGTATGCGAGGCCGATAGCGAGTGTGGTCATAGAACTTGCCCGGCCTCATCAACTCGCCGATCTTCTTCGCACCGTAGATCCGACCGAGCCGATTCACAACAATCCGCCCTACATTACCCACATTTACCCACGGTCGCAACGTCACAATACAGTGAGGCGAATCGAAGGTCGTCGGGTCAACGTCTATCTGGAAATCACGTATCTGCAATGGATTATCTCGAAATGTCCCCAACCGCTGGACTAACGTCCCCTTTGTGGCGATGACGCCTAGCAGCACCGACACGGAGCCGACTAGCCTTGCCTACAGGTTATCCCAATCCAGTAATCGTTGCTCTGTATCATTGCGTTAATGCCAATTGCCCGGACGATGATCCCTTATGTAACATCATTCGGTTTATCGAAATCCAACACCAAAACGGAGGTTAAGCGCGCAGATGTCGTTCAAAATGGTCTTCCTGCCACCGAATTCGCAACACAACGTTGATTTCATGACGAGGTTGCAGGACTCGGTCCCCGACGCTAACTTGGTCGCACCGATGACCGAGGATGAAGCAGTCAATGAGCTATCCGACGCCGATGCTGCGTTTGGCACGATGAACCCGAGATTGGTCGCCGCGGCTCCGAAGCTTCGATGGCTCCAGGCACCAGCCGCTGCGCCACCCGCCGGGTACTACTTCGACGAGTTGATCGCTCACCCAGTCCAAGTTTCAAACTTCCGCGAGATCTACAACGATCACATCTCGGTTCACATCGTCGCCATGATGCTCTCCTTCACGAAGCATCTCAACGTCTACCGCGACCAGCAACGCGACCGGAACTGGAACAAACTGCTCGGCGACCAATACAACAACATCTTCCTGCCCGATTCGACGGTTGCGATCATTGGCGTGGGCGGAATCGGCACCGAGACGGCTCGCCTTTGCCAAGCCCTCGGATGCAATGTCGTCGGAGTCGATGCGCGTTGGGAATCTCCGGGGGCACGTGATCACGTTGACGAGATGCGAGAATCGTCCGAGCTGGACGATGTCCTGCCGCAAGCCGATTTCGTGGTCTTGACGATCCCTCACACCCCCCAAACTGAGGGACTGTTTGATGCCACCAAGTTCGCTCTGATGAAGAACACCGCTATCTTCATCAATATCGGACGCGGGATGACCACGAAGCTCGACGATCTTAACGATGCTTTGAGAAACGGAGCCATCGGCGGGGCAGGTTTAGACGTCTACGAGATCGAACCGCTACCTGCCGATCATCCGCTATGGGATGCACCGAACACCATTCTCACCCCGCACATCGCAGCCGACGAAGGCCGCCACCTCGGCGAACGCCGCTACGAAGTCGTGTCCGACAACATGCGCCGTTTCGCCGCCGGAGAACCTCTGCGCAACCTAGTCGACAAACAGAACTGGTTCTGAATCGATCATTCATTGAGTCGATGAGCAAGTACGGAGAACATACCAATGTATGACCCCCGCCTACACCCCGAAACGGTTGATTTCATGAAGAAAGGGGCCGAGATCGGTGGGCCTGCCGCTGGCGAATGCACGCCAGAAGAATTGCGAGCCGCATCTGATGCCCGCAGCCAAGTTCTTAAACCGGCCATCGAACCCGTGCGGAAGGTCATTAGGCGAAAGTTCGATGGTCCCGAAGGCGAAGTTCCTCTTCGCATCTACATCCCGGAGGGTGCCGAACCGCCCTATCCTGTCGTCATGATCTTCCACGGAGGCGGTTGGACGATAAGGAGTTACGAACTGGAAGGTCCGACCTCGCGAGGTCTGGCAAATCGAGTAGGTGCGATCGCGGTCTCAGTGCAATATCGGTTGGCTCCTGAGGCGCGGTTCCCCGGGGCGGCTGAAGACTGTTATGCGGCCGCTAGGTGGGCAGTCGACAATGTTGCGGAATTCGGTGGCGATCCATCCATCATGGCGGTCGCCGGCACCTCCGCTGGCGGTAATTTGTCGGCCGCGGTGTCGCAGATGGCTCGTGACCGAGGCGAACCGAACATCTCCCATCAAGCCCTCTTCTGCCCAGTCATCGACCACAACTTCAAACGAGCTTCGTACGACGAGTTCGCCGACGGATACGGACTCACCAAGATCGGGATGCAGTGGTTTTGGGAACAATACCTCGGCCCGGACGGCAACGGTTCCGATCCGTATGCGTCGCCGATTCAAGCCGAAGACCTCAGCGGATTGCCCGATGCGACCGTCATTGTCGCCGAATGTGACGTGCTCCGCGATGAAGCCGAAGATTACGCCGCCGACCTGCAAAAAGCAGGAGTCGACACGAGATTAACCCGTTACGAAGGTGTTCTCCACGGATTCAACTGCCAACCAGGCCACATCCACGCTGCAGAATCCGCGCTAGATGAAGCCGCTGACCGGATTAAAGCTTCGTTCGCAAAATTGGGCGCGTGACCGACCAGTAGCCTCAAACAGAGCGCAATCGGGCCGATTCACCGAGTAAACGCGTGCGGTGTTTCCCAACTTTTGAAGCGATTTCTATAATCTAGGCGCATACCGAGTTGGTTCAAACTCGGCCGTATCGTTGCTTAACAGAAAACGAGGTAGAGCATGGATATTACTGCATACTCGGTCAAAGAGAAGGCCACGGTGCCGGTTCAGAATCCTGAGATCGTCACAATGAAAAATGGTCGCAAGGCCGTGCAGGGTTTGTCCCCAGCGGGCAACAAAGTATTCCGAATTCTTTCGAAGGCGGATGCGGAAACCCTCGCAAAAGAACTCGGATAACCGCCGAGGTCTCGCGTCGCGCTGCGGCGCACAACAGGACGACGTCATCTTTCTACTGTCATTGACAGAGATGCGTCGTCCGCTATAATTAGCGTGCCGGTGAACCTCCCTGACGGTTCGCCGAGGCGGTGGCAACCGTGTCACGAGCCGGATACTACACGAAAGGAGGGACGTCTAGGTAATGGCATATAGCCGTATGAGAGGTGTCTCGACTTAGACGAGATCCCCCAAACCTTCCAAACACTTGGGTTAGCCCGAGTGCTAAGAAGTTAAATGTGCGGGGTGACCTCTGATCTCGGTCGAGGCACCTCCCGGCGGGTGGCATCACTCGGATAGGCAAAACCAAGCCTGTCCCGGTGGTGCCACCCGCCTCTTTTTTTGTTGTTTTCGCTGTTAGCCTTGGTTGGAACGTAATCAACGTCACCGAGAGTTATCTCATGTCACCCATGATGTTCGGCTTCGGGCGGCAACGCCGAAGGATGATCGAAGCCGAGATGCAACGCTTTGTCGAAGAAATGCCGCAGTTAGGCATGACGCGATTGATCCTCGTCGGCGATCTGGTCAGCGGCGAACCGACCAAACCAGATACCACTCTCGAGCTGATTGTGGTGCAAGAGACTGACGAACCGTTCCACCGCCGATCCGACTTTTGGGTCACCCATCTCCGCCCTGCCGTGGGCACGACGTTTCATGTCTTCACCGAGTCGGAATTCTTCAAGCTAGCTGAAAACGACCCGTTGCTGATCCGAGCGCAACAATACGGCGACCAACTGTATTGAGCCGCGAACCAGAACATCCAAACGCCTGAAACGCCACTCCGCAGGGATTCTCATGACCGACTACTCATCGTTGAACAACGTGCCGCGCAGCTGGCTCGTGCAATCGAAACACGATCTAGAAGCCGCGGTTGCCAATGCCGAAGGCGGAAGACACGCACTCGCCTGTTTCTTGGCCCACCAAGCGGCAGAGAAGGCCGTTGTCGCATTTATCTACAACCACGGGGCCGAGCACGTCTGGGGACACGCTCTGGCCGACCTCTGCGAGGACGCCAAAGCATTCGACCCATCATTCGAGTTCGTGAAGTCGGTTGCCGGACTGTTAGACAAGTACTACATCGGCGCTCGTTACCCGCAGGCACTTCCCGGCGGTGCGCCCTGCGAGGCATACGACGCCCTCGATTCAGAACGCGCTCTGGAAATCGCGAACGACGTGTTCGCGGGTATCGAGAGCAAGTTGGGACTGCGCTGACAGTTAGTCGCAATCCGAACGTCCGATTTGCCGATGACGTTTGGTTAGACGGTGTAAAGCGTAGGCGCGCTCGGAACCGGCGCGATATCCTCCGCCGACAACTCATACGCCTCTTTACGGTAGACCTGGATGCGGTGGCAGCCGAAGTCGGCGATGTACATCAAGTCGCCGCGCTTGGGATCGTTATCAAAGCGCATCATCGCCGGGCCACGCAAGCGACGCGTAACCTCTAGCTGCGCAGACTCACGGTTTCGAAGGACCGTAGTGCTCGAAGAGATGTAGATCCTGCCGCTCTTCGACAAAATCCCGTCGCCAATGAAGCGGTCAACGTAGCGACCATTCAGATCGAACTGCTGAACTCTGTGATTGCCACGATCGGCCACATACACGTCGCCGTGACGGTCTACCGTCACACCCGCAGGTCGATTGAACTCGCCGATATCTTCACCGCTCGATCCGACGGTCCAGATGTGGTCGCCGTCTGCGTCGAACTTTTGCAACCGGTCATTTCGCCAGTCGGAGACGTAGATCGAACCGTCATACGGATCGATACCTACACCCCACGGGTAGTTAAACTGTCCGTCGTCGCTGCCGAACTCGCCAAATCCGCTTATGTACCCACCCGATGACGTGAATTTCTGCACCCGGTGATTCTGCGTGTCCACCACGAGCATGTTGCCATCGTTGTCCCACGCGATTCCCGAAGGTCGATTGAGCTGGCCGGGGTCGCTTCCGTGCGTCCCCCACGTATCAAGTAGCTCACCGTCCGAAGGTCGCCAAACGGTTATCGTGTGGTTGCCTTCATCCGAGACGTAGACGTTCTCGTCGGCGTCTCGAATCATCTGAACCGGCCAGACAAAATCCGAACCAAAGATATCCAGATCATCGTCGTCCCAGTTGATGCGCCGAATCTGACCACCTTGACCATCGGTGCGGTTCAAGACGTATAACCGGTCTTCCTCGCCGATCACGATGTCCATCGGATACGTCGTAACTCGACGCATACCGAGAGTCGTGTAGAACGGGAAGCCAGCGCGTAACAGCGCGTGCGGCCTGCCATTCGTTCCGTTCATGGAGCCATTGCCGTTTTCACTCACGGTCAAACCCTCCGGGGGTGTTTAATTTGCCTGCCAGAAATCCGATCAGACCAACGTCTTCTCATACGGCTGGAGCTGCTCGAAACTGCCGCCTACGATCGGGACCGGGTCGAGTCCGAACCACTGCTCGAGAATCGTGCCATACATCCCTCGGAAGTCGTAGGTGTGACGCAAGTCCTCGTCGTTCAACCAGTTTGGCCGATCAAGTGGCGGGTATTCAGAGTAAAGGCCGCCCTTGACGTGTTCGCCAATGAGGAACGCTCCGCCGCCAGAGCCATGGTCAGTACCAGAACCGTTGTCTTTGATGCGTCGACCGAACTCGGTGAAGACTAAGATCGTCACCTCTTCTGCCGCGTCGTGATCCCGGAGGTCCTGCAAGAAGTCTCGGATCGCCTCAGACAGCTCGCCGATCAACTTGTTGTGGGCCGGCATCTCCTGCGCGTGGTGGTCGTACCCCAAGTGGTTCGTGTAGAAAATCCGCGTACCCAGATTTGCGGTATGCACCCGCACAACGTCGCGCAGCGCCTGAGCAATCGGGTTGTCCGCATACTCGACGTTCGACTTGTACATCTCCGGAGCTACCGCCAGCATGTCAGCACCCTTGAGCACGTCACGACCGGTCTGCCCCAAATAGTCCATCACTAAGCCGGAACCGACCGCGGGCGTGTACATCCGCTTGAAAATCTCAAGGTTCTCGTCACGTTCATCTACAACCTCGATGCTCGACATCAATCCATAGTTGTCGAGGTCCCCGATGGAGGTCGCGGTCACATTCGGCGCCGCCAAGGCTCGCGGCAATCCGCGACCAAAATTCACCGCCGTCACCGGGTTCTCACTATTCGGGTCGAACTCGCGGATGACCTTTGCCAGCCATCCTTCGGTCGCGATCGTGTCCGGTTCGCACGTGTGCCAGATGTCCATTGCTCGGAAATGAGAACGGCTCGAGTTCGCGTATCCGATCCCTTGAACGATCGCCACCTTGCCCTCGTCCCAAATCTCCTTCAGCGCCGACGCACGCGGGTGGAATCCAACCTTATCGGTAATCGGAATCACCTGGTCCTCAGGGATACCGACGAGCGGCCGCACGTCGTAATACATGCCCTCGGTGTATGGGACCACCGTGTTCATGAAGTCGTTCCCGCCGGACAGTTGGATCACGACCAACACGGGATCCTTCTGCTTCCCGTTCGCCCCGTTACCGTTGCCGTTCAGTGCCATTTCAGTTGCTCCGATTTTTGGTTTTATCCCGTTGCCCTCCCCCTCACAGGAAGAGATTCAGAGGGGGAATTTACTTATTCAAACTGAAACTCGCGAGTCGATACCGCGAGCGTTACCAATCTGAGGATGCGCTGCACGCTTTCCTCTTCGTTCTCGAACTCGATGTCGCCGCCATCGTAAGCGTGTTCAACGAGCGTCTCACGCGTCTCATCGTCTACATCCAAGCGGCAAAGGTGATCGAGAACTACCCCGACAACCTTTTCAGGAGTACGCGGTTGATCCAAGCTACGAATAGCTTCGATGATGTTGCGCACGCCGGGTTTCGATGCGTCGTTGAGGGTGTTGACTGCGAAGTTCACGCGTTCAGTCAGCGTGCCCCCGTCGATCCACTCCTTGCCGGTGTGCCAACCCTCGACGGACGGCGGGTCCATCAGCGTTTGGCCCATAGCCACGAGCGTGCCTTGGAAACTCTCCAACCCTACGTCAACTTCGCGGTAGTCGCCCGAGATTTTAACGACGTTGGCCACGAACTCGGTCGGCGACTTGACGCGCTTCATGCGTGCGTTTTTGAAAAACTCCGACTTCAACATCGTGCTCACCACGTGACCAATATCTGCGTCCGACTCCATCCACGCATCGACCAGCGTCTGAATCGCGTCTGGGTCTTGCGGCGGCTGAATGCTCCACGCCGGAACCTGAGGTTCATCGGCGACGAAGAACGTGTAGAGATGTCGCGCTATGAATCGGGCTGTGGCCTCCTGACGGGCGATGATGTCAATGATGTCCTCGCCGTTGAAGTTGCCCTTGTGCCCAAGAAACTCTTTTTCGCCCTCATCGTGGTCATCCTCGCGATACACAAACTCGGCTTCAAAATGACCGAACGGATAGAGCGGCAAGGGCTGTGTAAACGTCCAACCAGTGAACGCTCGAGCCGCGTTCTTGATGTCGTCCTCGGTGTAGTTCCCGATTCCCATCGAGAACAATTCCAAGATCTCACGACCATAGTTCTCGTTGATCGCAGCGCCGTGATTTTCGTTGTTGTCGAGCCAGAAAATCATCGCCGGGTCTCTCGACAGCTCCAGCAGAATCGTTCTGAAGTTTGCCAATCCGTTGTCCCGGAGCATCTGAATGTGATTCACCATGCTCGGCGTGTGCTCGCTCTTGGTCCATCCGGTCGCCAAGATGCCATGCCAGAACAGCGCCATCTTCTCCTGCAACGGACGCTCGGTGTTGACCATCCTAAACAGCCACCGACCATTCCACACCGCGCCGTTGTCTTTGTTCGCAGCTAGGTGAGGGTAGAAGCGCCCCAACAAGTCATCTTCGACTTGAGAGAACCGCTCGGGATGGACGAGATCGTCGATGATTTCGTCGTACGACTTCCCGGCGTAACGCTCAATCTCTGCTTTGTCGGCCCCGAAACCTGCCCGCCGAAGCAAGTGTGCGACCAGGTCCAAATCGGTCTTGGTTTGCGCAAGTACCATCATTTTTCCTCTTGGATTTCCAACCACATATGGATAGTGTGCACTTTAACAGCGAATCTTAACGAACGTGGTGAAGCAAAGCAAATTACGCTACGAATTCACGCCCAACAAGACCGTGCAAGAACGGCAGAGATTTAACACCGTCACAATGGCTCGCAGTCCCGCCGATCCGATCGATGACCAAACGTAACCGCCATCAACTCGCGCTCTGGTTCACGTAAATCGTCTTCGTCTCAGTGAAGAACTCTATTGCCGCCTTGCCCTGTTCACGCGATCCACTGCTCGACGACTTCATGCCCCCGAACGGAACCTGCGGCTCAACGCCGGCCGTTTCGCCATTGACCTTCACGATCCCAGCCTCGATCCGGTCCGCAAACTGCATCGCCGCGTTCAGATTGCGCGTGAATATACCCGCGCTGAGACCATAGCGAACATCGTTTGCGATACCAATCGCGTCGTCGATATCCGCCGCCGGAATAATCCCGAGCACCGGACCGAATATCTCCTCGCATGCAACGAAGTCGTTCGGTGAAACCTTCGACAACACCGTCGGCTCCACATACGTCCCACCGTCGTACGATCCTCCGGACGGTACACCGCCACCCGTCAGCACGTTTCCACCATCCTTAACGCCGCGTTCAACCGAGGCCACGATGTTCTGTCGCGACGCCTCATCGATAACCGGCACCACCACCGAAGCGGCGTCCGCACCCGGACCAATCGCCAACGCCTCCGTCTTCTCAACTACCAAATTCGTGAAATCCTCAATCACGTTACCGATCACGATCGCCCGCGAAGTAGCCGTGCACTTCTGCCCCGAATACTTCATCGCGCCGTCAACAGTCACTTGAGCCGCTTGCTCGAGGTCTGCATCCGGCATCACGATAACCGGGTTCTTACCACCCATCTCCAATTGGAACTTCACGCCGCGGCTCGCCGCGGACGCCGCAATCCCCATGCCGATCGGCGTCGAACCTGTGAAAGAGACGGCAGCGACGCCGTCTGAACCGACGAGCGCGTCTCCAACAGCACCACCGGAACCCGTCACCAGGTTAAAAACTCCCGGAGGCAGACCGACCGCTTCCCACATCTCGGCGATCAAAACCCCGAGATACGGAGTTGCCGATGCCGGCTTCAACACGATCGTATTCCCGTAAACCAACGCCGGCGCCATCTTCCAGATCGGTATCGCCAATGGGAAATTCCACGGCGTGATTAGCGACACAACTCCAATCGGAACCCGCTTCGTGTAGAGCAAGATGTTCGGATCAACCGAAGGCACAACATCTCCGACCGGGTTCGATCCCTCAACACCGAAATACTGCAGAAGCGCCACCGCGCGTCCCACTTCGCCACGAGCTTCAACTATCGCCTTGCCACACTCCCGAGTGATCGCTTGTGCGTACCTCTCAGAATTCTGATTCAAGTAGTCCGCTGCCGCCAACAGGTACCCGCCCCGCGCCAACGCTGACGTCGAACCCCAAACGCGCCCGGCATCCGCCGCCGCTCCAACCGCACCCTCCGCATCAGCTGCATTCGATGCCTGAAAATCGCCGACCACATCATCCAAGTCAGCCGGATTGATGCTCTGCGATACCTTGCCAGTCGAAGCCGGAACCCATTGTCCGCCTACGTAATTGAGATTCAAGTTGCGTCCTGCCATCAAGTGGTCTCCTGTTTTGGTGAATCGATCGAGAACTCGATCAGTTAATTCAAGTAGGTACAGATTTCGCTCACCGGTTTGCGTTCCGCTTCCGGTATAGACATCGGGAATCCAATGAAAAACGCGCCGACGACAGCCCAATCCGCCTCGGCACCAACTGCTTTGTGGACTTCTTCGTTCTTACACACTCGCCCGGTCGACCACCCAACCGCTAGCCCAATCGCGTGCGCCATCAGCAACATGTTCTGGGCGGCGCAACACGTCGCAGCGAAATTCTCTTCTGTGATCTCTTCATTAGATCCCGGCACCGAATACATGAGCATCAGTATCGGCGTCTCAAGAACCTCATCACGAGCCGCTGCTGAACTATTCGCGCGTCGTTCGGGATTGGGATTCTTGACGTAGTTCCAAGTCCATTCGTAGACAAGGTCTGCGACCTTGGCACGCGCATCGCCATCCTTCTCAAGTACCACGAACCGCCAAGGTTCGGTGTGTCGATGATTAGGTGCCCAACTCGCCGCCTCGACAATCTGGTCCAGCATCCCGCGCGGTACTGGACGATCATCAAACTCGCGTATACTGCGGCGCGTTCGCATCAAATCCATCACTGCGTCCGCGACGTCTTTGGAAATAGAATGTGGTAGTCCTATGACGGGTCTCCTTTGATCGATATTGTTGCTTTCGGCTATCGACCCGCATATCAAGCGATTGTATGCCAACCCCCAAACACATCGCCCAAGCGCATCGCCCAACCGCCAACCGACAATGAGCCGCTACGCCAGAGCACGCAAGATACACGCCAACACCGTCGAAGGACGCCGAGCGGTTTTGGAAGCATTACGGGCGGAACGCAACATCGAACGTCTGTTGATCGCCGATGGCATCGACGTCGGGAACCAGATCCAGGAGATATTCTCGCTCGCGGAATCCGCCGACATCACCGTCGAACGCCTCCATCGACGAGAAATCGATCGCCAATCTCAAACCAAGAAAAGCCAAGGCGTCATCGCGGTACTACCCGATACGCGCTACGTCAACGTTGAAGACATCATCTTTGAAGCCGACAATAGATCGCAAACACCTCTCATCGTCGTATTAGACGGCATTGTCGATCCTCACAACCTCGGCGCCATCGCTCGCACATTGGACGCGGCAGGAGGTCATGGCATCATCATTCCGCAACGTCGAGCGGCGGGAATCAGTCCCGGCGCAATCCGAGCCTCGGCCGGGGCACTCATGCACACGCTCGTCTCCCGAGTCGTCAACATCAATCGCACGATCGAATACCTCAATACCCTCGGCCTGCAAACCATCGCCTTAGCCGCCGATGCCGACACCGACTACACGCAAGCCGACTTGACGATTCCCACCGCCATCGTCGTCGGCTCCGAAGAAAAAGGCGTCGGGCGCCTGGCCCTGCAACGCTGCACCGCATCAATGTCGATACCCATGCACGGTCAACTCGCCTCGTTGAATGCATCAGTGAGCGCAGGAATCGCGCTCTACGAGGCAGTTCGGCAACGGTCCAGCATCTAAACGATGCCGTTCATCTCCTACCCAATCAACCCGCGACGTAAGTCGCGGATCGTAACGGCCCTGTTCGCCGTAATCGCTGTCGGAGCGGTAGTGGTTTTCACTTTCGATTCAAGCGCCAGCGCCCAATCGCCTTCGAATGGCCTGGTGATTCAGTCACTCACCATCAACCAGTCAGGTGAATCCGTCCGCGCCATCACATACGAGGCACAAGTAACAATCGCCAATACCAGCGAAACTGATTTCTCAGGATTACAAAGGGTCGACTACCAGATCGACGATGGCGACAAGCAACTTGCGTACATCGTCACATCGTTGCTGAGCGGACAAACCATAACCTTCAGCTTCAGATTCGGGTTGACGCCAGGAGAGCACACCGTTCGATTGGAGGTCGGCGATTCCGCGAGGGTGCCAACCATCACCGTTGCCGGTGCCGATATCGAAGTCGACATTGTCGATTACCGATTCATACCCGGAAGATCCGTCGAGTTTGATCTCGATATCGCCAACCACGGCGACCTCATCGCAGAAGAAATTTCGTTGACCAGCATGTGGCGCAGCACGAATGGTGATGCGTCAGGCGAACAAATTTACACCGAAGACATCCCTGACCTCGAACCCAGTCAACACACCTCCGCTACCGTTACGATTCAACTCCAACCTGGCTCGTATGATTTCCAATTCACCGCCGCCACCAGCACCATCGAAGGCGATTCTGGAAACAACTCTGCACAACTAAAGCTGGATGTTGAATTCGCCGATCTTCGCACCAACGTAGTCGACACCGAGATCCTGGGATGGGATGGCGACGGTAAAGCTCTCATGTCAACAACGGTCGAAGTGACGAACGAAGGGGTCGACAACACCAGCACCTTCTACATCGGAATCGCCTGCGACGGTGAATCTGAAGACAGCTGCTCCACCTCTAGCCAATCAGGCGGAGTCCCAGTGGGTGAATCCGTCCAGACCGAGATGCGACTCTGGTTGCCAATTGGGGACACGCCGACGCGCATCTTCGCTGTCGAGAACGAAGACACATTCCGTTGGGGGAACCTCAACGCCATCGACCACACCTTCTCGGTGCCAGACGCGCCCGAGCTGGTCTGGACCTTGAGCAAGGCGCCGACAACACAAATCGCGCGCTACTGGAGCGACGGATCCGCAAACGTGGACCTGAATCTAACCTTCATCAACAACGGCACCGACGAATCCCAAACCGTGGTCATCACGTGTTCTCAGGACGACGTCACTGTTGACGATTGCGGTGCCGAAATTACCGTCGAATTGGAACCGGATGTCTATCCAACGCTAATCTTTCAGACGCTGAAACTACCACGCGGAGATACCAACCTCGCGATCAGCTACGGAGCGGCTGACCCAGGAACTACATCGATCAACGTCCCAAAACGCATTACTGGCGTTGAGCGAGATGTTTGGAGCTGCTTCAGCGATACGTCAAACATCGTCGACGACTCCGAACAAGATGACGCCGAAGAAGAAGAAAACGACCAAGGCATCGGATGCTCCGGTTGGGATCGCGAACACGTCACCAAGTGGCCCATCGATGAAGCTATCAAATTGTGGTCATTCGGTGATGCGCATTATCTGAAGATTCTCGACGAAGTGGTCGAAGATGTCGCGTCGTTCCTGAATATGGAGATCGAACGCGTAGCTACACAGAGCGAAGCACAACTGAAGGTCCATACCGGCGTGCCGAGGGAAAACGCGGATTCGACCGGACTGGACTGCGTAGAATTCGCCGGATGTGCGAGGACATGGGTTGACGACGATGGACGAATAACAGCCAGCACGATCTCCATTTGGTCGAACCGTTTCCAAGACGAAAAACAACGAGACGCGGCGATCCGTTCGACTACCCTCCACGAGTTGCTGCACTCATTGACCAACATCAAGCATCGGCATCACGACCGTACCAGCGTCATGAGCTACGAAGCACTCAACTACTCAACGATCGACGGCATGGACATCGGCCTATTCGAACTTCACGCGCATCCGCTCGTCCAACCAGGGATGTCATTCGAAGAAGTGCTCGATCTGATCGTCTTCACTGACGAACTCGTCGACCCACCTGAACCGGTGGAACTCTCAGCGCCCGCGTTGCTGCGTCGCGCCCACGCCACATTGATGGACGCCGGATCCTTCAGCTTCGAAGTTAAGGGCGGTTGGCCCGGATGTTCCGGGAATCACGGCTTCGGATGGGCGCAACTAGAGTCGGCAAATCTGATCGCGCACGCAGCGACCTGGCGGCATTTCCACGACGGTAACGATCGCTACTACTACATCGGAAACCCGGACGATTGGGGCGCAAGCGAGTGGTGGCTGAGACGAGGACGAAATTGGAGCGATGTCGAGGTCCAGAAGGTAACGGACGCTACGACCTTCAGAGGCGGTTTCTCATCGCTGCTACAGATCCTTTCCGACATCAACATCTACGCGAGCGATACCGATTACACCGTCACGTCTCGGGCTGATAACCGAGTCGAAATCGAAGTCAATATCGATCAACCCAACCCGCGGTGGAGCCGAGGATTAAACCTCGAAATCAACATCGGAGTGCACCCGGAAAATCATCAGGTCTTGGATTACGAGATGACGTGGAAATTCAATCCCAGAAATCGTCGAAGCTGCGACACTTACGCCGTCGAAGCCCGTTCGCCCGAGTTAAATATCGACTTCACCTTTCCGGACGAGATAAGGGCAGATTCGCAGATCCTAGCACCCGCGATCATCCCAGACGAACCCGACATCGAAATCGAGTTCACGATCGTCAATTGACGACGGCACCACGAATCCGTCTCTATTCGACAGAGACCATCGTCAAACCTTGGTTGCCCAAGGGGTTTTGCGCACAACCACCGTCATTCCGGCGAAAGCCGGAATCCAGAGGGGCCGGACAACGGCGTCCCGAATTCGTCTCTATTCGACAGAGACCATCGTCAAACCTTGGTTGCCCAAGGGGTTTTGCGCACAACCACCGTCATTCCGGCGAAAGCCGGAATCCAGAGGGGCCGGGCAACGGCGTCCAAAGCGAAACGCCAAGTTTAAACCCGCTCGCTTTTATTCGCTCTGGGGCATCAAGGGGGAGGGTTGTGCACAGCACCCCAAGGGGGAATTAAAGGGGGTTTAGACCAGGCGTCAGTCGCCTAGTTCTCGCAGTCGGGATGCCCGTCTTCCCAACGGCCAAACGGAATGTCGAACTGTCCGCCTTGGTTAATCTTCGACATCCGCTTGCGGCAATCCATCCACATGTCGTGCCACTTGACCGGATCCCTGAGTTCTGAGTCAGGATTGGACCTGCTCCTCGCCACAAATTCCGGGAACGCGACGCGGCCCGAGTGTGCACCGGTGTTGTGATAACGAAGGTCGAACGACCAGCGCATGTTCTCGCTCAAGTTCCCTAACGATCCGTGAACCGTCCGCTTGTGCATGAAGATCACGTCTCCACGCTCCGTCGGCAACGGCGTCGCGGCTCGATACGGGAACAGCTTCTCAGGAATCTGCCGACCCTGCACCATCGTCGTGTTGTGCGCATAGCTGTCGCAATGCGTCAACAAATCGCCGCGGTGCGTGCCTGGAACCACGTTCAACGGGCCCGATTCGACTGGCGTGTCCGTCAATGAGAACCAAACCGTAACCATGTTGGTGTCATCCGCCTCAGGCACTACGACACCATGGTCCTGGTGCCAAAGCGTGGCGCCGATTAGCGGTTGACCTTGCTCGGTCTTCGGCAGGTACTTCTCAGGCGGCTTGATACGAACATGCTGCACCGGGTTCGATGAGATCTCCGGCCCGATCAGCTGTTCGAGGACATCAAGTAGATTCTCGTTGACAAACGCGTTGAAGACCGCCGGACCGAACCAGCAAGGAGTGTCTTCCTTGACGTCTTGGAACGGTAGCGAGAAGTCAAAGTACTGCGCATGTTGTCGGCCCGTTTCTTGATAAATCTTCAAGATGCGTGCGTCGAACGGCAACGCCTTGTACTCAGACGCTATCTCACCGTCTTCGTAGAGATCACGCGCCAGATCGTCGAGGACACCTTCGTACTCCTCGATGATCGGGTCGAGCACCGTCGCTGGGTCAAGAACGCCCTTGACCTTTACGAAACCTTGCTCCTGAAAATCGCTCACGACGGATTTCGTCGCAACAGCCATCTCAATCCTCCATATCTGGATTCATGTCGTTTAATGCCAAATGATTTTACACGCATTCAACACCACAAAACACGATCCAGAACGCGTAATTCATAACGCCTTTTGAAGCGATTTTCCAAGCAACACGTCATTCCCACGAACCCAAGGAACCACGCCATTCCCGCAGACGAGCGAAAACAAGGAAGCACGTCATACCCGCGTAGGCGGGAATCCAGATGGGAGAGGGCAGGGTTTCCCCCGTTCACGGGGGAAATGTCCGTAGGACAAAGGGGGCCCAAACTGCCTAAAACTCCACCCGTATACACGCCACCTCGTGCCGCTGCGTCAATGAACCAGTGCTCCGCATCTGCGGCACAACCTCCGCACAATCATCAATCGCAATCGGACACCGAGTCCTAAACACACAACCCGAAGGCGGATTCGCCGGACTCGGTATGTCACCCGTCAACACGATCCGTTCCCGCTTCCGCTCCAGAACCGGATCGGGCATCGGCGCCGCCGACAGCAACGCCTGCGTGTACGGATGCAACGGATTGTCGTAGATCTCATCGCCATCCGCAATCTCAACGATCTTGCCGAGATACATCACCGCCGTCCGATGCGCCGTATGCCTCACCACCGACAAATCGTGCGCCACGAACACATACGCCAAATCATGCTCGTCCTGCAAATCCTCCAGCAAGTTGATCACCTGCGCCTGTATCGAAACATCCAAAGCCGACACCGGCTCGTCCAGCAACACCAACTGCGGATTCGCCGCTAACGCTCGAGCGATCGCGATCCGCTGACGCTGTCCACCCGAAAACTGATGCGGATACCTACTCGCAACCCCCGGATGCATCCCCACCATCTGAAACAACTCCGCCACACGCTCCAGATACTCATTCTTCGATTCGAAAACGTGATGAGCCCGCAAAGGCTCACCGACGATATTCCCCGCCCGCATCCGTGGATTCAACGACCCATAAGGATCCTGAAACACCATGCTCATATTCCTCCGCGCCCCCCGCAAAACTTCCGATGATGCCCCCACAAGCTCGTCACCTTGAAAAACCACACTCCCCGAAGTCGGCCTCTGCAACTGAATCACCGCCCGCACCACCGTAGTCTTCCCCGAACCACTCTCCCCCACGACCCCCAACGTCTCACCCGGATTCACATGAAACGATACCCCATTCACCGCCCGAATATGCCCAACAGTTTGCTGCAGTATGAACCCCCGAGTAATCGGAAAGTGCACATTCAAATCCCGCACCGAAAGCAACGGCACCGCACTCAAATTCACCGCCGCAAGCTCACCCACCGACGCCATAGCCCCGACCGCATCAGGGGCCGTAGCCACCGCAGTGGCGCGTGAGGTGGTCTCTGCTACTGAGGAGAGCGAACCACCATCACGACCAAATCGAACATTGTGGATTGCCATGGACTGCTAACGAATCCAACCGTCTTGACCGCGCTGCTCAAGATATACGTCAACCGACGCCGGATCGATCTCGAACATCTCTAACAGCATAATTGCTCGATCGAGTAACAACTGCGGTCGTCCGTCAACCTCCAACCAAAGTCCGTTAGGCAACTCAAAGGAACGAGAGAACCGTTCAATGGCATGCACCGGGTCCGTATTAACGATGAACCTACCGGGCGCTGCCGGCATCTGCACTGGTTCCTTGATCTTGCCATGCCGTGCCAACCACGAACCGATTTGACCATAGAGATCCGTCCACGTACCAGCCTCACGTTTTTCACCTGACGAGAACCTGACTACCGTTGGTTCAGGACCATCAAACTGCGGAAAAACATCAACCAGCGACGTCCAACGATGTGTCGGTTCATCTTTTTTGGTTGTCGTAGATTGTTCAGAAGTGGTCATCCGTGCCTCCATCCGTGTGCATGACTGTTCACATGACACTCCGTATATCGTCTGTTCTCGTGTGCAATGCCCATTGATTGCCGACGCCAAGCAATAGGAATTGGGGTCTAAACCGAAAGCGGAATCCTAAACCATCTTTCGCTTTCGATTGTCTCATACGTCATTCGTTCCAAGATGTGTGCTGCGTCTGTCGCGTCCGTCGCAATCAAGTCCAAATCCATAACGACATGCAATGCCGGACCTCTACTTTCGAAGACGTCAAACATCCGCCAAACAGCGCCGTCAGTGATTAAAGCGTATCTGATGCTAGCCTTGTTCGCGTAGCGCAAAACCTGCTTGGTAGGCTCACCAGAAAGCCGAGTACCGAATCGTTTGGCCTCAACTACTATCTTCGGTCTCCCATCAACGATCAACACGTAATCGGATCGCAGTTGACCAATCGGAAACTCCAATGCGACACGTCTCGAATCTTCGAAATCCCATCCTAAGGCATCTAGCAAAGGATCGATCAAGAGTTGTCTCGTCGGCGATTCGTTCCGAGCAAGATACTCACGACGGATCTCAAGCCGCTGCTTAAGCATCGTAATCGTTTCGATGAGGAGTTCAGAAGTCATGGAAATGCATCAATGGTTAGGTAACAAGCTGTCAGAAGTTGCAACACCGATCACATAGGACCTCGGAAACTCACGAATCCGCGGCAACCGACTGCATAACGACATCCTCGCGACCAGCAGCCCCGCCAACTCCCGACTCAGAGAAACACTCCGCATAACTAGTGTATTCCCCAGTCATCGCCCACCGAATCACCCCAACCAACGCCGCCGCTTGCCTCTCAGTAAACCCGGCCCTCTTGAGATCCTGAACCGCCTCGTAAGTGTCGAACGCCATCGTAACCAAGTTTCCATTACCCTTTGCTTTGCGGCCTACTAAACGTCAACAATGGAGTTTAGCACCTCTGTCCAATTTTATTCCAGTCAAGGTAGCATACTTTCGAATTTTCGGCATTCATGGCGCCGATCTCGATCAAACCGGACTTGCCCCATCGTTGCCTCGATCCGCTACTTCAGCATCGAGACTAATCCAACAAAGCGTCGGACTTTCTTCGACGTTAATTGAACTTGACTTCCACACTCACACCTTGACCGTATTTATCTAGAAGATACCGGCAATTTCCGACACATGTCGGTGCTCCCCCGTGCGTTTCGACAAACATTCCATTGGCAAGTTTTTTTGCTGCGCGGAATTTTAGGCCGTCGTCGTGTACTGCTTCGGTATTAATTAGGTATCTTTTGTTAGTCGGCTTTTTTCTGTATCCAGCGCTAGGATCAAACCGCTCTTTGTCGATCAACCAGTCTGCGACTTTGACCAATATCGAATTCCAATCATCTGGGCATGGGTCGATTACATCACCATGGATTTTCAACGCGATTGGCTTTGTGTCCTTGACATCTAAGCCTTTCTGCGCGATGTCGCGCCAATCGCCATCTGGCACTGCTATGGTCAGGGTATCTCCAATGACCGGCGCTATCGGTTCCTTTTCTACTGGGGGAGGATTGTGAATTTCTGGCTTCACGAGCACTGGTTCGTTTGCCGTTTCTGGTCCTGACTCTGAAGCTAGATTAGCGCGCCACATGCGCAGAGACTTCAGAGCAATCTCGTGGGCTGGCGTCCCAGTCAAACAAAACCGCATGATGACCTTTTCCTCAATGGGTTTCGCTTCGAACACGTCGTACAAACGCCACTCATCTCCGTTTGTAACCCCCATGTACGGAATTCCACGACCAACCGCATATTGAAGGGCCTGCTCCAGCTCTTTCTCCTCCAATGGCTTGCGTAGCACTTTGGCTTCTACGACTGCAATCACTTTCCCATTTGATTTCAGAGCATAGTCAGCGCGTCCACCTCCAGAGGAATACTCCAACGCAACCGAATCCGGATCTGAAACGTCCCATCCTAACGCTTTCAGCAACTGGTCGACTATAACCTGTCGGGTTCGTGTCTCGTGACCCTCGATGTAATCGCGATGAGATTCGATAACCTCCCGCAACTCCTCAATTACTGCTTCCAGATCATCCAGTGCCATCATTATCACCCTATATCGACTTGCGCCTGCTTATGATTCCCACCAACATCTTATCGCGCCGCCTCCCTCCTCCCACCCTCTCCCACTCCCAACACGCCGCAACGTGACCCTCACCCACCTCCTCCATCCAAGGATCCTCCTCCGAACACCGCTCAACCGCATAATCGCAACGCGGATTGAACGCGCAACCAGGCGGTATCCGCGTCGGATCGGGAACGTCTCCCGGTATCTGCGTCAACTTCCCCGTGTCCCGACGCGCATCCAGTCGCGGCACCGAACCCAACAATCCCAACGTATACGGATGCTTCGGGTTCCCATACAACTCTCCCGAAGGCGCCATCTCCCGTATCTTCCCCGCGTACATCACACACACCCGATCTGCATACCTCGCGACAACCCCAAGATTGTGCGTGATCATCAACAACGCCGTCCCAAACTGCTCGGTCAGGTCCTTCATCAACTCCAAGATCTGCGCCTGGATCGTCACATCCAACGCCGTCGTCGCCTCGTCAGCGATCAACAATCTCGGGTTGCAACTCAACGCGATCGCGATCATGATCCGTTGCCGTTGCCCTCCACTCATCATGTGCGGGTAGTCTCGAATCCGCGCCGACGGATCCGGGATGCCCACCATATCCAGAAGCTCCGACGCCCGTGACGTTGCCTGACGCTTCGTCATCCCAAGGTGCTCCTGCAACGGCTCCACTAGCTGCCGCTCAATCGACAAGACCGGGTTGAGCGACGACAACGGCTCCTGAAAGATGATCCCGATCTTCGACCCCCGCACGTGCCGCATCTCCCGCACATCGAGCTGCAACAAATCAGTGCCTTCGAAAACAACCTGCCCGCCAACTATCCGCCCGGGCGGGTCTGGCACCAACCTAACGATTGACAGCGCCGCAACACTCTTGCCACATCCCGATTCTCCGACCAACCCAACCGTCTCGCCCTCATCAATGTGCAGGTCTACACCATCAACCGCACGCACCACACCATAGTCGGTGTGAAACTGCGTCTCGAGGTTCTTGACCTCCAAGAGATGTCTGGACGACGCGGCAAAGGACATGGACTCGATCCTATCGGTCTGATCTATCAGCTTCAACGCACCTCAAAGGTGCACAATTAATGCAATCTTACCCAAGCGAACGCACCGAAATTGAACACTGCAACCTTAGATAACCTGCTTCATGTTGGCGTCGCGCAGTCAACGATCACGCCTCCGATCGGCTTCACCATCTCCGGACCCGAATTTGAGGATCGTCCCGCACTCGGCATCAACGACGACTTATCCGCCAGATGTGTCGTCTTTGAGTCCTACGGACAAACATCGGCCCTCGTTTCACTCGACGTGTGGGGAATCTCAGACTCGGTGCGCGAACGGCTCATTGCAGCGATTTCTCAAGCCACCAACATCCCGCAAACCAACATCATCATCACAGCCACCGCCAACGGAAATTCGCCGCCCCTATGGCGCGAAAACACGGACCAACCTCCCGAATACGCCAACTACGTCAACTACCTACCCGACATCGTCGCTGGTGCAGCGCTAGAAGCATCCCTCGCGTTGGAACCCGCAGCAGTCGGCACCGTCTCAGCGATCCTCCCCAACCTCAGCTGTTTCGCCAATCCCAACCAACCCGAACAACTTGAAACCGAACGCGAAACCCTCCAACTCTCCATTGTCCTAACATCGGATAACCACATCAAATGCCTCATCTACAACTTCGCATGCCCGGCAACCATCATCGGTAACACCCAAGAATGGACCGCCGACTACCCCGGCATCGCATCCTCCGCGCTCGAACAAGCAGGAGTCGACACCGCCATCTTCCTTCAAGGCGCATCGGCAGACATTCGTCCCTTCGATTGGTGGGACGGTAACACCAACGTATCCCACGCAGAACGAACCTGGTCCGACGCCCAAGCCTTCGGAATCCTATTGGCCACGCAGGCCATTCGGGCAGCACCTAACGCCATCGCTCGCCGCAACGCCCCAATCAAGACCGCGCAATCCGAGGACGGCACCTTAACGGCTTTAACCCTCGGCGAAGCGACTCTGATCACCACCAACCAGCCGCAACCGATAGAGTTCGTTGCCGACCTCCGAAGTGCGCTCCCCAACACCAAGCTACTCGTCAACGCGAATTCGTCAGGCCGTGACTCCCCAACCTCCGCTGCCGAACGCGCAACGACGCTATCAACCGCCATCGAATTGGTCAACCGGCTCGCCGTTTAGTCGCATCCAACCATCGCGGACGAACCGTCCATTCGAAGGCGGAATATATCCTTGAATCTAGGCTCTTTCCCAGGTCGTCTAATGGTAGGACCGGGGACTTTGAATCCTCTAATCCAGGTTCGAATCCTGGCCTGGGAGC
This sequence comes from SAR202 cluster bacterium bin127, assembly GCA_002239045.1. Classification (GTDB taxonomy): domain Bacteria; phylum Chloroflexota; class Dehalococcoidia; order Lucifugimonadales; family Lucifugimonadaceae; genus Bin127. The sequence continues at coordinate 353,037 of MPNN01000003.1, forward strand.
CAGTGTTCTGACCATTCTATTGAATCAAGAGGGGCGTGCGCGTGATGCGATGCACTCCTGTTATTGAGAGGTTATGCATCATGACTCCGCGTCAGAACTGAATCCGGTGTCCGAAACTGCTGTTGCACCTCGTTGGATGGCACACCAAACGCTCCTTGCAAGCAGTAAGTCGCGTCTGCTAATTGGCTCGGCGACGTTGATCAAAAATACATACCACTCATCTTCATCCGCGTCTGGTGGTGGATGAGGGATTTCAAGGTGGTTTAATCCGGCCAATAAACTGGCGAACTCCAGATCAAACGCTGCAGGATTATTGAGCCGTCGCAGGTAAGCGTTTCCACCCCGCCGCTGCACTGCTTGACTTCGAACCATTGAAGAGAGTCTGTACAGTTCCCGTCGTTGTTCTCCTGTCACCCCTTCAGGCAGGTTCCGATTGCGGGCGGTAATTCTGAGGAGTACCCACATCGTAACCATCAACGTTAAGATTCCCAAGACTAAGGGAAACCCCCAATTTACGATCAATTGCAGGGCATTCGAGAAATCCCAGGCAGAAACTAACGCTTCTTCATCTGAATCATTGGGAAAAACATGGTCGAGCCATCGATGTACCAACCATCCGATTAGTGCGGCAGTAATGGCACCGATAACCCACAGGATAAATTTCTGCAACGGTCTCCGTACTATGCTTTACAGGTTTCGGTCATTCGCCGCGCCAATTTCACTCACGTGTTGGGTTAGCCTGTCCTCAAGGAACTCCAGAACGCGTTCTCAGAGAAGACGTTCGTTACAGGAGTATACGCACCTTTGGTTGATTCCGTATAGCTGAACGCGATCAGTTCTCTGCCGCCAATCGGCGCCGTTCCTCTTCGCTCTTCCGAATCTCCGCTTCTTCGTCGTAGATCGAAGCGCGCAAAGCCTCGTCCGTAGCCAAGCTCCAAGGAGTATCCACTACCCAGTGGTTAGGCTCCTTCTCCACCAAAGGCGGACGCACCTGCGCCCACTCATTAGAGTGATCCACCTCGATCGGCGTCCGCGTCATAAACACGTCACCCGGTGGCGGGTCGATCGGCGATACCACCTCACCAGGCAGAATGATCTCATCTCGAGTGATGTCCGGGTGCGAAGGCAATGCCGCAGATATCAACGCGTTCGTGTAAAGGTGGAGCGGGTTGTTGAAGATCGCTTCAGTGTCGCCCATCTCCTGCACTACGCCTAGATACATGACCGCCATCTCGTGACACATATACCTCACCGTCGCCAAGTTGTGCGCCACCAACAGATACGCCAATCCGTGCTCATTCTGCAGGTCAACCAAAAGGTTCATGATCTGCGCACGAATCGAAACGTCAAGCGCCGACACCGGCTCATCCAAACAGATCAGCTTCGGGTTCAACGCCAACGCCCGCGCAATACCGATCCGTTGCCTCTGACCACCCGAAAACTCGTGCGGATAAAGGTTCATCTGATACGGGTTCAATCCGACCTCGACGAGCAGATCACCCACGCGGTCCCGAATCTCCTGCCGCGACATTGTGGTAGCGATCTCAAGCGGCTCTCCGACAATCGCCTGCACCCGCATCCGAGGGTTCAGCGAAGACCACGGGTCTTGGAATACCGCTTGAACCGAGCGCCTAAACTCGCGCCGGCCGGCACGCGTCATATCCGCGACATCTTCGCCTTGCCAGTAAATATTACCCTCGGTCGGTTCCTCCAAACCCAAGATCACCTTCAACGTCGTCGTCTTCCCACAACCCGATTCGCCCACAAGGCCAAACGTCTGGCTCTCCCGAACGTCAAAGTTGACGTCATCAATCGCCTTGAGCCAGCTTCGCTGACCAATCCCGAGGAAGCGTCCCCCAACGTCAAACCACTTCCGCAGGCCCCTAACCTGCAATATCGCGTCCGACGGGTTTGATGCACCCGGAGCCTCCGGGATCACCGTTGGGGTCATTGTGTTTCTAGCCATCTGTGAAGTTCCTATTCAACCGTTGTGTCCGATCGTACGCTCCGTCCGTCATTCCGACGGAAACCGGAATCATCCGTACGAAACCAAATGCTTGTATTTGTCGAAATCTGCCACCGAAGACCGCGTTAGCTGGACCATGTGCCCTGGTGAAACCTCCACCAGTTCCGGCCGAATCAATGCGTCCTCCTCGTCATAGTCCAACGGGGACCTCGGAGCGAACGCGTCGCCCTCCGGAAGGTTGTACAGCAACGGCGGCTGACCCTCGATCTGAGGCAATCGACCCGTCTTTTCCTCGAGCTTCGGCACCGAGGTGATCAGTGCCTTCGTGTACTCGTGCAGCGGTTCGTTGAAGATCGTTCGAACATCAGCAGTCTCAACAATACGACCCGCGTACATCACCGCCACACGGTCGCACATCTTGGCGACAATCCCGAAATCGTGAGTGATAAAGATGATGCCCACTCCGGCCTCACGCTGAATCTGACGCAACAGCCTAAGATAGGCCGCCTGAATCGTCACATCGAGCGACGTCGTCGGCTCGTCCGCGATGATCACATCCGGGCTCGTCGAAATCCCAATCGCTCCGACAACACGTTGGCGCATGCCGCCAGACAACTGGTGCGGATAGTCCTTCGCTCGAGTCTCCGGAGCCGGGATACGAACTTTTCGAAGAGCATCAACAATCGAGTCCCAAAGATCCTTGCCACGAAGTTTCTGGTGAATTCGAATCGCCTCGCCAACCTGGTTCTCAACCGTGAAAACCGGATTCAGCGCCGTCATCGGGTCCTGCAAAATCATCGAAACTTCACCACCGCGCACCTGCGTCATCTCGCGCTCGGAAAGATCCAACAGATTACGACCGTTCAATACCACCTCACCACCAACTATGTGACCCGGGGGTGAAGGCACAAGCCGCATGATCGAAAGCGCGGTCACCGACTTGCCCGATCCAGACTCGCCCACAACACCTAACGTCTCGCCGCGGCGAACGCTGTAACTCACACCGTCAACGGCCTTGACCGTGCCCCAGCGCGTCGCGAAATGCGTCTGCAATTCATTCACATCCAACACGATCTCTGACGACGCGGCCGACGGGCCAAAGCCATCAGCATCGACCTCCGCCGCGTCTTCGAGCATGTGCTCGCGCTCTTGGGCTGCAGCAGTTGTCATCTCTGCCATATTTAACTCTCCCTAGCTTCGTTTAGATGCTCGTCGGGGTTCTTCAGGATGGAACGCTTGTCGCGATGTCGGAACACCTGCGTCGCGGTCATATATCTTGCACACATCAAGCCGACGCGACTAATCGGTTCGCGCGGCGCGTGTATATGCACAATATCAGATAATATCCTTTGGCGCAAAAATCCCCCACGTCATTCCGGCGAAAGCACCCACGTCAATCCCGCGCCAACCCCCGTCATTCCGGCGAAAGCCGGCGCTTCAGCGGGCGGAACGCCCATCCAGAGGGGCGGCGGGGTAACGGCGTGCTGTGCTTTTCTCTGGATACCCGCGTGCGCGGGTATGACGTAGCACATAGCACACTAGGCAACAACCCCCTCCCACAACAACCCATCCTTAAAATCCTTCCCCATCCTTCGCATCCTAGTTCAAAACGACGCCCGCCCCCCCCCGTCATTCCGGCGAAAGCCGGAATCCAGAGGGGCGGCGGGGGGCTTGCCGGGGTCTCACTTGGTGGCGGTGCGGATGGAGGTTCGTTCGCCTTTGCCTTCTTCGTTGACGGCGCGGACCCAGATGAGGTACTCCGTCGCTCGGTCGAGTCGTCGGAACTTGACCGTCGTCTTGTCGGCGTTGGGGGTAAGGGTGTGTCCGTTGCCGCCGCCTACCGGCTTGATGTGGGCGATGTATCCGGTGATGGATCCGCCTTCGGTCGGGGCTTCCCACGAGACGGTGATGTTGGTGTTGCGGGGTTCGACAGTGAGGTTGATCACTGTTCCGGGGAGTTGTGCCGCCTGCTGTTGCAGCTGGGGTTCCTGCTCCGGTTCGGATTCGATCGGCTGGGGCTGGACCGGCTCCGGCTGGGCGGGGGCGTTCACCGTGACGGCGAAGGTGTCGGACACCTCGCCGCCGTTGCCGTCGGAGGCGGTGACGGTGATGTTCGCCTTTCCGCGCGACTTGGCCGACACCGTCAACGTTGAGTAATCGTCGGACACCGACACGGTCGCCACGCTCTCGTCCGACGAACTGGCCGTGACCCTCAGGTCGTCGCCGTCGCCGTCGGCGAACACGCCGGACAGGGATGCCTCGTGCGTGCCGCTCTCGTCGACGATAGTGGCATCGGAGATGGCGCTCGCCACCGTGGGCGCGTCGTTGGGCGGCGCGACTGGCGTGGTGTGTTCGCCCTTGGTCCGCACCCACTCGCTGGAGTTCCCTTCGCGCTCGCTCATGTTGTTGCGGTGCCCGACCATCGAGCGAATGAAAACGCCCGTCGCGACTCCGTTCTTGAGATTCGTGATGGTGTAGCTGGTCAACCCGGGGTCCACCGAGAGGCCGTCGTTCTTGCCCACCGCCCTGGGGTCGCGCGGGTTGTTCCACACGCCGGGCTCCTGGCTCCAGCGC